>NZ_JBHVIN010000010.1:0-343307 GCF_042799575.1 Streptomyces sp. NPDC057682 | reverse complement strand
GCGGCGCCCCCCCCCCCCGGCTCCCCTGTCGCCGTGGGACCTGCCAGGCTCCGGTCCGTGGAGATTCTCGATGTACTGACCGGCATGGCGAAGACGGGCCGGCTGGGCCCGGTGTTCGCCGGGGCCCTGCCGCAGGGTCTCTCTCATCTGTGTGCAGACCTGGCGTGACGTGGTGGAACTCCCTGCGTCGGTTGCCGGTGGGACGGGCGTCGTTCCGGCGGGGCTGATGTACGCGGACGTCGTTTCCGCCTTGGACGGGGCGGGCTGTTCCTGGGAGCCCTATGCCGCGCTGACCTTCGGCGACCAGTGCTCGCTCACGGCGATCCGGTCGGGAGCGAACTTCACCTTCGAGATCCACGAGGGCGGGGAACCCGTTCTGAACGTCATGGGCCTGCCCGACGACGGACACGACTGCGTGGCGCGAAGCACCGTCAGCTCCACCGCCGACGTCTCGGCCGGCGCACTGGACCGGGAGCGCGCGGAGTGACCAGTTTTCTGACCCATCGGGGGCGCGTGCACGACGCCCGGTTGCCGCTCCATCGGCGGCACAGCGCGCTGCGCACGTGCCTCACCGTTTTCGCTCCCTACGGTTTGCGGGCGACCTACCACCACCTCACGCTCAGCGCCGCGATCCCCCGACGGCTGGAGGCGGACCCGGGCGCGCTGGAGCGGGCGGTGGAGGAGTTGCACGAGGCGCGGGTGCTGTGGCTGGTGCGGGCGGAGGCGTATGACGCGCAGCGTCGAGCGGAGAAGCGCGTCGGGCAGCGAGCCGTGCCGAACCCCCGGCCGTGGTGGCTGCGGAGCTGGTGGGACGGTCCGGAACGTGCGTGGTTCGACGACCCGTTCCGCCACCCGTCGCTGCGCCTGCCGGAATACGTCCGGCGGCAGAACTCGCTGCTCGACGGCGCCGATCCGGCCGGCTGCCCGGCGTGCGGGGACGAGGGGCCGCACGTGCTGAGTTCGACCGGGCACGGCTGGGTCGAGTGGTGCCGTGGCTGCGCCCGGGTGCTGACGCCGTGCCCGTGCGGCCGACGGCACCCGGTCGTACCGGATACCCCGTTCCGCTGGCACAGCATCTGGCGGCGGGCGCACATGAGCGATGACGGCATGCCGAATCCACACTGGCCTGCCGGCCGGACGGGCGGTCGGATGCGGCATGGCGAACGCTCGGGGAGCGGAGACTCCGCGCACCCCGCCTGACCGGACCCGGCCGTGCCGGCCCCGCGCACCACGGCTCCGGGGCGAAGGGACGGCTGGTGTCCTTACGCCGGGAGGGGCCTCGGTCCCGGGCTGGTGGCCGGTGCTTTCTGCTCCGGCAGGTGCGGGCCGCCGGCCAGGACGAGGCCCGTCTCGTAGGCGAGGATGACCAGTTGGGCGCGGTCGCGGACGCCGAGTTTGGCGATGGCGCGGGTGACGTGGGTCTTGGCGGTGAGCGGGCTGATGACGAGCTGTGCGGCGATCTGGTCGTTGGACAGGCCGGTGGCGATGAGGCGGGTGACCTCGCGTTCCCGCGCGGTGAGAACGGCGAGTCGTCCGGCGGTGTCGGTGGGGGTGGCGGGGCGGTGCGCGAACTGTTCGATCACGCGTCGGGTCGCGCCCGGTGAGAGGAGGGCGTCGCCGGCCGCCACCGCGCGGACGGCCTGGCGCAGGTCGTCCGGTTCGGTCTCTTTGGTGAGGAAGCCGCTCGCGCCCGCGCGCAGGGCCGCGAAGACGTACTCGTCGGTCTCGAAGGTGGTGAGGACGATGACGCGGCAGTCCGCCAGTTCGGGTTCGCCGACGATCGTCCGGGTGGCCGTGAGGCCGTCCGTTCCGGGCATGCGGATGTCCATGAGGACGACGTCGGGGCGGAGGGCGCGGGCCGCGCGGACCGCCTCGTCACCGGTGCCCGCCTCGCCGACGACCCTGATGTCCTCGGCGCGGGCGAGGAGGCTGCCGAACCCCGCGCGTACCAGGGCCTGGTCGTCGGCGAGGAGCACCTTGATCGTCATGGGCGGAAGCCTGGCACAGGGATGGCGGCGCGCACGAGCCACCCGTCGCCCTTTGTGCGCGGTCCGGCGGAGAAGTCCCCGCCGAGCGCGCGGACCCGTTCGTCCATTCCTCGTATCCCGTGCCCGGCCGGTGCGGCTGGATGCGCGGAGGCGCGGCCGTCGTCGGTGACGTGTATCTCCACCCGGCCGTCGCCGCACCGGATGGCGACCTCGGCGCGTGAGGCCTCCGCGTGGCGGGCGGTATTGGTGAGGGCTTCCTGGACGATGCGGTGGACGGCGAGGGAGACCGGTGCGGGGACGGTGGTGAGGTCGCCCGCCGTGTCCAGGCGGACGTCCAGGTCCGTGGAGCGCATGCGGTCGACGAGCGCGGCGATCTCGGCGATGCCGGCCGTGGGTTCCGCCGGGCGGTCCTCTCCCGGCGCGCGCAGCACATGGACGAGGGCGCGGAGGTCCCGAAGGGCCTCGGTGCGGACCTGTTGCGCGGTGGAGAGGGCGTCGCGTGCCTCGTCCGGGGAGTCGTCCAGGGCCTCGGCCGCGACCCTGAGCTGGAGCCCGACGACGGTGAGGGTGTGTCCGACGACGTCGTGGAGTTCCCGGGCGATGTCCAGGCGGGCCTCCGCGATCCGCCGACCGGCCTCCAGGTCCCGTTCCCGTGCCGCCCGCAGCAGGCGCTCGTCGAGTTCGGCGCGCCAGCGGAGGCGGTTGCGGTGGGCGGTGGCGGCGGCGAGGAGCACCGCGAGCCAGAGGGCCTCGGGGCCCAGGGAGCCGAGGGCCTCGCGCGCGGTGGCGCCGCCGGCGCTCGTCTCCCAGGCCGCGGCGAAGGCCAGTTCCGCCAGGCCTACGCCGACCGCCCAGGGCAGGCCGGGCCGGCCGGGCCGGTCGTCGGCGGCCAGGGTGGCGTACGCGGCGGAGGCCGGCCACACCCAGCCGGCATCGGTGAGTCCGCTGGTGCGGAACACGATGACGGCCTGCACGCCGAGCAGCAGCACGACGAGCGGACGGCGGCGGCGTGCCAGGAGCAGAGCGCCCAGCCAGAGGGCGAGCGGCAGGGTTCCCGCGGCGTCCAGTCGGCCGCCGAGCCGAACGGTGCCGGCCAGGACGGCGACGGTGGTCCCGGCGGCGAGGAGCCCGTCGACGAGCCGGGCCGTGCGGGGGGTGGCGGGAGTGCGGCCGGCGGCGGGGAACCCGTTGCCGAGCCGGGCCGTGCGCGTGCCGACAGCGGTCCCGGCGGCGCGAAGCCCGTCGACGAGCCGGGCCATGCGCGGTATGCCGGGGATACGGACGGTGGGTCGGTCCATGCGCCGATCATGCACGACGGTCCCGCTCCCGCTCGGGGCGGGCACCCGTCACCGTCAGTGCGAGTGCCACCCATCCGAAGTCCACGGCGAGCACGAGGCGTTCGGCGAGACCCACGAGCGTGGGGGCGCCGCCCAGGCCGAGCGACGGACCGCCGTCCATCACGTCGACGAGGAAGACCGCGAGTGCCAGCGTGGAGGTGGCCGACGCCACGGTCAGGGTGTTCAGGGCCGTGCGCAGGGCGGGGCGCCGGGCCATGAGTGTCCGGCGGAGCAGCACGGCGGCGGCCGGCAGGGCCGCGAAGGCGAGGAAGGCGGCGTTTCCGTGGACGAGTTCGGAGAGGGAGGGCCGGCTCCAGCTGCCGGGAGGGTCCGCGGGGAAGACGGCCGCGACCAGGATGCCCGCCGTCCACACCGCGAGCACGGCCCGGCCCGCACGCCGGGTTCGGCCTCCCAGCCGTGCCACGAGGACGGCGGAGGCGGCTGCGACGGCCAGCAGGGCCGCCGGGACGAGCCAGCCGGCCGTGCCGTGCACGTACCGGCTGAGCGTCTCGCTCACCAGGTCGTATTCCGGGTTGAGCGTCTCCACCACGGCCATGGCCAGGGCCCCGACGCCGATCAGGGTGAGCGGGGCGCGTGCCCCCGCGGCCGGAGTCGTGTGCGTCGCCGTCATGCCGTCCTCCTGGGTGTCGTTCCGGTGATCCAGAACCTACGGAGGGGGCGGGGGCGGCCGCGTCGTCCCGATGCCGACACCCTGTCGTACACCGACCGGTGTCGTCGTCCGGCCCGGCTGCACCGTTCGGTGTACGGACCCGGGCCGGGCGGGGCCTTGCCGTGCCGACCGGCCTGCCTGCCGGGCCGTGCCGGGTGCGGGACGTGCGGGATCAGCTCCCGGCTTCAGTTCACCGCCTGCTTCACGAGCGTGGCGATCCGCGCTTCGACCTCGTGCGTCACCTCGGTGAGAGCGAAGCCG
Organism: Streptomyces sp. NPDC057682; assembly: GCF_042799575.1. Classification (NCBI taxonomy): domain Bacteria; kingdom Bacillati; phylum Actinomycetota; class Actinomycetes; order Kitasatosporales; family Streptomycetaceae; genus Streptomyces; species Streptomyces sp. NPDC057682. The sequence goes on along the minus strand of NZ_JBHVIN010000010.1, from coordinate 339,051 downwards.
GTCGCCCACATGGTGCCTTCGTCCAGTGCCGCCTGGTCGCTGAACCCGAGTGTCGCGTAGCGGGCCTTGAACTTCTCCGCGCTCTGGAAGAAGCAGACGACCTTGCCGTCCCGTGCATAGGCGGGCATCCCGTACCAGAGCTTGGGCGCGAGGGCGGGAGCGTGGGCCGTGATGACGGCGTGGACGCGCTCGGCCATGATCCGGTCCGGCTCCTGCATCTCGGCGATCCTGGCGAGCACGTCCCGCACGGCCTCCGCGGCCTTGTCGGCGCGCGAACCACGGCGCCCCGCCGTCCTGAGCTCCTGGGCGCGGCTCTTCATCGCGGCCCGCTCCTCGGCCGTGAACTCCTCGTGCCCGCTGCCGACGGTACTGCTCATGGCGCATCTCCTTCTTGAGGATCTTGGTGCCAGATCCTGGACGCAGGGGCGGCGGCGTACCGCCACCCGTCTCTATCGGCACGTTGCGTGCCGATAAGGGAATCTCGCAGGTGGCCCCGGCATTGTCAACGGCACGCCTCGTGCCGTTAAGGTGAGGGCATGGCCGCTACCCCGTCCACGCCGAGACGCCGAGGCGCCGCACGCACCGAAGAGCTGTTGCAGGTGACACTCGATCTCGCCGCGGAAGTCGGCTACGCGGGCCTGAACATCGAGACGATCGCCCGCCGGGCCGAGGTCGGGAAGCACACGGTCTACCGGCGCTGGCCGTCCATGCCGGCCCTGCTGCTCGACGCGCTCAGCCGGGTGTGGACCAGCGACCTGGACTACCGGGACACGGGCGATGTCCGCGCGGACCTGCGCGAACAGTTCCTCCGCTCGGGGCAGGCCCTGTCGAGCCCGCCGATCGGCCCCGTCTACCGTGCGCTCATCGCCGAGGCGCAGTCCGATCCCGCCCTGCGGGCGACCCTGCACGAACGCTTCCTCACCACCGTCGAGCGGAGCACCCTCGACCGGATCGTCCGCGCCCAGCACACCGGCGAGCTGATCGGAGACGTAGATCTGGAGCCCGCCGCCGAAGTGCTGTGCGGCGCGCTGTACTACCGCAGCCTCCTGTCGACCCGCCCCATCGACGAGAACGCGGTCGACGGCCTCCTCGACATGTTCATGGCCGCGTACGCGACCACCGGCCCGCCCCTCCGGAATCCCGCGGCCACTGCGGAGCGGTGACAAACGGCAGCGGCCGGCGCGTGCTACCGGTTCCGGGCGGGAGCGGGACCGCGGGTGTCCGGCACGGTGACCATCGGGCGGTAGGTGGCGATGTCCTGGGGTTCGCCGACGGGCCGGCCCTCGGCCTCGACCCAGGCGTGGGCGCCGAACGGGGAGGTGCGTACGCCGCTGCACCAGGTGGGCCAGTGGCCGCGCATCCGGCACAGCAGGGCGGTGGCCAGGGAGCGGGGAAGGCAGTAGCGGCCCGCGCAGAGGGTGCTGACGGCGGTAACGTCCCGCCGTGCGCGCAGCGCCTCGTCGTAGCGGGCGGGCCTGGCTCCTCGCCGGGCGAGGGTCAGTACGGTACGGAGCCGGCGGGGCGGGAGGTGGGCGAGGAGGCGGGCGGCGGCGACGGCGGTGCGGGTGGTGAGCCGGGTGCCGAATCCGGGCCGGGTGCCGTCGGTGTCCAGGATCTGGCTCATGAGGCGGTCACCAGTTTCGCCTTCACCAGATGGGCGACCAGCGCCGTGACGTCGGCGGTGGCGCGTTCGGGCGTGACCGGGCGGGTGGCGACGAGCCGTTCGGCGGCCTGTTCGGGCGTGGCGCCGTCCAGCAGCGCCTGCACCACGAGGGCGCCGGTGCCGTTCAGTTGCCAGTAGCGCCCGGCGCGTTCGTCGAGCAGGACCATGCTGTCACCCGTGGCGCAGGCGGTGACATCAGTGCGCAGTCGGTGCACTGTTCTTCTCCCTCGTGGTGTCGGGGGTGTCCGGGGTGTCCTGGTGCTCCAGGCTGCGCAGCCACGCCTCCACGCCGAGCGTGGTCTCGAACTCCGCGATCCCGCCGATCAGCAGTTGGGGCGCGTGCAGGGCGCGGCGCAGCGCGTCCTCGTCGGCCAGTCCCGCGGCGACCAGGCGGGAGTCCTCGGCCCAGGCCGCGAGCGTGTGGCGGTTGCGGCGCAGGCCGTTGTGCCATTCGTGGCCGAAGTGGTCCTTGGTGGTGCGGCGCAGGATCGTGTCGGGGACGAGGCCGTGCATGGCGGTGGCGAGCAGCGGCTTGTAGGACCAGGGGCCGGCGGCTTCGTGCGGGCGGGCGGCGAGCGCGGCGGCGATCACGGCGTCGTCGCAGAAGGGGCTGTGGTAGGGCAGTCCGGCGAGCTGCCCGGCGTGGGCCAGGGGGCCGGCGAGGCGGCCGCCACGTTGGGCGGAGGCGATCCAGGAGTGCCGCCCGCGTTCCCGGTGCAGCGGCTCGGCGGCGTCCCGGGCCGCCGCGAGCAGGCGCTCACGGCACAGCTCCACGGTCTGCTCGCTCGCCCAGGCGGGAAGGCGGGGGCGCAGTCCCCAGCGCAGGTCGTCCCCCGCCGCGGGCGTACGCAGCAGGTCCGCGGATTCGGTGAGCCAGGCGGCGTACGGGCTGCGGTCGAGCAGCGCCCGGACGGTCGCTCCGAGGGGGCGGCGGTGGCGTGCGCGCCACCCGGCGGCGTGACGCAGACCGGCGGCGGGTGACCGCCGCAGGAGCCCGTGCACGTAGGAGGGCTGGGACTGGATGACCTGGTCCCCGCCGAATCCGGACAGGCGCAGCCGGGCGCCGCGCGTCCGCATCCGCTCGGCCAGGTAGTGCTGTTCCACGCGGGTACGCACGAGCGCGGAGGGTTCGTCGCCCAGGTCCACGGGCTCGTCCAGGCCGCTGAACTGGGCGGGCACATCGGCCGGTTCGAAGATCAGATGCTCGCTCAGGGGAAGGTGCCCGGCGGCCCGGGTGGCGTAGAGGCGGTCCTCGTTGGTCGAGGCGCCCGCGTCCAGGGTGATGGTGACCAGCCGGGCGCCCGCCTGTGCGGCCAGGAAGCACAGGGAGGTCGAGTCCATGCCCCCGGACAGGTCCGCGCCCACCACCTCGTCCGGCCGGACGCGTACGGCGACGGCCTGTTCGAGTGCGTCCCGGAGTCCGGCCGCGGCCTCGTCCAGGGGAAGTTCGCCCGTCGGCGGCGTCCACCAGCGCCGGGTGCGGGCCTCGCCGCCCGGCAGCAGCTCCAGGGCGGTGCCGGGCTGTACGGCGTGCACGCCGCGCCACAGCGCTCCCCAGCCCAGGGGGTGGGGAACGGTGTCGCCGGTGAGCCGCAGCGCCAGCTGCGCGGTGTCCGGCTCGGCGTCGGTGAGCCGGGCGAGCACACGGGACCGGTCGGCGCAGATCGTGGCACCGTCGGCCTGGGCCCGGTACATCCTGCGCTGTCCGGAGAAGCTGCCCCGTACGTACGTGTGGCCCGCGACGGACGCGAGGACGTGGAAGCTGCCGCGGAGGTCCGACAGCACCGGTTCGATGTGGGGGGTGTCGGTGATCCTGTGTGCTCGCGCGGCCAGTTCGGCGGGTGCGAGGGAGCAGGTGCCGACGACGGCCAGACGTACGTCGCCGACGGCGCAGTCGTTCAGGTCCTCGTCCAAGCCGCAGCCGACCAGCCAGGGTCGGCCGGAGGCGTGCGACACGGTCCGGGGCACGGCCGGTCCGGCGAGGTTCCGCAGACGGGCGAGGAGACCGGGTGGGAGATCCCGGTCGGGAAGGACAACGAACCAGCGGGCCGGTGTGGCGCCCATCGGCCTCTCCAGGGTGGGAACGAGTGGACAGTGCGGCGGCTCGGCACGACGGTGCCGGCCCCGCGTCCTCGCGGACGGGGCCGGCACCGTCGGGTCCGTCAGAGCCAGAGGCCGACCGGGAAGTCAGGCCAGTCCCCGAACTCGCCCTGGGTCAGCTCGGCGTACTGGCCGACCTCGGCCAGCATCGGCGGCTCGTAGACCTCCGCGGTCTCCAGGCTCTTCGACTCTTCCTGCACGGCAATCACCTCCTGTCACAACGGAGACGGAACCTCCGAATCCGTTTGCAAGCTAGCGACCCGGTGCACGACGCAGCCAGCCACACCGAAACAAACCACCCACAGGAGGGGCATGCAGGTCAACGCAGTGACGTACGTCCGTATGTGTGTCACTGGCCCGCCGACCCCGCGCGCGGGGCTCCGGATGCACAGATCCACTACCGGTGACTGTGAGTCACGTCGTCACCAGTTCCTCGACCGCCCGGGCGACGAGGTCGGCCTGGAGGTCGCGGCCGGTGCGGTTCGGGTGCACGAACCAGGGCAGGCGAGCCAGTCCGAGCTTCGCCTCGGACAGCTCCAGCATCGCTCCGATGCCCCGCTGCTCCCCGTCGCACGCGGTATGGGTGCCGGAGTGGTCGTAGATGTCGACGAAGGCGGCCCCGGCGGCCCGCGCTTCGCTGTCCATCAGGTCGTTGAGGGGTTTCTGGACCTCCTTGTCCAGGAACTTCAGGGCCTCCTGGTTGATGTCGGCCAGCGGCTTCCTGAAACCGCCCGGGATGGCGGCGAGGCACTTGGTGGTGTCCTCGGGGATGATCCTGGGGTAGCCCACCAGCACGGTCGTCGCGTCCGGGGACTGTGCGCGGATCTCGGCGAACATCCGGCGCAGGTCCGTACGGACCGTCGTGAACCGGTCCCGGAGCCAGGCCGCCCCGTCACCGTTCTCGAAGAAGTCGGCGCACTCGGAGGCGGGCGAGTTCCGGTCCACCGGCTGCACGGGCAGCAGCGCCCCCGCCAGGCCCCGCAGCTGACGCGAACACTGCTTCATCATGGGGGCGAAGCCCACCGTGTTGCCGCCCAGACTGCCCACCACCAGCTGGGTGTCCGGCCGCAGGGCCTCCTTCTGCGGTTCGGCGACCGCGTCACCGAGAAGCTCCTGGGGCGTCCAGACGTGGTGGATCTCCGCGGCTCCGCAGGACACGTCCGCCTGGACATCGAGCGGAACGCCTTCGGCGGCGAGCAGTCCGGTGGCCACGGCGGGGTAGTTGTCGACGGCCCGGAAGCATCCGGAGGGGGCTGTCGTGGGAGCGATGCCGAAGTTGGCGGTGTAGGAGTCGCCGATGAACACGGTACGGACGGCCGGAGCGGATGCCGCTGGGGTCCCGGCGGCGGGGGTCATGGCGGAGACGCCGGTTCCCAGGGCCGCGCACACGGCGACGATGACGGACTTTCGCACGGGATTCCTTCCCAAGGGGTGCTGGAGCGGGCAGAGTTGCGGCGCCTCGCGGTGCGCACCGATCCCGGACCGGCGCGTTTGGTGCCGGGTGTCCGCGTCTCTGCCCGCTCGTGACAGTGGCAGAGACCCGTCCCGGCCGGCCGGGACGGATCGGCAATGTCACCCGCCAGGGGGCACCCGGAGCCCGTTTCTCACACGACTGGTGCACGCGGCTACCCACCGCCGTCCCCGGTCCGGGGGCGGTGCCCACGATGGTTCCGGTGCGGGTGACCGGGGCGGTGTCGGCGGTGACGCTCCGGGCGATGCCGAAGTCCAGGACCTTCACCGTGCCGTCCCGGGCCACCCTGACGTTGGCCGGTTTGATGTCCGGACGTCGCTCAGCGGGTGACCGTGGACGAACTCCATGACCAGGTACGGGGTGGGGTCGCCGCCGCGTACGGGTTCCTCGCCGATGCCGTGGATCGCGATCACATTGCGGTGGTTGACGAGGGCAGGGCACGGCTCACGCGGACAAGGTGCCCCCGACGGCAGTCGGCAGGATGCGGCCCGGTCGTGGGGGGCGTTTGCGTGGTGGCCGCGTCGTGGGGACGATGAGCGGCATGACGTATTGAAGAGCGCCCGGCGGGCGGGAACGCTGGCTCAAGACCGGACGCTGGGAGGCGGTTCCGGGCGGCGGGTGGGTCTGTGCGGAGTGCGGGGCGGGGGTCCGCTCGTATCAGTACCGGCTGTATCCGCCGGGGTCGGCCCGGTTCGAGCGGTGCGTGGGGTTCGTGTGGTGCTCCGGGTGCCGGGTCTACTCCGGATCGATGGTGAGTGTGCCGGGGGAACGGGTCCTGGTGGACGCGCTGGCGTCGCTGGCGCCCGAGCGGCGGGAGCGGCTGGAGCGCAGCGAATACCGGCTGATCGCCTATCTGGACGGGTGGGTCTCCCCCTGAGCCGGGCCCGGGGGAGACCTCGCCTGCGGCGCGGGCCGTCGGTCAGGGGGCCAGGGTGCGGGCGGTGAAGGCGTCCACGCCGTCGACGACGGCTTCGCAACGGGGGGAGCGGAAGAGGTCGAAGTTGTGCTGGGCGCCGGGGAGTTCGGCGTAGACGACGGGGTTGCGGGAGGTGCGGCGCAGCTCGGCGGCGAAGTGCCGGGCGCCTTCCACGGTGCCCAGGGCGTCGTTGGTGCCGTGGGCGATGAAGAAGGGGGGTGCGTCGGGGTTGATGTAGCCCTGGGGCTGCATGGGCGGGGCGGGCTCGTCGGGCGGGGTGCCGAAGTAGTGGCCGTAGAAGCCGTAGAAGCAGATGGCCCCGGTGACGGTGGTGTCGGACGATTCGAAGCCGGGCTGGAACCTCGGGTCGTTCGGGGTGAGGGCGCAGAGGCCGGCCATGTTGGCTCCGGCGGAGCTGCCCGCGACGAAGAGCCGGGCCGGGTCGGCGCCGTACTGCGCGCCCTGCTCGCGCATCCAGGCGATGACCTTCTTGGCGTCGATCTGGTGGCCGGGGAACGTCGTCTCGGGGCGCAGGCGGTAGTTGGCGCTGACGCAGACCCAGCCCTGGGAGGCGAGGCGCTGGAGCAGGGGGCGTGCCTCGCGGCTCTTGGCTCCGCGGGAGTACTGGCCGCCGTGGAAGTAGACCAGGACCGGGGCGTTCTGCGGGGTGTCCCGGCGGTGGTAGAGGTCCAGGAGGTTGCGGCGGCCGGCGTCGCCGTAGCTGAGGTTGCGGACGACGCGCACGTCGCGCCGCGCCATGTACGCCGGCGTCAGCAGGATGCGGGCCCAGGGGCGGTGGCGGCGCAGGGGGGTGGTGACGTGGTCGCGCCAGTCGGCGCCCAGGCCCTCGTCGAGGGCGCGGGCGACGGGGCGGTCCGCCCGGGTTCCCAGCCAGAAGGAGTACGCGAGGGCGAGCGAGGTGAGGGCGGCGACGGCGACGGTCACGCGGGCACCGGTGGATCCCAGGTCCCCCTGGCCGGCGGCCAGGGCCGTGGACGCCGCCAGGAAGTAGATGCCGAAGTGGGGCACCTCGTTGATGATCATGCCGAACAAGAAGCTCATTCCCGCGAGTCGGCGGGGCCGGCGCGGTGCGACGACGGCGAAGAACGCGCACCAGGCGATGAGCACAGTCGTCGCTAAGTATCCCAGAGGCATGGTGATCACCGTACCCGCGTCAACTCTGGGAAACTCCCTGGCCCTTCCTCCCTTAGCGTGGCCCGCGTCATGGAGGTGACAACACATGGCTCTGGCGTCCATCTTTGGTACGAATCTGTTCCGGTACGAGCCGGGCGGGGTGATTGATTTCTACGACCAGTACGCGGCGGTGCGCGAGTCGTTCGCGCAGGCCTCGGCGTGGACCGGGCTCGACGTCGAGGCCCTGGTGCGGCAGAACGGGGACTACGACGACGAGGTCCGGCGGCGGGCGGTGTCGATCGGGCTGGCGGCCGCGCAGCTGGGCATCCAGGACGTGCTCGCCGAGAAGGGGCTGCGCCCGCACATGGCGGGCGGGATGAGCCTGGGCGGCATGGTGAGTTCGTGCGTGGCCGGGGCGTGCGAGCGGCAGGAGCTGATGGGGCTGCTGATCCGCGGCGAGCTGCGTCCGCCGCAGGAGGAGCCCGCGGCCGGGGAGACGGTGCGGGCGGAAGGCATCGCCTCGGCGTATCTCGGCGCGGACGACGATCCGGAGGAGGTGTGCGCGGCGCACGAGGGCGTCTTCGTGGCCTGCGACTTCGGATGGGACGCGGAGCGCAGACTGCGGATCGTGATGCTGAGCGGCTACCGGGACGCGCTGGAGAAGCTGAGCGCGGACTCGGGCGGGATGATCACGGTCACCGAGGGTGCGGACGTGGCGGAGCACTGTCCGTTGCGGGCCTCGGCCCAGGCGGTGACCCGGGACTACATCGCGACGATGCCGTTCACCGATCCCGTCCTGCCGCTGTGCTCGGCTCTGGAGCAGCGCACGCTGACCGGGGCCGGTGAGGTGCGGGACATGTTCACGGACAATGTCGTCGCGCCGATCAGCGTGGTGCACCTGGTGCGGGAGATGGAGCACCATGGGGCGCGGCTGGGGCTGGTCGTGGGGCCGTCGCCGATTCTGAGCGCGCTGCACTACCCGTTCCCGGTGGTCTTCGTGGACACCCCGGAGGCGGTGCCGAAGGCGGTCGCGGCGGTGTTCGAGCACGGGGTGCCGCTGCGGCGCTAGGGCCGGGATCAGGGCACGGAACGGGCGCGGTGGCGGTCAGTCGGCCACCGCGCCCAGCCATTCCCGCACGGCGTGGGCGGTGGTCGCGGCGTGCTTCTCCATCAGGGTGAAGTGGTCGCCGGGGACGTCGAGGGTGGTGTGCGCGGTCTTCCACTCGGTGCGCCAGTCGCCGTCGGCGAGTGCGGGCGCGAGGGGTTCGGTGGCCCGTACGAGGAGGACGGGGGTCTCCAGCGGTTCGGGGTCCGCCTGGGCGAAGAGGTCGCCGTACCAGCTCATGGCGGTGAGCCGGATGAAGTCCAGCCGGGCGAAGGGGCTCTGGCGGGCGTGGAGTCCTTCGACGAGTGCCTCGCGGAACGCGGGAGCGGTGGGTGAGGACTCCAGGGCGGCCGGGGGGTAGGTGTCGAGGAGGACGACGGCGGCCGGGGGTGTGCCGGCGGCTTCGAGGAGTCCGGCGGCGGTGTGGGCGATGACGCCGCCGGAGGAGGAGCCGACGAGGACGAACGGGGCTCCGCCGGCGCAGCGCAGGGCCTGTTCGGCCTGGGCCTCGGCGAGTTCGCGCCTGGTGGGCGGGAGCGGGGCGTCCGGTTCGAATCCGGGGTTGGGCAGTGCCCATACGGGGTGGTGCCCGCGCAGGGGCGCGGCGAAGCGGGTGTACTCGTGGGGGCCGCCGAGGGCCACGTGCGAGCTGACGCAGATCAGTGCGGGTGCGGTGCCGCTGGTGGCGAGCGCGACGGGTTCGACGGGGGCGGTGCCGCGGGGGCGGAGGCGGGCCGCGCTGCGCAGCAGGGCGAAGCCCTCGTCGGTACGGCCGTCCGCGCAGGCCCGGCGGAAGAGGTCGGCGACGGGGTCGGGGCGGGCGTCTGGGTCCTCGGGGACGGTCGCGTCCGGGGCGGTGCCGTCGGCGGTGTCGTCGAGGCGTTCGGCGAGGTGGCCGGCGAGCGCGTCGGCGGTGGGGTGCTCGAAGACGAGGGCGGTGGGCAGGCGCAGGGCGGTGGCCCCGGCGAGCCGGTTGCGCAGTTCCACGGCGGTCAGGGAGTCGAATCCGGCTTCGGTCAGGGTCTGGGTGGGGGTGACGGATTCGGGCCCGGGGAAGCCGAGGACGGCGGCGACCTCCTGGCGGACCAGGTCGACGAGGGCGCGGTGGCGTTCGTCCGGGGTGCGGCCGGCGAGGCGGCTGCGCAGAGTCGCCCCGTCGGTGGCGGAGGCGGTGGTGCGGCGGGCCGGGCCGCGTACCAGTCCGCGCAGCAGGGGCGTACGGGTGGAGCGCAGCCGGGTGGTGTCGAAGCGGGCGGCGATCAGCAGGCCGTCGTCGTGGCTGCCGGACAGGGCGAGTGCGGCGTCGAACAGGGCGGCGCCCTGTTCGGGGGTGAGCGGGCGTCCGGCGCCGGAGGCGAGCCGGGCGCGGTCGGCGGCGGCCAGATCGGCGGCGAGTCCCGGTCCGTCGTCGGGCTGTTCCCACAGGCCCCAGGCAATCGAGAGGCCGGGCAGGCCCTGGGCGCGGCGCTGCCGCATGGTGGCGTCGAGGAAGGCGTTGGCGGCGGCGTAGTTGGCCTGTCCGGCTCCACCGAGGACGCCCGCGAGGGAGGAGAAGGCGATGAAGGGGACCGCCTCGTCGCCCCGGGCGCGCAGGAGTTCGGTGAGGTGGACCAGGGCGTCGGCCTTGGGCCGCAGTGCCGCGGTCAGCTGCTCGGGGGTGAGCGAGGTGATCACGCCGTCGTCGAGGACGCCGGCGGCGTGGATCACGGCGGCGAGGGGCCGGTCGACGCGGTCCAGGAGCGCGGCGAGGGCGGCGCGGTCGGAGACGTCGCAGGCGACGGCCGTCACTTCGGCGCCGTGGGCGGCGAGTTCGTCCGGCAGTCCGCCCGCCGCTCCCCCACGGGCGGCCAGGACGATGTGCCGGACGCCGTGCGCGTGGACGAGGTGGCGGGTGATGACCTGGCCGATCATGCCGGTGCCGCCGGTGATCAGGACGGTGCCCTCGGGGTCGAGTACGGGTGGCTGCGCGGTGGGGGCGCCTGCCGCCGCCCGGGTCAGGAGGGGGGTGAGGACGGTGCCGTCGCGCAGGGCGAACTGCTCCTCGGCGGGTCCGGCGGCGGTCATGGCGGCGGCCAGGAGCCGCAGTTCGGCGGTCGTGTCGTCTGCGGGGTCGGTGTCGAGGTCGGCCAGGACGATGCGGCCGGGGTGCTCGGACTGGGCGGAGCGGACCAGCCCCCAAACGGCGGCGTGCACCGGGTCGGTGACCTCGCCAGCGCCGGTGCCGACGGCCGCGCCCCGGGTGGTGAGGACGAGGCGCGCGGGGGCGAGGGCGTCCTCGGCCAGCCACTCCCGGACGAGGCGCAGCGCCTGCGCGGTGGCGTGGTGCACCGCGTCGGCCCCGGCGGTGTGCGGGGCGGGCGGGCACGGCAGGAGTACGTAGTCCGGTACGGGTGCGCCCTCGGCCACGGCGGCGGCGAGGGCCGCCGGGTCCACGTGGGTGTTCCCGGGCGTGCCGGGCACTACGGGGGCCGGGTCCGCACCGATGCCCTCGGGTGTGCTGGGCGCGGCGGCGGCGAGGGCCGCCGGGTCCGCGGAGGTGTTCCCGGATGTGCCGGCCACGGCGGCCGGGTCCGCACCGATGTCCTCGGGTGTGCTGGGCGCGGCGGCGGCCGGGGCGGCCGGGTCCGCACCGTTGCCCTCGGGCGCGGCGGGGCTCAGGACCGCCCAGCGGTGTGCGGGCTCGGTGGGGGCCGGGAGGGGCAGGGGGTTCCAGGTCACGCGCAGGAGGGCGTCGCGGACGAGGGCGGCGTGGGCGGTGTGCGGGGCGGCCGGGCGGGTTTCGAGCGCGCCGATCGTGACCACGGGGGCGCCGGAGGGGTCGGTGGCGTGGAGGGCGACCTCGCCGCCGGTGCCGTGCCGCAGGGTGACCCGTACGGTGGTGGCGCCGTTGCCGTACAGGCGAACCCCGCTCCAGGCGAACGGCAGGCGCAGCGGTCCGTCGGCCGCGTCCACGACATCGGGGTGGAGGCAGGCGTCGAGGAGCGCCGGGTGGATGCCGAATCCCCGGTCGCGGCCCGCCTCCTCGGGCAGGGTGATCTCGGCGAAGGTCTCGGGTCCCCGCCGCCAGGCGGCGCGCAGTCCCTGGAACGCGGGGCCGTAGCCGAGGCCGCCGTCCGCGAGGTGGTCGTACACCCCGTCCAGGTCGACGGGTTCGGCGCCGGGGGGCGGCCAGGCCTCCGGGGTGGTGGCGGGGGCGCCGGCCGGGGACGTGGTGAGGTGGCCGGTGGCGTGCCGGGTCCAGACGGGGTCGTCGTCGGGGGTGCCGGGGGCGGTCTCGCAGGCGTGGACGGTGACGGGGCGGCGGCCGGTGGCGTCGGGTTCGGCGACCCGGACCTGGACGCGGACCTCGGCGGTGCCGGTCTCGGGCAGCACGAGGGGGGTCTCGATGACGAGGTCGTCGAGGACGTCGGTGCCGGTCTCGGCGCCCGCGCGCAGGGCGAGTTCGACGAAGCCGGTGCCGGGGAAGAGGACGGCGCCGCCCACGACGTGGTCGGCCAGCCAGGGCCGGATACGGGGCGAGAGGACTCCGGTGAGGACGGTGGCGTCGCCGTCGGCGAGGCGGAGGACGGCGCCGAGCAGCGGGTGGTCCGCCGGGTGCTGGCCCCAGGCGGCGGGGTCGGCGGTGAGCGGTCCGGCGTCCAGCCAGTAGCGCTCGCGCTGGAAGGGGTAGGTGGGCAGGTCGACGGGGCGGGGGCGGTGCTCCCGGAACGCGGCGGTCCAGTCGGCGTCCACGCCCCGGACCCAGGCTTCGGCGAGGCTGGTCAGGAAGCGGCCGGGGCCGCCGTCCCGGCGGCGCAGCGAGCCGGTCACCACGGCCGTCCCGGGGGCGAGGTCGGTGACGGCGGCGGTGAGGACCGGGTGCGAGGAGACCTCGACGAACGCGGTGTGCCCCTGGTCGGCGAGGCGCCGGACGGCGTCGGCGAAGCGTACGGGGCTGCGCAGGTTGCGCAGCCAGTAGGAGCCGTCCATGGTCTGCGGGTCGGCCGGTTCGCCGGTGACCGTGGACATCATGGGGACGGTGCCCCGGCGGGGGGTGAGGCCGGCGAGGTCGGTGGTGAGGCGGTCGGCGAGGGCGTCCATGGCCGGGGAGTGGGAGGCGTAGTCGACGGCGATGCGCCGGGCGCGTACGCCCTGTTCACCGCACCGGGTCAGGAGGGCGTCGACGGCGTCCGGGGTGCCGGAGACGACGACCTGGGCGGGGCCGTTGACGGCGGCGACGGACACGCCGTCGGTGAGGAGTTCCTCGACACGGGCGGCGGGCAGGGTCACCGAGGCCATGGCGCCGGGGCCGGCGAGTTCGGCGATGGCGCGGCTGCGGAGGCAGACGATCCGGGCGGCGTCGCGCAGCGAGAGGACTCCGGCGACGCAGGCGGCGGCGATCTCGCCCTGGGAGTGGCCGACGACAGCGGCCGGTTCCACGCCGAAGGTGCTCCAGAGCCGGGCGAGCGCGACCATGACGGCGAAGGACGCGGGCTGGACGACGTCGACGCGGTCCAGCGGCGGTGCGCCGGGCGTTTCGCGCAGGACGTCGGTGAGCGACCAGTCGACGAACTCCGACAGGGCGCTTTCGCATTCGGCGAGGCGGGCGGCGAACTCCGGTGAGGAGTCGGCCAGTTCCGTGCCCATGCCGGCCCATTGCGCGCCCTGGCCGGGGAAGACGAACACGGGCCGGGTGCTGCCGGCCGGGTCCGCGACGCCCTCCACGAGCTGGTCGGCGCTCTCGCCCGCGGCCAGCCGGCGCAGGGTGGCGGTGTGGTCGCCGAGGACGACGGCGCGGTGGTCGAAGCGCGCACGGCCGACCGCCAGCGCCCGGCCCACATCGGCCGGGGCGGCGTCGTCGGCGGCGGGCGAGGCCGCGAGGGCGGCGGCCTGGGCGCGCAGGGCGGGGCCGGTGCGCGCCGACAGCGTCCAGGGGGCGGGGCCGTGGGCGGCGTGCGGCTCTTCCACGGGATCCCCGGGTGCCTGTTCCAGGATCAGGTGCGCGTCGGTGCCTCCGGCGCCGAATCCGGAGACGCCGGCGGACTCCTCCACGGGATCCTCGGGTGCCTGTTCCAGGATCAGGTGCGCGTTGGTGCCGCTGGCGCCGAATCCGGAGACGCCGGCGCGGCGCGGGCGGTCGCCGGGGGCGGTCCAGGGCCGGGCGGCGGTGAGGAGTTCGACCGTGCCGGCGGACCAGTCCACGAGCGGGGACGGCTCGTCGATGTGCAGCGTTGCGGGGAGCGTCCCGTGGTCCATGGCCATCACCATTTTGATGACGCCGGCGACTCCGGCGGCGGCCTGGGCGTGCCCGATGTTGGATTTGACAGTGCCCAGCCACAGCGGGTGGCCTTCGGGGCGGTCCTGGCCGTACGTGGCGATGAGGGCCTGGGCCTCGATGGGGTCGCCGAGCCGGGTGGCGGTGCCGTGGGCCTCGACGGCGTCGACGTCCTGCGGGGTGAGGGCGGCGTCGGCCAGGGCCTGGCGGATGACGCGCTGCTGGGCGGGGCCGGAGGGGGCGGTCAGTCCGTTGGACGCGCCGTCCTGGTTGACGGCGGAGCCCTTGATGACGGCCCGGACGCGGTGGCCGTGGCGGCGGGCGTCCGAGAGCCGTTCCAGCAGGAGCAGTCCGACGCCTTCGCCGAAGGTCGTCCCGTCGGCGGCGGCGGAGAAGGGGCTGCACCGGCCGCTGACGGACAGGGCCTGCTGGCGGCCGAACTCGATGAACGGGGACGGCGTGGACATCACCGTCACCCCGCCGGCCAGCGCCATCGTGCACTCGCCGTCCCGGAGCGACCGGGTGGCCAGGTGCAGGGCCACGAGCGAGGAGGAGCAGGCGGTGTCCACGGTCATCGCGGGGCCTTCGAGCCCGAGGGTGTACGCGATGCGGCCGGCGGCGACACTGCCCGCGCTGCCGTTGCCGAGGTAGCCCTCCAGGCCTTCGGGGGCCGGGCGGCCGAGCAGCCGCGCCCCGTACTCCCCGGCCATGGCGCCGGCGAAGACGCCGGTGCGGGTGCCCTTGAGGGAGGTCGGGGCGATGCCCGCGCGTTCGCAGGCCTCCCAGGCGCATTCCAGCAGCAGCCGCTGCTGGGGGTCCATGGCCAGGGCCTCGCGGGGGCTGATGCCGAAGAAGGCGGGGTCGAAGAGGTCGGCCCCGTCGAGGAATCCCCCGGTGCGGGCGTAGCCGGCGTCCGCCTGCCGCTCCCCGGTGCCGGCCGGTGCCCAGCCCCGGTCCTCGGGGTAGGGGCCGACGGCGTCCGTCCCCTCGGTCACGAGCCGCCACAGCTCCTCGGGGGAGGTGACGCCGCCGGGGAAGCGGCAGGCGATGCCGACGATCGCGATGTCGTCCGCGGAGGGGTCGCCGTCCGGTTCCGTGCCGTCGGGCACCGCCGGTACGGGGGCGGTGCCGGCCAGTTCCGCGCCGAGGCGGGCGGCGACGGCCGCCGGGGTCGGGCAGTCGTAGACGAGGGTCGCGGGGAGCCGGAGTCCGGTGGCGGCGGCGAACCGGTCGCGCATGCGCACGGCCATCACCGAGTCGAAGCCCAGCTCGCGGAACGCGGCGTCGGCGAGGACGGCGGCGGGCTGTCCGAGCAGGGCGCCGACCTCGCGTCTGACCAGGTCGAGGAGCAGGTCCTCGCGGATCCCGGCCGGGGCGTCCGCCAGGCGCCTCGCCCAGGCCCCGGCGTCGTCCCCGGTCTCCTCCGGGGCGGGGCCGTCGTCCGGGCGCGAGAGCACCAGCCGTCCCGGGACGCCCGCCAGGGCCGGGCGCATGACCTTGCCCAGGGCGGTGCGCGGGAGCCGGTCCACCTCCCACACCTCGTGGGGGACCTTGTAGTACGACAGCCGGGCGCGGCAGGCGTCGATGAGTCCGGCGGCGTCGAAGCCCTCGGGGCCGGGCACGACGTAGGCGGCCGGGATCTCGCCGAGCAGCGGGTGGGGCCGTCCGGCGACGGCGACCTCCGCGACGCCGGGCAGCGGGGCGATGGCCGCCTCGACCTCGCCGGGGTGGATGTTCTCGCCGCCGCGGATGATGAGTTCCTTGACGCGGCCGGTGATGGTGAGGAAGCCGGCGTCGTCGACGCGGGCCAGGTCGCCGGTGCGGTAGCGGCCGTCGCGGAGGACGGCGGCGGTGGCCTCGGGGTGGTTGTGGTAGCCGAGCATGACGGCGGGGCTCTCGACCCAGACCTCGCCCTCGGCGCCGGGGGGCACGGGGCGGCCGGTGGTGGTGTCGAGCAGGTGGAGGGTGAGTCCGGGGACGGCCGGTCCGCAGGAGCCGGGGACGCGGGGTCCGGTGGGGGCGTTGGAGGCGATGGGGCCGCCGGTCTCGGTGGAGCCGTAGCTGTCCAGCAGCCGGATGCCGAAGGTGTCCTCGAAGTCCTGGTGGAGTCCGGCGGGGCAGGCGGCGCCGGCGACCATGGCGACCCGGGGGCCGGGGGTGCCGAGCCCGCCGTCCGCGGCGGCCCGCAGGAGCTGCTGGTAGACGGTGGGGACGGCGCAGAAGAACGTGGTGGCGTCCTCGCGCAGGGCGGCGGCGATGTCGTCGGCGGACAGTCCGTCGACGATGTGGGCGGTGGCGCCGACGGCGACGACGCCGAGCACGCACAGGTTGTGCGCCACGGTGTGCGAGAGCGGCAGCGGCCACAGGACCCGGTCGCTCTCGTCCAGGCCGAGTACGGGGGCGTAGCAGGCGGC
Organism: Streptomyces sp. NPDC057682; assembly: GCF_042799575.1. NCBI lineage: Bacteria > Bacillati > Actinomycetota > Actinomycetes > Kitasatosporales > Streptomycetaceae > Streptomyces > Streptomyces sp. NPDC057682. Next base: position 322,994 of record NZ_JBHVIN010000010.1, on the reverse strand, counting down.
CACGCCCCACAGGGCCATCCGGTGGGTGGAGAGCACGCCCTTGGGTTTTCCGGTGGTGCCGGAGGTGTAGAGCATCCAGGCGGTGTCGTCGAGTGCGGCGTCGTCCCGGGCGGGCCGGGGCGGTTCGCTGTCGGCGAGGGTGTCGAACAGCACGGTGCCGGGGGGCGGCGGGCCGTCCCCGGTGACGACGACGCGGAGCCCCGGGTGCCGTCCGGCGAGGCGCTGGACCTGGTCCAGGTGGTGGGGGTCGGTGATGAGGACCACGGCACCGCTGTCGGAGAGCAGGTGTTCCAGTTCCTCGTCGGTGGCGTGCGGGTTGAGCGGGGCGCCGACGCCGGCGGCGCGGGCGATCGCGAGATAGCTCTCCACGGCTTCGACGCGGTTGCCGAGCAGCAGCGCGGCGGTCTCGCCGCGGCCCAGGCCCAGGTGGGCGAGGTGGCCGGCGAGGCGGCGGGTGCGCAGGTCGAGTGCGTCGTAGCCGACGGACCGCCACGCGTCACGGAACGCGGTCTTCCCGCCGAGCCGTTCGGCGTGGGCCGGCAGCAGTTCGTGAAGGGGCCTGATGAGCTCGGTGCGCAGCATCCCGCCGCCCCCGCCTTTCTTTCACTGTTCCATGGGTCGGGCGGGCTCAGTAAAGGCCTTCGGGCATCTCCGAACTGACGCGGAGCGGCTGGACGTTGGCGACGCCGTCGCACGGCCATGCCTCGGGGGTCCGGTAGCGGACGGCCTGGTCGCGTTCGAGGATGTTCGGCAGGAACAGGTCCTCGTGGAGGACGGTGAGCCGTACCCGCCCCACCTCGTCGTAGTCGACGACGCGGCCGGGGTCGGTCCGGTCGACGACGGTCATGGTGATGTGGGGGTAGTTGGGCACGTAGGGGAGGGTGTCGCCGCCGTCGGGCGTGGGCAGTCCGTTGGCGCAGCCGAGGGTGTTGCCGTACGTGGTGGCGATGATGCCGCCGGGCATGGCCTCGGCGAAGCGGCGGTAGGCGTCGGAGGTGAGCTGGGTGCCGCCGAGGTAGACGCCGGAGAGCCGGGCCATGAGCTCGGGGCGGCGGTTGATCAGGGCGTGCACGGTGGCGGGGGTGGAGCGCAGGTAGTCGACGGGCACGGTTTCGAGGATGTCGGTGATCTGCTCGATGACGTGGTCGACGTACTCCTCCATCTCCAGCAGCCGGCCGGAGCGGATGAGCGTCTTGATCCAGCGGGTGTCGAGGTCGACGGAGTAGACGGCGGCCCCGCACATGTCGGCGAGGTAGTCCGCCTCCTCGCCCACGATGTGGGGGCCGGAGGGGCAGGCGTCGATCCAGGTGGCGCCGGGGCGGAAGCCCGCCGTGCGGGAGCCGTGGAGGCGCCAGGCGGCCCAGTGGGTCTCCATGGCGTCGGTGTAGAGGATGCGCGAGGGCCGGCCGGTGGTGCCGCCGGACTCCCAGACGCGGCCGGCGAGCGGGCGGGCGACGGCGCCGGGGACGAGGTCGACCGGGTCGATGTCCCGCAGGACGGCGAGGTCGAAGTGGCCGAAGGCGGCCAGGTCGTCGTATCCGGCGAGGCCGAGGGGGTCGAAGTCCAGCTCCGTACGGCGCTTGAGCCAGTAGGGGGAGCCGTGTTCGGGGTCGAAGTGGCGGCGCAGCACGCGCCGTGTCCACTCGTCCAGGTCCTGTGCCAGCCAGCCATCGGTCAGCGACCGCGACTCCTGCGTACTCATCGTCACCGACATGACGGCAGTATCGGCGGGGACCTGATAGGGGATCCCCTAGTGCGGGCGCCCGGGGTGACCAGGGCTTTGGACGGCGTGCCTACTGTGCTTGTGTGCGTGCCCCGTGGAGCGCCCTTCGAGGAGATGAGTGATGGCCGTCGAGACTGAGACCGCCGATGTCGTCATCGTCGGCGGCGGCCCGGTGGGGCTGCTGCTCGCGTGCGAGCTGGGGATGGCGGGGGTGCGTCCGGTCGTTCTGGAGCGGCTGCCCGAGCCCAGTACGGAGATCAAGGCCAACGGTCTGATCGGCCAGGTGGTCCGCTTCCTCGACCACCGGGGGCTGTCGGAGCGGTTCGAGGGGGTGTCCGGGGCGCCCGGGACGGTGCCGGGGTATCTCTTCGGCGCGCTGCCGCTGGATCTCTCGGTGCTGGAGACCAATCCGCTCACGGTCCTTCCGGCGACGCAGCAGCGCATCGAGCAGGTGCTGCGGGGCCGTGCCGAGGAGCTGGGCGTGGAGATACGCCGGGGCCACGAGGTGACCGGTCTGCGCCAGGACGAGGAGCGGGTGACCGCCGAGGTGCGGGGCGCGGACGGCGCGTACGAGCTGCGGGCCCGGTATCTGGTCGGCTGCGACGGCGGGAAGAGCACCGTCCGCAAGCGGGCGGGGATCGTGTTCGCCGGGGACCCGGGGCACGATCTGGTCTCGCGGGCCGCGTACGCCACCGTGCCCGCCTCGGTGCTGGTTCCGGGGACCGGTGAGCTGGAGGTGCCCGGAGTCGGCCGGATCAGTCCGGTGTTCACGTTCACCCGCACCCGGAACGGCATCTTCGCCTTCGCCGCGCTGCCGGACGGCAACCATCGTCTGCTGACCCTGGAGTGGGGTGCGCCGCCGGAGGGCGACGACGCCCCGATGACGCTGGGCGACATGCGGGACAGTGTGGCCCGGGTGCTGGGGACGGAGGTGCCGCTGGACGAGCCGTCCGGGCCGGGGCCGCACATGCTGCGGCGGCTCGTCGGCCGCAACACGCGGCTGGCGGAGCGGTACCGCAGCGGGCGGGTGTTCGTCGCCGGGGACGCCGCGCACGTCCACTCCGCGGTGGGCGGTCCGGGGCTCAACCTCGGTCTCCAGGACGCCGCGAACCTGGGCTGGAAGCTGGCCGCCGAGGTCCGGGGCTGGGCGCCCGAGGGTCTGCTGGACAGCTACCACACCGAGCGGCACGCGGCCGGGCTGCGGGTCTTCATGCACACCCAGGCCCAGACGGCGCTGATGACGCCGGGGCCCGAAGTGACCGCGCTGCGCGAGCTGTTCGGCGAGCTGCTGCACTCCCCCGACAACATCCGCCACCTCGCCTCCCTGCTCGCCGGCGACGACGTGCGCTACCCCGCGACCGGGGACCATCCGCTGGCCGGCCGCTTCGCCCCGGATCTGGCACTGGGGACGGGGGCGGGTCCCGCGCGGCTCGCCGGTCTGATGCGGTCGGGGCGGCCGGTCCTGCTGGACCTGGGCGCGGAGCCGCGGCTGACGGAGGTGGCGGCGGGCTGGAAGGACCGGGTCGACGTCGTCGCCGCCCGGTGCACGCGGCCGCCGTCGCGGGCGCTGCTGGTGCGGCCCGACGGGTACGTCGCCTGGGCGGCCGCCGACGGTGAGTCGTGCGAGGAGGCCCGCGCGGGGCTGGGACGCGCCCTGGAGGCGTCGTTCGGGCGCCCCGGTGGTGACGACGGCGCGGCAGGATAGACACCGGCGGCGCTCCGGCGGCGCACGTCGGGCTCGATGGTGACGGCAGGGCCTGATCCGGCCTGATCCGAACGAAAGGCCCCGGGGGCATCGACGTGCGCGCACGCGGCATCAACTACGACACCGGGTTCCTTCCCGGGGACCAGTTCACCCGTACGTCCTTCCGTCCGGACGTGGTCCGGCGCGAGATGGCGGTGATCGCGGACGAGCTGCACTGCGATGTGGTGCGGGTGTCGGGGCGGGAGCCGGAGCGGCTGGAGCTGGCGGCCCGGTGCGCGGCGGACGCGGGTCTGGAGGTGTGGTTCGCGCCGTTCCCCGTCGATCTGCCGGCCGGGGCCCTGCTGCCGTTCTTCGCGGACTGTGCGCGGCGGGCCGAGGGCGTGCGGAGCGCGGGTGCCGAGGTGGTGTTCGTGACGGGCTGTGAGATCAGCGTGTTCTGCGGCGGTTTCTTCCCCGGGAACACCTTCGGCCACCGCATCCACACGATGGCGTCCGATCCGCAGTGGTGGTCGTCGCTGGACCGGGTGTCCGAGCGGGTGAACACCCTTCTGGCCGAGGCGGCGGCGACCGTGCGGGCGCGTTTCGGCGGGCGGCTCACGTATGCCTCGGGTCCGTGGGAGGCGGTGGACTGGGAGCCGTTCGATCTCGTGGGCACGGACGCCTACCGCGCGGCGCACAACGCCGGTACGTTCCGTACGCACCTGCGGGAGTTCTTCCGCCACGGCAAGCCCGTCGCCGTCACCGAGTTCGGCACGTGCGCCTACCGGGGCGCGGGGGATCTCGGGGGGATGGCGTGGAACCTGCCGCCGGGCGGGGTGGTGCCGGACGAGGACGAGCAGGTCCGCTATCTCGACGAGCTGCTGACGGTCTTCGAGGAGGAGGGCGTGGACACCGCGCTCTGGTTCTCCTTCGCCGGCTACGACCGGCCCGGCGAGGCCGATCCGACGTCGTACGGTGTGGTCCGGATGCTCGACGCGGTCCGCTGGGAGCCGAAGCGGGTCTTCCACGCGATGGCGGAGCGGTACGGGCGCGGCTGACGGTCCGGTTGCCGGCCCGCGCGGTGGCCGCGACGGTCCGAGTCCACGACGGCCCGAGGCCGCGACGGTCCGGTGACCGGAACGGGCCGGGAGGGTGCGGGCCTGGTGCGTCAAGCGTGCGCCGGGCATGTCTGGTTCTTGTCCCGGTCCCCCGCTCCGCGCGGCCCACCGCGCGCCCCGCTGAAATACCGTCGGGCGCGTGACTGATGACGCGGCGGACACGGATGTCCTGGTAGTCGGGTACGGCCCTGTGGGGCAGGTTCTGTCGATCCTGCTCGCCCAGCGCGGCTGGCGGGTGACCGTGGTGGAGAAGTATCTGGAGCCCTACAACCTGCCCCGGGCGGTCTCCTTCGACCGTCACGTCGGCCGGATCCTCGGCACGATCGGTGTGGCGGACGCGCTCTTCCCGGTCAGCGAGCCGACCAAGGACTACGTGGTCGTCAACGGCGACGGCCAGACGCTGATGCACTTCGAGCTGAACCAGGACGACCGCTACCGCTGGCCGGAGGCGACCTCGTTCTACCAGCCGGGCCTGGAGTCCGCGCTGGTCGGGCGCGGCGACGAACTGCCGTCGCTCACGGTGCTGCGCGGCTACGAGGCCGTCGGGCTGACCGAGAAGGACGACTCCGTCCATCTGACGGTGCGCTCGGCGGACGGGGAGCGGACGCTGACGGCGCGGTGGCTGGTGGGCTGCGACGGCGCGAACAGCTTCGTGCGCGACCACGCGGGCTTCGCCGTCTCGGCGTCCGACTACGCGGCCGACTGGATGGCGTGCGACGTGATGCCGCACGACCCCGAGCAGTTCCCCTCGCAGAACGTCCAGGTCGCCGATCCGGCGCAGCCCCGGGTCGATCTGTCGGCCGGGCCCTCCCACAGCCGCTGGGAGTTCATCCGCATGCCCGGTCAGTCCTTCGAGGACTTCGACACGGTGGAGAACGCCTGGCGGCTGCTGACGCACTTCGGGATCGACCGGAGCAACGCGACGCTCCAGCGGTACGTCGCTTACACCTGTCTGGCCCGCAACACCGACCGGTGGCGCTCCGAGGGCCCCGGCCGGGTCTTCATCGCCGGTGACGCCGCGCATGTGATGCCGCCGCACGCGGGGCAGGGCATGTGCACGGGGATCCGGGACGTGGCGAACCTGGCGTGGAAGCTGGATCTGGTGCTGTCGGGGGCGGCCGGTGAGGACCTCCTGGACTCGTACGAGGCCGAGCGGCGGCCCGACGCGCAGCGGACCATCGACATGTCGGTGAACCTCGCGCAGCTGATCGGCATCGTCGATCCGGCGGTGGCGGGGTACCGGGACAGTGCCCTGCTGGCGGTGCGCGGTTCCGACGAGGCGCCGTCGCGCGATCCGGAGGCGTTCGCGCGCCCCGGTGAGGAGGCGCTGCGCGAGGGGCTGTTCCGGGACGGTGCGGAGGCCGGGCTGTTCGCGGGGGCGGACAGCCGGATCGTGCCGCAGGCCCGGACGGGCGGGGGCGGCGGGGAGCTGTGCGGGGGCGCGTTCGTGCTGCTGTGCGCGCAGGACCCGGCGGAGCTGGTGGATCCGGTGCTGGCGGACCGGCTGGGGGCGCTGGGCGGTTCGGTCGTCCATGTGACGCCGGAGGTCGACATCGACGGCACGTACGCGGAGTGGCTGCGGGACGAGGTGGGGGCGCCGGTGGCGCTGGTCCGCCCGGACTTCCATGTGTACGGGGCGGCCCGGACCCGGGCCGGGACCGACGCGCTGCTGAACGGGCTGCTGGCGGAGCTGCCGGCCCGGAAGTGACGGTGCGTCACCCGTCCCGCTGTCCACGTCCCGCACGTCCGCCACGCTGATCACCGAGCGTCGCACGAGTCCCGCACTACCGGCACTGCATCAGTATCCAGCCACCGGCTCCTAGGCTGCTGAGCGCTCACCGATACACACAAATCGGGGAAGGTGTGGCGGACATGTTCCATGCGGAGACCAGCACCAGGAACGATTTTCCCCTGACGGCCGGGGACGAGTCCGTCCCCGCGCGAAGACCGCTCCACGCCGTCGCCGACGTGCGGGAATCGACACCGTCCCTGTTCACGTCGGAGATCCGGAGCGACGAGTACAGCGATGTGGTGCTCTCGCTGTACGAACGGTCGGGGGTGGGGCTCGCGATACTCGATCCGACGCTGCGGGTGCGGTCCGTCAACAGTGCGTTCAGCACGCAGTGCGGCCGCTATCCGGACGATATCCGCGAGCGGAGTTTCGCGGAGTTCCTGCATCCGAGCGTGCGCCAGCACGTGCTGCGCCAGTTCGGCCGGCTCGTCCAGGAGCACCACGCGCCCGTGATCAGCCGGTCCATCGCGATGTGGTTCCACGACACCGCGGTCTCCGGCAAGCTCGCGGCGTTCCCGGTGCGGGACGAGAGCGGCCGGGTCAAGATGATCATGGCGCAGTTCACTCCGGAGGAGCCGGCCGACGACCGGCAGGAGCTGGTCGGCTCGCAGCGCAAGCTGACGGCGCTCACCGCGAAGGTCCTGGAGGGGGTGGCGGCCGGCGATCCGACCGTACGGCTGGCGGCCAAGCTCTTCCTCAGCCGGCAGGGCGTCGAGTACCACGTGAGCATCCTGCTGCGGCAGTTCAAGGTGCCCAACCGCACCGCGCTGGCGGCGAAGGCCTACTCGATGGGCATGTTCAGCATCGGCTGCTGGCCGCCGAAGATCCTTCCCGAGTACATCCGCCCCGACCGCCAGGGCGCCGAACGCACCCGGGGCGCCCGCCAGGACGGCGGCTGACCCGGAGCCCGCCCCCGCAACGGCCCCGGGGGCGGCCCACAATCCGGCTCAGCGGCGCGCGGCCACCTTCTCCACGTAGTCCGCCGCGAGCACCGGCCCGTCCACGGCGCGCATCGCCCGGCTCAGCGAGCCGACCCGGTCGCGGATGCCCGTGTCGGCCGCGATCCGGTCCACCTCGGCGCGGATCCGCTCCCCGGTCGCCTCGGCCCGCGGCACGTGGACGCCGAGCCCCAGCTCCCGGATCCGGTCGGCGACGAGCCGCTGCTCGGGCATGTGGGGCACGGCGACGACCGGCGTCCCGAAGTACATCGACTCCATGACGCTGTTCATCCCGGCGTGCGACACGAACGCGTCGGCGTGCTCCAGGACGGCCAGCTGCGGCACCCAGCGGTGCAGCCGGACGTTGTCCGGGACCGGGGGCAGGTCGTCGCGGTCGGCCAGGTCGCCGGCCGAGACGACGACGTTCCAGTCGCTGCCGTCGAAGGCCTCCGCCCAGGTGCGCAGCGTGTCCTGCTGGTGGTCGAAGCTGAAGCTGCCGAGGGAGACCAGGAGCAGCGGCCGGCCGTCGCCGGGCGGCTGCCAGGCGGGGTCCTCGCCGCGGTCGCCGAGGCAGGCGCCGACGAAGGCGAAGCTGTCGTCGAAGGTCTCCTCGGCGGGCTGGAAGCGCCGGGGCAGGAAGACCAGGTTGGCGTCGTCGGCCGCCGCGTTGAACTCCTCCAGCGTGACGTCGCCGAGGCCGTGGTCGCCGAGCAGCTTGCCCTGTTTGACGAAGAAGTCGACGAGCGCGGGGTGTTCCCGGTCGATCTCGTCCGCGTAGAGCGCGCCGATCCGCTGGGTCAGCGAGTAGTGCTCGTTGGAGGCGAAGGTCGCGAACAGTTCGATCGCGGGGCGCCGCCATTTGCGGGCCAGGACCCGTCCGGCGGCGAAGGTGCTGACGTCGTAGAGCAGCACGTCGGGGATGTCGTCGCCGAAGCCGGCCTCGTAGAGCGGGACGGTCGCGATGGCCTCGTCGATCGAGCGGACCGGCTCGCGCACCATGTAGTCGGCGTCCACCCGGTCGGGCAGCTTGCGGGAGGCCAGCCACGACTCGTACTCCAGCACGGTCGCCCCGGCCGCGGCGGCCAGCGGCGCGAAGCGCGCGTTGGTCGCGAAGGTGACGCGATGACCGCGGCGCACCAGCTCCGAGACGACGGGAAGCGTCGTGTTGATGTGTCCGAACGCGGGGAACGGCAGAAACGCCACATGGTACGAGGACATGCCCAGCAGCTTGCCAGCGGCGGCACTCCCGGCTCCCCCGTGCCCGGCCAACACTGGGCCTTTCACCAGTCCGTTGCTGCAGTTCGCCGTGGAGTTCGGGAGAACACCTGGTGTCCTGCCGACGGTGTGGTTCCGTGCGCGCGCGCCGTGCTCCCGTGGGTCCGACGACCCGTTCGCGAGGAGAGAGCGAGATGCCGTGATCCACCCTGCAGATTACGCCGGTCCACGGGAATCCCACCGGCACGAGCGCAGCCCCGGACTGGAGGTCTTCTCACGCGGATGGCCCGACCAGGCCCCCGACACGGTCTGCGGCTGGGGCTCCAGCGAGCCGCACACCCAGCTGGTCCGCAAGGGCCTGCGCACCATCATCGAGACGTACGGCGTGCGGACGCTCAACGACGCCGGCTGCGGCGACCTGGCGTGGATGAGCACGATGGACCTCGACGGCGTCGACTACATCGGCTACGACGTCCACGAGCGGGCCACCTGGCCCGAGCTGCGGCAGCGGGGCTACCGGCTGGAGGTCGTCGACATCACGTCGACGGTGCTGCGCCGGGCCGATCTGCTGATCTGCCGCGATGTGTTCATCCATCTGCCCAACGACATGATCCTGCCCGCGCTGGAGCGGTTCCGCGGCTCCTGCCGCTATCTGCTCACCACGAGCTATGCCAGCGAGCCCGTCACCGAGCAGGGCGCGTTCTCCAACGGGGCGCGGATGGCGGAGCCGAGCCTGCGGCACGCCAAGCTCGATCTGACACTGCCTCCGTTCGGTCTGGGGCAGCCGCTGGACCTCATCCCGGAGAACTCCCCCAACAAGTACCTCGGCCTCTGGGACCTGACCCGCTAGCCGCTCCGCCGAAGGAACAGGAATCATGGCAAGCCCTCTGGAACTCGCCCATTCGCCGTGCCCCAACGACACGTTCGCCTTCCACGCGTGGACGGCCGGACTGCTGCCCGGGGCGCCCCCCGTCGACCTCACCGTCGCCGATATCGACGTCACCAACGGGATGGCGGCACGGGGCGAGCTGGACGTACTGAAGATCTCCTACGCGGCGCTGCCGTATGTGCTGGACCGGTACGCGCTGCTGCCGTGCGGCGGCGCGCTCGGCCACGGCTGCGGGCCGCTGCTGCTCACCCGTACGGCCTGCGCGCCCGGTGATCTCGCCGGGCGCGTCGTCGCGATCCCGACCGAGCGGTCCACCGCCTTCCTGCTGTTCCGGCTCTGGGTCGAACAGGCCCTGCCGGGGCGGGAGATACGCACGGTGGTGATGCCGTTCGACCGGATCATGCCGGCCGTCCGGGACGGTGAGGTGGACGCGGGCCTGGTCATCCACGAGGCCCGTTTCACGTTCCACACGTACGGGCTGCACCGTCTCGTCGATCTCGGCGAGGCGTGGGAGGAGCGGACCGGGCTGCCCATTCCGCTCGGGGCGATCGTGGCCCGGCGCGCTCTGGGGGCCGAGCGGCTCGCGGAACTGGCCACGACAGTCCGCGCCTCCGTCCGGCACGCCTGGGCGGATCCGGAGGCGTCGCGGGAGCATGTGCGCTCCCACGCTCAGGAGCTCGCGCCCGAGGTGCAGAAGCAGCACATCGAGCTGTACGTGAACGAGTACACCGAGGAACTCGGCTCGGGCGGGCTGGCCGCGGTCCGCGCCCTTCTGGAGCGGGCGGCGGAGGCGGGTGCCGTTCCGGCGCTCCCGCCCGGCGCGCTGGAGCCGGTGCCCTTCGCCCGGTGAGGCGGGGGCGGCCCCGGGCGTGTGGTGAAAGTCCCGCCTGCTCGGCGACGCCTGGCACGCGCGCTCGCCGCGTTGTCGGGATCACCCCGATACATCCAGTATCGGGGCGACCCTCCGCCTTGCGATCGCACGCACCGGACGCCGCCGAGCCCGCCCTACGGGCGGACGGCGCTACTTTCACCACACGCCCTGGCGTGCCCAGGACCGCTCCCGTCAGGGTGCCGCGTGGCCCTGGGCCGCCGCGGTGGTGCGGGCGGCCATGACGGCCTCCAGGCGGTCGGCGACGGCTCCGGCCCCGGGGGCCGTGCGCACGTGCCGGCTGAGCGCTTCGACGCGGCGGCGTATCGCGGGGTCTGCGGCGATGGCTTCGACGGCGGCGCGCAGGGTCTCCCCGTCGAGGTCGGCGGGGTCCAGGGAGCGGCCCAGGCCGAGGTCGACGACCTGCCGCGCGGTGGCGTTCTGGTCCTGCTGCTGCGGCACCACGACGGCCGGGACCCCCTGGTGGAAGGCCTCCATCAGACTTCCGGTGCCGCCCTGGCAGACGAACGCGGTGGCGTGCGCGAGGACCTTGAGGTGCGGGATCCAGGAGCGGGCCTCGACGTTGGGCGGCAGGGGCCCGAGGTCCGCCGGGTCGGTGCCGCGGCCGAGCGTCATGACGACGTGCCAGGGGGTGCCGGCGAAGGCCTCGGCGCAGCGCCGGAAGAAGTCGGGGCGGCGGTTGGCGGAGGTGCCGAGCGAGACGAGCAGCAGGGGCGGGTCGCCGGCCGGGGGTTCCCAGGCCCCGTCGAAGTCCGCCGTGCGCAGACAGGGGCCGGCGAACAGGTAGTCGTCGCCGAAGGTGTCGCCCTTCATCTGGAACTCCCGGACGACGAACGAGAGGTTGAGCACGGCGTCGTCGCCGTCGGCGGGGCGGTCGGCGAACAGCGGGGCGACACCGGCCGCCTCGACGCGCGCGGTGAGTTCGGCGGCCAGATCGCGCAGCCGGGGGTCGTCGGGGTCGACGGGGGCGCGTGAGGGGTCGTCCTCGGTGCCGTTCTGCGGCACCTGCGCGTTGGCGCCGAATCCGGCGTAGGTCCGGACGAGGGGGACCCCGTGGCGCCGGCTGACGGCGGCGGCCGTGTCGGAGGCGAGGGCGTCGTGCACGACCAGGTCGGGCGGGTCGGCGGCCGCCGCGCCCAGGGCGGCTTCCAGCGGGGCGAAGCTCTCCCGGAGGAAGGCCAGGAGCATCGTCGTCGCGCTCTCCTCGGAGGTGATGGTCTGCGGGAAGTCCGAGGCGTACGTGACGACGCGGGCCCCGGTGTCCGCGACGGTGGCGGCGTAGCGCTCGGAGACGACGTAGGTGACGCGGTGGCCGCGGCGCACCAGTTCCTCGGTCATGCCGAGGGTGGCCTTGAGGTGCCCGTAGGCGGGGAATCCCAGCCAGAGCACATGGCGTCCGCTCCGCCCGGGGGCGGTGGGGTCAGCCGGGGACATGGCTCCTCCTGGTCCCGGCCGGTTCGGGCCGGGCGGGTGCGGGTGCGCCGGCCCGGTCCAGGACCGTGGCGAGCACGGTGGCCTGGCGGACGGCGTCGGCGGCGTGCGGGGCGCGGGCGGCGGGGTCGGCGCAGGCCTCGGCGAAGGCGGTGACCGCGCGCAGGAACTGGTCGGCGGCGGGCACGGTGATGTCCTCGGTGTGCTCGCCGCGGCGCAGGCGCAGCAGGGTGGGCCGGCCGGGGGGCGGGGTGAACGCCCAGTCGACCTCGACGCGTCCTTCGCTGCCCCAGAGCGCGTAGGTGTTGCGGTAGGCGTGGTCCAGGCCGAAGTCGCACTGGGCGGTGAGGCCGGTGTCGTCGGCGAGGAGGACGGAGCCGGACATGTCGCAGCCGCCGTCCTCGTCGTACCCGAGGCGGGCGCCGAGGACGTCGAGGCCGTCGCCGAGGAAGAGCTGGGCGGCGCGCAGCGGGTAGCAGCCGGTCTCGCGGAGCGCGCCGCCGGCCAGCGGGACGCTGTAGCGGATGAGCGCGGGATCGGCCCTGGGGATGCCGAAGGAGGCGGTGAGGACGCGGGGGGTGCCGAGGGCGCCCTCGGCGACGAGGTCGCGCACGCGCTGGTGCTGGGGGTGGTGGAGGAAGGCGAAGTTCTCCATGAAGGCGAGGCCGCGTTCCCGGGCGAGCCGGGCCAGGTGCTGGGCGGCCGCGGTGCTCACGGTGAGGGACTTCTCCACGAGGACGTGCTTGCCGGCCCGCAGGGCCGCCTCCGCCCAGGCTTCGTGCAGGGCGTTGGGCAGGGGGATGTAGACGGCGGCGATGTCGTCGCGGGCCAGGAGCCGTTCGTAGCCGGTGACCGCTTCGCAGCCGAAGCGGTCGGCGAAGGCGCGGGCCTTGTCGGGGGTGCGGCTGGCGACCGCGACGAGCCGCAGCCGGGGGCAGCCGAGCAGGGCCGGGATCGTGCGGCGCCAGGCGATGTCGGCGGCGCCGAGGACGGCGATGCCGGTCGGTTCGGTGTCAGACACGGCGCCTCCCGCGGGCCGTGTCCGGGACGCGGGCGGTCGCGGTGGTGCGGGGCGGTGGCTGCATGGTGTCCCTCTTCTCGCTGGCTGCGGTGCGTGGGCGCGGCCGGCCCGGGGCGGCCCCGGGCCGGGCGCGCTCAGTGGTGCTTGCCGACGAACTCGCGGATGGAGGCGACCATGTAGTCGGTCATCTCGGCGGTGATGCCCGGGTACACGCCGATCCAGAAGGTCCGTTCCATGATGATGTCGCTGTTCTCCAGTCCGCCGCTGACCCGGTGCTCGACATCGAGGTAGGCGGGGTGGCGGACCAGGTTCCCGGCGAAGAGCAGCCGGGTGCCGATGCGGCGGGCGTTGAGGAACTCGACGAGTTCGGCGCGGCGGAACGGGGCGTCCTCGGTGAGGGTGAGGACGAACGCGAACCAGCTGGGGTCGCTGCCGGGGGTGGCCTCGGGCAGCAGCAGCCCGGGAACCCCTTCGAGTCCGTCGCGCAGCCGCTGCCAGTTGCGCTTGCGGGCGGCCGTGAAGTCGTCGACCTTGCCGAGCTGGCTGAGGCCCAGCGCGGCCTGGAGGTCGGTCGACTTCAGGTTGTACCCGATGTGGGAGAAAATGTACTTGTGGTCGTAGCCGTGCGGCAGTTCGCCCATCTGGTACGTGAAGCGCTTGAGGCACTTGTTGTCCTCGCCCGGCTCGCACCAGCAGTCGCGCCCCCAGTCGCGCATCGACTCGGTGATCCGGGCCAGTTCCACGCTGTTGGAGAGAACGCAGCCGCCTTCGCCCATGGCGAGGTGGTGAGCCGGGTAGAAGCTCACGGTGGCGTAGTCGCCGAAGGTGCCGGTCTTGCGGCCCTGGTACGTCGACATGAGGGCGTCGCAGTTGTCCTCGACGAGGAACAGGTCCCGGTCCGCGGCGAGTTGGGCTATCTCGGTCGCCTGGAAGGGGTTGCCGAGGGTGTGCGCCATCATGATGGCCTTGGTGCGCGGGCCGATGGCGGCCTCGACCCGTTCCAGCGTGGTGTTGTACGTGCCGAGGTCGACGTCGACGAAGACGGGGACCAGCCCGCACTGGATGATCGGGTTGACGGTGGTGGGCCAGCCGGCGGCGACGGTGATGACCTCGTCGCCGGGGCGCAGCCTGCGGTCCTCCAGCTCGGGCACGGTGAGCGAGGCGAGCGCCAACAGGTTGGCGGAGGAGCCGGAGTTGGTCAGATGGGCCTTGCGGACACCGACCGCCTTGGCGAACTTCCGCTCGAAGCGCAGGGCGGTGGCACCGGAGGCGATGCGCAGGCCCAGCGCGTGCTCCACGAGCGCGGCGCGGTCGTCCTCGTCGAGGACCGCGCCGGCCGGGAGGATGGGGGTGACGCCCGGGACGAACTCCTGCCCGGAGGTGTCCTGGTCCCGGTGGTATTTGCGGGTCAGCTCGATGATGGACCGCGCGTCGGCGTCCGTCATGGATGCCCTCCTCGTCCGCTGTGGTGGTCGTGTGGTGGTCTGGTGCGGTGGCCTGGTACGGGTACGGGTACGTGGACGCTGTCCCACAGGGCGTGCAGGGCGTCCGTGACGGTGCGGGCCGGGGCCCAGCCGAGGGCGCGGCGTGCCAGCGCGATGTCCAGGGGGCGTTCGCCGGCGCCGGCGTCGCGGCGGTCGGCGGACGCGGGGACGCGCAGGACCGCCGGGGCGGGCACGTCGGCCGCGGCGATCCGGATCAGCGCGTCGACCGCGTCGCTCACCGGGACGAGCGTGCCCGAGCCGATGTTGACGACGGGGGGCGGGGAGCCGGCGCGCGCCGCGCACAGCACGGCGTCGGCGACGTCGCGGATGTCGACGATCTCGCGGCGTACGCCGTCCAGGGGCGGCAGGCGCACCTCGTCGGGGCGGGCGGCGAGCTGCCGGGCGAGTCCGCCGAGCAGTCCGGCGGCGGGGGCGTGCGGGCCGATCGCGATGGGGATCCGGAACACGGTGGCGTCGATCCGTCCCCGCGCGACGGCGCGGACGACGGCCTCGGTGGCGGCGAGTTTGGTCTGCGCGTACCGGCCGGCGGGGCGGGGCGTCAGGGTCTCGGCGAGTGCCGCGTCGGGGTGGGCGCCGTACTCGTAGACCGTGCCGATGTGGACGAGCCGGACGGCTCCGGGCAGGGCGGCCACGGCGTCGACGAGGTGTTCGACGAGGGTGGTGTTGCTGGCGGTGAGCTGTTCGTCGGTGACGTTCCACAGGGCGCCCGCGGCGTTGACGACCAGGTCGGGGCGCAGGTCGGCGAGGGCTGCGGCGAGGTCCGCGGGGGTGCCGCGGTTGAGGTCCAGGGCCACCGGGCGGCAGCCTTCGGGCAGGCCGCGGCCGGTACGGGAGACGGCGGCCACCGGCCGCCCGGCGTCGCGCAGCGCGGCGCACACATTGCGGCCGACGAAGCCGCCGGCGCCGAGCACCACGGCGGCCGGCCGGCCGGCGGAACCCACTGGGTCCATCGTCGAGTCCCCGGAATTCTCTGGTCCGTTGGAGCGACGGCCCGGCCGGGCGGTCGCCTGTGCCGCCACTATCCACGCGCCGCCGGGATGCACACACCCGTGGCGGTGCCATGCACCCAAACTCTGGGTGTTTCCCCCGATGACCGGTCCGGGTCCGCCGCGCGCGCGACGGCCGGACGACTCTGGGGAGGGCCCTGATCCTCGCCGCTCCCAGGAGTCCGCCGTGCGCGTGCTGTTCGTGACGATTCCCGAGAAGTCCCATCTCTTCTGCATGACGCCGATCGCGTGGGCGATGCGGGCCGCCGGTCACGAGGTCCGGGTGGCCAGCTGCGAGGAACTGGTCGACGTGATCGCCCGGACCGGTATGACGGCCGTGGCGGCGGGCCGCAACGACGGCATCAGCGCGGCGATGACGTCGAACCGCCAGTCCCAGGAGGAGTGGGAGGCGGCCAGCTGGAACGAGCTGGATCCGGCGAAGCTCAGTTACGAGGACGAGCTGGAACGCGCCCAGATGGCCACGTACGGCAGCGCGATGTACAACGAGCCGATGATCGACGAACTGGTGGACTTCGCCCGCTCGTGGCGGCCGGACCTGGTGGTCTGGGACCCGCTCACGTACGCCGGTCCGCTGGTGGCCGGTGTGGTGGGGGCCGCGCATGTGCGGTCGCTGTGCTTCGCCGACGTGTGGGTGATGAAGCGCCGGCTGTTCCGGGATCTGGCGGCGGGGGTGCCCGAGGACAAGCGCCGGGATCCGCTGGCCGAGTGGCTGGGCGGCCGGGCGGAGGAGTTCGGGGGGGCGTTCACCGAGGAGTTCACGACCGGTCAGCTCACCCTGGACCCGTTGCCCGAGAGCCTGGCGCTGGACACGGGAGCCCTGCGGACGCCGGTGCGGTTCGTGCCGTACAACGGGCCCGCGGTCGTCCCGGACTGGCTGCGCACCCCGCCGGAGCGGCCCCGGGTCTGCATGAGCCTGGGCGCCTCCAACACCGAACGCTACGGCGGCGACTACGTGCCCAAGGGGCAGATCCTGGAGGCGCTGGCCGAGCTGGACGCCGAGGTGGTCGCCGCGCTGCTGCCCACCCAGATCGAGGAGCTGGGCCCGGTGCCCGGCAATGTGCGCGTGGTGCAGTCGGTGCCGCTGCACGCCCTGCTGCCGAGCTGTTCGCTGCTGATCCACCACGGAGGTTTCGGCAGCTACGCGAACGCCCTCGTGTACGGCGTCCCACAGCTCACCGTGACCACTCCGGTCGCCGACCAGCTGTACCGGGGCGCCGGTCTGGAGGAGCAGGGCGCCGGTCTCCTCCTGCCGCACGACCGGGCGGTGCCGGAGGCGGTCGTGGAGAAGGTGTCCCGGATCCTGTCCGACGCCTCGTTCACGGACCACGCCGCCCGGCTGCGCGACGAGGCGCTGGCGCACCCGTCGCCGTCCGAGGTGGTCCCGGTCCTGGAACGGCTGACGGAGGAGCGCCGCGCGGCCCCTTGGCGGGCGTGAGGACCGTGGCGGTCCTGCTCCCCCGCTGATTGCCGGGGCCTTCGGCCCCCTCCGGTCATGTCCCCGACCGGAGGGGGCCGTCGGTCATTCCGGGCTCGTTCCCGGCTCGCCCCGGCGGATCCAGCGGTCCACGGCGTCCGCCGTGGTGTGGGCCAGGTCCTCCATCATCGTGAAGTGGTTGCCGGTCACGTTCACGACGTCGTCGGCGCGGTCCCAGCCGGTCTGCCACTTCTCGGGGTCCAGGCCCTCGCCGCCGGGCATGGGCTCACCGGCCCGTACGAGGAGCACGGGTGAGGCGATGGGGCCGGGCCGCCAGCCGCCGAGCAGGTTGAAGTACCAGCTCATCGCGGAGAGCCGGGCGGCGTCCATGCGCGCGAAGCCGGCCTCCCGTTCGAACATTCCGCCGAGGAGCTGGTCCTCGAACTGACCGAGGGAGTCGTCTCCGGGGACGTAGGTGTCGATGAGGGCGACTCCGGCGGGGGCGCGGCCCTCCTGTTCGAGTCGGGCGGCCGTGGCGTAGGCGAGGACGCCGCCGGAGGACGAGCCGAGGAGGACGCAGGGGGCGTCCCCGACCTGTTCGCGCACCATGCGGGCGAGCAGTCCGATGAGGGCGTCCTCGGTGGCGGGCAGTGCTTCGCCGGGGGCGAATCCGGGGACGGCGAGCGCGGTGACGTCCCGTACGTCGCGGAACGCCGAGGCGAACCGGGCGTACTGGTGGACTCCGGCGAGCGCGACCTGTGAGGCGAAGCAGACCAGCCGGACCGGTTCGTCGCCCTTGGCGAGGCGGACGGAGGTGGGCGAGGCGTCCACCTCGGCGGGGTCGGTGAAGGTCGGGCGGAGCCGGGCGACGCTCTGGAGGAGGTCGAAGCCCTCGCGCAGCCGGCGTTCCTCGCAGGCGCGGCGGAACAGCCGGCCGATGGTCTCGTCGGTGTCGGGTCCGGCGGGTGCCGGTTCCGCCCCGCCGGGCGCCGGGTCCGGGCCGGTGCCGAGCAGGGTGTCGAGGTGGGCGGCGAGGTCGAGGGGCGAGGTGTGGTCGAAGGCGACGGTGGCGGGGAGGCGCAGTCCGGTCGCGGCGGCCACCGCGTTGCGCAGTTCGACGGAGGTCAGGGAGTCCAGGCCGAGTTCGAGGAAGGGCTGGTCCGGTTCGACGGCCTCGGCGGAGGTGTGACCGAGGACGGTGGCGGTGGCGCCGCGCACCAGGTCGAGGACGGCGTCGTGGCGGGCGGCCCCGGTCAGGGCGCGCAGCCCGGATGCGCTGGTGCGGGTCGGGCCGGCCGCGGCGGTGCGCCGGGCGGCGGGGCGGGCGAGGACGCGCAGCAGCGGGGCGGGGTCGGGGCCGATGGCCGCCGTGTCGAGCCGCAGCGGCACGTACTGGGCGCGGTCCGCGCGGAGCGCGGCGTCGAACAGGGCGAGCCCGTCGCGGTCGCTGAGCGCGAGGACGCCGCCCCGGGCCATGCGGCCCCGGTCGACTCCGTCGAGCTTCCCGGCCATGCCGTTCTCCCAGGCGCCCCAGGCCAGTGAGGTCGCGGGCAGTCCGTCGGCGCGCCGCTGTTCGGCGAGGGCGTCGAGGAAGGCGTTGGCGGCGGCGTAGTTGGCCTGGCCGGGGGTGCCGAACGTGGCGGCGGACGAGGAGAACAGCACGAAGGCGGCGAGTGCGGAATCCCGGGTCAGGGTGTGCAGGTGCAGGGCGGCGTCGGCCTTGGCGCGCAGCACCGTGTCGAAGCGGTCGGGGGTGAGCGAGGTGAGGACGCCGTCGTCGAGGACTCCGGCGAGGTGGACGACGGCGGTCAGCGGGTGTGCCGGGTCGACGGCGGCCAGGGCGGTGGCGAGCGCGTCCCGGTCGGCGGCGTCGCAGGCGGCCAGGGTGACCTTCGCGCCGAGCGCGGTGAGTTCGTCGCGCAGTGGGGCGGCGCCTGGGGCGTCGGGTCCCCGGCGGCTGAGCAGCAGCAGGTGCCGTACGCCGTGTTCGGTGACGAGGTGCCGGGCGACCGGTGCGCCGAGGGCGCCGGTGGCGCCGGTGAGGAGCACGGTGCCGTCGGGATTCCACGCGGCGGTGTCCGCCTCCTCGGGCGCGGCGGCCCTGATCAGCCGAGCGGCCCTCAACTCGCCGTCACGTACGACGAGTTGAGGCTCTCCGGTGGCGAAGGCGGCGGGCAGGGCGAGGACGGAGGTCGCGGCGGTGTCGAGGTCGACGAGGTGGAAGCGGCCGGGGTTCTCCGACTGGGCCGTGCGGACGAGGCCCCAGAGCGGGGCGGCGGGCAGGTCGTCGGGGCGTGCGGTGCCGTCGCCGAGCGCGGTACGGGTGACGAAGACCAGGCGTGCCCCGGCGAACCGTTCGTCGGCGGTCCACTCCTGGACGGTGCGCAGGGCCTCGCCGCTGAGGTCGCGCAGGGCGCGGACGGGGTCGGCGGCGGGGTCGGAGGCGAGGGTGACCAGGACGGTGTCGGGGAGCGTCATGCCCGCCGACGCGGCGGCCGACAGGGCGTCCAGGTCGGCGAACGACTCGGTCCACACGCCCGCTTCGGTCAGCGGGTCCATGATGCCGAGCGCGTCGGCGCCGACGAGGGCGCAGCGGTCGTATCCGGTGCCCGTTCCACGGTGCGGTGCGGGTACCGGCTGCCAGTCGACGCGGAACAGTCCGTCGGCGGCGGACGCCTCGCGGGGGCGGGCGGCGGCGTGGGGGCGCAGGGTGAGCGAGGCGACGGAGGCGACGGGCCGGCCCTCGGGGTCGGCGGCGTCGAGTGCCACCTGGTCGGGGCCGGTCGCGGTGAGCCGGACGCGCAGCGCGGTGGCGCCCTGGGCGTGCAGGGCGGCGCCCGCGAAGGAGAACGGGACGAGCCGTCCGGCGGCGCCGGGCAGCAGATGGGCGAGTCCGTGCAGGGCCGCGTCCAGGAGGGCGGGGTGCAGTCCGTAGCGCCCGGTGTCGGGGAGCGGTTGGGGCAGGGCCACGTCGGCGTACAGCTCGCCGTCGCTCCGCCAGGCGGCGACGAGTCCCTGGAAGGCCGGTCCGTAGGCGACGCCGGTCCCGTCGGGGTCCTGGTCGTCGTAGAGCCCGTCGAGGGGGACGTCGGTGGCGCCGGGCGGCGGCCAGGCGGTGGTGTCGAAGGGGGCGGGGGCGTCGGCCTCCGGGGTGAGTGTGCCGGTGGCGTGCAGGGTCCAGGGGGTGTCGGCGGGTGCGTCGGCCGGGCGGGAGGAGATCCGTACGGTGTGGTGGCCGTCGGTGCCGTCGGGCGCGGTGAGGACTTGGAGCTGCCGGCCGTCGGTGTCCAGGGGCAGGGGCGCGGACAGCACCAGTTCGTCGACGCGTCCGCAGCCGGCGTGGTCGGCGGCGTGCACGGCCAGGTCGACGAGTGCGGTGCCGGGCAGCAGCGGGGTCCCGGCGACGACGTGGTCGGCGAGCCACGGGTGGGCGGCGGTGGTGAGCCGCCCGGTGCAGACGGTCCCGCCGCCGGACAGCGGGACGCAGGCGCCGAGCAGCGGATGGTCGGCGCCGCTGAGTCCGGCGCCCGCCAGATCGGCGGGGACGGCGGCGTTCTCGGCCCAGTACCGCTGGTGGTGGAAGGCGTACGTCGGCAGGTCGACGCGGCGCGCCCCCGTGCCCTCGTAGAACTCCGGGCGCCGTACGGCGTTTCCGTGGACGAGCAGCGGGGCGAGGGCGGCGGCGAGCGTCCCGGTCTCCGGGCGGCCCCGGCGCAGGGCGGCGACGCGCACGACGGGGGCGGCTCCGGCGGCTTCGGTGGTGTCGTCGGGGGCGAGGCATTCGCCGACGGCGGCGGTGAGGACGGGGTCGGGGCCGAGTTCGACGAAGGTGCCGGTCCCGTCGGCGCGCAGCCGGGTGACGGCGTCGTGGAAGCGTACGGTCTCGCGGACCTGCCGCACCCAGTACTCGGGCGTCGCGCAGGCGTCGGGCGCGTCCGCGAGGGTGCCGCCGGTGGCCACGACGGGGATCTTCGCGGGGTGGTAGGTCACGGATTCGGCGACCCGGCGGAACTCCTCCAGCATCGGGTCCATCCGGGCGGAGTGGAAGGCGTGGCTGACCCGCAGCGGTTTGGCCCGGCGGTCCGGGAACCGCGCGGCGAGGGCGAGGACGGCGTCCTCCTCGCCGGAGAGGACCACGGCCCGGGGCCCGTTGACGGCGGCGAGGTCCACGCCGGGGCCGAGCAGGGGCGTGACCTCCTCCTCGGTGGCGCGCAGGGCGAGCATCGTGCCGCCCTCGGGAAGCGCCTGCATGAGCCGGGCGCGGGCCGCGACGAGCCGGCAGGCGTCCTCCAGGGTGAGGACGCCCGCGACATGGGCGGCGGCCAGTTCGCCGACGGAGTGTCCGGCGACCCGGTCGGGCACGAAGCCGAAGGACTCCAGCAGCCGGTGGAGCGCCACTTCGAGGGCGAACAGCGCGGGTTGCGCGTATCCGGTACGGGCGAGCGCATCCTCGTCGCCGTTCATCACCTCGCGCAGGGAGGTGCCGAGTGCGGGGTCGAGGTGGGCGCAGACCGCGTCCAGTGCCTCGGCGAAGACGGGTGCGGCCGCGTACAGCTCGCTGCCCATGCCGGTGCGCTGGCTGCCCTGTCCGGTGAAGAGCACGGCGGTACGGGGTCCGGTGGCGCGGCCGTGCGCGGTGCCCGGGGCGGGGGCCCCGGTGGCGAGGGCGTCGAGCGCGGCGAGGAGTCCTTCCCGGTCGGCGGCGACGGCGAGCGCCCGGTGGCCGAACAGGGGGCGGGTGGTGGCGAGGGAGTACGCGGCGTCGAGCGGGTCGAGTCCGGGGTGGCGGGCCAGGTGGTCGCGGAGGGCGGCGGCCTGGCCGGGGACGGCGGCCTCGGTGCGGGCGGACACCAGGAGCGGGAGGACGGGCGGGGCGGGCCGGGTGGCGGGGGCCGGGGCGGTGTCGCGCGGTGCGGCCGGGGCCTCCAGGATGACGTGCGCGTTGGTGCCGCTGATGCCGAAGGAGGAGACTCCGGCGCGGCGGGGCCGGCCGGACTCGGGCCACGGGACGGCCTCGGTGAGGAGTTCGACCTGTCCGCCGGCCCAGTCGACCTCGTCGCTGGGCCGGTCGACGTGCAGGGTCGGCGGGAGGACGCCGTGCCGCATGGCCTGCACCATCTTGATGATGCCGCCGACGCCGGCGGCGGCCTGGGCGTGCCCGATGTTGGACTTGAGGGAGCCGAGCCACAGCGGGCGGTCCCCGGGCCGGTCCTGGCCGTAGGTGGCCAGCAGGGCCTGGGCCTCGATGGGGTCGCCGAGCACGGTTCCGGTGCCGTGGCCCTCGACGGCGTCGACGTCGGCGGGGCGCAGTCCGGCCCGGTCGAGCGCCTGGCGGATGACGCGTTGCTGGGCGGGGCCGTTGGGGGCGGTGAGCCCGTTGGAGGCACCGTCCTGGTTGACGGCGGAGCCCCGGACGACGGCGAGGACCCGGTGGCCGTGGCGGCGGGCGTCGGAGAGCCGTTCGAGCAGGAGCATGCCGACGCCTTCGGCCCATCCGGTGCCGTCGGCGGTGGACGAGAAGGACTTGCAGCGGCCGTCGGGGGCGAGGCCGCGCTGCCGGCTGAAGTCGATGAACGTGCCGGGGGTGGCCATGACGGTGACGCCGCCGGCCAGCGCGGTGTCGCATTCACCGTCGCGCAGGGCCTGCGCCGCGAGGTGCAGGGAGACCAGGGAGGAGGAGCAGGCGGTGTCGACCGTGACGGCGGGTCCTTCGAGGCCCATCAGATAGGCGACGCGGCCGGTGACGACGCTCCCGGCCGATCCGGTGCCGAGGAAGCCCTCGGCACCCTTGGGCACGGTGTGCAGCCGGGCCAGGTAGTCGTGGTACATGACGCCCGCGAAGACTCCGGTGCGCCGGCCGCGCAGGGTGGCGGGGTCGATGCCGGCCGATTCGACGGCCTCCCAGGAGGTTTCCAGGAGGAGGCGCTGCTGCGGGTCCATGACGAGGGCCTCGCGGGGCGAGATCCCGAAGAACGCGGCGTCGAACTCGGCGGCCTCGTGCAGGAATCCGCCTTCGCGTACGTAGCTGGCGCCGCCGGTGTCGGGGTCGGCGTCGTAGAGCCGGTCGAGGTCCCAGCCCCGGTCCTCGGGGAAGGGGGTGACGCCGTCGGCACCGGTGCGGACGAGGTCCCACAGCCCTTCGGGGTCGCGTACGCCGCCGGGGTAGCGGCAGGCCATGCCGACGATGACGACGGGGTCGTCGGCGTCGGCGCGGCCGGGGCGGCGTGCGGGGGCGGCCGGTGCGGCGGTCTCCTCGCCGAAGAGCCGTTCGCGGACGTGGCGGGCGACGGCTTCGGCGGTGGGGTGGTCGAAGACGAGGGTGGCGGAGAGCCGGAGCCCGGTGGCGGCGTTGAGGTGGTTGCGGAGTTCGACGGCGGTCAGCGAGTCGAAGCCGAGTTCGCGGAACGGCACGTCGGGGGCGACGTCGTCGGCGGAGCCGTGGCCGAGGACGGCGGCGGCCCGTTCCCGGACGAGGTCGCTCAGCGCGGTGAGCCGTTCGTCGTCGGGGAGCGCGGTGAGCCGGTCGGCGAGGGAGTGCGCGGCGGCGGTCCCGGCGGTGGCCGCGCGCCGTTTCGGGGCGCGGACGAGGCCCCGGAAGACGGGCGGCAGATGGTCGGCGGAGGCGCGCAGCACGGCGAGGTCGAGGCGGACGGGCAGTACGGCGGCGTGCCCGGCGGCGGGGGCGAGGTCGAACAGCGCGGTGCCGTCGGCGGTGCTCAGCGGCACCATGCCGCCCCGGGCCATGCGCCGCCGGTCGGCCTCGCCGAGTTCGCCGGTCATCTCGCCGGAGCCGTCCCACAGGCCCCAGCCCAGGGAGAGCGCGGGGAGTCCTTCGGCGCGGCGGCGCTGGGCGAGCGCGTCGAGGAAGGCGTTGGCGGCGGCGTAGTTGCCCTGTCCGGGCGCGCCGAGGGCGGCGGAGACGGAGGAGTAGAGGACGAACGCCGACAGTCCGGCGTCGCGCGTCAGTGCGTGCAGGTGGAGGGCGGCGTCGACCTTGGGGCGCAGGACGTGCGCGACCTGGTCGGGCGTCATGGACGTCACGGTCGCGTCGGCGAGGACCCCGGCGGTGTGCACGACGCCGGTCAGCGGGTGGTCGGCGGGGATCGTGGCGAGGGCGGCGGCGAGGGCGTCCCGGTCGGCGGTGTCGCAGGCGAGGAGGCTGACGTGGGCGCCCAGTTCGGTGAGGGCGGCGGTGAGCGCGGCGGCGCCGGGCGCGTCGGGTCCGCGACGGCTGAGGAGCATCAGCCGGCGGACGCCGTGGGCGGTGACCAGGTGGCGGGAGATCACTCCGCCGAGTTCGCCGGTGGCGCCGGTGACGAGGACGGTGCCGTCGGGGTCGTACGCGGGGGCCTCCCCGGCCGGCGGGGCGGCGGCCAGCCGGCAGGCGAGGAGTACGCCGTCGCGGACGGCGAGCTGCGGTTCGCCGTCCGCGGCGGCGGCCAGGGCAGCGGCTTCGCGCAGCGCGCCCGGTGCGTCGATGAGCTGGACGCGGTCGGGGTGTTCGGACTGGGCCGACCGTACGAGGCCCCAGACGGCGGCCCCGGCCAGGTCCCGCACGTTCTCCCCGGTCCGGGCGGCCACGGCCCCGTCGCAGACGAGGAGGAGCCGGGCGTCAGCGAAGCGGTCGTCGGTGAGCCAGTCCTGGAGGAGCGCGAGGGTGGCGAGGACGGCCCGGTGGACCCGGTCGGGGGACTCGTCGGCGTTTCCGGCGGAGGGTGCGGGTCGCGGGGCCCTGGTGACGACCAGGCCGGGCACGGGCCCGCCGGCGTCGACGGCGGTGCGCAGCGCCGCCAGATCGGGGTACGTGTCCGGGCCGCCGTCCGCGTCCAGCAGGGCCGGGACCGGCGCGTCCGTTCCTGCGGGGGTCTCGGGTGCCGGGACGCGCGTCCAGTCGAGGCGGAAGAGCGCGTCCCGCGGACCGGTGGTTCCGGTGTCGCCGGTGCCGCCCGTGTCCGGGGCCATCGGCCGGAGCGTCAGCGCGGCGATGTCGGCGACGGGCCGGCCGGTGACGTCGGCGACCTGGACGGAGACGCTGTCCGGCCCGAGGTGCGTCAGCCGGGCCCGCAGGGCGCCTGCGCCGACGGCGTGCAGGGTCACCCCGCTCCAGGAGAACGGCAGGTGCCCGGCCGCTTCCCCGTCCCCGCTCTCGCCTTCGCCACCGGGGGCGCCGAGCCCCATGGCGTGCAGGACGGAGTCCAGGACGGCCGGGTGGAGCGGGTGGGCGTCGGCGGCGGAGAGCGGGGCGGGGTCGTCGAGCAGGGCCTCGACGAAGATCTCGTCGTCCCGCCGCCAGGCCCGGCGCAGCCCCCGGAAGACGGGGCCGTACTGGAGCCCGAGCCCGGCCAGGGCCGGGTAGAGCCCGTCCGTGTCCAGTGCGGTGGCCCCGTCCGGGGGCCACTGGGTGAGGTCGTACGCGGGTTCCTCGTCCCGGGCCGGGGAGAGGAGGCCGGTGGCGTGGCGGGTCCACCGGTCGGCGGGCTCGCCGTCCTGCCGGGAGGAGATCTGGACGGGGCGGCAGCCGGTGGTGTCCGGGGCGCCGACGAGGAGCTGGAGGTGGACGACGCCGGTCTCCGGGACGACCAGGGGCGCTGTCAGGGTGAGTTCCTCGACCCGTTCGCAGCCGGTGTGCTCGCCCGCGCACAGGGCGAGGTCGAGCAGCCCGGTGCCGGGCAGGAGGATCCGGCCGGCCACCCGGTGGTCGGCGATCCACGGCTGCGCCTGGGCCGAGAGCGCGCCGAGGAACAGCACGTCCCCGGAGTCCGCCAGGCTGATGACGGCCTGGAGCAGCGGGTGCCCGACCCCGACGGACCCGAGCGGCACGGGGCCCGCGGTGAGCCGGGCGGCCGGCCAGTAGCGCTGGTGCTGGAAGGCGTACGTGGGCAGGTCGGTGACCCGGGCCCCGGTCGGGGCGTAGAACGCCGCCCAGTCGACGTCCGCCCCGTCGGCCCAGAGCCGGGCGAGGGTCGTGACGGCGGTGGCGGGCTCGGGCTGCTTGCGGTTGACGGCCGCCACGGCGAGGGCGTCGCCGTCGTACGTCTCGTCGATGGCGCCGGTGAGGGTGGCGTCCGGGCCGAGT
Organism: Streptomyces sp. NPDC057682; assembly: GCF_042799575.1. Lineage (NCBI taxonomy): Bacteria > Bacillati > Actinomycetota > Actinomycetes > Kitasatosporales > Streptomycetaceae > Streptomyces > Streptomyces sp. NPDC057682. The sequence goes on along the minus strand of NZ_JBHVIN010000010.1, from coordinate 297,292 downwards.
TCGAGGAAGCGCCTGACCCCGAGGTCCTTCAGACGGGTCACCGCGTCCGCGAAGCGGACGGTGCCGCGCACCTGGTCGGCCCAGTAGCCGGCGGTGAAGACGTCGACGGGTTCGGCGGTGAGGGTGGAGACGATCGGGATGCGGGGTGCCGCGTACGTCAGCTCGCCCGCCACCGCCCGGAACTCCGCCAGCATCGGGTCCATGAGCGGCGAGTGGAAGGCGTGGCTGACGGTCAGCCAGCGGCCTTGACGGTCGGTGAGCCGCGCGGCAACCGCTTCGACGGCTTCGCGGGCGCCGGAGACGACGACCTGGCCGGGGGCGTTGACCGCCGCGATGGACGCGCCGTCGACCAGCAGCGGGGTGACCTCGTCCGCCGTCGCCCGTACGGCCCACATGGCGCCGCCGGAGGGCAGCGCCTGCATGAGCGTCGCGCGGGCGGAGACCAGCCGGGCGGCGTCCGCGAGGGACAGCACCCCGGCGATATGCGCGGCGGCCAGCTCACCCACAGAGTGGCCGACCAGGTAGTCAGGGCGGACACCCCAGGACTCGACGAGTCGGTAGAGCGCGACCTCGACGGCGAAGAGGGCGGGCTGGGCCCAGCCCGTTTTCTTCAGGGCCTCCGCGTCCCCGTCCATCACCTCGCGCAACCCGTCGAAGTGCGCACACACCTCATCCAGGGCGGTCGCGAACACCGGGAAGGCGTCGGCCAGTTCACGGCCCATGCCGACCCGTTGGCCTCCCTGGCCGGAGAACACGAAGGCGGTGAGACCGCCCCGGGCGGTGACCGGGGCCAGCTCCTCGCCGAGCCGGGTGCGCAGGGTGTCGGTGTCCGTGCCGAGAACAACGGCCCTGTGCTCCAGCGCGGCCCGGGTCGTCGCGAGGGAGAGGCCGATGCCGGCCGCGTCCGCACCTGCGGTGGCGGCGGCCAGGCGGTGTGCCTGGTCCGTGAGCCCGGCCGCGGTCTTCGCGGAGAGGAGCCACGGCACCAGGGGCAGGGGGGCGCCCGCGACGGGGGCGGGTTCCTCGGCCGGTTCGGGGGCTTCCTCGATGATCACGTGGGCGTTCGTGCCGCTGATGCCGAAGGACGACACGCCCGCGCGGCGGGTCCGTTCGGAGTGCGGCCAGGGACGGGACTCGGACAGCAGCTCGACCGCGCCCGCCGTCCAGTCGACGTGCGAGGACGGAGTACCGACGTGCAGGGACTCCGGCAGCGTCTCGTTCCGCAGCGCCAGGATCATCTTCATGACCCCGGCCACTCCGGCGGCGGCCTGGGTGTGCCCGATGTTCGACTTGACCGAACCCAGCCACAGCGGCCGGTCCTCGGGACGGTCCTGACCGTACGTGGCAAGCAGCGCCTGCGCCTCGATCGGGTCACCGAGCTTCGTCCCCGTACCGTGCGCCTCCACCGCGTCCACCTCGGCGGCCGTCAGGCCGGAGTTGGCTAGGGCCTGGCGGATGACGCGCTGCTGGGACGGACCGTTGGGGGCGGTCAGGCCATTGGACGCACCGTCCTGGTTGACCGCACTGCCACGGAGGACAGCGAGGATCTCGTGGCCGTTGCGCTGCGCGTCGGACAACCGCTCCAGGACGAGGACCCCGACACCCTCACCCCAGCCCGTACCATCCGCATCGTCCGAGAACGCCTTGCACCGACCATCCCCGGCCAAACCGCCCTGCCGCTCGAACTCCACGAACGCACCCGGCGTCGACATCACCGTCACACCACCGGCCAGCGCAAGATCGCACTCCCCCGACCGCAACGCCTGCGCCGCCAGATGCATCGCCACCAACGACGACGAACACGCCGTATCAATCGTCACCGCCGGGCCTTCCAGCCCCAGCGCGTACGAGACGCGGCCGGACAGCACGCTGCCCGAGCTGCCGGTGCCGCCGTACCCGTCACCGGATTCGCCGGCCATGGCCAGGGCCGCCGGATAGTCCTGCCCGTTGGTACCGGCGAAAACGCCGACGGGCAGGCCGCGCAGGGCGTACGGGGCGATGCCCGAGCGCTCCAGCGACTCCCAGGCGACTTCGAGGAGGAGGCGTTGCTGCGGGTCCATGGCCAGGGCCTCGCGCGGCGAGATGCCGAACAGCCCGGCGTCGAAGTCCGCCACGCCCTCGACGAAGCCGCCGGTGCCCCGGTGGCCTTCCCAGCCCCGGTCCGGGGGGAACGGGCCGAGGGCGTCCACGCCGTCCGCGACCAGGCGCCAGAGTTCTTCCGGGGAGTTCGCACCGCCCGGGAAACGGCAGCCCATGCCGACGACGACCACGGGTTCGGTACCGGCGGTCTCCGCGCTGTGCAGGCGCTGCTTGGTCTCGTGAAGCTCAAGCGTGACCTTCTTCAAGTACCCGAGAAGCTTGTCCTCGTTACTCATCAAGCTCACCGCTTCCCGATCTCATGGTCGATAAGAGCAAAGATGTCGTCGGACGTAGCGGCTTCGATCTTTGCCGAGAGATCCGCGGCGTCCGGGTCGGACGGCGCACCATCCAGGCGTTTCATCAGTTGTTGCAGGCGCGAGGCGACGCGCAGCCGTGCGTGCTCGGCGGGGGGCAGGGCCAGCAGGGCCGTTTCGATCCGGTCCAGTTCGGCGGCCAGGTCCCGGACCTCGCCGCCCGCGTACCCGGCGAGTTCACCGAGCAGGAAGTCGGTGAGGGCCAGGGTGGTCGGGTGGTCGAAGGCGAGCGTGGAGGGGAGCTTGAGCCCGGTCTCGGCGGTGAGGGCGTTGCGGAGTTCGACGGCGGTGAGCGAGTCGAAGCCCAGGTCCTTGAAGGCCCGGGACACCTCCACGGCGGCCGGGTCGGCGAAGCCCAGCACGGCGGCCACCCGGCCGCGCACCACGTCCGTCACCAGCGCGCGCCGGGCCACGTCCGACAGCCCGGCCAGCCGCTCGCCCAGTCCCCCGGACCCGGCGGCGACCGGCTCCGGCCGGTGCGGGGCGACCTCGTCCCAGAACCGGTTGGCCCGGAGCGCCGTCACGGACGGCACGAACCGCTCCCAGTCCATATCGGCCACCGCGACGCAGCCGTGCGCGGAGCCGAGGACGTCGAGCGCGGTGGCGGGGTCCAGCGGCCGTACGCCGCCCCGGTCCATCCGGGCGAGGACGGTGGCGTCGTCCGCCATCCCGCCTTCCGCCCAGGGCCCCCAGCCGATCGAGGACGCGACCAGGCCCTGCGAACGGCGGAACTCCGCCAGCCCGTCAAGCGCCGCGTTCGCCGCCGCGTAAGCCCCCTGCCCCGCACCGCCCCACACACCGGCAGCCGACGAGAACAGCACGAACGCGTCCAACTTCCTTGCCAAGGAGGCGTGGTGGAGGTTCCAGGCACCTTCAGCCTTCGCACCCCAGACACCGGCCACCCGCTCGGGCGTCAAACCGTCGACCACTCCGTCGTCCAGAACACCCGCCGTGTGCACGACCGCCGCGATGTCGAAGCGCGCGAAGAGCGCGTCCACGTCCTCCCGTACGGAGACATCGCAGGCGACGACGTCGGCCTTGGCCCCGAGGGCGGCGATCTCGTCCCGCAGTTCCGGGGCGCCTTCGGCGTCCGGGCCGCGCCGGCTGATGAGGACGACGTGCTCGGCGCCCCGCTCGACGGCCCAGCGGGCCACGCGGGCGCCCAGCGCGCCCGTACCGCCGGAGACCAGCACGGTCCCGGACGGTGACCAGGACTCCTCCCCCGGCCGCACGACAGCGGGCGCGAGGCGGCGGCCGAGAACGGCTCCGCCGCGTACGGCGATCTCGTCCTCGTCCCCGCATCCACCGGACAGCACCTCGACCAGACGGCCGACTGCCTCGCGTGACGTCTCGTCCGGAACGTCCACCAGACCGCCCCAGCGACCCGGCTCCTCCAGAGCCACCACCCGGCCGAGACCCCACACACCGGCCCGCACCGGATGCGACACCGCATCCCCCGGACCCGCCGCGACGGCCCCCGAGGTCACCCACCACACCGGGCGGTCGACTCCCGCGTCGCCCAGGGCCTGCGTCAGAAGGGCCGAGGCCGCGACACCGGCGGAACCCGATTCGTCCTGGCCCAGGAACGACACCACGCGCTCCCGACCGGTGAACTCACCGAGCCGGGCCGCCAGCGCCGCCCGCTCCAGCTCACTGGAACCGAGCCGCAGCCGCGCCACCTCCGCCCCGCCCGCCGTCAGCTCCTCCGCCAGCGCGTCCGCCCACACGTCCTCGGCGTCCGCACACTCGACGAGCAGCCAGCCCTTCGGCCGGTCGGCTCCGGCCGGCCGAAGCGGTGTCCAGGACACCTCGTACCGCAGCTTGTCCGCCGCCTCGCGCTCGCGGCGCCGCCGCTGCCAGGCCGCGAACGCGGGCAGTGTCTCGCGCAGCGGTGCCCCCGCATCGACGCCGAACTCGGCCGCGAACAACGCGTCGTCACCACGTTCCACCGCGTCCCAGAAAGCGGAGTCGGCCGCAGGAGCCGCCACCACCGCCGCCCGCCGCACATCCGGCCAGTAACGCTGGTGCTGGAAGGCGTACGTCGGAAGCTCGACGACCCGGGCACCCGTCGGGGCGAAGAACGCCGCCCAGTCGACGTCCGCGCCGTCGGCCCAGAGCCGGGCGAGGGTCGTGACGGCGGTGACGGGTTCGGACTGCTTGCGGCTGAGCGCGGCCACGGCGAAAGCGTCCTCGTCGGTCTCGCCGATCGCGCCCACGAGGCTCGCGTCCGGGCCGAGTTCGAGGAATCGGGTGACACCGAGGTCCTTGGCCCGGGTGACGGCATCGGCGAAGCGGACGGTGCCGCGCACCTGGTCGGCCCAGTACGCGGCGGTGAACTCGCTGATCTGCTCCCCGGTCAGCGTCGACAGGATCGGGATGCGGGGTGCCGCGTACGTCAGCTCGCCCGCCACCGCCGCGAAGTCGGACAGCATCGGGTCCATCAGGGCCGAGTGGAAGGCGTGGCTGACCTCCAGCCAGTGGCCCTGCCGGTCGGTGAGCCGGTCCGCGACCGCTTCGACGGCTTCGCGGGTGCCGGAGACGACGACCTGGCCGGGGGCGTTGACCGCCGCGATGGACGCGCCGTCGACCAGCAGCGGAGTGACCTCGTCCGCCGTCGCCCGTACGGCCCACATGGCACCGCCGGACGGCAGCGCCTGCATCAGCGTCGCTCGGGCCGAGACCAGGCGGGCGGCGTCCGCAAGGGACAGCACCCCGGCAACATGCGCGGCGGCCAGCTCGCCCACCGAGTGGCCCACGAGATAGTCCGGACGGACACCCCACGACTCCACCAGGCGATACAGCGCCACTTCCACCGCGAAGAGGGCGGGCTGCGCCCAGCCCGTGTTCTTCAACGCCTCCGCGTCACCGTCCATCACCTCGCGCAACCCGTCGAAGTGACCGCACACCTCGTCCAGGACGGTCGCGAACACCGGGAAGGTCTCCGCGAGTTCACGGCCCATACCGACCCGCTGGCTGCCCTGGCCGGAGAACACGAACCCGGTCAGGCCGTCCCGGGCCACGACCGGGGTCAGCTGCTCGCCGAGGCGGATGCGCAGATCTTCGGTGTCCGTGCCGAGGACGACGGCTCGGTGCTCCAGCGCGGCCCGGGTCGTGGCCAGGGACAGGGCCACGTCGGTGGCGTGCAGGCCCTCCGTGCCGGCCGCGAGCCGCCGTGTCTGGGCGGTGAGGGCGGACGCCGACTTCGAGGACACCGGCCAGGGCACCAGCGGCAGCGTGACCTCCGGGGCCTTCACCGGGGCCCGGTCGGGCTCCGGGGCCTCCTCGATGATCACGTGGGCGTTCGTGCCGCTGACCCCGAAGGAGGAGATCCCGGCCCGTCGCGGGCGTTCGGCGCGTGTCCAGGGACGGGACTCGGACAGCAGCTCGACGGCGCCCGCCGTCCAGTCGACGTGCGAGGACGGGGTCCCGACGTGGAGGGACCGGGGCAGCGTCTCGTTCCGCAGCGCCAGGATCATCTTCATGACCCCGGCGACACCGGCCGCCGCCTGGGTGTGTCCGATGTTCGACTTGACCGAACCCAGCCACAGCGGCTGTCCGTCGGGCCGGTCCTGGCCGTACGTGGCAAGCAGCGCCTGCGCCTCGATCGGGTCACCGAGCTTCGTCCCCGTACCGTGCGCCTCCACCGCGTCGACATCGGCCGAGGACACCTGTGCGTTGGCCAGGGCCTGGCGGATGACGCGCTGCTGGGACGGACCGTTGGGGGCGGTCAGGCCATTGGACGCACCGTCCTGGTTGACCGCACTGCCACGGAGGACAGCGAGGATCTCGTGGCCGTTGCGCTGCGCGTCGGACAACCGCTCCAGGACGAGGACGCCGACGCCCTCACCCCAGCCCGTCCCGTCCGCATCGTCCGAGAACGCCTTGCACCGACCATCCCCGGCCAAACCGCCCTGCCGCTCGAACTCCACGAACGCACCCGGCGTCGACATCACCGTCACACCACCGGCCAGCGCGAGATCGCACTCCCCCGACCGCAACGCCTGCGCCGCCAGATGCATCGCCACCAACGACGACGAACACGCCGTGTCGATCGTCACCGCCGGGCCTTCCAGCCCGAGCGCGTACGAGATGCGGCCGGACAGGACGCTGCCGGAGTTGCCGGTGCCGCCGTACCCGTCACCGGATTCGCCGGCGACGGCGAGGAGGGCCGCGTAATCCTGGCCGTTCGTTCCGGCGAAGACGCCGACGGGCAGGCCGCGCAGGGCGTACGGGGCGATGCCCGAGCGCTCCAGGGACTCCCAGGCGACTTCGAGGAGGAGGCGTTGCTGCGGGTCCATGGCCAGGGCCTCGCGGGGCGAGATGCCGAACAGGTCGGCGTCGAAGTCGGTCGCGCCGGAGACGAAGCCTCCGACGGGGGCGAAGCCGTGAGCGGCGGCGCCGCCGAGGTCCCAGCCCCGGTCGGCGGGGAAGCCGCCGAGGGCGTCGGTGCCCTCGGACAGCAGTCGCCACAACGCCTCCGGTGAGTCCGCGCCGCCCGGGAAGCGGCAGCCCATGCCCACCACGGCGACCGGATCGTCCGCCACGGTCGGGAGCGCGGGCCTGACGTCCTGGCCGGTGTCGGCCTCCGCGTCCGCACCGAACATCTCGGTGACGACGTAGGTGGTCAGCGCCTCGACCGAGGGGTAGTCGAAGACCACCGTCGAGGCGAGGGTGAGCCCGGTCTCGGCGGTGAGGGCGTTGCGGAGTTCGACGGCGGTGAGGGAGTCGAAGCCCAGGTCCCGGAAGGCCTTCGTGACCTCCACGGCCGACGGGCTCGCGAAGCCCAGCACGGCCGCGACCTGCCCGCGCACGACGTCCCGGACGAGGGACCGCCGGGCGGCCCCCGCCGTTCCGGCCAGCCGCTCCCGCAGTCCCCCGCCGGGGGCCGCCGGGCGCTCCGGCGGGCGCGGGGCCAGCTCGTCCCAGAGCCGGTTGGCGCGCAGCGCCGTCATCCCGGGAACGAACCGCTCCCAGTCCACGTCCGCGACCGTGACACAGCCGGAGGCCGAGGCGAGGACGCCGAGGGCGGCCTCGGGAAGCAGTGGGCTCAGCCCGCCCCGCTCGGCGCGGGCGAGGACGGTGGCGTCGTCCGCCATCCCGCCTTCCGCCCACGGCCCCCAGCCGATCGCCGCGCCGGTCAGGCCCTGCGAACGGCGGAACTCCGCCAGCCCGTCAAGCGCGGCATTCGCCGCCGCGTACGCACCCTGCCCCGCACCGCCCCACACACCGGCAGCCGACGAGAACAGCACAAACGCGTCCAACTCCCGTCCCAGAGAAGCATGGTGAAGGTTCCAGGCACCTTCAGCCTTCGCACCCCAGACACCGGCCACCCGCTCGGGCGTCAGACCGTCGACCACTCCGTCGTCCAGAACACCCGCCGTGTGCACGACGGCTGTGATGTCGAAGCGCGCGAAGAGCGCGTCCACGTCCTCCCGTACGGCCACATCGCAGGCCACGACGTCGACCTCGGCGCCCAGCCCCGTCAGTTCCTCCCGCAGCTCGGAAGCGCCTTCCGCCTCCGGGCCGCGCCGGCTGATCAGAACGACGTGCTCCGCGCCCCGCTCCACCGCCCAGCGCGCCACGCGGGCGCCCAGCGCCCCCGTACCACCGGAGACCAGCACGGTCCCCGACGGCGACCAGGACTCCTCCCCCGGCCGCACGACAGCGGGCGCAAGACGGCGACCGAGAACGGCCCCGCCGCGTACGACAACCTCGTCCTCGTCGCCGTACCCACCGGACAGCACCTCGACCAGACGACCGACGGCCTCCCGCGACACCGACTCCGGAACGTCCACCAGACCGCCCCAGCGCCCCGGCTCCTCCAGGGCCACCACCCGGCCGAGACCCCACACACCGGCCCGCACCGGATGCGACACCGCATCCCCCGGACCGGCGGACACCGCTCCGGCGGTCACCGACCACACCGGGGCCGCGATCCCCGCGTCGCCCAGGGCCTGCACGAGCACCGCCGACGCGGCCACGCCGGCCGGCCCGGATTCGTCCTGGCCGAGGAACGACACCACACGGGCATGCCCGGCGAACTCACCGAGCCGGGCCGCCAGCGCCGCCCGCTCCGGACCACCGGAACCGAGCCGCAGCCGCGCCACTTCCGCGCCCCGGGCGGTCAGTTCCTCCGCGAGCGCGTCCGCCCAGGCGTCCTCGGCGTCCGCCCGTTCGACGAGCAGCCAGCCACCGTCCGGAACATCCGCGCCGGGCGCCGGGAGGGGCGTCCAGGACACCTCGTACCGGAGGCGGTCCCCGGCGTCGCGCGCCGGGCGGGGGCGGGAGCCCTCGGGGTTCTGCATCCAGTAGCGGTCCCGGGCGAACGGGTACGTCGGGAGGTCGGTGAACTCCGCGTCCGTGGCGTCGTAGAAGGGCTGCCAGTCGACGGGGTGGCCGTCGGCCCAGAGCTGGGCGAGGGCGCGCACCGAAGTCACCGGTTCGGGCAGGTTCCTGCGCAGTGCCGCCAGGGTGAGGACGCCGCCTTCGCAGGTCTCGTCGATGGCACCGGTCAGGGTGGCGTCCGGGCCCAGTTCCAGGAACCGGATGATGCCGAGGGACGTGAGATGGGTGACGGCGTCGGCGAAGCGGACGGTGCCGCGCACCTGGTCCGCCCAGTAGGCGGCGGTGAACTCGGTGACGGTTTCACCGGTCAGCGTCGAGACGATCGGAATGCTCGGGGCCGCGTAGGTCAGCCGGCCCGCCGCCGCCCGGAACTCGGAGAGCATGGGGTCCATGAGCGGCGAGTGGAAGGCGTGGCTGACCTCCAGCCAGCGGCCCTGACGGTCGGTGAACCGCGCGGCCACCGCCTCGACGGCTTCACGCGTGCCGGAGACGACGACCTGGCCGGGGGCGTTCACCGCCGCGAGCGACACGCCCTCGGTGAGCAGCGGGACGACCTCGTCCGCCGTCGCGCGCACGGCCCACATCGCACCGCCCGACGGCAGCGCCCGCATGAGCTCGGCGCGGGCCGAAACCAGCCGGCACGCGTCCGGCAGGGGCAGCACCCCGGCGACGTGTGCGGCGGCCAGTTCGCCCACCGAGTGGCCGACGAGGTAGTCGGGGCGGACGCCCCAGGACTCGACGAGTCGGTAGAGGGCGACCTCGACGGCGAAGAGGGCGGGCTGCGCCCAGCCCGTGTTCTTCAGGGCCTCCGCGTCCCCGTCCATCACCTCGCGCAACCCGTCGAAGTGACCGCACACCTCGTCCAGCGCGGTCGCGAACACCGGGAAGGCGTCGGCCAGTTCACGGCCCATGCCGACCCGCTGGCCCCCCTGGCCGGAGAACACGAACGCGAGGCGGCGCCGGGCCCGGCCGCCGCTGCGGGCGGTGGGGGTGGCCTGGACGAGGTGGGCGGCCGAGGTGGGGGCGCCGGTGGAGAGGGCGGTCAGGGCGTCCCGGGCGGATTCCGCGTCGGTGGCCAGGACCACGGCCCGGTGCTCGAACGCGGCGCGGCCCGTGGCCAGGGTGCGGCCGATGTCCTGGGGGCGGGTCCGCGGGTCGGCGGTGAGGGCGGTGTGGAGGCGGGCCGCGAGCGTGGGAAGGGCCTCCGGCTGCCGGGTGGAGAGCGGCCAGGGCAGCACCGGCGGGTTCACCGTGCCGGCGGGGCGCTTCGCCTCCGGGGCGGGCTCCCGCTCCTCGGGGGCGGGGGCCTCTTCCACGATGACGTGGGCGTTCGTGCCGCTGATGCCGAACGACGAGATGCCCGCGCGGCGGGGGCGTTCGCCCCGGGGCCAGTCCTGGGCCTCGGTGAGCAGTTCGACGCCGCCGGCCGCCCAGTCGACATGGGTCGACGGCTTCTCCGCGTACAGGGTCTTGGGCAGGGACTCGTTCCGCAGGGCCAGGACGATCTTCATGACGCCGGCGACCCCGGCGGCGGCCTGGGTGTGCCCGATGTTCGACTTGACCGAGCCGAGCCACAGCGGGCGATCGGCCGGGCGGTCCTTGCCGTAGGTGGCGAGGAGGGCCTGGGCCTCGATGGGGTCGCCGAGCTTGGTGCCGGTGCCGTGGGCCTCGACGGCGTCCACGTCCGCCGGGGTCAGGCGGGCGTTCTCCAGGGCCTGGCGGATGACCTGCTGCTGCGAGGGGCCGTTGGGCACGGTGAGGCCGTTGGAGGCGCCGTCCTGGTTGACGGCCGTGCCGCGCACCACGGCGAGGACGCGGTGGCCGTCGCGGACGGCGTCGGAGAGCCGGGTGAGGACGATGAGGCCCGCGCCCTCGGACCAGCCGGTGCCGTCGGCGTCGTCGGAGAACGCCTTGCAGCGGCCGTCGGCGGACAGGCCCTGCTGGCGGCTGAATTCGAGGAACATGCCGGGGGTCGACATGACGGTGACACCGCCGACGAGCGCCCGGGAGCATTCGCCGGAGCGCAGGGACTGGACGGCCATGTGGAGGGCGACCAGGGAGGAGGAGCAGGCGGTGTCGACGGTGACGGCGGGGCCCTTGAGGCCGAGGGTGTAGGCGATGCGGCCGGAGGCGACGGCCATGGAGTTGCCGGTGAGGAGGTAGCCCTCGACGCCCTGCGGTAGCTCGGTGAGGTGGGAGCCGTAGCCGGTGGAGGCGGCGCCGACGAAGACGCCGGTGTCGGTGTTCTTCAGGGTGGTGGGGTCGATGCCCGCGTGTTCGAACGCCTCCCAGGAGGCTTGGAGCAGCATGCGCTGCTGCGGGTCCATGGCGAGGGCTTCGCGGGGACTGAGGCCGAAGAAGGCGGGGTCGAACTCGGTGGCGTCGTAGGTGAATCCGCCTTCGCGGGCGTGGCTGGTGCCGGGCAGGTTCGAGTCGGGGCCGAAGAGCCGGTCCAGGTCCCAGTCGCGGTCGACGGGGAACGTGGACATGCCGTCGCCGGCCCGGTCCAGGAGCTGCCAGAGGTCCTGGGGGGAGCGGACGCCGCCGGGGAGGCGGCAGCCCATGCCGACGATGGCGATGGGTTCGGTGCCGGCGGCCTCGATCTCCCGCAGTCTGCGGTGGGCCTGGCGGAGGTCGCCGGTGACCTTCTTGAGGTAGCCGAGCAGTTTCTGCTGCTCGTCGTCGGCGTTGACCACGCGGTTCTCGCTCAAGACGTCCCACCAAATTCGCCGTCGATCATTCTGAAGAGTTCGTCGGCCGTCGCGGACGCGAGTGCGTCGGCCTCGTCGTCCGCGGGCGGTCCGTTCTCCGCGCCCGTCGTCGTTGGGGTCCCGGCCCCGTCGTCCCACCGTTCCGCGAGGGCGCGCAGGCGCTGCCGCACGGTGGCGTCGCCGGAGCCGGCGAGCCGGTCCAGGGTCTGTTCCAGCCGTTCGATCTCGTCCAGGGCCGCGGATCCGGCCGTGGAGGTGTCCGCGACGGTGCCCGGTGCGGTGGCCGGGCCGGGGTCGGGTGCGGTGTCGGGGACGAGGTCGGCCAGCAGGTATGCGACGAGCGAGGCCGGGGTCGGGTAGTCGAAGACCAGCGTCGCGGGCAGCCGGGTACCGGTGAGGGCGCCCATGCGGTTGCGCAGTTCGATGGCCGTGAGGGAGTCGAAGCCGAGGAAGGCCTCGTCCGGGTCGATGTCGTCGGCCGAGCCGTGGCCGAGGACGGCGGCGGCCTGGGCGCAGACCAGGTCGAGCAGGTGCTCGGTCCGGTCGGCGGCGGGCAGGGCGCGCAGCCGGTCGGCGAGTGCGGCGGCCGGTTCGGGGGCGGCCGCGGTGGCGGCCTGGGTGCGCCGGGGTGCGGCGCTGCCCGCGAGGTGGCGGAGCATCGGGGGGACGGGTCCGGCGGTGAACGCGCGCGGTGAGGTGTCCAGGCGCATCGGGAGCAGGGCGGCTTCGTCGGTGGTCAGGGCGAAGTCGAGCAGGGCGAGCCCGGCCGGTGCGTCCAGGGGCTGGAGTCCGGCCTTCGCCATGCGGGCGATGTCGTTGTCGGTGAGGTGCCCGGTCATGCCCCGGTCGGCGATCCACGGGCCCCAGGCGAGGGCGACGGCGGGGACGCCGCGGTGGCGTGCCCAGCGGGCGAACTCGTCCAGGAAGGCGTTGGCCGCCGCGTAGTTGGCCTGGCCCGCGCCGCCCAGGGTGCCGGCGGCGCCGGAGAAGAGGACGAGGGCGGCGAGGCCGCTGTCCTTGGTCAGTTCGTAGAGGTTGAGGGCGGCGTCGGCCTTGGGCCGCAGGGTGGTGTCGAGGCGGTCGGGGGTGAGGAAGGGGATGACCCCGTCGTCGACGACTCCGGCGACGTGGACGACCGCGGTGAGCGGGTGTTCCTCGTCGACGGTGGCGAGGGTGCGGGCGAGTGCGTCCCGGTCGGCGGCGTCGCACGCCTCGATGCGGACCCGGGCGCCGAGCTTCTCCAGTTCGGCGGCGAGGCCTGCGGCGCCCTCGGCCCGGGGGCCGCTGCGGCTGGTGAGCAGCAGGTTGCGGACGCCGTGGTGTTCGACGAGGTGGCGGGCGACGTAGTGGCCGAGGCCGCCGGTGCCTCCGGTGACGAGGACGGTGCCGTCCGGATCGGGGCGGCCGGGGAGGGTGAGGACGACCTTGCCGATGTGCCGGGCCTGGCTGACGTGCCGGTACGCCTCGGGGGCGCGGCGCACGTCCCAGGTGGCCAGGGGCAGCGGGTGCAGGGCGCCCGTTTCGACGAGGCGCAGGATCTCGCCGAGCATCTCGCCGATGCGTGCGGGTCCGGCCTCGATGAGGTCGAACGCGGCGTAGCTGACGCCGGGGTGGGCGTCGGCGATGCTCTCCGGGGTGCGGACGTCGGTCTTGCCCATTTCGAGGAACCGTCCGCCGCCGGTGAGCAGCCGCAGCGAGGCGTCCACGTACTCCCGGGCCAGCGAGTTGAGGACGACGTCGATGCCGCCGGTGCCCGCGGTCGTACGGAAGTGCTCCTCGAAGGCGAGGTCGCGGGAGGAGGCGAGGTGGGCGTCGTCGATGCCGAGGGAGCGCAGGGTGTCGTGCTTGGCGGGGCCCGCCGTGCCGTACACCTCGGCGCCGAGGTGCCGGGCGAGCTGGGCGGCGGCCATGCCGACGCCGCCGGCCGCGGCGTGCACGAGGACGGATTCGCCGGGCTTGAGTCCGGCGAGGTCGACGAGGGCGTAGTAGGCGGTCAGGAAGACCACGGGGACGGACGCGGCCTGTTCGAAGGTCCAGTCCTCGGGCATCCGGGCGATCATGCGGTGGTCGGCGACGGAGACCGGCCCGAAGGCCTTGCCGAACATGCCGAGGACGCGGTCGCCGGGGGCGAACCCGGTGACGTCGGGGCCGACCTCGGTGATGACGCCGGCGCCTTCGACGCCCATGGGTCCGGGCTCTCCGGGATACATGTCGAGGGCGTTGAGCACGTCCCGGAAGTTGAGTCCGGCGGCCTTCACGGCGACGCGGACCTCGTCGGGTCCGAGGGGTTCCAGCAGTTCGGGGTCGGCGGCGAGGGTGAGGTTGGCGAGGCTGCCGCGTGCGGTGCTGTCGAGGCGCCAGGCCTCGGCACCGGCCGGGGGCAGCAGGCTGTCGTCCGGGGCGGGGCGGACGAGCCGGGCGGCCCGGACCGCGCCGTCGCGGACGGCGACCTGGGCCTCGTCGGAGGCGAGGACGGCGGCGAGGAGTCCGGCCGCGGTTCCGTCGGTGAGGGTGCCGGGGCCGATGTCGGCGAGCACGAAGCGGCCGGGCTCCTCCGACTGGGCGGAGCGGACGAGGCCCCAGACGGCGGCGGCGGCCGGATCGCCGGGCCCGTCGGGGTCACCGGCGGCGACGGCGCCGCTGGTGACGAGGACGAGCCGGGCGGAGGCGTACCGGCTGTCGGAGAGCCAGCGCTGGAGGAGGTCCAGGACGCGGGCGGTCAGGTCGCGGACGTCGGCCGCCATGGGGCCGGCGTCGGCCGCACCGGAGGAGCGGGTGCCCGCGCAGGGGACGAACACCACGTCGGGAACGGGTTCTTCGGCGCCGAACGCGTCCAGGGCGGGCACGATCCGGGCCTCCAGCGCGTCCGCGAGCCCCAGCGGGTCGATTCCGGTGCCGGTGCCGGTGTCGCCGAGCACCGCCCATGTACGGCCGGTGACCGGGGCGGTGTCCGGCAGGGACACCGGGAGCCAGTCGAGCCGGAAGACGTCCTGCGGGCGGGCGGCCGTGGCCGGGGAGCCGTGCAGCTGCGCGGCCGACACCTGGCGCATGGCCAGGGACTCCACCCGGGCGACCGGTTGTCCGGTGCCGTCGGCGAGGTCCAGGGTCAGCGCGTCGGGTCCGGCCTTGGCGAGCCGCACGCGCAGGCTCGACGCCCCGTAGGCGTACAGCGAGACGCCGGACCAGGAGAACGGCAGTCTGCTCTTGCCGCTGCCGTCGAGGGCGAGGAAGGTCAGTGCCTGGAGCGCCGCGTCGAGCAGCGGCGGGTGCAGTCCGTAGGCGGCGGCTTCGGTGGCGTGGGGTTCGTCGAGCACCACGTCGGCGTAGACCTCGTCGCCGGTGGTCCAGGCGCGGCGCAGTCCTTGGAACGAGGGGCCGTAGGCGAATCCGCCCTGCCGGTACATCGCGTAGAACTCGGAGACGTCGATGGGCTCGGCGCCGGGCGGCGGCCAGGCGGCGAGGTCGTGGGCCGGTTCCGGCCGGCCGTCGCCGAGGAGCCCGGTGGCGTGCAGGGTCCAGGGGGTGTCGGCGGGGGCGTCGTCGCGGCGGGCGTGCAGGGTCAGCGGGCGCAGGCCGGTCGCGTCGGGGGCGCCGACCCGGAGCTGCAGTTGCACGGTGCCGTCGGAGGGCAGGACCAGGGGGGCGGCCAGGGTCAGTTCCTCGACCCGGTCGCAGCCGACCTCGTCGCCCGCGCGCATCGCCAGCTCCAGGAAGCCGGTGCCGGGGAACAGGATCGTGCCCATCACCTCGTGGTCGGCGAGCCACGGCAGGTCCCGAACGCCCATGCGCGCGGTGAACATCCGCCCGTCGTCCCCGGCCAGCGGTACGGCGGCGCCGAGCAGCGGGTGTCCCGCGTCGGCGAGCCCGGCGGCGGTCACGTCGCCGCGATGCCGCACGGGTGCCTGCGGCCAGTAGCTCTGGTGCTGGAAGGCGTACGTGGGCAGATCGGTGACCCGGGCCCCGGTCGGGGCGTAGAACGCCGCCCAGTCGACCTCGGTGCCGTGCGTCCAGAGGTGTCCGAGCGCGGTGACGGCGGTCGCGGGTTCGGGCTGCTTGCGGTTCAGGGCGGACACGGCGAGGACGTCGCCGTCGTACGTCTCGTCGATGGCACCGGTGAGGGTGGCGTCCGGGCCCAGCTCCAGGAACCGGGTGACCCCGAGGTCCTTCAGCCGGGTCACGGCGTCCGCGAACCGGACCGTGCCACGAACCTGCTCGGTCCAGTACGCAGCGGAGAACTCGGTGACGGGTTCACCGGTCAGCGTCGACACGATCGGGATACGAGGCGTCTCGTACGCCAACTCGGCGGCGACGGCCGTGAACGCGTCCAGCATCGGGTCCATCAGCGAGGAGTGGAAGGCGTGGCTGACCTCCAGCCAGCGGGCCTGACGCCCGGTGAGCTGCCCGGCTACCGCTTCGACGGCTTCACGCGTGCCCGAGAGCACCACCTGGCCGGGCGCGTTGACGGCCGCGACCGAAACGCCCTCCACCAGCAGCGGGGTGACCTCGTCGAGCGTGGCGCGTACGGCCCACATCGCACCGCCGGACGGCAGGTCCTGCATCAGCCGCGCGCGGGCCGCCACGAGCCGGGCCGCGTCCGCCAGGGAGAACACCCCGGCGACGTGCGCGGCGGCCAGCTCACCCACCGAATGACCGGCGAGGCGGTCGGGGCGGACGCCCCATGACTCGACGAGCCGGTAGAGGGCGACTTCGACGGCGAAGAGGGCGGGCTGCGCCCAGCCGGTGTTCTTCAGGGCCTCCGCGTCTTCGAACATGACGTCGCGCAGCGGCCGGTCGAGCAGGGCGTCGAAGTGGGCGCAGACCTCGTCGAGGGCCTCCGCGAACACCGGGAAGACCTCGGCGAGTTCGCGGCCCATGCCGATCCGCTGCCCGCCCTGACCGGAGAACACGAACGCGGTGGAGCCGGCGCGGGCGCGGCCGGTGAGGGTGCGGGGGGTGGGTTCGCCGGCGGCCAGGGCCGACAGTTCCGTCCGCAGGTCGTCGGTGCCGGTGCCGAGGACGACGGCGCGGTGGTCCAGGGCGGCCCGGGTCGTCGCCAGGGAGAGACCGACGTCCACGGCGTCACGCCCGTCCGTCCCGGACTCCAGCCGTCCGGCCTGGGCGGCGACGGCGGCGGGCGTCTTCGCGGACACCGGCCAGGGCACCACCGGGAGGGTGACGTCGACGGACGGTTCCGGTACCGGGGCGGCGGCGGGCGCCTCCTCGATGATGACGTGCGCGTTGGTGCCGCTGATGCCGAACGACGAGACGCCCGCGCGCCTCGGCCGCTCGCCGCGCGGCCACGGACGGGCCTCGGCGAGTAGTTCCACCGCTCCGGCCGTCCAGTCGATGTGGGTCGACGGCTCGCTGACGTGCAGGGTGCCGGGCAGGACCTCGTGGTGCATGGCCTGCACCATCTTGATCAGCCCGGCCACGCCTGCGGCGGCCTGGGTGTGCCCGATGTTCGACTTGATGGAGCCGAGCCAGAGCGGCTGTCCTTCGGGCCGGTCCTGGCCGTATGTGGCAAGGAGGGCCTGCGCCTCGATCGGGTCGCCGAGCGTCGTTCCCGTACCGTGCGCCTCCACCGCGTCCACCTCGGCGGGCGAAAGCCCGGCCGTGGCCAGGGCCTGGCGGATGACGCGCTGCTGCGACGGACCGTTCGGCGCGGTCAGCCCGTTCGACGCACCGTCCTGGTTGGTGGCGCTGCCGGTGACGAGGGCGAGGACCTGGTGGCCGTTGCGGCGGGCGTCGGAGAGGCGTTCGAGGACGAGGACGCCGACGCCCTCGCCCCAGCCCGTTCCGTCCGCGTCGTCCGAGAACGCCTTGCACCGGCCGTCGACGGCGAGACCGTGCTGTCGGCTGAAGCTGACGAACGGGGTGGGCGTGGAGATGAGCGTGACACCGCCCGCGAGGGCGAGGTCGCACTCGTCGCCGCGCAGGGCCTGAGCGGCCAGGTGCAGGGCCACGAGCGAGGACGAGCAGGCCGTGTCGACGGTGACCGCAGGGCCTTCGAGGCCGAGGGTGTACGCGACGCGGCCGGACAGGACGCTGGAGGCGTTGCCGGTCATGAAGTAGCCGTCGGCGCCCTGCGGGGAGGCGATGAGCAGTCCGCCGTAGTCGGAGCCGTTGCTGCCGGCGAACATGCCCGTCCGGCTCCCGGCCAGGGACAGCGGGTCGATGCCCGCCCGTTCGGTGGCCTCCCACGCGGTCTCCAGGAGCAGCCGCTGCTGCGGGTCCATGGACAGCGCCTCGCGCGGGTTGATGCCGAAGAGCGTGGCGTCGAACTCGCTGATGCCGTGGACGAATCCGCCGTGCCGGGTGTACGTCGTACCGGCCTTGTCGGGGTCGGGGTCGTACACCCCGTCGATGTCCCAGCCCCGGTCGTCCGGGAAGTCGGTGATCGCGTCGACGCCCTCGGAGACCAGCCGCCACAGTTCGTCCGGTGAGGAGACGCCGCCGGGGAGGCGGCAGCTCATGCCGACGATGGCGACCGGGTCGTCGTCGCGGCCGGTGGGGGCGGCGGTGCCGGCCGGGAGTGCGGCGGCGGGGGCCGGGTCGGCGAGGCCGACGAGTTCCTCGCGCAGCAGCCGGGTCAGGGCGGCCGGGGTCGGGTGGTCGAAGATCAGCGTGGCGGGGAGCCGCAGTCCGGTCGCGGAGCCCAGCCGGTTGCGCAGTTCGATCGCGGTCAGCGAGTCGAAGCCGATGTCGGAGAAGACGCGCGCCGGGTCCACGTCGGTGGGGGCGGCGAAGCCGAGGACGGCGGCGACGTGGCCGCGTACGAGGTCGAGCAGTTCGCGCTCCCGTTCGGCCTCGGTGAGTCCGGCGAGCCGGGCGGCCAGGGAGTCCGGGCTGCCGGTGGCGGTGCCGGTGCTCGCGGCGTCCAGGGCCGTGCGGGCCTCCGGGATGCCGTCGAGGAGCGTGGAGCGGCGGCTCGCGGTGAGCGCGGGCGCGTAGACGGCCCAGTCGATGGCGGCCACGGTGAGGGTGGCCTCGTCCTCCCCGACCGCCTGCCGCAGGACGGCGACGGCGGATTCGGGGGCCAGTGCGTGGACCCCGCCCTTGCGCTGGCGGGCCTCGACGGCCGCGCTGTCGGCCATGCCCGCGTCGGACCAGGGGCCCCACGCGATCGAGGTGGCGGCGAGCCCGTCGGCCCTGCGGCGCTCGGCCAGAGCGTCCAGGACCGCGTTGGCGGCGGCGTAGTTCGCCTGGCCGGGCCCGCCCCAGATGCCGGCGGTGGACGCGAACAGGACGAACGCGTCGAGCCGGATGCCGAGGTCCCGGACCGTCTCGTCGAGGAGCAGGGCGGCGTGCGCCTTGGGTGCCATGACCTGGGCGATGCGCTCGGGGCCGAGCGCGTCGAGGATGCCGTCGGCGAGCACACCGGCCGCGTGGACGACCGCCGTCAGCGGGGCCGACTCGTCGGCGGCGAGCCCTCCGAGGAGGGCGGTGACCTGGGCGCGGTCGGCCATGTCGCAGGCCGCCAGGGTGACCCGGGCGCCCAGTTCCTCCAGTTCCCGGGCGAGTTCCGGTGCGCCGGGGGCGTCGGCGCCCCGGCGGCTGGTGAGCACCAGGTGCGCGGCGCCGTTCCCGGCCGCCCAGCGGGCCATCCGGGCACCGAGGGCGCCGGTGCCGCCGGTGACGAGGACGGTGCCCGTGGGCGTCCAGCCGGTGCCCGGGTCCGTGGCCGCCGGGCGCGGGGCGCGGACGAGCCGCCGCGCGAAGAGGCCCGAGGCGCGCAGGGCGATCTGGTCCTCGTCGCCCGCGGCGAGGGCGTTCACCAGGCGGCGTGCGGACCGCGCGTCGGCGGTCTCCGGGACGTCGGCCAGTCCGCCCCAGCGGTCCGGGTGCTCCAGCGCGGCCACGCGCCCGAGCCCCCACACCGCCGCCTGGGCGGGCCGGGTGACGGCGTCCCAGCGGGCGGCCGCGACCGCCCCGGAGGTCAGCGCCCAGAGCGGGGCGGCGATGCCCGCGTCCCCGAGCGCCTGGGTCAGGGCGACGGTGCGGGCCAGGCCCCGGGGCAGCCCGGACAGCCCGTCGGTGGGCCGCTCGTCCCAGGCCAGCAGCGAGACGACTCCGGCGTACGCGTCGCGGTCCGTGGATCCGGTGTCCTGGGCGCCTTCGGCGGTCCCGGTCCCGGCCCCGATGAGGCCGTTGAGCCGTTCGGTGAGGGTCGCGCGGTCCTGCGCGGCCCCGTCGAGCCGCAGGAACCGTACGCTCGCGCCCCGGCTCGACAGTTCCCGGGCGAGGGTGTCGGCCCAGACGTCGGTGGCGGACGGTGCGTCCGTCCCGTCGTCCTCGGCTTCGGTTTCGGTTTCGGGGGTGACGAGCAGCCAGGTGCCGGTGAGCGGTGCTCCGTCGGCCGGGGACAGCGGGGTCCAGCCGACCCGGTAGCGCCAGGAGTCGGTGGTGTCCTGCTCGCGCTGCTTGCGCCGCCAGTCCGCGAGCGCGGGCAGCAGCGGATCGATGACCGACGCCTCCGCGTCCAGCGTCCCGGCCAGCGCCTCCGCGTCCGCCCGCTCCACCGCCGCCCAGAACTCCCGGTCCGCCGCCGTGCCACCGTCGGCGGTCACCGCGGGCGCGGTGTCGAACTCCGGCCAGTACGGGCGGCGTTGGAAGGCGTACGTCGGCAGATCGACGCGGGCGGGACGGGTCTCCGGGAAGGCGGCCGTCCAGTCGACGTCCACCCCGTGCACCCACAGCTCGGCCACACCGGCCAGGAACCGGTCGAGCCCGCCGTCGTCGCGCCGGAGCGACCCGGTGACGACGCTCTCGTCGGCCATCTCCTCGATCGCGGCCGACAGCACAGGATGGGACGAGACCTCGACGAAAGCTCCGTACCCGTCAGCTGCCAGCTTCTCGATGGCCTGGGCGAAGCGGACCTGGGAACGGAGATTGGTCACCCAGTAGTCGGTGGTCATGTCCGAGCCGTCGGTGAACTCACCCGTCACCGTCGACAGCAGCGGAATCGTGCCCGCGCGCGGGGTGATCCCCGCAAGACTGCTGGTCAGCTCGTCGTGCAGCACATCCATCGCAGGCGAGTGGGAGGCGTAGTCCACGGCGATACGGCGAGCACGGAGCCCCAGCTCCACACACCGGGCCACGGCCTCTTCCACGGCCTCAATCTCACCCGAAATGACCACCTGAGACGGGCCGTTGACGGCAGCGACCGACACACGACCGCCCCACGCCTCCAGGATCTCCTCGACCTGAGCGGCCCCGGCACCGACCGACGCCATCGTCCCGTCGCCACTGGCCAGCCCGGCAATGGCCCGGCTCCGCACGCACACGATCCGCAGCGCGTCCTCAAGCGACAACGCACCGGCCACATACGCGGCGGCGATCTCCCCCTGCGAATGCCCGACGACGGCGGCCGGCTTGACGCCGTAGGACCGCCATACGGCTGCCAGCCCGGCCATCACCACGAACGAGGCGGGCTGCACCACATCGACCCGTTCCAGGGACGGAGCACTCTCCACCCCGGACAGGACATCGGTCACCGACCAGTCCACGAGTTCGCCCATCGCGGCCTCGCACTCGGCCACGACGCCGGCGAACACGACCGATTCATCGAGGAGCCGGGCCCCCATGGCGGCCCACTGAGCGCCCTGGCCCGGGAAGACGAACACCGAGCGGCCCACCGGGCCGGAGACCCCGGAGACGACTCCGGCGGCGGGGTCGCCCGCTGCCAGGGCGCCGAGGCCGGTCGCGTAGGACGGGCCGAGGACGACGGCGCGGTGCTCGAAGCGGGCCCGGGTGGTCGCCAGGGACCAGCCCACCGCCACCGGGTCGGCGTCGGTCAGGGCGTCCAGCGCGGCGGCCTGGCCGCGCAGGCCCTCGGCGCTCCGGCCCGACAGGATCCACGGCACCGCCGACAGCGGTTCCGCGCAAAGGGGCTCGGCGGAGGCCGGTTCGGGGTTCTCCGGTGCGGGCGCCTCCTCCAGGATCACGTGGGCGTTGGTGCCGCTCATGCCGAATGCCGACACGGCCGCGCGCCTGGGCTGTGCGCCGCGCGGCCAGTCGCGGGCCTCGGCGAGGAGTTCGACGGCGCCCTCGGTCCAGTCCACGCGCGAGGACGGGGTGCCGAGGTGCAGCGACTTCGGCATCAGGCCGTGGCGTATCGCCTGGACCATCTTGATGATGCCCGCCACACCGGCGGCGGCCTGGGAGTGGCCGATGTTCGACTTGATGGAACCCAGCCACAGCGGGTCGTCGTCGGTGCGCTCCTGGCCGTAGGTCGCCAGGACGGCCTGGGCCTCGATCGGGTCGCCGAGCGAGGTTCCGGTGCCGTGCGCCTCCACGATGTCGATGTCCGCGCCGGTCAGGCCGGAGTTGGCGAGGGCCTGGCGGATGACGCGCTGCTGGGACGGGCCGTTCGGGGCGGTCAGGCCGTTGGACGCACCGTCCTGGTTGACGGCTGTGCCGCGCACGACCGCCAGGACCTGGTGGCCGTTGCGGCGGGCGTCCGACAGCCGCTCCAGGAGGAGCATGCCGACGCCTTCGCCCCAGCTCGCTCCGTCGGCGTCGTCGGAGAACGGCTTGGAGCGGCCGTTCTCGGCGAGGGCGCGCTGACGGCTGAACTCGATCAGCGAGATCGGGGTGGACATGACCGTCACCCCGCCGGCGAGCGCCATCGTGCAGTCGCCCTCGCGGAGGGCCTGGCAGGCCGAGTGGAGGGCGACCAGGGAGGAGGAGCAGGCGGTGTCGATGGTGACGGCCGGGCCTTCGAGGCCGAAGGAGTACGAGACGCGGCCGGACAGCACGCTGGGCGAGTTGCCGGTGCCGAGGAAGCCCTCGGAGCTCTCCTTCGCCGCGGCGAGCAGGCCGCCGTAGTCCTGGTAGGTGACACCGGCGAAGACGCCGGTGCTGCTGCCGCGCAGGGTGTGGACGTCGAAGCCGGCGTGTTCCATGGCCTCCCAGGACGTCTCCAGGAGCAGCCGCTGCTGCGGGTCCATGGAGACGGCCTCGCGGGGGCTGATACCGAAGAAGCCCGCGTCGAACCGGCTGGCGTCGTGCAGGAAGCCGCCCTCGTGGACGTAGCAGGTGCCGGGGTTGTCCGGGTCCGGGTCGTACAGGGCCTCCAGGTCCCAGCCGCGGTCGGTCGGGAAGCCGGAGATCGCGTCGGTGCCGTCGGAGACGAGGCGCCACAGGTCCTCGGCGGTCTGGATGCCGCCGGGGTAGCGGCAGCTCATGCCGATGATGGCGATGGGGTCGTCCGGGTCGGCGGCGGTGCGGGTGCGCGCGGTCGGGGCGGTGCCGGGCTCGGGTCCGCCGAGGAGGGCGTCGCGGATGTGGTCGACGAGGGCGCGCGGGGTCGGGTAGTCGAAGACGAGCGTGGCGGGCAGCCGCAGACCGGTCTCCTCCATGAGCGCGTCGCGGAGGTGGACGGCCGTGAGGGAGGTGAAGCCCAGCTCGCGGAAGGGCAGTTCCGCGTTCATGGCCTGGGTGGGCGGCTGTTCGAGGACGATCGAGGCCCGGCGGCGCACGATGTCGAGGAGGGCGTCGCGCTGCTCGCTCCTGGGCAGGGCGGCGAGGCGGTCGCGGAGCGCCTGGGCGCCGCCGGAGACGGCCGCGGCGGCCTTGCGGCGGCCGGTGCGGCGGGGTGCCGAGGTCTCGGCGGTCGTGGCCGGTACCGGGTCGGGGGCGGAGAACGGGGTTCCGTCGTAGGGGCGCAGGGTCAGGGCGTCCGCCGTCAGCACGGGCTCGCCGGAGGTGTCGGCGACGGTGACGGTGAACGCGCCGTCGACCGGGCCCGGGGTGAGGGCGACGCGCAGCAGGGAGGCCCCACTGGCGTGGAGGGTGACGCCGCTCCAGACGAACGGGAGGCGTGCGGCACCGTCCGCGTTCGTGTCGTACGAGAGCGCCTGGAGGGCGGCGTCGAGGACGGCGGGGTGGAGGCCGAACCGGTCGGCCTCGGCACGGAACGCGTCGCCGAGCGCGACTTCGGCGAACAGCGCTCCCTCTCGCCGCCAGACGGCGCTGAGGCTCTGGTAGACGGCGCCGTAGCCGAAGCCGTTCTCGGCGCGGGCCGGGTAGTGGCCGTCGATGGCGACGGGGGTGGCCCCGGCGGGCGGCCAGGCGGTGAGCCCGGTGTGCGCGGGCCCGGGGACGGTGCCGAGGACGCCGCTGGCGTGCCGGGTCCACGGCTGTGCGTCGCTGCGGGAGCTGATGCGGAAGGCGCGGTGGCCGGTCGCGTCGGGGGTCTCGACCATGACCTGCACCTGGACGGCCTGCTGTTCGGGCAGGACGAGCGGCGCTTCCAGGATCAGTTCCTCGATGCGGTCGCAGGCCAGGTGGTCTCCGGCGGCGACGGCGAGCTCCACGTATCCGGTGCCGGGGAACACGGCTTCGCCCGCGACCCGGTGCTCGGCGATCCACGGGTGGGTGCGGTCGGATATCCGGCCGGTGAAGACGTGCCCGCCGCCGTCGGAGAGCTCCACGGCCGCGCTCAGCAGCGGGTGCTTGAGCGGTTCGGCGCCCAGGGTGCCGGCGTCGGAGATCCCGGCTCCGCCCTCCAGCCAGTAGCGCTCGTGCTGGAAGGCGTACGTGGGCAGCGCGACGGTACGGGCGCCGGTCGGTGCGTAGAACGCCTCCCAGTCGACCTCGGCGCCGTGCGTCCAGAGGTGGGCGAGGGCGGTGACGGCGGTCGTGGGCTCGGGCTGCTTGCGGTTCAGTGCCGA
This sequence comes from Streptomyces sp. NPDC057682, assembly GCF_042799575.1. NCBI lineage: Bacteria > Bacillati > Actinomycetota > Actinomycetes > Kitasatosporales > Streptomycetaceae > Streptomyces > Streptomyces sp. NPDC057682. The sequence continues at coordinate 273,109 of NZ_JBHVIN010000010.1, read as the reverse complement.
TACGGCGAAGGCCTCGTCGTCGGTCTCGCCGATCGCGCCCACGAGGCTCGCGTCCGGGCCGAGTTCGAGGAATCGGGTGACGCCGAGGTCCTTGGCCCGGGTCACCGCGTCCGCGAAGCGGACCGTGCCGCGCACCTGGTCCGCCCAGTAGGCGGCGGTGAACTCGCTGATCTGCTCCCCGGTCAGCGTCGACAGGATCGGGATGCGGGGTGCCGCGTACCTCAGCTCGCCCGCCACCGCCGCGAAGTCGGACAGCATCGGGTCCATCAGGGCCGAGTGGAAGGCGTGGCTGACCTCCAGCCAGTGGCCCTGACGGTCGGCGAGCCGGTCCGCGACCGCTTCGACGGCTTCGCGGGTGCCGGAGACGACGACCTGGCCCGGGGCGTTGACCGCCGCCAGGGACGCGCCGTCCACCAGCAGCGGGGTGATCTCGTCGGCGGTCGCCCGTACGGCCCACATGGCACCGCCGGAGGGCAGCGCCTGCATGAGCGTCGCGCGGGCGGAAACCAGCCGGGCGGCATCCGCCAGGGACAGCACCCCGGCGACATGCGCGGCGGCCAGCTCACCCACCGAGTGACCGACCAGGTAGTCCGGCCGGACGCCCCACGACTCGACGAGCCGGTAGAGGGCGACCTCGACGGCGAACAGGGCGGGCTGCGCCCAGCCCGTGTTCTTCAACGCCTCCGCGTCGCCATTCATCACCTCGCGCAAACCGTCGAAGTGCGCACACACCTCGTCCAGGGCCTCCGCGAACACCGGGAAGGCGTCGGCCAGTTCACGGCCCATGCCGAGCCGCTGGCCGCCCTGGCCGGAGAACACGAACCCGGTCAGGCCCTCGCGGGAGAGGCCGGTGACCCGGCCCGGGGTCGGTTCGCCGGAGGCCAGGGCCTCCAGGCGGGTGCGGAGTTCGGCGGTGTCGGTGCCGAGGACGACGGCCCGGTGTTCCAGGAAGGACCGGGTGGTGACGAGGGACCGGCCGACGTCGGCCGCGTCCAGGTCCGCCACCGCGTCGGCCAGTCGCCCGGCCTGGGCGGCCAGGCCCTCGGCGGAGCGGGCCGAGACGGCCCAGGGGACGACGGGCAGAGGGGTGGGGTCCGTGACCGTCACGGACTGCGGTTCCGGGGCGGGTGCCTCTTCGACGATGACGTGGGCGTTGGTGCCGCTGACGCCGAAGGCCGAGACGCCGGCCCGGCGCGGGCGTGCGCCACGCGGCCAGGGGCGGGCCTCGGCGAGCAGTTCGACCGCGCCGGCCGTCCAGTCGACGTGCGTGGACGGGGTGGCGGTGTGGAGAGTGCGGGGCAGTTCGGCGTGGTTGAGGGCGAGGACCATCTTCATGATGCCCGCGACCCCGGCCGCAGCCTGGGTGTGCCCGATGTTCGACTTGACGGAGCCCAGCCACAGCGGCTGTCCGTCGGGCCGGTCCTGGCCGTACGTGGCGAGGAGTGCCTGCGCCTCGATCGGGTCACCGAGCTTCGTCCCCGTACCGTGCGCCTCCACCGCGTCCACCTCGGCGGCCGTCAGGCCGGAGTTGGCCAGGGCCTGGCGGATGACGCGCTGCTGGGACGGACCGTTCGGCGCGGTCAGACCGTTGGACGCACCGTCCTGGTTGACGGCCGTGCCGCGCACGACCGCCAGGACCTGGTGGCCGTTGCGGCGGGCGTCCGACAGCCGCTCCACCAGGAGCAGGCCGACGCCCTCGCTCCAGCCCGTGCCGTCGGCGTCGTCGGAGAACGCCTTGCACCGGCCGTCGGTGGCGAGCCCGCCCTGATGGGCGAAGTCGATGAAGGCGTCCGGGCCCGCGATGACCGTGGCACCGCCCGCGAGGGCGAGGGAGCACTCGCCGGAGCGCAGCGCCTGCACGGCGAGGTGCAGGGCGACGAGCGAGGACGAGCAGGCCGTGTCGACGGTGACGGCCGGGCCCTCCAGTCCGAGGGCGTACGAGATGCGGCCGGACAGGACGCTGCCGGAGTTGCCGGTGATGAGGTGGCCGCCGACGCCGTCGGGCACGTCGTTGACCTGGCTGAGGTAGCCGGAGCTGCCCGCGCCGACGAAGACGCCGACCGTGTCGCCCTTGAGGGAGAGCGGGGCGATGCCCGCGCGTTCCAGGGACTCCCAGGCGACTTCGAGGAGGAGCCGCTGCTGCGGGTCCATGGCCAGGGCCTCGCGCGGCGAGATCCCGAAGAACGCGGCGTCGAAGTCGGCGGCGCCGGGCAGGAAGCCGCCCTCGCGGGTGAAGTCGGAACCGGACGCGTCGAGGGCTTCGAGGTCCCAGCCGCGGTCGGTGGGGAACGGGGTGATGGCGTCGGCCGCTCCGGAGACCAGCCGCCACAGGCTTTCCGGGTCGGTGGCGCCGCCGGGGAAGCGGCAGCCCATGGACACGATCGCGACCGGTTCGTCCAGGGCCGCGCGGGCGGCCTCGGCCTGTTCGGGGCGGTGCTCGGTGCCGAGCAGCCGGCCGACGAGGTGGTCGGTGAGGACGGCCGAGGTCGGGTGGTCGAAGACCAGGGTGGCGGGGAGCGGGAGGCCGGTCGCCGCACGGAGCCGGTCGCGGAACTCGACGGCGGTCAGCGAGTCGAAGCCGAGGTCGCGGAAGGCGTGTTCGGGGTCGATGGCCGTGCCGTTGGCGTGGCCGAGGACGGCGGCGGCCTCGCCGCGCACGAGGGCGAGAACATGGCGGCGGCGGTCGCGGTCGTCGAGGCCGCTCAGTTCCTCGCGCAGCCGGTCGGAGGTCGCGTCGCCGTCACCGCCGGCGCCGGGCGTACGGTCCCGGCCCGCGTCGGGGCCGGAGGTGCGGTCCGGGTCGAAGGCGGCGAACAGGGCGCTGGGCCGGCGCAGGGTGAAGGTCGGCAGGAAGCGGTCCCAGTCGACGTCCACGACGGTCACGGCGGGCTCGCCCGAGTCCAGTGCGGACTTCAGCGCGGCCATCGCGTCGTCGGGCGGCAGGGCGGTCAGTCCGCGCCTGCGCAGATCGTCCTGGGTGCCTTCGGCGGCGGCCATGCCTCCGCCGTCCCAGGGGCCCCAGGCGAGGGAGGTGGCGGCCCGGCCCCGGGCGCGCCGCTGTGCGGCGAGGGCGTCGAGGCGGGCGTTGGCGGCGGCGTAGCCGCTCTGGCCGCCGCTGCCCCAGGTGGCGGCGATGGAGGAGTAGAGCACGAACGCGTCGAGGTCGCGGTCGCCGAGCAGGGCGTCGAGGTGGGCGGCCCCGGCGGCCTTGGCGCCGAGCATCGCGGCGAGCGAGTCGGCGTCGGTGTCTGCGAAGGCGACGCCCTCGGTGAGGCCGGCCGTGTGAAACACGGACCGGATCGCCGGTCCGTCCGTCTCGATCAGGTCGAGGGCGGAGGCGAGAGAGGCGCGGTCGGCGAGGTCGCACCCGGCGAAGGTGACGGTCGCGCCGGCCGCCTCCAGCTCCGTGCGCAGGGCGGCGGCGCCGGGGGCGTCCTCGCCCCGGCGGCTGACGAGCGCGAGGTGCCGGGCGCCGCGGTCCACGGCCCAGCGGGCCACCCGGGCGCCGAGCGCGCCGGTGCCGCCGGTGACGAGGACGGTGCCCGTGGGCGTCCATCCCGTGCCGCCGAGGGGCCGTGCGGGGGCCGGGGCGAGCCGGCGGCCGAGCACGGCTCCGCCGCGTACGGCGAGTTGGTCCTCGCCGTCGGCGCCGCCGGTCAGGACGTCGGTGAGCCGGGCCGTGGCGGAGTCCGACGGCCGCTCGGGCACGTCGACGAGACCGGCCCAGCGCTCGGGCTCCTCCAGGGCCGCGACCCGGCCCAGGCCCCAGACGGCGGCCCGTGCGGGGTGCGTGAGTGCGTCGCCCGCGCCCGCGGACACCGCGCCGGAGGTCACGGACCACACGCGGGCGTCCGCCCCGGTGTCGGCCAGGGCCTGCACCAGGAGGGTGGTGGCCGTGAGTCCGTGGGTGAGACCGGGGCGGCCCGGGTGTTCGCGTTCGTCCTGGCCGAGGAAGGACACCACATGGGTGCGGCCCGCGTCGCCGGTGAACTCGGTGAGGCGGGCGGCCAGGGCGGTCCGGTCCAGGGTGCCGGGGTCCAGTCGCAGCCGGGTGACGCGGGCGCCGCGCGCCGCGAGTTCGGCGGCGACGGCGTCCGCCCACGGCTCGTCGGTCCCGGCCGTGTCCGGTTCCACGACCAGCCAGGTCCCGGAGACCGCCGGTCCGGTGACCGTTCCGGTGGGGGTCCAGTCGACGCGGTGGGCGAGCCGGTCCACATGGGCGCTCTCGCCACGGCGCCGCTGCCAGGCGTGCAGGGCCTCCAGAACGCTGTCCGGTCCGGCGTCGGGGGCGAGGCCGAGCGCCTGGGCGAAGGCCGCCGGGTCGCCGCCCTCGACGATCTCCCAGAACGCGGCGTCGGCCGCCTGGGTGCCTTCCACGGCTCCCCGCCGTGCTTCCGGCCAGTAGCGCCGGTGCTGGAAGGCGTACGTCGGAAGCTCGACGACCCGGGCACCCGTCGGGGCGAAGAACGCCGCCCAGTCGACGTCCGCCCCGGCCGCCCAGAGACGGGCCAGGGACGTCACGGCGGTCACGGGCTCGGGCTGCTTGCGGCTGAGCGCGGCGATGGCGAAGGCGTCCTCGTCGGTCTCGCCGATCGCGCCCACCAGGCTCGCGTCCGGGCCGAGTTCGAGGAAACGGGTGACGCCGAGGCCCTTGAGCCGGGTGAGCGCGTCGGCGAAGCGGACCGTGCCGCGCACCTGGTCGACCCAGTAGGCGGCGGTGAACCCGGTCACCGGTTCGGCGGTGAGGGTGGAGACGATCGGGATGCGCGGGGTGTCGTACGCGAGCGCCCCGGCCGCCGTCGCGAAGTCGGACAGCATCGGGTCCATGAGCGGCGAGTGGAAGGCGTGGCTGACAGGGAGCCAGCGGCCCTCACGGCCGATGAGCCGCGTGGCGACGGCTTCGACGGCCTCGTTCGTGCCGGAGACGACGACCTGGCCGGGAGCGTTGACGGCCGCGACGGACGCGCCGTCGGTCAGCAGCGGGGCGACCTCGTCGAGCGTGGCCCGTACGGCCCACATCACACCGCCCGGGGGCAGTTCCGCCATCAGGGTCGCGCGGGCGGAGACGAGCCGGCAGGCGTCGGCCAGGGAGAGCGAACCGGCGACGTGGGCGGCGGCCAGCTCACCGACCGAGTGGCCCACGAGGAAATCGGGGCGGACGCCCCAGGACTCCACGAGCCGGTAGAGGGCGACTTCGACGGCGAAGAGGGCGGGCTGCGCCCAGCCGGTGTTCTTCAGGGCCTCCGCGTCACCGTCCATCACCTCGCGCAACCCGTCGAAGTGTGCACACACCTCGTCCAGGGCGGTCGCGAACACCGGGAAGGCGTCGGCCAGTTCACGGCCCATGCCGAGCCGCTGGCTGCCCTGGCCGGAGAACACGAAGCCGGTGAGACCGTCGCGGGCGGTGACCGGGGCCAGGTGTTCACCCAGCCGGGTGCGCAGGGTGTCGGTGTCCGTGCCGAGAACAACGGCCCTGTGCTCCAGAGCGGCCCGGGTCGTGGCCAGGGAGAGGCCGACGTCGGCCGCGTCCAGTCCGTCGACCGCCGCGGCCAGGCGCCGGGCCTGGTCCGTGAGTCCGGCCGCCGTCTTCGACGACACCGGCCAGGGCACCAGGGGCAGCGCGGACGCCGGGGCCGCGTCGGAGGTCCGCGGCAGGGCCGGGGCCGCGTCGGAGGTCCGCGGCAGGGCCGGGGCCGCGTCGGAGGTCTGCGGAAGGGCCGGGGGCTCCTCGATGATCACGTGGGCGTTGGTGCCGCTGACCCCGAACGCGGACACACCGGCCCGCCTCGGCCGCTCGCCGGGTGCCCAGGCGCGCGCCCGGTCCAGCAGTTCGACCGCGCCCTCCGTCCAGTCGACGTGGGTGGACGGGGTGCCGACGTGCAGGGTGCTGGGGAGCGTCGCGTGACGCATCGCCAGGATCATCTTCATGACACCCGCGACCCCGGCGGCGGCCTGGGTGTGCCCGATGTTCGACTTGATGGAGCCCAGCCACAGCGGCTGTCCGTCGGGCCGGTCCTGGCCGTACGTGGCCAGCAGCGCCTGCGCCTCGATCGGGTCACCGAGCGTCGTCCCCGTACCGTGCGCCTCCACCGCGTCCACCTCGGCCGGCGACAGCCCGGCCGTCGCCAGCGCCTGCCGGATGACCCGCTGCTGCGACGGACCGTTCGGCGCGGTCAGCCCGTTCGACGCACCGTCCTGGTTGACGGCGCTGCCCCGGACCACGGCCAGGATCTGATGGCCCTTGCGGCGGGCGTCCGACATCCGTTCCAGGACGAGGACGCCGACGCCCTCGCCCCAGCCCGTCCCGTCCGCGTCGTCCGAGAACGCCTTGCACCGGCCGTCCCCGGCCAGACCGTTCTGGCGTTCGAACTCGATGAACGCGCCGGGCGTGGACATGATCGTCACCCCGCCGGCCAGGGCGAGATCGCACTCCCCCGCACGCAACGCCTGCGCGGCGAGGTGGAGGGCGACGAGGGAGGAGGAGCAGGCGGTGTCGATGGTGACGGCCGGGCCTTCGAGCCCGAGGGCGTAGGAGACGCGGCCGGACAGGACGCTGCCCGAGCTGCCGGTGCCGCCGTAGCCGTCGCCCGACTCGCCGGTCAGGCCGAGCAGGGCCGGGTAGTCCTGCCCGTTCGTGCCGGCGAAGACGCCGACGGGCAGGCCGCGCAGCGAGGACGGCGCGACGCCGGACTGTTCGAGGGACTCCCAGACGACTTCCAGGAGGAGCCGCTGCTGGGGGTCCATGGCCAGGGCCTCGCGCGGCGAGATGCCGAACAGCCCGGCGTCGAAGTCCGCCACGCCCTCGACGAAGCCGCCGACCGGGGTGTAGCCGCCACCGGTCAGACCGATCTGTTCCCAGCCGCGGTCGGCGGGGAAGCCGCCGAGGGCGTCGGTGCCCTCGGCGAGCAGCCGCCACAACGCCTCCGGGGAGTCCGCTCCGCCCGGGAAGCGGCAGCCCATGCCCACCACGACCACCGGATCGTCCGCCACGGCCCGGGGCACGGACAGCACGGCCGGGGCCGCCGCCTCGTCCTCCGTGCCGAAGAGCCGGGACAGCAGTTCGTCGGTCAGCGCCTCCACGGACGGGAAGTCGAAGACGACCGTCGACGGCAGTTTCAGGCCCGAGGCCGTGGTGAGGGCGTTGCGGAGCTCCACCGCCATCAACGAGTCGAGGCCCAGGTCGCGGAAGGCCGTGGAGACCCCGACGGCCGTCGGCTCGTCGAAGCCGAGGACCGTGGCGGCCAGTCCGCGCACGGTTTCCATGAAGCCCGTGCGGCGGGCGGCGGGGGCCAGCCCGGCGAAGCGCTCCTTCAGCGCGCCGGTGGCCGTGCGCGGTTCGGTCGTGGTGAGGCTGCGCGGGGCGACCTCGTCCCAGAGCCGGTTGGCGCGCAGCGCGGTCACCCCGGGAACGAACCGCTCCCAGTCCATGTCCGCGACCGTCACGCACCCCGCCGCCGATCCGAGGGCGTTGAGCGCGGTGGCGGGGTCCAGCGGCCGTACGCCGCCCCGGTCCATCCGGGCGAGGACGGTGGCGTCGTCCGCCATCCCGCCTTCCGCCCACGGCCCCCAGCCGATCGACGCGCCGGTCAGGCCCTGCGCCCGGCGGTACTCGACCAGCCCGTCGAGCGCCGCGTTCGCCGCCGCGTACGCACCCTGCCCCGCACCGCCCCACACACCGGCAGCCGACGAGAACAGCACAAACGCGTCCAACTCCCGTCCCAGAGAGGCATGGTGGAGATTCCAGGCACCCTGCGTCTTCGCGCCCCAGACACCGGCCACCCGCTCCGGGGTCAGACCGTCCACCACTCCGTCGTCCAGGACGGCGGCGGTGTGGACGACGGCTGTGATGTCGAAGCGCGCGAAGAGCGCGTCCACGTCCTCCCGTACGGAGACATCGCAGGCCACGACGTCGACCTCGGCGCCCAGCCCTGTCAGTTCCTCCCGCAGCTCGGAAGCGCCTTCCGCCTCCGGGCCGCGCCGGCTGATCAGAACGACGTGCTCCGCGCCCCGCTCGACGACCCAGCGGGCAACACGGGCACCGAGCGCCCCCGTACCACCGGAGACCAGCACGGTCCCCGACGGCGACCAGGACTCCTCCCCCGGCCGCACGACAGCGGGCGCAAGACGGCGGCCGAGAACGGCCCCGCCGCGTACGACAACCTCGTCCTCGTCGCCGTACCCACCGGACAGCACCTCGACCAGACGACCGACGGCCTCCCGCGACACCGACTCCGGAACGTCCACCAGACCGCCCCAGCGCCCCGGCTCCTCCAGAGCCACCACCCGGCCGAGACCCCACACACCGGCCCGCACCGGATGCGACACCGCATCCCCCGAACCGGCTGACACCGCTCCAGCGGTCACCGACCACACCGGGGCCGCGATCCCCGCGTCGCCCAGGGCCTGCACGAGCACCGCCGACGCGGACACGCCGGCCGGCCCGGATTCGTCCTGGCCGAGGAACGACACCACACGGGCATGCCCGGTGAACTCACCGAGCCGGGCCGCCAGCGCCGCCCGCTCCAGATCGCCGGAGCCGAGGCGCAGCCGGGTGACCTGTGCGCCGCGCCCGGTCAGTTCGCCGGCCAGCGCGTCCGCCCAGGCGTCCTCGGCGTCCGAGGGCTCGACGAGCAGCCAGCCGCCGCCCGAGACATCGACGGCGGAGGCCTGGACGGGCGTCCAGGACACCTCGTACCGCAGCTTGTCGGTGGCCTCGCGTTCGCGGCGCCGCCGCTGCCAGGCCGCGAACGCGGGCAGTGTCTCGCGCAGCGGCGCTCCCGCGTCGACGCCGAACTCGGCCGCGAACAACGCGTCGTCACCACGTTCCACCGCGTCCCAGAAAGCGGAGTCGGCCGCCGGAGCCGCCACCACCGCCGCCCGCCGCACATCCGGCCAGTAACGCTGGTGCTGGAAGGCATACGTCGGCAGATCGACGACCCGGGCACCCGTCGGGGCGAAGAACGCCGCCCAGTCGACGGTGCCGCCCTCCGCCCAGAACCGGGCCAGCGCGGTCACGGCCGCGGGGCCCTCCGGCCAGTCGCGGCGGAGCAGCGCGACGGCGGACACCGTGTCGTCGCTCGCCTCGCCGACGGCCCCGACGAGGGAGGCGTCCGGGCCCAGCTCCAGCAGCCGGGTGACGCCCAGGTTCTTCAGCCGGGCGACGGCGTCCGCGAACCGGACCGTGCCGCGCACCTGGTCCACCCAGTACGCCGCGGTGAACTCCTCGTTCAGCTCACCCGTCAGCGTCGAGACGATCGGGATGCGGGGCGTCTCGTACGTCAGCTCGTCCGCCGCCGCCCGGAACTCGGCCAACATCGGGTCCATCAGCGCCGAGTGGAAGGCATGGCTGACCTCCAGCCACCGCGACTGACGGTCCGTGAGCTGCGCGGCCACGGCCTCCACGGCCTCGCGCGTCCCGGACAGCACGACCTGGCCGGGCGCGTTGACCGCCGCCACCGAGACGCCGTCCACCAGCAGAGGGGTGACCTCGTCGAGCGTGGCGCGTACGGCCCACATGGCACCGCCGGACGGCAGCGCCTGCATCAGCGTCGCTCGGGCCGAGACCAGGCGGGCGGCGTCCGCGAGGGACAGCACCCCGGAGACATGCGCGGCGGCCAGCTCGCCCACCGAGTGGCCGACGAGATAGTCCGGACGGACACCCCACGACTCGACGAGGCGATACAGCGCCACTTCCACGGCGAACAGCGCGGGCTGCGCCCAGCCCGTGTTCGTCAACGCCTCCGCGTCACCGTCCATCACCTCGCGCAACCCGTCGAAGTGACCACACACCTCATCCAACGCCTCCGCGAACACCGGGAAGGCGTCGCCCAGTTCACGGCCCATGCCGAGCCGCTGGCCGCCCTGGCCGGAGAAGACGAAGCCGGTCCGGCCGCCTCGGGACTCGATGGGAACGAGGGTGTCGGAGAGGTGGGCGCGGAGCTGTTCCGGGTCGGTGCCGAGGACGACGGCGCGGTGTTCCAGGGCGGCCCGGGTGGTGGCCAGGGTGAGGCCGACGTCGGCCGCGTCCAGGGCTGCGGCACCGGCGGCCAGGCTGCGGGCCTGGCCCGCGACCCCGGCCGCCGTCTTCGCGGAGACCAGCCACGGCACCAGGGGCAGGGCGAGGTCCGGAGCGGGCGCCGGCTCCTGGTCGGGCTCCGGGGCCTCCTCGGCGGCCGGGGCCTCTTCGATGATCACGTGGGCATTGGTGCCGCTGACCCCGAACGCGGAGACACCGGCACGCCTCGGGTGGTCGCCGGGTGCCCAGGGGCGTGCCCGGTCGAGGAGTTCGACGGCGCCTTCGGACCAGTCCACGTGCGACGACGGGGTCCCGGCGTGGAGGGTCTTCGGGAGGAGGCCGTTGCGCAGGGCGAGGACCATCTTCATGACGCCCGCGACCCCGGCGGCGGCCTGGGTGTGCCCGATGTTCGACTTGATGGAGCCGAGCCACAGCGGCTGTCCGTCGGGCCGGTCCTGGCCGTACGTGGCGAGGAGTGCCTGCGCCTCGATCGGGTCGCCGAGCTTCGTGCCGGTGCCGTGCGCCTCGACGGCGTCCACGTCCGCCGGGGACAGCCGGGCGTTGGCGAGGGCCTGGCGGATGACGCGCTGCTGGGACGGGCCGTTGGGGGCGGTGAGCCCGTTCGACGCACCGTCCTGGTTGACGGCCGAGCCCCGGACGACGGCCAGGATCTCGTGGCCGTTGCGCCGGGCGTCCGAAAGCCGTTCCAGGACGAGGACGCCGACGCCCTCGCCCCAGCCCGTCCCGTCCGCGTCGTCCGAGAAGGCCTTGCACCGGCCGTCGCCGGCCATGCCGCCCTGCCGTTCGAACTCCACGAAGGCGCCGGGCGTCGACATGATGGTGGTGCCGCCGGTCAGGGCGAGTTCGCACTCCCCGACCCGCAGCGACTGGGCCGCGAGGTGGAGGGCGACCAGGGAGGACGAGCAGGCGGTGTCCACGGTGACGGCGGGGCCTTCGAGCCCGAGCGCGTACGAGATGCGGCCGGACAGGACGCTGCCCGCGCTGCCGGTCATGATGTAGCCGCCGAGTTCGTCGTCGGCGTCGAGGAGGACGTCGTAACGGGACGGCGAGCCGCCCATGAAGACGCCGATCTTGCCGCCCTTCGTGGCCATCGGCGCGATGCCGGCGCGCTCCAGGGACTCCCAGGCGACTTCGAGGAGCAGCCGCTGCTGGGGGTCCATGGCCAGGGCCTCGCGGGGCGAGATCCCGAACAGGGCGGCGTCGAAGTCCCCGGCGCCGTCGAGGAATCCCCCGTGGGTGCCGGGGCCGATGCCGGGCAGGGTCAGGTCCCAGCCGCGGTCGCGCGGGAGGGGGGACATGGCGTCCACCCCGTCCACGACGAGCTGCCACAGGTCCTCGGACGAGCGGACGCCGCCGGGGAACCGGCCGTTCATCGCGATGATCGCGATGGGTTCCCTGGCCGCGTCCTCCACTTCACGGAGCCGCTTGCGGGTCTCGTGAAGGTCGGCCGTCGTCCACTTGAGATAGTCGCGAAGCTTGTCCTCGTTCACCGTACGGACCGTCTCCTGTTGGCGTCGCCACGGGAGACGGTAGCTTCGGCTTTCGCTCAGGAAGACTTACCGAACTCCCTGTGGATGAATTCGAACAGCTCGTCGTCTGTCGCTGTCTCCAACTTGCGGGTTACGGGCACCTCGTCATCCACGGTCTGCCTGTCCCCCAGCGCCGACAGTAGGCTGCGCAGCCGGGCTTGGACGGCGTCGAGGTCGTGGTCTGGGGAAAGAGCTGAAATTCCGGCCTCAATCTTGTCCAGCTCCTGAAGAACTGCCTGGTCCGGAGCGAGCGGTGCGGGCTGCTCGCCGAGGAGTCCGGTGCGCAGCCGTGCGACGAGGTCCAGGGCCGTGGGGTGGTCGAAGACGAGGGTGGCGGGCAGTTTGACGCCCGTCGCCTTCGTCAGCCGGTTGCGGAGCTCCACGGAGGTCAGGGAGTCGAATCCGAGGCTCTTGAAGGGGCGGTCGACCTCGATGGCGTCGGGTTCGTCGTGGCCGAGGACGGCGGCGACGGCGGTCCGGACGAGTCCGAGGAGGGCGGCGTCGCGTTCGGCGGCCACCATGCCGCGCAGCCGGTCGGCGAACGCGTCGTCCGGCGGTCCGGCGGGTGCGTCGGGGCCGGCGCCGTCCGTTGCCGGGCCGCCGGTCGGGAGTTCGGCGAGGAGCGGCCGGGGCCGGGCGGCGGTGAAGCCGGTCGCGAAGCGCGGCCAGTCGATGTCCGCGACGGTGAGCAGCGTCTCGTCGTGTTCCAGGGCCTGGCGCAGGGCGGCGAGGGCCCGGTCGGGGGCCATGGCGTCGACGCCCCGGCGGCGCAGTTGTTCCTCGGCGGCCGGGTCGGCGGCCATGCCGCTGCCGGACCAGGCGCCCCAGGCGACGGAGGTGGCGGTGCGGCCGCGGGCGCGGCGGGACTGGGCGAGGGCGTCGAGTGCGGCGTTCGCGGCGGCGTAGGCGGCCTGGCCGCCGCTGCCCCAGACACCGGCGTTGGACGAGAACAGCACGAAGGCGTCGAGTGCGTCCTCGTCGAAGAACTCGCCGATCAGTTCGTCGAGATGGGTGGCGCCCAGGGTCTTGGCGGCGAGGACGTCCGCGCATTCGGCGGGGGTCATCTCGGTGAGCGGGGTGGCCTGGACGAGTCCGGCGGCGTGGACGACGGTACGGAGCCGGCGGCCCTCGTCGCGGAGTCCGGCCAGGAGTGCGGCCACCGCGTCCCGGTCCGCGACGTCGCAGGCGGTGATGGTCACGTCGGCGCCGAGCGCGGTGAGTTCCTTGTGCAGGGCGTCGGCGCCGGGCGCGTCGGCGCCCCGGCGGCCGGCGAGGACGAGGTGTCCGGTGCCGGCGGCGGCGAGCCAGCGGGCGATGTGGGCGCCGAGGCCGCCGGTTCCGCCGGTGACCAGGGCGGTGTCCCGGGGCTGCCAGGACCGGGCGGGCGGGGTGTCGCCGAGCGGTGCGGGCACCAGGCGGCGGACGAGGGCGCCTTGGCGGCGCAGGGCGATCTGGTCCTCGTCGCCGCGTCCGGCCAGGAGGTGGCGGAGCCGTTCGGCGTCGGGGGCGTCGAGTGCGGCGGGCAGGTCGACGAGCCCGCCCCAGCGGTCGGCCTGTTCCAGGCCGATGACCCGGCCCAGGCCCCAGATCTGGCGCTGTACGGGGTCGGTGAGCCGGTCGCCGGGGGCGGCCAGTTCGGCGGCGCGGGTCAGCAGCCACAGGGGCGCGTCGTCGTCCGTGTCGGCGAGGGCCTGGGCGAGTTGCAGGGTCGCGGAGACTCCGGCGGGGGTGGCGGGGTGCTCGGGGTGCGGGCGTACGTCGGTGCCGAGCAGGGAGACGACTCCGTGCGGCGGGCCGGCGTCGGCCCGGTGGCCGCGCAGCAGGTCGGTGAGGGAGGCGCGGGTCGCGGTGGCCGGGTCGACGGTCGCGGTCCGCAGGGTGACGCCGGGGGCGTCCGCCAGGGCGCGGCCGACCGCCTCGCACCACTCCCGGACGCCGTCGTCGGCGGTGCCGGGGAGGTCGGGGGTGAGCAGGAGCCAGGTGCCGGTCAGGTGGGCGGGGCGCTGTTCGGGCAGCGGGCGCCATACGGCGCGGTAGCGCCAGGCGTCCAGGGCGGCGGCGTCGCGGCGGGTGCGCCGCCAGGCGGACAGCTGGGGCAGCACCTCGCCGAGGGCGGCGGCGCCGACGCCGAGGGTGTCCGCGAGGGCGTCGGTGTCCTGCTGTTCGACGGCCGTCCAGAATCCGGCGTCGGCGGGGTCGGTGGTGGTCCGGTCCGGGGCGGGCGCGGCGGGGCGCGGCCAGTAGCGGCGGTGCTGGAAGGCGTACGTGGGCAGGCCGGCTCGGGTGGTGTCGCCGTCGGGGGACGCGGTGACCGCGTGCCGGTCGATGTCCACGCCGGAGCAGTGGGCTTCGGCGAGCGAGGCGGCGAAGCGGCGCGGGCCGCCGTCGTCGCGGCGCAGCGAGCCTCCTACGTAAACCTGTCCGGTGGCCGGGGTGTCGTCGGCGAGGTCGTCCACGGTCTCGCGGACGGGGACGGTGAGGACCGGGTGCGGGCTCATCTCCAGGAAGGCGCGGTGGCCCTGGCCGGCGAGGGTGCGGACGACGGGGTCGAGCATCACGGGGCGGCGCAGGTTGTGGAACCAGTACGCGGCGTCCGTCTCCGCGCCGTCGATCCACTCACCGGTGACGGAGGACAGCATGGGGATGGTGGGGCGCTGCGGCCGGATCGGGCGCAGCGCGGCGAGGACGTCGGCCTCGATGCGGTCGACGTGGGCGCTGTGCGAGGCGTAGTCGACGGGGATGCGCCTGGCGCGGACGCCGGTGTTCTCGCAGTGGGCGAGGAGTTCGTCGAGGGCGTCCACGTCGCCAGAGATCACGACGGAGGCGGGTCCGTTGACGGCGGCGACGGAGCAGCGGCCCTCGTAGCGGGCGACGAGGTCGGCGGCCGGTTCGGGGGCGAGCATCACGGAGACCATGTCGCCGCTTCCGGCGAGCGCGGTCAGGGCGCGGCTGCGCAGGGCGACGACGCGGGCGGCGTCGGGCAGGGTGAGGGCGCCGGCGACGCAGGCGGCGGCGATCTCGCCCTGGGAGTGGCCGATCACGGCGTGCGGGCGGACGCCGCAGGACTGCCAGAGCGCGGCGAGGGAGACCATGACCGCGAACAGCACGGGCTGGACGACGTCCACGCGGTCGTAGCCGGGGGCGCCGGGGGCGCCGTGCAGGACGTCGGTGAGCCGCCAGTCGACGTGGGCGGCGAGCGCGTCCTCGCACTCGGCGAGTTTCGCGGCGAACACCGGGGAGGAGGCGGCCAGTTCGGTGGCCATGCCGGCCCATTGGGCGCCCTGGCCGGGGAAGACGAACACGGTCCTGCCGGGTGTGCCCGCCGTGGCGGTGACGACGTGGGCGGATTCGCGGCCCTCGGCGAGCGCGGTCAGTCCGGCGAGCAGCTCGTCGGGGCCGGTGCCGATGACGGCGGCGCGCCGGTCGAGCGCGGCGCGGGTGGTGGCCAGGGCGCGGGCGACGGCGGCGGGGGCCGGTGCGCCGGGGGCGGTGACATGGGTGAGCAGCCGGGCGGCCTGGTCGGTCAGGGCCTGCGGGGTCTTGCCGGACAGCGTCCACAGCACCGCGTCGGAGAACGGGGCGGTGGGGGCGGGGGCGTCGGGCGCGGGTTCCCGGGTGTCGGGGGCCTGTTCCAGGATGACGTGGGCATTGGTGCCGCTGACGCCGAACGCGGAGACTCCGGCGCGGCGCGGCCGGTCCAGTGCGGGCCAGGCCCGCTGTTCGGTGAGCAGCCGTACGCCGCCGCCCGCCACACCGTCCCAGTCGACGTGCGGGGTGGGCGTGGAGACGTGGAGGGTCTTGGGCAGGGTGGCGTGGCCCAGGGCGAGGACGGTCTTGATGACGCCGGCGACCCCGGCCGCCGCCTGGGTGTGCCCGATGTTCGACTTGAGCGAGCCGAGCCACAGCGGCCGGTCGTCGGGCCGGTCCTGCCCGTACGTGGCCAGCAGAGCCTGCGCCTCGATGGGGTCGCCGAGCTTCGTCCCCGTGCCGTGGGCCTCGACCGCGTCGACGTCCTGCGGGGTGAGGCCGGACGCGGCGAGCGCCTGGCGGACGACGCGCTGCTGGGCGGGGCCGCTGGGGGCGCTGAGCCCGTTGGAGGCGCCGTCCTGGTTGACGGCGGTGCCGCGGATGACGGCGAGGACGGGGTGGCCGTTGCGCCGGGCGTCGGAGAGGCGTTCCACCATGACGACGCCGGCGCCCTCGCCCCAGCCGGTGCCGTCGGCGTCCTCCGAGAACGCCTTGCAGCGGCCGTCGGGCGACAGGGCGCGTTGGCGGCTGAACTCGACGAACGCGCCGGGGGTGCTCATCACGGACGCCCCGGCCACCAGCGCGGCACTGCACTCACCGGCCCGCAGCGCCTGGCAGGCCAGGTGCAGGGCGACGAGCGAGGCGGAGCAGGCGGTGTCCACGGTCATGGCGGGCCCTTCGAGCCCGAAGGTGTACGAGATGCGGCCGGAGAACACGCTGGCGGAGCTGCCGGTGGCGAGGTAACCGGCGACGTTCTCGTCGGAGTTGTGCAGGGCGGCGGGGTAGTCCTGGCCGTTGGTCCCGGCGAAGACGCCGATGCGGCTGCCGCGGACGGAACGCGGGTCGATCCCGGCCCGTTCGAAGGCCTCCCAGGAGCATTCGAGGAGGAGCCGCTGCTGCGGGTCCATGGCCAGGGCCTCGCGCGGGTTGATGCCGAACAGGTCGGCGTCGAAGTCCGCGACGCTGTGGAGGAAGCCTCCCTCGCGGGCGTACGAGGTGCCTTCGTGGGCGGGGTCCGGGTGGTAGAGGCCGGCGGTGTCCCAGCCCCGGTCCTCGGGGAAGGGGCCGATGCCGTCCGCGCCGTCGGTGAGCAGCCGCCACAGCTCCTCGGGGGTGCGGATGCCGCCGGAGAAGCGGCAGCTCATGCCTACGACGGCGATGGGTTCGTCGCCGGCACCGGTCCGGGGCGCCGGGAGGAGGGAGTCGTCGGCGGCGGCGCCGGTCAGCTCGTTCAGGAGGTGCTGGGCGAGCGCGTCGGCGTTGGAGTGGTCGTAGACGAGGGTGGCGGGCAGGGCGAGACCGGTGAGCGCGGCGAGCCGGCCGCGCAGGTCCAGGGCGAGCAGGGAGTCGAAGCCGAGTGCGGAGAACGCGGCCCCGGGTTCAACGTCGGCGCCGGAGGCGTGTCCGAGGACCTGGGCGGCCTGGGCGCGGACCGCGTCGAGCAGGGCGGCGTGCCGGGCCTGTTCGGGCAGGGCCAGCACCTCGCGCCGCAGGGTCGGCACGTCGCCGCCCGGCTGGTCGGCGCCGTCCTCGGGGGCGGCGAGTGTGGCGAGGAGCCCGCCGGACCGGCCGGCGGACATCCGCGCCCAGTCGGCGTCCGCGATCACCGTGCAGGGCGCGTCGCCGGTCAGGGCGTGGGTGAGCGCGGCGAGCGCGGCCGGGGCGGCCATGGGGCTGAGCCCGGTGTGCCGCATCCGTTCGGCGAGGTCGCCGTCGGCGGCCATGCCGTCCCCGGCCCAGGGGCCCCAGGCGACGGACAGCGCGGGCCGCCCGGCCCGGCGGCGCGTCTCGGCGAGCGCGTCGAGGTAGGCGTTGGCCGCCGCGTAGCCCGCCTGGCCGACGGAGCCGAGCGTGCCGGCGAGGGAGGAGAAGTACAGGGTGAAGGCGTCCGGCGCGCGGTCGGCCAGCAGCGTGTCCAGATGCGCGGCGGCCGTGGCCTTCGCCGCCCAGATGGCGTCCAGTTGGGCGCGGGTCATGGTGTGGAGCAGCCCGTCGTCGACGATCCCGGCCGCGTGCACGACGCCGTCGACGCGGACGCCGTCGGCGTCGAGTCCGTCGAGCAGCGCGGTGAGCGCGTCCCGGTCGGAGACGTCGCAGGCCGCGAGCGTGACGCGGACGCCCGCCTCGGTCAGTTCCTCGCGGAGCGCGGCGGCGCCGGGCGCGTCCGGGCCCCGGCGGCCGACGAGGACGAGGTGCCGGGCGCCGTGGCCGGTCAGCCACCGGGCGACGTGGCCGCCGAGCGCCCCGGTGCCGCCGGTGACCAGCACGGTGGCGCCCAGCGGCAGTTCGCCCGAGGCTCGGGCCGGGTCGGTCACGCGTTCCAGCCGCCGCACGGACAGCCCGGTGGCGCGGACGGCGATCTCGTGCTCGCCGGTCTGTCCGGCCAGCACACCGGCGAGCCGTTCGAGGTCCGGTGCGGCCGGACGGGCGGGCAGGTCGGCCAGTCCGCCCCAGCGGTCGGGGTGTTCGATCGCCGCGACCCGGCCCAGCCCCCACACGGCGGCCTGCTCGGGGTCCGGTGCCTCGTCGCCGTCCCCGGTGGCGACGGCCCCGCTGGTCACGCACCACAGCGGTGCCGTGACGGAGGCCTCGCCGAGACCGCGCACCACGTCCGCGAGCCAGCCGGTACGGGCGGCCCCGTCCCCGGCGGCCCCGGTCGGCAGGCAGACGACTCCGGCGGCCCCGGCGTGTGCGGCGAGCAGCGGCGCGAGGTCCGCGTCCGGGGCGAGCGCGACCGCTTCGGGTTCCGCGCCCGCGGCCCGGAGCGCGTCGACGAGCCCGGTGACGAGCGGGTCGTCACCGGTCCCGGGTGCCAGCACCAGCCAGCGCCCATTGAGCGGTCCGGGCCGTTCGGCGAGGGGGCGCCAGACGACCCGGTGGTTCCAGCCGTCCCGGGACTCCGCTCCCGCGCCCAGCCAGTAGCGCCGCCGCTGGAAGGCGTACGTGGGCAGATCGGTGACCCGCGCCCCGGCCGGGGCGAAGTACGCCTCCCAGTCGGCCTCGGCCCCGGCCGCCCACAGCTGGGCGAGCGCGGTGACGGCGGTGACGGGCTCCGGCTTGTCCCGGCGCAGCAGCGCGCCCACGGACGCGGCGTCCGCGTACGTCTCGTCGATGGCACCGGTGAGGGTGGCGTCCGGGCCCAGCTCCAGGAACCGGGTGACCCCGAGGTCCTTCAGCCGGGTCACGGCGTCCGCGAACCGGACCGTGCCACGAACCTGCTCGGTCCAATAGGCGGCGGAGAACCCGGTGATCTGCTCACCGGTCAGCGTCGACACGATCGGGATACGAGGCGTCTCGTACGCCACCTCGGCGGCGACACCCGTGAACGCGTCCAGCATCGGGTCCATCAGCGAGGAGTGGAAGGCGTGGCTGACCTCCAGCCAGCGCGACTGACGCCCCGTGAGCTGCGCGGCAACTGTCTCGACCGCCTCACGGGTGCCCGACAGCACCACCTGCCCCGGGGCGTTCACGGCCGCGACCGAAACCCCCTCCACCAGCAGCGGGGTGACCTCGTCAAGCGTGGCCCGTACGGCCCACATCGCACCGCCGGACGGCAGGTCCTGCATCAGACCGGCACGGGCCGCCACCAGCCGGCACGCGTCGGCCAGGGACAGCACCCCGGCGACATGTGCGGCGGCCAGCTCACCCACCGAATGACCGGCCAGGTAGTCCGGCCGCACACCCCACGACTCGACCAGGCGGTACAGCGCGACTTCGACGGCGAAGAGGGCCGGCTGCGCCCAGCCCGTGTTCTTCAACGCCTCCGCGTCACCGAATACGACGTCGCGCAGCGGCCGGTCCAGCAGGGCGTCGAAGTGCGCACACACCTCGTCCAACGCCTCCGCGAACACCGGGAAGGCGTCTGCCAGTTCACGGCCCATGCCGACCCGCTGCCCGCCCTGGCCGGAGAACACGAACCCGGTGAGGCCGTCACCGGCCGTCGCGGTCACCGTGCCGGGGGCGGGGGCCCCGTCGGCCAGGGAGCGCAACCGGTCGAGAAGGTCGTCGGTGCCGGTGCCGAGGACGACGGCGCGGTGCTCCAGGGCGGCCCGGGTCGTCGCCAGGGAGAGGCCGACGTCCACGGCGTCACGCCCGTCCGTCCCGGACTCCAGCCGTCCGGCCTGCGCGGCGAGAGCGGCGGGCGTCTTCGCGGACACCGGCCACGGCACCACCGGAAGGGTGACGTCCACGGACGGTTCCGGTACCAGGGCGGCGGGCGCCTCTTCGAGGATGATGTGCGCGTTGGTGCCGCTGATGCCGAAGGCGGAGACCCCGGCCCGGCGCGGCCGATCGCCGACGGGCCAGGCCCGTGCCTCGGACAGCAGTTCCACGGCGCCCGCCGACCAGTCGACGTGCGTGGACGGCGTCTGCGCGTACAGGGTCCTGGGGAGTTCGCCGTGGCGCATCGCGAGGACCATCTTGATGACGCCGGCGACCCCGGCGGCGGCCTGGGTGTGGCCGAAGTTCGACTTCACGGAACCGAGCCACAGCGGGCGGTCCTCGGGCCGGTCCTGGCCGTACGTGGCGAGGAGGGCGTGCGCCTCGATCGGGTCGCCCAGACGGGTGCCCGTGCCGTGCGCCTCGACCGCGTCCACCTCGGCGGCCGAGATCCCGGCGGTGGCCAGCGCCTGGCGGATGACGCGCTGCTGGGCGGGGCCGCTGGGGGCGCTGAGCCCGTTGGAGGCGCCGTCCTGGTTGGTGGCGGTGCCGCGCACCACGGCGAGGACGCGGTGGCCGTTGCGGCGGGCGTCCGAAAGCTTTTCCAGCACGAGGACGCCCGCGCCCTCGCCCCAGCCCGTGCCGTCCGCGTCGTCCGAGAACGCCTTGCACCGGCCGTCCCCGGCGAGACCGCCCTGCCGGCTGAACTCGGTGAAGCTGTCGGGGGTCACCAGGACGGCCACACCGCCGGCCAGGGCCATCGTGGACTCGCCGGAGCGCAGGGACTGGGCGGCCCAGTGCAGCGCGACCAGCGACGAGGAGCAGGCGGTGTCGAGCGTGACGGCCGGGCCCTCCAGGCCGAGGCTGTAGGCGACGCGGCCCGAGACGACGCTCGTGGCGTTGCCGACGAGCAGATGCCCCTTGACCTCCTCGGGGACGGACGGCAGCCCGCTGCCGTAGCCCATGCTGTTGCAGCCGATGAAGACGCCCGTACGGCTGCCGCGCACGGAGGACGGGTCGATCCCGGCGTGCTCGAACGCCTCCCAGGCCGTTTCGAGCAGGAGCCGCTGCTGCGGGTCGGTGGCCAGGGCCTCGCGCGGGCTCATGCCGAAGAAACCGGCGTCGAAGTCGATCGCGTCGTACACGAATCCGCCTTCGCGGACCCCGGCGACGTCGGTGGGCCAGCCCCGGTCGGTGGGCAGCGCGGACAGGGCGTCCGTTCCGGTGGCGAGCAGCTTCCAGAAGTCCTCGGGCGAGCGGATGTCGCCCGGGTAGCGGCAGCCGATGCCGACGATGGCGATCGGCTCGTCGGCCGCGCCGGAGCCGGTACCGGGAGTACCGGTCGTGTCCTGGGCGGCGGAGGTGTCCCCGAGGAGTTCGGTACGGAGGAAGGCGGCCAGCAGCCGGGGCTGGGCGTGGTCGAAGACCAGGGTGGCGGGGAGCCGGAGCCCGGTGGCGGTGCCCAGGCGGTTGCGCAGTTCCAGGGCGGTGAGCGAGTCAAAGCCGAGTTCCCGGAAGGCACGGCCCTGTTCGATGGCGTCGGCGTCCGCGTGGCCGAGTACGGCGGCGGCGTGGGCGCGCACCAGATCGAGCAGTTCGCGCTGCTGCTCGACCGGGGTGAGTCCGGCGAGGCGGCGGCGCAGGGTGTCGTCGGTGGCGTCCGGCCCGGTGCCCTCCGGCTGCCCGCCCGCCAGGGCGCGTACGGCCTCGGGGAGTTCGTCGAGGAGCGGGCGGGGGCGGGCGGACGCGAAGGCGGGCGCGAAGCGCTCCCAGTCCATGTCCGCCACGATCGCGGCGGTCTCGTCGCGCTCGACGGCGGCGCGCAGCGCGGCGAACGCGGAGGCGGGCGCCATCGCCCGGATGCCCCGGGCCCCCAGATGGCGGGCCATGGAGTCGTCGGCGGCCATGCCCGCACCACCCCAGGCGCCCCAGGCGACGGAGGTGGCGGTGCGGCCCGCCGCCCGGCGGCGGTGGGCGAGGGCGTCGAGGTGGGCGTTGGCCGCCGCGTAGACCGCCTGACCGCCGCTGCCCCAGACCCCGGCGCTGGACGAGAACAGCACGAACGCGTCCAGCGGCCGGTCACCGAGCAGGTCGTCGAGGTGGGTGGCACCGAGCGTCTTCGCCGCCAGGACGTCCGCGAGGCCGTCGGCGCGGTGCTCGGACAGGGGCGCGAACTCCCCGACGCCCGCCGCGTGCACGACCGCCGTCAGCGGATGCGCCTCGGGCACCAGGGCGAGGACGTCGGCGAGGGCCGCACGGTCCGCGACATCGCAGGCCGCGAGCGTGACGCCGACGCCCTGCCCGGTCAGTTCGTCGCGCAGCTCCGCCGCCCCGGGCGCCTCGGCGCCGCGCCGGCTGGTCAGGATCAGGTGGTCGATGCCCTCGGCCGCCAGCCAGCGGGCCAGTTCGGCGCCGATGCCGCCGGTGGCCCCGGTGACCAGCGCGGTGCCGTGCGGGCGCCAGCGGCGGACCCGGGCGTCCTCGGGCCGGGCGTGGACGAGACGGCGTACGAAGGAACCCGAGGCGCGCAGCGCGATCTGGTCCTCGCCGCCGTCGGCCAGCACGGCGGCGAGCCGCGCCGCGCCGCGTGCGTCGAGGAGTGCGGGCAGGTCGACGAGCCCGCCCCAGCGGTCGGGGTGTTCGAGCCCGACGACCCGGCCGAGCCCCCAGATCCCCGCCTGCGCCGCGCTGGGCTCCGGGTCGGAGGAGCCGATGCCCACCGCGCCCCGGGTGGCGATCCAGAGCGGGGCGTCGATGTCCGCGTCCCCCAGCGCCTGGACCAGCGCGACCGTGGCGGCGAGCCCGGACGGCACGGCCGGCTGCCCGGGGTACGCCCGCTCGTCGAGTGCCCCGAGCGACAGCACCCCGGCCGGCTGCGGCACGAGCGCGCGCAGCCGCTCGGCCAGCGCCTCCCGTCCGCCGTCACCGTCCGCCGTCACCAGGGTCCGCACCTCGGCCCCGTGCGTGCGCAGGGCGTCCAGGACACCGGCGGTGTACTCGGTCCCGGCCTCACTTTCGGGCAGGACCACCAGCCAGTCCCCGGCCAGCTCGGGCCGCCCGTCACCGGTGCGCCACGGGCGCCACTTCACCTCGTAGCGCCAGGAGTCGGTGGTGTCCTGCTCGCGCTGTTTGCGCCGCCAGTCCGCGAGCGCGGGCAGCAGCGGATCGATGACCGACGCCTCCGCGTCCAGCGTCCCGGCCAGCGCCTCCGCGTCGGCCCGCTCCACCGCCGCCCAGAACTCCCGGTCGGCGGCGGTCCCCTCGCCACCGGCGGCGGCCTCCTCGGCACGGACCTCGGGCCAGTAGGAGCTGCGCTGGAAGGCGTACGTGGGGAGGTCGAGGAGCGCCGGGCGGGTTTCCGGGAAAGCGGCCGTCCAGTCGACGTCCACACCATGGACCCACAGTTCGGCGACACCCGAGAGGAACCGGTCGAGCCCGCCGTCATCGCGCCGGAGCGACCCGGTCACGACGCTCTCGTCGGCTATCTCCTCGATCGCGGCCGACAGCACCGGATGCGAGGACACCTCGACGAAGGCCCCGTAACCCTCCGCCGCCAGCTTCTCGATCGCCTGGGCGAATCGGACCTGAGAGCGGAGGTTCGTCACCCAGTAGTCGGTGGTCATGTCCGAGCCGTCAGTGAACTCACCCGTCACCGTCGACAGCAGCGGAATCGTCCCCGCACGCGGGCTGATCCCAGCCAGGCTGCTGGTCAGCTCGTCGCGCAGCACATCCATCGCAGGCGAGTGGGAGGCGTAGTCCACCGCGATACGGCGAGCACGGAGCCCCAGCTCCACACACCGGGCCACAGCCTCTTCCACGGCCCCGATCTCACCCGAAATCACCACCTGCGACGGCCCGTTGACGGCAGCAACCGACACGCGGTCGCCCCACTCCGTCAAGATCTCCTCAACCTGAGCGACCCCGGCACCGACCGACGCCATCGTCCCGTCACCACTGGCCAGACCCGCAATCGCCCGACTCCGCACACAGACGATCCGCAGCGCGTCCTCAAGCGACAGCGCACCCGCCACATACGCGGCAGCGATCTCACCCTGCGAATGCCCGACGACCGCCGCCGGAGTCACCCCGTACGACCGCCACACCGCAGCCAGCCCGACCATCACCACGAACGAAGCCGGCTGCACCACATCGACCCGCTCCAGCGACGGCGCATCCGCACCACCCCGCAGCACATCGGTCACCGACCAGTCCACGAGGTCACCCATCGCGGCCTCACACGCGGCCACCACATCAGCGAACACCGGAGACTCATCCAGCAGCCGGGCCCCCATGGCAACCCACTGCGCACCCTGACCCGGGAACACGAACACCGACCGGCCCACCGGACCGGACACCCCCGATACCACGGAGGCCGACGGCTCACCCGCAGCCAGGGCCGCAAGGCCGGAACCGTAAGAGCCCAGCACCACGGACCGGTGCTCGAACCGCGCCCGGGTCGTCGCCAGCGACCACCCCACCGACACCGGATCAGCATCGGCATCGGCACCGCCCACCAGAGCACCCAGCGCCTCCGCCTGCCCCCGCAGCGCGGCGGCACTCCGACCCGACAGCAGCCACGGAACCACCGGCAGGGCCGGGGACGGGGCCTCGGGAACGTCCTCGTCGGGGGCCTCCTCCAGGATCACGTGGGCGTTGGTGCCGCTCATGCCGAACGCCGACACGCCCGCGCGCCTGGGCTGTGCGCCGCGCGGCCACTCCCGGGCCTCGGCCAGGAGCTCCACCGCACCGGACGACCAGTCGACATGGGACGACGGGGTGCCGAGGTGCAGGGACTTCGGCAGGAGGTCGTGGCGCATCGCCTGGACCATCTTGATGACACCGGCGACGCCTGCGGCGCCCTGGGTGTGGCCGAGGTTGGACTTGACCGAGCCGAGCCACAGCGGGCGGTCGGCGGGGCGGTCCTGGCCGTAGGTCGCCAGGACGGCCTGGGCCTCGATGGGGTCGCCGAGCGTGGTGCCGGTGCCGTGGGCCTCGACGGCGTCCACATCGGCGGAGGTCAGGCGGGCGTTGGCGAGGGCCTGGCGGATGACGCGCTGCTGGGCGGGGCCGCTCGGGGCGGTGAGGCCGTTCGAGGCACCGTCCTGGTTGACGGCCGTGCCGCGCACCACGGCCAGGACGCGGTGGCCGTTGCGGCGGGCGTCCGAGAGGCGTTCGACGAGGAGCAGGCCGACCCCTTCGCTCCAGGCCGTGCCGTCGGCGTCCTCCGAGAAGGGCTTGCAGCGGCCGTCGGGGGCCAGGCCCCGCTGGCGGCTGAACTCGCGGAAGGTGGACGGGCTGGTCATCAGCTGGGCGCCGCCGGCCAGGGCCAGTGAGCATTCGCCGGACCTGAGGGACTGCACGGCCAGGTGCAGGGCCACCAGGGAGGTGGAGCAGGCGGTGTCCACGGTCACGGCCGGGCCTTCGAGGCCCAGGACGTAGGCGATGCGGCCGGAGGCGACGCTCGTGGCGACGCCGGTGGCGAGGTAGCCCTCGGTGTCGATGCCCGACTCGTGGACGAAGGGGCCGTAGTCCTGGCCGGTGGCCCCGGTGAAGACCCCGGTGGCGGTGCCGCGCAGCGAGGCCGGGGATATCCGCGCGCTTTCCAGGGTCTCCCAGGCGACTTCGAGGAGCAGCCGCTGCTGGGGGTCCATGGCCAGGGCCTCGCGCGGGGAGATCCCGAAGAAGCCCGCGTCGAAGCCGGCGGCGTCGTGGAGGAAGCCGCCCTCGCTGACGTAGGTGGTGCCGCGCCGGTCGGGGTCGGGGTCGACGAGGGAGTCGGTCTCCCAGCCGGGCCGGTCGGGGAACGGCGAGATGGCGTCCCCGCCGCCGGCCAGCAGCTCCCACAGCCGCTCGGGGCTGTCGGCTCCGCCGGGGAGCCGGCACCCCATGCCGACGATCGCGATTGGTTCGCGCGCGACCTGTTCGAGGCGCTCGTTGCGCTGCTTGAGCTGTTCGTTGCTGCGCAGCGCGGCACGCAGAGCGTCGACGATCTTGTCCGAGGGTGCGGTCATGTCAGCTTTCCTGTGCGGTGGTGTCCGTGCCGAGCGCCAGCTCGACCAGGTCGGCCAGATTCATGTCGTCGATGCGCTCCCCGGTGTCCGGTTCCGGGGCGGCGGGCTGCTGGGGGGCGGTGGCCAGTTCCAGCAGGGCGTCCAGGAGGCCGGTCTCGCGGAGCCGGCTGAGCGGGATGGTGCGGAGCGTGGACCAGGTGGCGGCTTCCTCGGGGCTCTGTGCCGCCGTCTCCTGGCCGTCTCCGAACAGCCGGCCCATGAGGTAGCGGGTGAGGTCGGGGAAGGTGGGGTGGTCGAAGACGAGTGTGGTGGGGAGCTTCAGTCCGGTGAGCGCGGAGAGCCGGTTGCGCAGGGCGACCACGGTCAGGGAGTCGAAGCCGATGTCCCGGAAGGAGCGGTCGGCGCGGAGTTCGGCGGGTGAGTCGTGGCCGAGGGCGACGGCGGCCTCGCGCTGGACCCGGTCGAGGAGGAGGTGGTGGCGTGCGTCGGTGTCCAGGGCGGAGAGTTCGCGGACGAGCGCGGTCGTGGTGTCGCCGTCGGTGTCGGACGTGCCGGAGTCGGTGAGGGCCTGCCGTGCCTCGGGCACGCCGAGGATGAGCGGGCGGGTGCGGGCGGCGGAGTAGGCGGGGGCGAAGGACTCCCAGTGGAGATCGGCGACGACCAGGTTGTGGTCCCGGCGGCCCACGGCGTCGGCGAGGGCGGCGACGGCGGTGTCGGGGTCCATCGGCCGGTTGCCGGCCCGGCGCAGATGGGCGGCGGTGTCCGTGTCGACCATGCCGCCGCCGTCCCAGGCGCCCCAGGCGACGGAGAGGAAGGGCAGGCCCTTGTCGCGGCGTTCGGCGGCGAAGGCGTCGAGGTGGGCGTTGGCCGCCGCGTACGGGATGCGGCCGGAGTCGCCCCAGGTGCCGGCGCCGGAGGAGAACAGGACGAAGGCGTCGAGGTCGAGGCCGTCGGTGAGGGCGGCGAGGTTGCGGGTGCCGGTGACCTTGGGGCCGAGGACGGCGGACAGGTCGGCCGGGGTGACTTCGTCCGTGGTGAGCGCGCGTCCGCTGGTGCCTGCGGTGTGCAGGACCGCGCGGACGGGCGGGCCGTCGGAACCGATCTTGGCGAACAGGTCGCCGAGGGCGGCCCGGTCGGCCAGGTCGCAGGCGGCGACGACGACGTCGGCGCCCAGGTCGACGAGTGCGTCCATGAGTTCGGGCATGCCGTCGGCGGCCTCGCCGCGCCGGCTGACCAGGACGATCCGGTCGGCCCCGGACTGCGCGGCCCAGCGGGCCAGCCGACTGCCGAGCGCCCCGGTGCCGCCGGTGATCACCACGGTGTCCCGGGGTTGCCAGGGGGTGGCCGGGCCCTCGGCGGGGGCGTGGACCAGGCGTCGGGCCCGGAGGCCGGTGGCGTCGACGGTCAGTTGCTCCTCGCCGGTGGTGCCGCCGAGGGCGGCGCAGAGATGGCGGGCGCTGTCCGCGTCGAGGTCATCGGGCAGGTCGACGAGTCCGCCCCAGCGGTCCCGGGGCAGGTCGATGCCGAGTACGGCTCCGGTGCCCCAGACGGTGGCCTGGGCCGGGTTGCGGGGCGGGCGGCCGGGGCCGGTGCCGATCGCGCCCGAGGTCGCCAGCCAGAGCGGGGCGTCCAGGTCCAGGGCGCTCAGGGCGCGGACCGCGGTGAGGGTGGCGGTGAGTCCTGCGGTCACGGCGGGGTGGCCGGGGTGCGGGCCGTCGTCGAGTCCGGTGAGGCAGAGGACGCCCGCCGGGTGGCGGCCGTCGAGGGCGTCGGTGATCCGCCGGGCCAGCCGGTCGGTGTCGTTCTCGGCGGTGTCCACCGTGACGTCGGCCAGGTCGGCGCCCGCCGCGGTCAGGGCCCGGACGGTGGCGTCCGCCAGGGCGTCGGGGCCGTCGGCGGGGCGCAGGACCAGCCAGGTTCCGGTGAGGGGGGCCTCGGGGGCGGTCACCGGTTCCCAAGCGGTGCGGTAGCGCCAGTCGTCGAGCGTGGTGCGGAGCCGGCGCCCGGTGTGCCAACGGGACAGGGCGGGCAGGACGGGGGCCAGTTCGGTGCGGTCCAGGCCGGTGTGCGCGGTGAGCGCGTCGAGGTCCTGGTGGCCGACGGCCCGCCAGAACTCGGCCTCGGCCGGGTCGGCGGCGGGCGCGTCGAGCGGGGCGAACTCGGGCCAGAAGCGGCGCTGTTGGAAGGTGTACGGGGGCAGGGCGGTGCGCCGGGCGCCGGTGCCCTCGAAGACTCGGGTCCAGTCGACGGAGACACCGGCGATATGGGCCTCGCCGACGGAGCGCAGGAAGCGGGCGAGTCCGCCGTCGTTGCGGCGCAGGGTGCCGAGCGCCACGGTGTCGTCGCGGTCGGCGAGGGTCTCCTCGGCGGCGGCGGTGAGCACGGGGTGGGCGCTGACCTCGATCAGCGGCCCGAAGCCCTGGTCGGCGAGGGCCCGTACGGAGTCGGCGTAGCGGACCGGGCGGCGGAGGTTCTGGAACCAGTAGCCGGCGTCGAAGACGGGGCCGTCGGCCCAGTCGGCGGTCACCGTGGAGAAGAACGGCACCTCGGGGGTTGTGGGGGTGACCGGGGCGAGGACCTCGGCGAGGCGGTCCTCGACGGCGTCGGCGTGCGGGGAGTGCGAGGCGTAGTTGATGGGGACGGTCCGGGTGCGGAGGTCGTGCCCGGTGCAGTCGGCGGTGAACTCCTTCAGGGCGTCCGCGTCGCCGGAGACGATGACCGCGCGGGGGCTGTTGACCGCGCCGATGTGCAGCCGGCCCTCGTACGGGGTGAGCAGTTCCTCGACCCGTTCGAGGGGGGCGGCGACGGAGAGGAGTCCGCCGAGTCCGGCGAGGGCGGTGACCTCGCGGCCGCGCAGGCAGACCACGCGGGCGGCGTCGCGCAGGGTGAGGGCCCCGGCGAAGCAGGCGGCGGCGATCTCGCCCTGGGAATGGCCGATGACGGCGGCGGGTTCGACGCCGTAGGAGCGCCACAGTTCGGCGAGGGAGACGGTGACGGCGAAGGTCGCGGGCTGGACCACGTCGTCGGTGTCGAGGCCGGGGGCGCCGGGCGCGCCGCGCAGGACGTCGGTGAGCCGCCAGTCGACGAACTCGGCGAGGGCGTCCTCGCAGCGGGCGATGGAGCGGGCGAACGCCGGGGAGGTGTCGATGAGTTCGGCGGCCATGCCGGCCCACTGGGAGCCCTGGCCGGGGAAGACGAACACGGGGCGGCTCGCCGGGCGGGCGATGCCCTCGACGAGGTGGGCGCCCGGTTCGCCAGCGGCCAGTGCGGCCAGTCCGCCGAGGAGTTCGTCCCGGTCGGCGCCGACGACGACCGCGCGGTGCTCGAAGGGGGTGCGGACGGTGGCCAGGGTCAGTCCGGCGTCGGCGGGCGCGGTGTCGCGCAGGGCGGGGAGCAGGCTCTCCGCCTGGGCGCGCAGGGCGGTCTCGCTCGGCGCGGACAGGGTCCAGGCGACGGCGGCGGGCGGTTCGCGGTCCTCGGCGGGGGCGGTGTCCGGTGCGTCCGGTGCCTGTTCGAGGACGACGTGGGCGTTGGTGCCGCTGATGCCGAAGGAGGACACGGCGGCGCGGCGCGGCCGTCCGGTGTCGGGCCACTCCTCGTTGCCGTCCAGGAGGCGGACGGCTCCGGAGTCCCAGTCGACGCGGGACGAGGGCGCGTCCAGGTGGACGATCCGGGGCAGGACGCCGTGGCGCATCGCCTGGACGGTCTTGATGATTCCGGCGACTCCGGCGGCGGCCTGGGTGTGGCCGAGGTTCGCCTTGAGGGCGCCGACGAGCAGCGGGGTGCCGTCGCCGCGTTCCTGGCCGTAGGTGGCGAGGAGGGCCTGGGCCTCGATGGGGTCGCCGAGCGGGGTGCCGGTGCCGTGCGCCTCTACGGCGTCGATGTCGGCGGCGTCGAGCCGGGCGTCGGCGAGGGCCTGGCGGATGACGCGCTGCTGGGAGGGGCCGTTGGGGGCGGTGAGCCCGTTGGAGGCGCCGTCCTGGTTGACGGCGGAGCCGCGGACCAGGCCGAGGACGGTGTGGCCGTTGCGGCGGGCGTCGGAGAGCCGTTCCAGGAGGAGCAGGCCGACGCCCTCGCCCCAGCCGGTGCCGTCGGCGCCCTCCGAGAACGGCTTGCAGCGGCCGTCGGCGGCGAGTCCGCGCTGCCGGCTGAACTCCTGGAAGACGGTCGGCGTCGACATGACGGTGGTGCCGCCCGCCAGGGCGAGCGAGCACTCGCCGGAGCGCAGCGCGGCCACCGCCATGTGGACGGAGACGAGCGAGGAGGAGCAGGCGGTGTCGACGGTGACGGCCTGGCCCTCCAGGCCGTAGGTGTACGCGAGCCGGCCGGAGGCGACGCTGGCGGCGGTGCCGGTGCCGAGGTGGCCTTCGAGGTCGTGGTCGCGGCCGTGCAGCAGCGACGGGTAGTCGGTGTACATCAGGCCGATGAACACGCCGGTGTCGGTGCCGCGCAGGGAGCGTACGGGCAGTCCGGCGCGTTCGAAGAGTTCCCAGGACGTTTCGAGGAGGAGCCGCTGCTGGGGGTCCATGGCGAGGGCTTCGCGCGGGGAGATCCCGAAGGGGGCGGGGTCGAAGCGGTCGGCCCCGGTGAGGAAGCCGCCCTCGGAGGCGTAGCTGGTGCCGGGCCGGTCGGCGTCCGGGTCGAGGAGCGCTTCGAGGTCCCAGCCGCGGTCCCGGGGCATCGGTCCGACGGCGTCCTCGCCGCGCAGCACGAGGTCCCAGAGCGCTTCGGGGGTGGCGACGCCGCCGGGCAGCCGGCAGGCCATGGACACGATCGCGATCGGCTCGTCGTCCGTGGTGGCGGCGGCCGGGGCGGGCGCGGTGGTGCCGGGTGCGGCCGCCGGGCCGGCCGTCAGGGACTCCAGGTGGGCGGCGAGCGCGGCCGGGGTCGGCTGGTCGAAGATGACGGAGGCGGGCAGGCGCAGGCCGGTCTGTTCGCTGAGGGTGTTGCGCAGTTCGACGGCCATCAGGGAGTCGAAGCCGAGTTCGGAGAACGATTTGTCGGGGTCGACGGCGTTCACCGAGGTGTGCCGCAGGACGGCGGCCACCCGGGCCCGGACCAGGTCGATCATCCGGATCTGACGGGTGGCGGCCGGGCCGGTGGCGGGCTTGGCGTGGCGGACGAGTCCGCGCAGCAGGGCGTGCATGGCCTGTTTGCCGTCCTGGCCGCGCAGGACGGGGAAGTCGAAGGCGGCGGGCACCAGGTTGCTCTCGGGGCGGCCGAGCGCCGTGTCGAAGAGGGCGAGTCCCTCGGCGCCGCCGAGGGAGAGGACGCCGATGCTGGCGGCGCGTTGCAGATCGACGTCGGAGAGTCCGCCGACCATGCCGTCCTGGCCCTCCCACAGGCCCCAGGCCAGCGAGAGGCCGGGGAGCCCCTGGCGCCGCCGGTGCTCGGCGAGCGCGTCCAGGTAGGCGTTGGCGGCGGAGTAGTTGCCCTGGCCGGGGCCGCCGAAGGTGCCGGCGGCCGAGGCGAACAGGACGAACGCCGTGAGGGGCAGGTCGCGGGTCAGTTCGTGCAGGTGGAGTGCGCCGCCGACCTTCGGGGCGAGTACGGCGTCGAGGCGCTCGGGCGTCAGGGACTGGATGATGCCGTCGTCGAGGACGCCCGCCAGGTGGATGACCCCGGTCAGCGGGTGGGCGGCGGGCACGGTGGCGAGCAGGTCCGCGAGGGCGTCCTTGTCCGTGACGTCGCAGGACACCAGGCGGACGTCCGCGTCCAGCCCGGTCAGTTCGGCGGCGTCCGCCGAGCCGGGCCCGGACCGGCTGGTGAGCAGCAGGTGGCGGACGCCGTGGTGGTCGACCAGGTGCCGGCACAGGGCTCGGCCGAGGAGGCCGGTGGCGCCGGTGACCAGGACCGTGCCGTCGGGCGCGAAGGGCGGGGCGGTCTCCTCGGTGCGGGGTTCGGGGCGGGCGAGGCGGGGCGCGTACCAGCGGCCCTCGCGCCACAGCAGCGACGGTTCGTCGTACGGGAGGGCCGTCACCGGGATGTCGGCGGAGTCGGCGTCGTCGTCGGTGTCGACGAGGACGAACCGGTCGGGGTTCTCCGACTGGGCGCTGCGCACCAGGGCCTGGACGGCGGCGGCGACGGGGTCGATGTCGCCGCTCTCGCCGGGCAGCCGGGCGGCGGCGCGGGTGCGCAGGACGAGCGGGGTGCCGTCGGGGTTCTCCGGCCGGGAAAGCTGGTCCTGGAGGAGGGCGAGGGTGCGGTGCAGGGCCTCGCGCAGGGCGGCGTGCGGGTCGTCGGGGAGCGCGGGCCCGCCCGGCAGGTCCATGACCTCGGGGACGGAGGCGGGGGTGGGGCCGGCCGGGACTTCGGGCCATTCGACGCGGAACAGGGCGTCGCGGTGGCGTGGCAGCGCGCGCAGCCGGTCGCCG
Organism: Streptomyces sp. NPDC057682; assembly: GCF_042799575.1. Classification (NCBI taxonomy): domain Bacteria; kingdom Bacillati; phylum Actinomycetota; class Actinomycetes; order Kitasatosporales; family Streptomycetaceae; genus Streptomyces; species Streptomyces sp. NPDC057682. The sequence continues at coordinate 241,254 of NZ_JBHVIN010000010.1, read as the reverse complement.
GGCAGGGGGCGGACGAGCAGCGATTCGACGGAGACGACCGGGGTTCCGGCGGTGTCGGTGGCGGTCAGGGTCAGGGAGCGCGGCCCGGACCGGTCGAGGGTGACGCGCAGTGCGGTGGTGCCGGGGGTGTGCAGGGCGACGCCGGTCCAGGTGAAGGGGATCGCGGCGTCGGAGGTGTCGCCGGCGAGCGCGGAGCCGTGCAGGGCGGCGTCCAGGAGCGCCGGGTGCAGTCCGTAGCGCTCGGCCTCGATGTGCGCGGACTCGGGGAGTTCGACCTCGGCGTGGACGGTGTCGCCGAGCCGCCAGGCGGCGCGCAGCCCGCGCAGCAGCGGCCCGTACGCCAGTCCGGCTTCGGCCAGTTCGTCGTAGAGGGTGGTGGTGTCCAGGGGGGTCGCGCCGGCGGGCGGCCAGTCGGCGGGGTCCGGGAAGGGGGCCGGGTCCGCGTCCGGGGTGAGGCCGCCGGTGAAGTGGCGGGTCCACGGCTGGTCGGGGAGGTCGGTCTCGGGCCGGGCGTAGCCGGTGACGGTGCGCCGGCCGGACGGGTCGGCTGCGCCGACGGCCAGTTGCACGGTGATCCGGTCGGCGGGTTCCAGCACGAGGGGTTCGGCGAGCACGAGTTCGTCGACGCGGGGGCAGCCGATGTCGGCGCCGGCGCGCAAGGCGAGTTCGAGGAGGGCGGTGCCGGGGACCAGGATGCGGTCGGCGACGCGGTGGTCGGCGAGCCAGGGGTGGGTGGCGACGGAGAGTTCGCCGGTGAAGACGTGGCCGTCGGCGTCGGCGCGTTCCGTGCCGGCCGCGAGGACGGGGTGGCCGGCCGAGGTGTCGCGCTGCGGGTAGGGGGCGTCGAGCCAGAACCGCCGGTGCTGGAAGGCGTAGGTCGGCAGGGTGGGGCGGTGGGTGCCGGTGCCCTCGTAGAAGGCGGCCCAGTCGACGGGGACGCCGCCGGCCCAGAGCCGGGCCACGGTCTCGGTCAGCGTCTCGGCCTCGGGCCGGTCCTTGCGCAGCAGGGGGCGTACGAGGCCCTGCGCGGTCCGGTCGTCGGCGACGGCCGCGCACAGCGGGCCGGCGGGGCCGAGTTCGACGAACCGGCGGGTGCCGAGGGCGTGCAGCCGGTCGATGCCGTCGGCGAAGCGGACGGCGTCGCGGACGTGGCGCACCCAGTGGTCGGCGGTGAACTCCTCGACGGGCTGCCCGGTCAGGTTGGAGACGACCGGGACGGTGGGCCTGCGGTGCTCCACGGTCCGGGCCACGGCACGGAACTCCTCCAGCATTCCGTCCATGTGCGCGGAGTGGAAGGCGTGGCTGACGGTGAGGCGGCGGGTGTCGCGGCCGGTGAGTTCCCCGGCGACGCGCTCCACCTCGTCCTCGTCGCCGGAGAGGACCACGGAGTCGGCGGCGTTGATCGCGGCGATCGACACCCGGGGCCCGAGCAGTCCGGTGACCTCGGCCTCGGTGGCGCGTACGGCGAGCATGGCGCCGCCGCCGGGCAGTGCCTGCATGAGCCGGGCGCGGGCGGCGACCAGCCGGCAGGCGTCGGCCAGGGACAGCGCGTCGGCGGCGTGGGCGGCGGCGAGTTCGCCGATGGAGTGGCCGATGAGGTGGTCGGGCCGTACGCCCCAGGACTCCAGCAGCCGGAACAGGGCCACTTCGAGGGCGAACAGGGCGGGCTGGGTGTATTCGGTGCGGTCGAGGAGCCCGGTGTCCTCGAACATGACGGTCTTCAGCGGGGTGCCCGTCCCCGTGTCGAAGTGGGCGCAGATCTCGTCCAGCGCGCGGGCGAACACCGGGTAGGCGGCGTACAGTTCGCGGCCCATGCCCACCCGCTGGGAGCCCTGGCCGCTGAACATGAAGGCGACGGGGCCGTCGAGGGGCTGCCCGGTCACGACTCCGGGTGCGGTGGTGTCGCCGTCGGCGAGCGCGGTGAGAGCGGCGGTCAGGTCCTCGGGGCCGGTGCCGACGGCGACGGCGCGCCGTTCCAGGGCGGCGCGGGTGACGGCGAGGGCGTGGCCGACGTCCCGGGGGTGGTGGCCGGTGACTCCGGGGAGCAGGGCGCGGGCCTGGGCGGCGAGGCCGTCGGCGGTCTTCGCGGAGACCACCCACGGGATCACGGGCAGGGTGCGCAGGGGGGCGGGCGCGGCCTCGTCCTGCGGGGCCGGTTCCTCCTGCGGGGCCTGTTCGACGATCAGATGGGCGTTGGTGCCGCTGACGCCGAACGCGGAGACGCCGGCCCGGCGGGGACGGTCCGTCTTGGTCCACGGCCGGGTCTCGGTGAGGAGCCGGACCCGTCCGGCGGACCAGTCGACGTGCCGGGAGGGCTCGTTCACGTGGAGGGTCCGGGGCAGGCTGCCGTGCCGGATCGCCTGGACCATCTTGATGACCCCGGCGACTCCGGCGGCGGCCTGGGCGTGCCCGATGTTGGACTTCAGGGAGCCGAGCCACAGCGGCCGGTCCTCGGGGCGGTCCTTGCCGTACGTGGCGATGAGGGCCTGGGCCTCGATGGGGTCGCCGAGCTTGGTGCCGGTGCCGTGCGCCTCGACGGCGTCGACGTCGGCGGGGGTGAGTCCGGCACTGGCCAGGGCCTGGCGGATGACGCGCTGCTGGGAGGGGCCGTTGGGGGCGGTGAGGCCGCTGGAGGCGCCGTCCTGGTTGATGGCGGAGCCGCGGATCACGGCGAGGACGGGGTGGCCGTTGCGCCGGGCGTCGGACAGGCGTTCCAGGGTGAGCAGCCCGACCCCCTCGGACCAGCCCGTTCCGTCGGCGCCGTCGTCGAAGGACTTGCAGCGCCCGTCGGGGGCCAGGCCCCGATGCCGGCTGAACTGGACGAAGGTGACCGGGGTGGACATGACGGTGACGCCGCCGGCCAGGGCCAGGTCGGCTTCGCCGGACCGCAGGGACTGGCAGGCCAGGTGCAGGGCGACCAGCGAGGAGGAGCACGCGGTGTCGAGGGTGACCGCGGGCCCTTCGAGGCCGAGGGTGTAGGCGATGCGGCCGGAGGCGATGCTCGGGGAGCTGCCGTTGCCGATGTAGCCCTCCAGGCCGCGCGGGGGCTGCCGCACCCGCCCCCCGTAGTCGTTGTACATGACACCGACGTAGACGCCGGTGCGGCTGCCGCGCAGCGAGGCGGGGTTGATCCCGCCGCGTTCCAGGGCCTCCCAGGAGGCTTCGAGGAGGAGCCGCTGCTGCGGGTCGGTGGCCAGGGCCTCGCGCGGGCTCATCCCGAAGAGTTCGGCGTCGAACTCGGCGGCCTCGTGGAGGAATCCGCCCTGGGTGGAGTAGCAGGTGCCGGGCCGGTCGGGGTCGGGGTCGTAGAGCGCGGCGAGGTCCCAGCCCCGGTCCGTGGGGAACTCGGAGACGGCGTCGGTGCCGTCGGCGACGAGCTGCCACAGCTCGTCGGGCGAGGTGACCCCGCCGGGCAGCCGGCAGCTCATGCCGACGATGGCGACGGGCTCGGTGTCCTTCGCCTCGTACTCCGCGAGCCTGCGGCGGGTGCGCTGCAGGTCGGCGGTGGCCCGCTTCAGGTAGTCGCGCAGCCGTTCCTCGTTCATGGGACTGCTCATCGGTCTCCCCCTCGTCCGGACCAGCCGGCCTGATGCACGTTCTCCTCCTCCGGTCCGCCGCTCACCGGTCCAGCCCGTCGAGGAACTTGAAGATCTCGTCGTCGGAGGCGGCGTCGACGTCGTCGATCACCGCGTCCGGCGCCACGGGCGCCGGCGCCGGGACGCCGGGCCCGGCCACCCGGTCCAGCAGGTCGCGCAGCCGGCTCTCGACGGCGCCGCGCAGCTCGTCGTCGGCGGTCGAGTCGGGCAGGTTGGCGCCGAGCTTCTCCAGCTCCAGCAGGAGCGGGGCCAGGACGCGCGCGCTGTCCGACGGGAAGATCTCGTCGAGGTGCGCGGCGAGCGCGGCCGGGGTCGGGTAGTCGAAGAGCAGGGTCGCGGGCAGGGTGAGGCCGGTGGCCTTGCCGAGCCGGTTGCGCAGTTCGACGGCGCTGAGCGAGTCGAAGCCCATCTCCAGGAATCCCCGGTCCATGTCGACGCGTTCGCCGGGCCCGTAGGCGAGGACGACGGCCGCCTCGTCGCGGACCAGATCGGTCAGGGCGCGGGCCCGCTCGGGTCCGGTCATGCCCGCGAAGCGGTCGGCCGGAGCCTCGGGGGCGCTGTCCCGCACGGTGTGCGCGGCGGCCGGCCGGGACGCGGCCCGGACGAGTCCGCGCAGCAGCGGCGGCACCTGCTCGGCGTCCAGCCCGTCCAGCGACAGCCGGACCGGTACGAGGACCGCCTCGTCGACGGTGCGCGAGGCGTCGAGCAGTTCCAGCCCCTCGGCCGTGGACAGCGAAACGATGCCGGCGCGGGCGAACCGTGCGTGGTCGGCCGCGTCCAGCTTCCCGGTCATCGTGCTCAGCTCGGTCCACGGCCCCCAGCACAGGGAGACCGCGGGCAGTCCGAGGGCCCTGCGGTGGACGGCCAGCGCGTCCAGGAAGGCGTTCCCGGCGGCGTACGCGCCCTGTCCCGCGCCGCCGAACGTGGAGGCGATGGAGGAGAACAGCACGAACGCGTCGAGGTCCAGGTCCGCGGTGAGGTCGTGCAGGTTCACGGCGGCGTCGGCCTTGGGCGCGAGCACCCCGTCGATCCGCTCCGGGGTCAGCGAGGTGATCACCCCGTCGTCGACGACGCCCGCGGCGTGCACGACCGCGGTCAGCGGGTGCGCGGCGGGGACGGCGTCGAGCAGCCGGCGCAGCGCGTCCCGGTCGGCGGCGTCACAGGCGGCGACCGTCACCTCGGCGCCCAGGCCGGTGAGTTCGGCCTCCAGCTCGGCCGCGCCCGGTGCGGCGGGTCCGCTGCGGCTGATGAGCAGCAGCCGGCGTACACCGTGCTCGGTGACGAGGTGGCGGGCGACGAGCCGGCCGAGGGTGCCGGTGGCTCCGGTGACCAGGGTGGTTCCGGCGGAGTTCCAGACCGGTGCCGCGGCGGGCTCCGCGTCCTGGCGGACCCGGGCCAGCCGGGCCATGAGCGCGGTGCCGCCGCGCAGCACGGTCCGGGGTTCGTCGGAGGCGAGCGCGGTGGCCAGGGCGGCGGCCGACGGTTCGCCGTCCTCGATGTCGAGGAGGGCGAAGCGGCCGGGATGTTCGGTGATCGCGGCCCGGACCAGTCCGTGGACGGTAGCGGCGGGCAGATCGGTCAGTTCGGTGTCGGAGCCGACGGCGACGGCGCCCCGGGTCACGAGGACGAGCCGGGACCCGGCGAGCCGTTCGTGGCCGAGCCAGCCCTGCACCAGCTCCAGGGCCCAGTGGGTGGCCTCGCGGGCCGCGGCGGCCGGTTCGCCGTCGAAGGCCGGGACGGCGATCAGGACCCGGTCGGGGACGGCGGTGCCGGTGGCGACCGCGTCGGCCAGACCGGACAGGGACGGGTACGGGGTGAGGACGACGGCCCGGCCGAGGGCGGCCGTCGGGCCGGACGACGCGGCGTCCCCGACGACGGCCCAGGCGCTGCCGCGCGGTTCGGCGGCCGGGAGCGGCTGCCAGTCGGTGCGCATCAGCAGATCGGTGCGCGGACCGGCCGCCGCCGTGCCGGTGACCGGGCGGAACGCCAGCGCGTCGGCGGACACGGCCGGGGTGCCGGCCGGGTCCCAGGCGCGGACGGACACGGTGTTCTCACCGATGTCCGTGAGCGCGACCCGCAGAACCGTGGCGCCCGTGCTGTGCAGGGCGGCCCGCTGCCAGGAGAACGGGACGACGCTGCGTCCCGCGTCACCGAGCGCGCCGAGGGACACCGCCTGGAGGGCGGCGTCGAGCAGTGCCGGGTGGAGGCCGAAGCCGGTGGCGTCCGTGCCCTCGGGCAGGGACACCTCGGCGAAGACCTCGGCGTCCCGGCGCCAGGCGGCGCGCAGCCCCTGGAACACCGGCCCGTAGTCGCTGCCGGCCTCGGCCAGCCGCCCGTAGAAGCCGTCGAGGGCGACGGGGTCGGCGCCGGCCGGGGGCCAGGCCTCGGGGGCCGGTCCGGCGGCCGGGGTGCCGGGCAGCAGGGTGCCGCCCGCGTGGCGCCGCCACGGCGCGTCGGCGTCCTCGCCGTCGGCCCGGGAGTGCACCTCGACCGTACGGGCCCCGTCGGCGTCGGCGGCGCCCACCCGGACCTGGACCTGGACGGCCCCCGTCTCGGGGAGCACCAGCGGTTCCTGGAGCGTCAGTTCACCGACACCGCCGCAGCCGACCTGGTCACCGGCGCGCACGGCGAGTTCGAGGAACGCCGTGCCGGGCAGGAGCGCGCGGCCGGCGATGACGTGGTCGCCGAGCCAGGGGTGGTTCCGGCGCGAGAGCCGGGCCGTGAACAGCGCGCCGTCGTCGGCGAGCCGCACGGCGGCGCCGAGCAGCGGGTGGTCCGCCGCGTCGAGTCCGGCCTGCCGCACATCGCCCGAGGGCCGTGCGTCCAGCCAGTAGCGCCGGCGCTGGAAGGGGTAGGTGGGCAGTTCGGCGGGCGGGGTGTCCGGCAGCAGGGCCTGCCAGTCGCAGCCGCCGCCGTGGACGTACAGCTCGGCGAGGGCCCCGAGCACGGAGCGCGTCTCGTCGCGGCCCCGGCGCAGCAGCGGCACGACCGTGCCGGGGGCGTCGTCGGCCCGGCAGTCCCGCGCCATCGCGGCGAGCACGGCGTCGGGCCCGACCTCCAGGAAGCGGGTGACGCCCGCCTCGGAGAGGGTGCGGACGCCGTCGGCGAACCGGACGGCGCCGCGCAGCTGGTCCACCCAGTACGCGGGCGTGCACAGGCGGTCGGCCGTGGCGGTCTCCCCGGTCACGTCCGACACCAGCGGGATCGTCGGCGGTGACATCGGTATGTCCCGGACGATCTCGGCGAAGCGGTCCAACATCGCGTCCATATGGGGCGAGTGAAACGCATGGCTGACCCGCAAACGCCTAGTCTTTCTGCCGAGTTCGGCGAAGTGGGCGGCGATCCGGTCGACCTCGGCGGTGTCGCCGGAGACGACGACGGCGTCCGGGGCGTTGACCGCGGCGACCGCGATCCGGTCCTCCAGGCCCGCGAGCAGCGCCAGCACCTCGTCCTCGGTGGCGGCCAGGGCGGCCATGGCGCCCCCGGCGGGCAGTTCGCCCATGAGCCGGCCCCGCGCCACGACCAGGCGGCAGGCGTCGGGAAGGGTGAAGACCCCGGCCAGATGCGCGGCGGCCAGTTCGCCGACGGAGTGCCCGATCAGGTAGTCGGGGCGGACGCCCCAGGACTCCAGGAGCCGGTACAGCGCGACCTCGACGGCGAACAGCGCCGGCTGCGTGTACTCGGTGCGGTCGAGCAGTCCGGCCCGCTCCCCGTCCTCGGCCGCGAACACGATGTCCCGCAGCGGCAGCGGGAGTTCCAGGTCCACATGGGCGCAGACCTCGTCGAAGGCGTCGGCGTACACGGGGAACGTCTCGTACAGCTCGCGGCCCATGCCGAGCCGCTGCGCGCCCTGGCCGGAGAACAGGAACGCGGTGCGTCCGCCGCTCGCCGTGCCGGTGGCCGAGGGGGCGGTGGTGCGCCCGGCCGACCACGCGTCGAGCTGTTCGCGCAGTCCGGCGCGGTCGCCGCTCCAGGCCACGAGGCGGTGCTCGAAGCGGGAACGGGCCGCCAGCGCGCGCCCGATGGCCGCGAGACCGGTCTCCGGCCGCCGGTCGAGCACGTCCTTCAGCCGGTCGACCTGCTGGGTCAGCGCGGCGGCGTTGCGGGCGGACAGGACGAACGGGAGCGGTACGGCTCCGTCGCCGGGGCCGTCCTCGCCGGTGGCGGGCGCGGCCGGTTCCGCCGGGGCCTGCTCGATGATCATGTGGACGTTGGTGCCGCTGACGCCGAAGGAGGAGACGGCGGCGCGGCGGGGCGTGTCGCCCTCCGGCCAGGCGCGGGCCTCGGTGAGCAGCCGCACGGTGCCCGCCGACCAGTCGACGTGCGGGGTGGGCTCGGAAGCGTGGAGCGTGCCCGGCATGATGCCGTGCCGCATGGCCAGCACGGTCTTGATGATCCCGGCCACGCCGGACGCCGCCTGGGTGTGCCCGATGTTGGACTTGACCGAGCCGAGCCACAGCGGCCGGTCGCCGGAGCGGCCCTGCCCGTACGTGGCGAGGAGCGCGTCGGCCTCGATCGGGTCGCCGAGCGAGGTGCCGGTGCCGTGGGCCTCCATCAGGTCCACGTCGGCGGGGCCGAGCCCGCCGTTGGCCAGGGCCTGCCGGATGACCCGCTGCTGGGCGAGCCCGTTGGGGGCGGTCAGCCCGTTCGACGCGCCGTCCTGGTTGACCGCGCTGGCGCGCACCACGGCGAGGACCGGGTGCCCGTGGCGCCGCGCGTCGGACAGCCGCTCGACCAGGAGCATGCCGACGCCCTCGGCCCAGCCGGCCCCGTCCGCGTCGGCGGAGAAGGCCCGGCAGCGCCCGTCGGGCGAGAGGGCGCCCTGCCGGCTGAACTCGATGAAGGTGTCCTGGGTGGACATCACGGTGACCCCGCCGGCCAGCGCCATGGCGCATTCGCCGGAGCGCACGGACTGGGCGGCCAGGTGCAGGGCGACCAGCGAGGACGAGCAGGCGGTGTCCACGGTGACGGCGGGCCCTTCGAGCCCGAAGGTGTACGCCACCCGGCCCGAGGTCACACTGGACGCGCTGCCGGTGGCGAGCTGCCCCTCGAACTCGCTCGGGACGCCGAGGAGCCGGTGCCCGTAGTCGTTGTAGTTCGAGCCGACGAACACGCCGACGGGGGTGCCCTTCACCGTCGCCGGGTCGATCCCGGCCCGTTCGAACGCCTCCCACGAGGTCTCCAGCAGCAGCCGGTGCTGCGGGTCGATGGCGGGCGCCACCCGGGGCGAGATCCCGAAGAACACCGGGTCGAACGCGCCGACGTCCCGCAGGAATCCGCCGCCCCGGGCGTAGTACGTGCCGGGCCGGTCCCGGTCGGGGTCGTAGAGCCCCTCCAGGTCCCAGCCCCGGTCCGTGGGGAACTCCGTCACGGCGTCGCCGCCCTCGGCCAGCAGCTCCCAGAACTGCTCGGGGGTCTCGATCCCGCCGGGGAAGCGGCAGCCCATCCCGACGATGACGACCGGATCGTCCTCGCCGGCCGCCGCCACGGCGGCCGGCTGGGCGGCCGGAACCGTGAGTGCGGCGGAGGCCGCTCCGGACTCCTGGCCGAACAGCTGCTCGTACAGGTGCTGGGCGAGCGGTCCGGCGGCCGTGTGGTCGAAGACCACGGTGACGGGCAGGCGCAGCCCGGTGACGGTGTTGAGCCGGTTGCGCAGTTCGACGGCGGTGATGGAGTCGAAACCGAGGTCGCGCAGGGCCCGGTCGGGGTCGACGGCCTCGGGCCCGGTCAGCCCGAGCACGGCCGCCGCCTGGGTGCGGACCAGCGTGAACAGGGCCTGCTCGCGCTCGGCGGGCGTCCGTCCGGCGAGCCCGGCGGCGAAGCCCTCCTCGGCCGGTTCGGCGTCGGTGCCGGTCGCCGGGGCGGGGTGCGCCTCGGGCAGCCGGTCGAGGACCTTCCCGGCGCGGCCCGCCGTGCAGTTCGGGCCGAAGACCGGCCAGTCGATGTCGCCGACCATGAGGTAGCCCAGGTCGTGGTCGAGGGCGTGCCCGATCGCGCGCAGGGCCGTCTCGGGCGCCATCGGCGCGACCCCGCTGCGGCCCATCCGCTCGGCCATGTCCCCGGTGGCGAGCCCGACCCGCGCCCAGGCGCCCCAGGCCAGTGAGGTGGCCGACAGCCCCTCGGCCCGCCGGCGCAGGGCCAGGGCGTCGAGGTACGCGTTGGCGGCGGCGTAGCTGCCCTGGCCGGGTCCACCGAGCGTCCCGGCCATCGAGGAGAGGAGAACGAAGGCGTCGAGCCCGGCGTCCTTGGTGAGTTCGTGCAGGTGGTGGGCGGCGACGGCCTTGGGGCCGAGCACCGTGCCGACGCGGTCCGGGGTCAGTTCGTCGATCAGGCAGTCGTCGAGGACGGCCGCCGCGTGTACGACGCCGGTGAGCGGCACGTCGGCCGGTACGGCGTCGAGGACGGCGCGCAGCGCCTCCCGGTCGGTGACGTCGCAGGCGGCGATCGTCACCCGGGCGCCGAGCCCGGTCAGCCGCTCCGTCAGTTCGGCGGCGCCCGGGGCCCGGTCGCCGCGCCTGCTGGTCAGCACCAGGTGCTCGGCCCCGTTCTCCGCGAGCCACGCGGCGATCTCGGCCCCGACGCCGCCGGTGCCCCCGGTGACGAGGACGGTGCCGGTGGGCCGCCAGTCCCGTACGGGGGTCAGCGCGGCCAGCGGCTTGCGGACCAGGCGGCGTACGTACGTACCGCCGGCCCGCACGGCGAGCTGGTCCTCTCCGTCGGGTGCGGTCAGCGCCCGTACGAGCCGTTCGGCGGCCCGTGCGTCGGGGGCGTCCGGCAGGTCGACCAGGCCGCCGAACCGCTGCGGGTACTCCAGGGCGGCGATCCGCCCCAGCCCCCACAGCCGGGCCTGGCCGGGGTCGACGGTGCGGTCGAACGGGCCGACGGAGACGGCGTCCTGGGTGGCGAGCCAGAGCGGGGCGGTGAGGCCCGCGTCCCCGAGGGCCTGGACGAGCAGCGCGGTCCGTTCGAGGTCCGTGTCCCGGCCGGAGGCCAGGAGGGAGAGCACCCCGGTGCTGTCGGCCCCGACCTCGCAAAGTTGCGCGGCGAGCCCGGCCCGGTCGGTGGCGGTCACCTCGGCCACCCGCACCCGGGCGCCTGCGGCGCCGAGGACCTGGGCGGCCCGGTCCGCCCAGCGGTGCCCGCCGTCCGCGACGAGCAGCAGCCACCGCTCACCGTCGAGGCGCGGGGCCGCGCCGTGCGGAAGGGGCTGCCACTGGACGTCGTAGAGCCAGGAGTCCACTTCGGATTCCTGGCGCCTGCGGCGGCGCCAGTCGGAGAGCGCGGGCAGCAGCGTCGCGATCGGCGCGGCGTCCTCGACGCCCAGCGTCGCGGCGAGCGCGTCCGCGTCCTCGCCCTCGACCGCCGCCCAGAACGCGGCGTCGACCGGCGCGGAGGCGGCGTCCGCCGGGGCGGCGGACTCGTCCTCCAGCCAGTAGTGCCGGTGCTGGAAGGCGTACGTGGGGAGGTCGACGAGCGCCGGGCGGGTCTCGGGGAACGCGGCCGTCCAGTCGACGTCCACGCCGTGGACCCAGAGCGCGGCAACGCCCGCGAGGAACCGGTCGAGTCCGCCGTCGTCCCGGCGGAGCGACCCGGTGACCACGCTCCGGTCGGCTATCTCCTCGATCGCGGCGGAGAGAACGGGGTGGGACGAGACCTCGACGAAGACGCCGTAGCCGTCGTCCGCCAGCTTCTCGATGGCCTGGGCGAAGCGGACCTGGGAGCGGAGATTGGTGACCCAGTAGTCGGTGGTCATGTCCGAGCCGTCGGTGAACTCACCGGTCACCGTCGAGAGGAGCGGGATCGTGCCGGCCTGCGGGGTGATCCCGGCCAGACTGGTCGTCAGCTCGTCGTGCAGGACGTCCATGGCGGGCGAGTGGGACGCGTAGTCCACCGCGATACGGCGAGCCCGCAGCCCCAGCTCCACACACCGGGCCACAGCCTCTTCCACGGCCCCGATCTCACCCGAAATCACCACCTGCGACGGCCCGTTGACGGCAGCAACCGACACGCGGTCGCCCCACTCCGTCAAGATCTCCTCAACCTGAGCAACCCCGGCACCGACCGACGCCATCGTCCCGTCACCACTGGCCAGACCCGCAATCGCCCGACTCCGCACACACACAATCCGCAGCGCGTCCTCAAGCGACAACGCACCCGCCACATACGCGGCAGCGATCTCACCCTGCGAATGCCCGACAACCGCCGCCGGAGTCACCCCGTACGACCGCCAGACCGCCGCGAGCGCGACCATCACGACGAAGGACGCGGGCTGGACGACATCCACCCGGTCCAGCGACGGGGCGTCCGCGCTGCCGCGCAGCACATCGGTGACCGACCAGTCCACCAGCCCGCCCATCGCGGCCTCACACGCGGCCACCACATCGGCGAACACCGGGGACTCGTCCAGCAGTTGGGCACCCATGGCGACCCACTGCGCACCCTGGCCGGGGAAGACGAACACCGAGCGGCCCACCGGGCCGGTCACGCCGGACACCACCTGGCCGGCGGGCTCGCCCGCGGCGAGGGCCGCGAGGCCGGAGCCGTACGCGCCGAGGATCACGGCGCGGTGTTCGAACCGGGCCCGGGTGGTCGCGAGGGACCAGCCCACCGCGACCGGGTCGGTGTCCTCCGCCAGGATGCCGAGCGCCGCCGCCTGCTCGCGCAGGGCCTCGGCGCCGCGGCCGGAGAGCAGCCACGGGGCGACCGGCGGGATCTCGTCGTACGGCGTCGCGGGAAGGTCCTCGTCGGGGGCCTCCTCCAGGATCACGTGGACGTTCGTCCCGCTCATCCCGAAGGCCGACACACCCGCGCGCCTGGGCTGCTCGCCGCGCGGCCACGGACGGGCCTCGGCGAGGAGTTCGATCGCGCCGGCCTCCCAGTCCACGCGGGAGGACGGGGTGCCGAGGTGCAGGGTCTTCGGCATCACGCCGTGCCGGAGGGCGAGGATCATCTTCATGACGCCCGCCGCACCGGCGGCGAGCTGGGTGTGGCCGATGTTGGACTTGACCGAGCCGAGCCACAGCGGCTGGTCGGCCGGGCGTTCCTTGCCGTAGGTGGCGAGGAGGGCCTGCGCCTCGATCGGGTCGCCGAGCTTCGTGCCGGTGCCGTGCGCCTCGACGATGTCCACGTCGGCGGCGGTGAGGCCGGAGTTGGCGAGGGCCTGACGGATGACGCGCTGCTGCGAGGGCCCGTTGGGGGCGGTGAGGCCGTTGGACGCACCGTCCTGGTTCATGGCCGAGCCGCGGAGGACGGCGAGGACCTGGTGGCCGTGGCGGCGGGCGTCCGAGAGCCGCTCCACCACGAAGAGGCCGACGCCCTCCGAGAGGCCCATACCGTCCGCGTCCTCGGAGAACGCCTTGGACCGGCCGTCCTCCGCGAGGCCGCGCTGACGGCTGAAGCCGATGAACCCGTCCGGGGTGGAGGCGATGGAGGCCGCCCCGGCCAGGGCCAGCGAGCAGGTGCCGGACCGCAGCGCCTGGACGGCGAGGTCGAGGGCGACGAGGGCCGAGGAGCAGCCGGTGTCGAGCGTGACGGCCGGGCCTTCGAGACCGAGGGTGTACGAGATCCGGCCGGAGGCGATGCTGGGGCCCGTACCGGTCAGGAGGTGGCCCTCCATGCCTTCGGGCAGCCGGCTCACACCGCTTCCGTAGCCGCCGTTTCCGGCGCCGATGAACACACCGCACTCACTGCCGCGCAGGCTGTGCGGGTCGATCCGGCCGTGCTCGATCGCCTCCCACGAAACCTCCAGCAGCAGCCGCTGCTGCGGGTCCATGGCCAGCGCCTCGCGCGGCGAGATCCCGAAGAACGTGGGGTCGAAGTTGCCCGCGTCGTGCACGAACCCGCCGGAGCGGACGTAGGTGCGGCCCTCCTCGTCGGGGTCGGGGCTGAAGATCCGGTCGAGGTCCCACCCACGGTTGTCGGGGAAGGCGCTCAGGATCTCGTCCTCGGCGGTCACCAGCCGCCACAGGTCCTCCGGCGCGTTGATCCTGCCGGGGAACCGGCAGCTCATCCCGACGATCGCGATGGCGTCGTCGCTGTCCGCCCCGGGGACGGCGGCGGCAACGGCCCGGGGCTCGGGCGCGGCCCCGCCGAACAGTTCCTCGTCGAGGTGGCGCACCAGTCGGGTGACGTTGGGGTAGTCGAAGACGAGGGTGGCGGCGAGCTTGAGGCCGGTGGCGGCGACGAGGGCGTTGCGCAGGGCCACCGCGAGGAGCGAGTCGAAGCCGAGTTCGCGCAGCGGCCGGCCCTCCTCGATGGCCTCCGGGGAGGAGTGTCCGAGGACGGTGGCGGCGTGGGACCGTACGAGGTCGCGCAGGGCGCGCTCGCGCTCCTCCTGCGGGAGGGGCCGCAGCCGCTCGCGCAGCGCGTTGTCGTCGGCCGTCTCCTCGCGGGCCGTGGGCGCGGCGTTGCGCTCCAGGTAGGCCCGGACCTCCGGGACGCCGTCGAGCAGGGGGCGTTCGCGCATGGCGGTGAACGCGGGCGTGAACGCCTCCCAGTTCACCTCGCCGATCGCCAGGAACTCCTCGTCGTCGGCCATGGCCTGTCGCAGTCCGGCCATCGCGGTCTGCGGGTTCATGAACGCCAGACCGCGCCAGTTGAGCGATCCCGGGTCCACCTTGTCGGCCATGCCGCCGTCGTCCGCGGACCAGAGGCCCCAGGCGATGGTGGTGCCGGTGAGCCCCCGGGCGCGGCGGCTGCGGGTGACCGAGTCGAGGTAGGCGTTGCCCGCCGAGTACGAGCCGTGCTCCCCGGCGCCCCAGAGTGCGGCCACGGAGGAGTAGAGGACGAACGCGTCGAGGGTGTCCCGGTCGAAGAGCCGGTCGAGGTTGGCGGTGCCGGCGAGCTTCGCCTCCGCACCGGCCGCGAACTCGTCCAGGTCCGTCCCGGTCAGCGCGGCGAGGTGGCCGACGCCCGCGCAGTGGATGACCGTGCGGATCGGCGGCCCGTCGGCCTCGACCTCGTCGACCATGCGCGCGAGGTCGTCGTAGTCGCAGACGTCGCACTGGGTGACGGTGATCCGGGTGCCGGTGGCGCGGAGTTCTTCGACGAGTTCGGCGACTCCGGGCGCGTCCGCGCCCCGCCGCGAGGTCAGCACCAGGTGCTCCGCCCCGGCCTCGATCAGCCAGCGCGCAGCGTGTGCGCCCAGACCGCCCGTACCGCCGGTGATCAGTGCCGTCCCGCTCGTGCGCCACGGCTCGCGCGCCTTCTCCCGCAACGGGTCCCGCCGCAGCCGGCGCAGCAGGGCCCCACCGCTCCGGATGGCGAACTGGTCCTCCGCACCGTCGGAGGCGACCACGTCCAGGAAGCAGTCCAGGTCTTGCGCGTCCACGGACTCGGGAAGGTCGACCAGACCGCCCCACCACTGCGGGAACTCCAGCCCGAACACCAGCCCGAGACCCCAGCTGCTGCCCTGGACCGGATGCTCCACGCGGTCCCCGCGCACGGCGGAGATCGCACCGCGCGTGCACATCCAGACCGAGACCCGCTGGTCCCAGTCGGCGAGCGCCTGCGTCAGCAGCACGTTCAGCGCCAGCCCGACCGTGAGCGCGGGACGCTCGGCGCAGACCTCCTCGTCGAAGGCCAGCAACGACACCACACCGACGGCCCCGGACTGCTCGGCCAGCAGGCCGCCCAGCCGCTCACGGTCCACATCGGCGGGGAGCACCAGCTCCACCACCTCCGCACCCCGCGCACCCAGACCCGCCACCACGGCCTCGGCATCGGCACCACGGGCCCCGGCGGAACTCACCACCAGCCAGCGCCCCGAAAGCCGCCCGCCTGCGGCGACCGCCTCCCCCGGCACCCACTCCACGGCGTACCGCCACGAGTCCAGCGTGGAGGCCTCGGCACGGCGCATCCGCCAGGCGTGGAGGGCCGGGAGCATCGCGCTCAGCGGCGTCTGCTCCTCGATGCCCAGTTCCTCGGCGAAGGCCTGGGTGTCTCCGCTGCCGACGGCCGCCCAGAACTCGGCGTCCACGGGGCTCGGCTCGCTCAGCGGGACGGTGGAGTCGTCCTCCAGCCAGTAGTGCTGACGCTGGAAGGGGTACGTGGGCAGGGCCACGGGCGCCGGACGGGGGGCCGGGAAGGCGGCCGTCCAGTCCACGTCCACACCGCGCACCCAGAGTTCGGCGACGCCCGCGAGGAAGCGGTCGAGCCCGCCGTCGTCGCGGCGCAGCGACCCGGCGACCACACCCGGCTCCACCCCGGCCCGTTCGGCGGCCGCCTCGGCGATCTCCTGCACGGCGGCGGTCAGCACGGGGTGCGAGGAGACCTCGACGAAGACGCCGTAGCCCTTACCTGCCAGCTTCTCGATGGCCTGGGCGAATCGGACCTGGGAGCGGAGGTTCGTCACCCAGTAGTCGGTGGTCATGTCCGCGCCGTCAGTGAACTCACCCGTCACCGTCGACAGCAACGGAATCGTCCCCGCACGCGGGCTGATCCCGGCCAGACTGGTCGTCAGCTCGTCGTGCAGCACATCCATCGCAGGCGAGTGGGAGGCGTAGTCCACCGCGATACGGCGAGCACGGAGACCCAGCTCCACACACCGGGCCACGGCCTCTTCCACGGCCCCGATCTCACCCGAAATGACCACCTGCGAGGGCCCGTTGACGGCAGCAACCGACACGCGGTCGCCCCACTCCGTCAAGATCTCCTCAACCTGAGCGACCCCGGCACCGACCGACGCCATGGTTCCGTTACCGCTGGCCAGCCCGGCAATCGCCCGACTCCGCACACACACCACCCGCAGCGCGTCCTCAAGCGACAACGCGCCGGCGACGTACGCGGCGGCGATCTCACCCTGCGAGTGCCCCACCACGGCGGAAGGCGTCACCCCGTACGACCGCCAGACCTCCGCGAGCGCGACCATCACGACGAACGACGCGGGCTGCACCACATCGACCCGCTCCAGCGACGGAGCATCCGGACTGCCGCGCAGCACATCCGTGACCGACCAGTCCACCAGCCCCGCCATCGCGGCCTCACACGCGGCCACCCCATCAGCGAACACCGGAGACTCGTCCAACAGCCGGGCCCCCATGGCCACCCACTGCGCACCCTGCCCCGGGAACACGAACACCGACCGGCCCACCGGACCGGACACCCCCGACACCACGGAGGCCGACGGCTCACCCGCAGCCAGAGCCGCAAGGCCGGAACCGTAAGAGCCCAGCACCACGGACCGGTGCTCGAACCGCGCCCGGGTCGTGGCCAGGGACCAGCCGACGGCGACCGGGTCGGCGTCCAGGGCGGCCGGCGATCCGAGGAGGGCCGCCTGTTCCCGCAGCGCGGACGCGCCCCGGCCGGACAGGACCCACGGCACGACCGCCGGGGCCGGGGCCGGTGTCGCGGGCGCGTCCTCGGCGGGGGGCTCCTCCAGGATCAGGTGGACGTTCGTCCCGCTGACGCCGAAGGCGGAGACGCCCGCGCGCCTCGGCTGCTCGCCGCGCGGCCACTCCCGGGCCTCGGTCAGCAGCTCCACCGCGCCGGCCGTCCAGTCCACACGCGAGGACGGGGTGCCGACGTGCAGGGTGCGGGGCAGTTCGCCGTGGTGCAGGGCGAGGATCATCTTCATGATGCCCGCGACACCGGCGGCGGCCTGGGTGTGGCCCAGGTTGGACTTGACCGAGCCGAGCCACAGGGGGCGGCCCTCGGGCCGGTCCTGGCCGTACGTGGCGAGGAGGGCCTGTGCCTCGATCGGGTCGCCGAGCTTCGTGCCCGTGCCGTGCGCCTCGACGACGTCGATGTCCGCGCCGGTCAGGCCGGAGTTGGCGAGGGCCTGGCGGATGACGCGCTGCTGGGAGGGCCCGTTGGGGGCGGTGAGGCCGTTGGACGCGCCGTCCTGGTTCATGGCGGAACCACGGACGACGGCGAGGACCTGGTGGCCGTTGCGGCGGGCGTCGGACAGCCGTTCCAGGACGAAGACGCCCGCGCCCTCGGAGATGCCCATGCCGTCCGCGTCCTCGGAGAACGCCTTGGACCGGCCGTCCTCCGCGAGGCCGCGCTGGCGGCTGAACTCGATGAATCCAAGTGGCGAGGAACCGATGGAGGCCGCCCCGGCCAGGGCCATCGTGCACTCACCGGTCAGCAGGGCCTGGGCCGCCAGCCGTACGGCGACGAGGGCCGAGGAGCACCCGGTGTCGACGGTGACCGCCGGGCCCTCCAGACCGAGGGTGTACGAGATCCGGCCGGAGGCGATGCTCGTCGCCGTCCCGGTGAGGAGGTGGCCCTCCACGCCTTCCGGGAGCTGGCGCAGCCCGGTGCCGTAGCCGCCGTTTCCGGCGCCGATGAACACACCGCACTCGCTGCCGCGCAGGCTGTGCGGGTCGATCCGGCCCTGTTCGATGGCCTCCCAGGCCGTCTCCAGGAGCAGCCGCTGCTGGGGGTCCATGGCCAGCGCCTCGCGCGGCGAGATCCCGAAGAAGGCGGGGTCGAAGTCGCCGGCGTCGCGGACGAAGCCGCCCGTGCGGACGTAGCTGTGCCCCTCGTTGTCCGGGTCGGGGTCGAAGAGCCGGTCGAGGTCCCAGCCCCGGTTGTCGGGGAAGCCGCCGAGCACTTCGCCGCCGGCCGCGACGAGCTGCCACAGCGCCTCGGGGGTCTCGATGCCGCCGGGGAAGCGGCAGCCCATGCCGATGATCGCGATGGCGTCGTCGGCGTCCGCGCCCCGGGTGGCTATCTGGGCGATCGCGGGCTCGGCGCCGGGCTGTTCGCCGAAGAGGGTCGCGTGCAGGTGCTCGGCGAGGCGGGTGACGTTCGGGTGGTCGAAAACGAGGGTGGTGGCGAGCTTGAGTCCGGTGTCGGCGATCAGGGCGTTGCGCAGCTCCACCGCGAGGAGCGAGTCGAAGCCGAGGTCGCGCAGCGGGCGTCCCTCGTCGATGGCGTCCGGGGAGGAGTGTCCGAGGACCGTGGCCGCGTGGGACCGTACGAGGTCGCGCAGGGCGCGCTCGCGCTCCTCCTGCGGGAGGGGCCGCAGCCGTTCGCGCAGGGTGTCCGCCCCGGCGGTGTGCGGGTCGGCCGCGTCGTCCGGGCCGGTACCGAGGGCCGCGCGGGCCTCCGGGACGCCCTCGATGAGCGGGCGGGGGCGGGCGGCGGTGTAGGCGGGGGTGAAGGCGTCCCAGTCCACGTCTCCGATGGCGAGGAACGGCCGGCCGTCGGCCATCGCCCGGCGCAGCCCGTCGATCGCGGTGCGCGGGTCCATGGGGGTGAGGCCGTGCCAGTTGAGCGTTCCGGTGTCGACGGTGCCGCCGAGTCCGGTGCCGTCGTCCGTCGCCCACAGGCCCCAGGCGATCGTCGTACCGGTCAGGCCCCGGGCCCGCCGGTTGCGGGTGACGGCTTCGAGGTACGCGTTTCCGGACGCGTACGAGCCGTGTCCGCCCGCTCCCCAGACGGCGGCCACGGAGGAGTAGAGGACGAACGCGTCCAGCTCCGTGCGGTCGAAGAGCCGGTCGAGGTGTGCGGTCCCGGCGAGCTTGACGTCCGCCCCGGCCGCGAACGCCTCCAGGTCCGTGCCGGTGAGCGGGGCGGCCCCGCCGACTCCGGCGCTGTGCACGACCGTGCGGATCGGCGGGCCGTCCGCCTCGATCCGCTCGACGAGCCGGGTCAGGGCCGCCGCGTCGGACACGTCGCAGGCGGCGACGGTGATCCGGGTGCCGGTGGCGCCGAGTTCTTCGACGAGTTCGGCGACTCCGGGCGCGTCCGCGCCCCGCCGCGAGGTCAGCACCAGGTGTTCGGCACCGGCCTCGACGAGCCAGCGGGCCGTGTGCGCGCCCAGGCCGCCCGTACCGCCGGTGATCAGCGCCGTCCCGCTCGTACGCCACGGCTCCCGCGTCCCCGGGCCCTGCGGCTCGCGACGCAGTCGGCGTACGAGGGCGTCGCCACCGCGAACGGCGATCTGGTCCTCCGCACCGTCGGAGGCCACGACGTCCAGGAAGCGGTCCAGGTCCCCCGGGGTCGTCGCCTCGGGAAGGTCGACCAGACCGCCCCACCACTGCGGGAACTCCAGCCCGAAGACCAGCCCGAGACCCCAGGTGCTGCCCTGGAGCGGGTGCCCGACCTCGTCACCCCGTACGGCGGAGATCGCGCCGCGTGTGCACATCCACACCGAGACCGGCTGGTCCCGGTCGGCGAGCGCCTGCGTCAGCAGTACGTTCAGTGCCAGCCCGACGGTCAGCGCGGGATGCTCGGCGCAGATCTCCTCGTCGAGGGCCAGCAACGAGACCACACCGACGACGCCCGACTGCTCGGCCAGCAGGCCGCCGATCCGTTCGCGGTCCGCGTCGGCGGGGAGCACCAGCTCCACCACCTCCGCACCCCGCGCACCCAGTCCCTCGACCACGGCCTCGGCACCCCGCGCACCGGCGGAGCTCACCACCAGCCAGCGGCCCGAGAGCCGCCCGCCCGGCGCAATCGCGTTCCCCGGCGCCCACTCCACGCCGTAGCGCCAGGCGTCCAGCGGGTCGGCGGTGGGGCGTGCCGGTGCGTTCCGGTCCTCCAGCCAGTAGTGGCGGCGCTGGAAGGCGTAGGTGGGCAGTTCGGCGACCTGGGCGCCCGCCGGGGCGAAGTAGGCCGCCCAGTCGACGTCGGCGCCGTCCGCCCAGAGGCGGGCGAGCGCGGTGACGGCGGTGGTGGGCTCGGGGCGGCTGCGGTGCAGGGCGGGGACGGCGAGCGCGTCGCCGTCGTACGTCTCGTCGATCGCGCCCACGAGGCTCGCGTCCGGGCCGAGTTCGAGCAACCGGGTGACGCCGATGTCCCGGAGGCGGGTGAGCGCGTCGGCGAACCGAACCGTGCCGCGCACCTGATCCGTCCAGTACGCGGCGGTGAACGCGGTCACCGTCTCGCCCGTGAGCGTCGAGACGATCGGGATGCGGGGTGCCGCGTACGTCAGCTCGTCCGCCGCCGCCCGGAACTCGGACAGCATCGGGTCCATCAGCGCCGAGTGGAAGGCGTGGCTGACCTCCAGCCACCGCGACTGACGGTCGGTGAGCCGCGCGGCGACGGCCTCGACGGCTTCGCGGGTGCCGGAGACGACGACCTGGCCCGGGGCGTTTACCGCCGCCAGGGACGCGCCGTCCACCAGCAGCGGAGTGACCTCGTCCGCCGTCGCCCGTACGGCCCACATCGCGCCGCCGGACGGCAGCGCCTGCATCAGACCGGCGCGGGCGGAGACCAGGCGGGCGGCGTCCGCGAGGGACAGCACCCCGGCCACGTGTGCGGCGGCCAGCTCACCCACCGAGTGGCCCACGAGATAGTCGGGGCGGACACCCCACGACTCGACGAGCCGGTAGAGCGCGACCTCGACGGCGAAGAGCGCGGGCTGCGCCCAGCCCGTGTTCGTCAACGCCTCCGCGTCACCGTCCATCACCTCGCGCAACCCGTCGAAGTGACCGCACACCTCGTCCAGGGCGGTCGCGAACACCGGGAAGGCGTCGGCCAGTTCGCGGCCCATGCTGAGGCGCTGGCCGCCCTGGCCGGAGAACACGAAGGCGGTGGAGCCGTCGTCGGCCGTCGCCGTCACCGTGCCGGGGAGGGGTTCTCCGGCCGCGAGGGCGGCGAGCCGGGTCCGCAGGTCCTCGGCGTCCGTGGCGAGGACGACGGCGCGGTGGTCGAGGGCGGTGCGGGTGGTGGCCAGGGACAGGCCGAGGTCAGCCGGGTCCAGGGCGGCGGCCACCGGGGCGAGCCGTGCGGCCTGGGCGGGGAGGGCGGAGGCGGTCCGGGCGGAGACCGGCCACGGGACGACGGGAAGGGCGGACCGGGGAGCGGCGGCCGGAGCGTCCGTGTCCGACCCGTCCGCGTCGGTCGCGTCCGGGTCCGGGGCTTCCTCAAGGATGACGTGCGCGTTCGTCCCGCTGGCGCCGAACGAGGAGACCCCGGCCCGGCGGGGCTGCTCGCCGCGCGGCCAGGGCCGCTCCTCGGTGAGCAGTTCGACGGCGCCGGAGGACCAGTCGACGTGGGTGGAGGGGTTCTCGGCGTGCAGGGTGCGGGGCAGCAGTCCGTGCCGCATCGCGAGGACCGTCTTGATGACCCCGGCGATACCGGACGCGGCCTGCGTGTGGCCGATGTTGGACTTCACGGAGGCGAGGAGGAGCGGCCGGTCGTCGGGGCGGCCCACGCCGTACGTGGCGAGGAGTGCCTGCGCCTCGATCGGGTCGCCGAGGGAGGTGCCCGTGCCGTGCGCCTCCACGGTGTCCACCTCGGACGAGGCGACTCCGGCGTTGGTCAGGGCCTGGCGGATGACGCGCTGCTGCGAGGGCCCGTTGGGGGCGGTCAGGCCGTTGGAGGCGCCGTCCTGGTTGACGGCCGAGCCGCGCACGACGGCGAGGACGTGGTGGCCGTGACGGCGGGCGTCGGAGAGGCGTTCCAGGAGCAGGACTCCGATGCCCTCGCCCCAGCCGGTGCCGTCGGCGTCGTCGGAGAAGGCCTTGACCCGGCCGTCGACCGCGAGCCCGGACTGCCGGCTGAACTCGGTGAAGTTGCGGGTCGAGCCCATCACGGTGGCACCGGCCGCGAGGGCCAGGGAGCATTCGTCGTTGCGGAGTGCCTGCACCGCGAGGTGGAGGGCGACCAGGGAGGACGAGCACATGGTGTCGACGGTGACGGCGGGGCCTTCGAGCCCCAGGGTGTAGGCGATGCGTCCGGAGAGGACGGCGCCCGATCCGCCGGTCAGCAGATGGCCCTCGACGCCTTCGGGGGCGGTGCGGACGCCTTCTCCGTAGCCCTGGTGGCTGGCTCCGACGAAGACGCCGGCCCGGGTGCCGCGCAGGCGCTCGGCGTCGAGACCGGCCCGTTCGACGGCCTCCCAGGACGTCTCCAGGAGCAGCCGCTGCTGGGGGTCCATGGCCAGCGCCTCGCGCGGCGAGATGCCGAAGAAGTCGGCGTCGAACGCGGCGGCACCGGGCAGGAACGCGCCGTTGCGGGTGTAGCTGGTGCCCGGGTGCGCGGGGTCGGGGTGGTAGAGCCCGTCCAGGTCCCAGCCACGGTCGCCGGGCAGTTCGCCGACGAGGTCGGAACCGGCGGCGATCAGGTCCCAGAACTCCTCGGGGGTGTCGGCGCCGCCGGGGAAGCGGCAGGCCATCGACACGATCGCGATGGGCTCGGTCCGCTGGTCCTCCAGCTCCCTGACCCGCCTGCGCGTCGTCTGCAGGTCCGCGGTGACGCGGTTCAGATAGTCCCGCAGCCGCTGTTCGTTCGCGCCACTGCTCATCGGATGCCCAACTCCCGGTCGATCAGGTCGAAGATCTCGTCGTTCGTCGCCGCTGCAAGGTCCTGGTGCGGGGCGTCGGTCGGTGCGGCCGCCACCGGTACGGTCCGGCGCAGCAGGGCGGCCAGCCGGCCGTCCAGGTCCAGGCGGGTCCATTCCTCGTCCGGAAGCGCCGCCAGCCGCGCCTCCAACTGGGTCAGCCCGGTGAGTACGTCGTCGGTCCCGCCGCCCAGTTCGTCGCGCAGCCGGCGGGCGAGCGCGGCGGGGGTGGGGTGGTCGAAGACGAGCGTGGCGGGCAGTTTCAGGCCGGTCGCCGTGTTGAGGCGGTTGCGGAACTCCAGGGCCGTCAGGGAGTCGAAGCCGAGTTCCTTGAAGGCCCGGCGGGGCCGGATCTCCTCCGGGCGTCCCGCCTTGAGGACGGCGGCGGCCTCCCGGCGGACGAGGTCCACCAGGGTGCTCTCCTGTTCGTCGGCGCTCAGGCCGGCGAGCCGGTCCGCGAGGGCCGTGGACGCGTCGGCGCGGGTCTCGCCCGCCGTGTCGCCCGGTCCGGATACGGACGCCGCCCCGGCCAGGTCCGCGGCCTCGGTGAGGGCGGCGACGAGGCGGCGGTCGCGCGTCATGGTGTAGAGGGGGAGGAAGCGGCTGAGGTCGATGGAGGCGACGGCGAGGGTGGTGTCGCCGTTGCCGACGGCCAGGGCCAGGGCCCGTACGGCCGCTTCGGGCCGCATCAGGCGCATGCCGCGCCGGGTGAGGAGGTCGGAGACCTCGCCCTCGACCATGCCGCCGCCGTCCCAGGCCCCCCAGGCGATGGCCGTGGCGGTCTCGCCGCGGGCGCGTCGTTGCTGCGCGAGGGCGTCGAGGTAGGCGTTGGCGGCGGCGTATCCGGCCTTGCCCGCGTCGCCCCAGGTGCCGGCGCCGGAGGAGAACAGCACGAAAGCGTCCAGGTCCAGTCCGGTGGTGAGGGCGTCCAGGTGGCGGGCGCCCTCGGCCTTGCCGCGCAGGATGCGGGCGAGGGCGTCGGTGGACTGCTCGCGGACGGGGATCTCGGGCTGGGTGAGCCCAGCGGTGTGGACGACTGCGGTCAGCGGTTCGGCCGGGTCGACGGAGGCCAGGAGGGCGGCGGCCTCGTCCGCGTCGCCGATGTCGCAGGCGGCGACCGTCACCCGGGCGCCGAGCGCGGTCAGTTCCTCCGTCAGCTCGGCGGCGCCGGGGGCGTCGGCGCCCCGGCGGCTGGTCAGGAGCAGGTGCGCGGCGCCGTTGCGGGCGGCCCAGCGGGCCACGTGGGAGCCGAGGGCGCCGGTGCCGCCGGTGATCAGGACGGTGCCGCGCGGGCGCCACGGGGCGGCGGCGGGTGCGGGGTCCCGGACGAGGCGCCGGGCGAGGACGGCGGGGCCGCGCAGGGCGACCTCGGTCTCCCCGGTCGTCCCGGACAGCACCTCGGCGAGCCGGCCGAGTGCGTCGTCGTCGAGCCGGTCCGGGAGGTCGACCAGTCCGCAGAGCCGGTCGGGTTCGTCGAGCCCGAGGACCACGCCGATCCCCCACACCTGGGCCTGGACCGGGTGGCGTACGGGGTCGTCGTCCGAGGGTCCGACGGCGCCCCGGGTGGCCAGCCACAGCGGGGCGTCCGGGGTCAGGGCCCGGACGCAGGCGAAGGTGTCGGCCAGTCCGGTGGAGAGCGCCGGTTCGTCGGGGCGGGGGCGGTCGTCGAGGGCGGCGAGCGAGAGCACGCCGTCGACGCGGGCGGGGAGCCGGGCGGTGCCGGCGGCCAGTTCCCGTACGCCGACGGGGTGGACGGTCGCGCCGTGTGCGGCGAGTCCGTCGAGGACGGTCCGCACGAGGGCGGTGTCCACCGTGGCGTCGGGGGTGACGACGAGCCAGTCACCGAACAGGGCGGTGGCGCCGGTGGCCGGGACCGGGGTCCACGTGACGCGGTAGCGCCAGCCGTCGACGAGGGCGCGTTCGCGCTGGGCGGCGGTGTCGGCGGGGGCCTCGATCCAGTGGCGGCGCCGCTGGAAGGGGTAGGCGGGCAGGTCCACGCGGGTGCCGGGTGCGGTGGGGAACGCCCGGTCCCAGTCGACGGGGACGCCGCGCACCCAGGCCTCGGCCAGCGAGAGCAGGAAGCGGTCGCCGCCTCCGTCGTCGCGGCGCAGGGAGCCCACGGCGAAGGCGTCCTCGCGGCCGTCGAGGGTCTCCTCCACGGCGGCGAGCAGCACCGGGTGCGGGCTGCTCTCGATCCAGGCGTCGTAGCCCTCGGCGGCGAGTGCGGCCACCGCGTCGGCGAAGCGGACGGGGCGGCGCAGGTTGGCGCACCAGTAGGCGGCGTCCAGGGCCGCCGTGTCGATCCACTCGCCGGTGACGGTGGAGTAGAAGGGGATGCGGGGCGGAAGCGGCGTCACGGGGGCGAGCAGGGCGGCCAGTTCGTCCAGGACGGGTTCCACGTGGGCGCAGTGCGAGGCGTAGTCGACGGGGATCGTCCGGACCCGGATCTCGCGTTCCTTGCAGACGAGGGCCAGGTCCTCCAGGGCGTCGCGGTCGCCGGAGAGGACGACGGAGGAGGGTCCGTTGACGGCGGCGACGGAGAGCCGCTCGCCGTACGGGGCGAGCAGGCCGTCGATGCGGTCCTGGGGCAGGGCGACGATGGCCATGGCGCCGCGTCCGGTGACCCCGGTCAGCACCTTGCTGCGGACGCAGACGACGCGGGCGGCGTCCTCCAGGGTGAGGGCTCCGGCGACGCATGCGGCGGCGATCTCGCCCTGGGAGTGGCCCACCACGGCGGCGGGCTCGACGCCGTACGCCTGCCAGAGCGTGGCGAGCGACACCATCACGGCGAACGAGGCGGGCTGGACGACGTCGACCGCGTCCAGGGACGGCGCTCCGGGCGCCCCGGCCAGCACCTCGGTCAGCGACCAGTCGACGTACGGGGCCATCGCCGTCTCGCACGCGGCGAGGCGTTCGGCGAACACCGGGGACCAGCGGGCGAGTTCGACGGCCATGCCGGCCCACTGGGCGCCCTGGCCGGGGAAGACGAACACGGTGCGGCCGACGGGCCCGGCCGTGCCGGACACGAGCTGCCCGGCGGGTTCACCGGCCGCGAGGGCGGTGAGGGCCGGTCCGGGCTCCCCGACGACGACGGCGCGGTGCTCGAACCGTGCGCGGGTCGCGGCGAGGGCGTGTGCGGTGTCGTACGGGTCGGCGGTGCCGGCCAGCGGGGCGAGGGAGGCGGCGAGGGCGCGCAGCGCCTCGGGTTCGCGGGCGGACAGCAGCCAGGGGACGGCGCCTTCGGGCCGGGCGTCGGCGGGGGCGGGGGCGGGGGCGGCCGGTTCGGGGGCCTCCTCCAGGATCACGTGCGCGTTGGTGCCGCTGATGCCGAAGGCGGAGACACCGGCCCGGCGCGGGCGGTCCTCGGCCGGCCACGGCACGGGGTCCGTCAGCAGCCGGACCTCACCGGCCGACCAGTCGACGCGCGAGGTGGGCTCGGCGGCGTGCAGGGTCTGCGGCAGGGTCTCGTGCCGGAGTGCCTGGACCATCTTGATGATGCCGACGACTCCGGCCGCGGCCTGGGTGTGGCCCACGTTGGACTTGACGGAGCCCAGCCAGAACGGCCGCCCGTCGGGCCGGTCCTGGCCGTAGGTGGCGATCAGGGCCTGCGCTTCGATGGGGTCGCCGAGTTTGGTGCCGGTGCCGTGCGCCTCGACCGCGTCCACGTCGGCGGCCGTCAGACCGGCGGTCGCGAGGGCCTGCCGGATGACGCGCTGCTGGGCGGGGCCGTTGGGGGCGGTCAGTCCGTTGGACGCGCCGTCCTGGTTGACGGCGCTGCCGCGCACCACGGCGAGGACGCGGTGGCCGTGGCGCCGGGCGTCGGACAGCCGCTCCACGAGGAGGACGCCCACGCCCTCGGCCATGCCGAAGCCGTCGGCGTCCTCGGCGAAGGACCGGCAGCGGCCGTCGGTGGACAGGGCGCGCTGCCGGCTGAAGCTGATCATCGGGGTGGGGGTCGACATCACCGACGCGCCCGCGACCAGGGCGAGTTCGCATTCGCCGGAGCGCAGGGCACCGGCGGCCATGTGCAGGGCCACCAGCGACGAGGAGCAGGCGGTGTCGATGGTGAGGGCGGGGCCGGTGAAGCCGTAGGTGTACGAGAGGCGGCCGGAGGCGACGCTCGGCGCGCCGCCGGTGACGTGGTAGCCCTCCAGTTCGCCGGGCATGCCGTGCAGCCGGCCGTAGTCGCTGGCGAGGATTCCGGCGAAGACCCCGGTGGCGCTGCCCTTGAGGTCGGCGGGGACCATTCCGGCGTTTTCGAACGCCTCCCACGAGGTCTCCAGGAGCAGCCGCTGCTGCGGGTCCATGGCCAGCGCCTCGCGGGCGGAGATGCCGAAGAAATCGTGGTCGAACTCGGCGGCCCGGTGCAGGAATCCGCCGCCCCGCGTGTAACTGGTGCCGTGCCGGTCGGGGTCGGGGTCGTAGAGCGACTCGATGTCCCAGCCCCGGTCCGTGGGCAGGCCGCCGACGGCGTCCTGTCCGTCCACGAGCAGCCGCCACAGCGCCTCCGGTCCGTCGACGCCGCCGGGCAGCCGGCAGGACATGCCGACGATGGCGAGCGGTTCGTCGTCGGCGCCCGTGGCACGGGCCGGTGCGTCGCCGTCCGGGGCCGGCCGCACGCCCAGGGCCTCGCGCCGCAGGTGCTCGGCGAGCAGGGCGGGGGTCGGGTGGTCGAAGACGAGGGTGGTGGGCAGCCGGGTGCCCAGTGCCTTGGCGAGCCGGTCGCGCAGCCCGACGGCGGTGAGCGAGTCGAAGCCGAGTTCCTTGAACGCCCGGTCGGCGGCGAGGTTCTTGGGTTCGCTGTGGCCGAGCACCTGGGCGGTGTGCCGGCGCACCAGGTCCAGGACCAGATCGCGCTGGGCCTCCTCGGTGAGGCCGGCCAGCTCGGCGCGCAGCGCGGAGGCGGGCGTGCCGGGTTCGTCGGCCGGGGCCGGGTCCGCCGGGGCGGCGACCAGTTCGCCGAGGAGCGGGCTGGGGCGGGTGGCGGTGAAGACGGGGGCGAAGCGCTCCCAGTCGACGTCGGCGACGACGATCGCCGTCTCGTCGTGGTCGAGGACGGTCATCAGGTCGTCGAGCGCCGGGCCCGGTTCGAGCAGCGGCAGCCCGGTGGCGGCCAGGGCCGCCTCCCGGTCCTCGTCGATCATGCCGCCGCCGCTCCAGGGACCCCAGGCGACGGACGTGGCGGTGAGCCCGCGCGCGCGCCGCCGGGCGGCCAGGGCGTCCAGGCAGGCGTTCGCGGCCCCGTACGCGGCGTGGTCGGCGACGCCCCAGGTGGCGGAGATCGAGGAGAACAGGACGAACGCGTCGAGCGGGGTGTCCGTGAGCAGGTCGTCCAGGAGGCGTGCGCCCTCGGCCTTGGCGGCCATGAGGGCGGGCAGGTCCTCGGGGGCGAGGTCGCCGAGCGGGGCGAGTTCGCAGACGCCCGCGGCGTGGAACACGGCGGTCAGCGGATGGTCCGCGCCGATGGAGCCGAGCAGGGCGGTCAGGGCCGCCCGGTCGGTGACGTCGCCGGTCGCGGCCGTCAACGAGGCGCCCGCCTCGCGTAGTTCATCGCCGAGCCGGGCCATCTCCTCGGGGTCGCCGCCGCCCCGGCTGAGCAGGACGACATGGGCGGCCCCGCCCTCCGCGAGGCGGCGGGCGAGCCGGCGGCCGAGTGCCCCGGTGCCTCCGGTGATCAGCACGGTGCCGCTCGGGGTGTACGTCCGCCGCCCGGTGGCGGGGCGCAGGGCCCGGACCAGCCGGCGGGCGAACACGGCGGCGGGCCGGATCGCGACCTGGTCCTCGTCGCCGTGCCCGGTGAGGACGGCGGCCAGCCGTTCGCGGACCCGGCCGTCCCAGCGCGGCGGCAGGTCGACGAGACCGCCCCAGGTACGCGGGTGCTCGACGGCCGCCGCGCGCCCCACGCCCCAGACGGCGGCGGGCGTGGGCTCGGGAGCCGGGTCGGAGGCGCCGGTGGACACGGCACCCCGGGTGGCGCACCACAGCGGGGCGGTGACTCCCGCCCGCTCCAGGGCGCGCACCAGGGCCACGGTCGCGGCCACGCCCGACGCGACGTCATGCGCACCGTCCGGGCCGATGGCCGGGGCGCCCGCAGACACGGCGTCCGCCGCACCGTCCGGGCTGGCGGCCGGAGCGACCCCCGACGCACCGCCCGAGGCCACGCCCGACGCGGCTTCCTCCGCACCGTCCAGGGCCAGCAGCGACAGCACCCCGGTCACGTCCACGCCTTCGGCCGCGCGGGCGAGGGCCGCCGCGTCCGGCGTTCCGTCCGGCAGCCGGCACAGCACGACGTCGGCACCGGCCGCGCGCAGGGCGTCGGCGGCCTCGTCGTGGTCGGCGGCCGGGGCGGCCGGGGCGACGAGCAGCCAGGTGCCCGCGATCGGGGAAGCGGAAGCGTCGGCCAGCGGCCGCCAGACGACGTCGTAGCGCCGGTCCCCGGCCTGCGGGGCCGTGGTCGCGGCGGTCGGGACGGTGGCGGGCGGCGTCCACCAGTAGCGGCGGCGGGCGAACGGGTAGGTCGGCAGATCGGTCCGGCGTCCGCCGGTACCGGCGAGGAGCCCGTCCCAGTCCGGCTCCACCCCGTGGACGTGCAGCTGGGCGAGCGCGGTACGGAGCCGGCGCTCGCCGCCGTCACCGCGCCGCAGCGAGGCGACGGCGGCTCCGTCGTCGGCCCCGGCGCTCTCCAGCGTCTGCTGGATGCCGATGGTCAGCGTCGGGTGCGGGCTCGACTCCAGGAAGATCCGGTGCCCGGACGCGGCGAGGGACCGTACGACCTCTTCGAAGCGGACGGTGCCGCGCAGGTTCCGGTACCAGTAGTCGCCGGTGAGTTCGGTGCCGTCCAGGACCGTGCGGGTGAGCGTGGAGTGGAACGGCACCCGCGCCCGCCGGGGTTCGACCGGGGCGAGCAGCCGGGCCAGTTCGGCCTCGATGGGCTCGACCTGCGCGGAGTGGGAGGCGTAGTCGACGGGGACGGCGCGGGCGTGGATGTCCTGGCGCGCGCACTCCGCGAGGAGACCGGCGACCGCGTCGGTCTCGCCGGAGACCACGACGGAGCGGGGGCCGTTGACCGCGGCGACGGAGACCCGGCCGCCGGTCCGCTCGACGAGTGCGGCGACCCGGTCGGGGGACTCGAAGACGGAGGCCATGGTGCCGGTGCCGGCCAGGGCCAGCAGCGCGCGGCTGCGCAGCGCCACGACGCGCGCGGCGTCGCGCAGGGTGAGCGCCCCGGCCACGCAGGCCGCCGCGATCTCGCCCTGCGAGTGTCCGACGACGGCCGCCGGGCGGATGCCCCGGGACTCCCACAGTTCGGCCAGCGCCACCATGGTCGCCCACAGCGCGGGCTGCACCACGTCGACCCGGTCGGCCGGCGGAGCCCCCTCGGCGCCGCGCAGCACATCGAGCAGCGACCAGTCCACGAACTCCGACAGCGCCTCCGCGCACGCGGTGATGCGGGCGGCGAACACCGGGGAGGAGTCGAGCAGTTCGGTGGCCATGCCCTGCCACTGGCCGCCCTGGCCGGGGAAGACGAACACCACCCGGTCGTCACCCGCGGCCCGGCCGCGTACCAGCGCGTCGGTCTCGCCGTCCTCGGCGAGCACGGCGAGGGTCCGGTCCAGCTCGTCGGGTCCGTCCGCGAGCACCACGGCCCGCTCCGGGAACCGGGCCCGGCCGTGGGCCAGGGTGTACGCGATGTCGGCGGGCCGGGCCGGCTCCTCGCCGCGCAGTACGGTCCGCAGCCGCCGGGCCTGCTCGCGCAGGGCGGTGGGCGTGGGGGCGGAGAGGACGTAGGGCAGGGGGAGCCTGTCGGGCTCAACCGAACCAGCAGACTCAACGGAACCAACGGGCTCAACAGGCTCAACGGACCCGGCAGGCCCAGCGGGCTCGGCGAGGATCACATGGGCGTTGGTGCCGCCGACGCCGAAGGCCGAGACTCCGGCCCGGCGCGGCCGGTCCTCGGCCGGCCACGGCACGGCGTCGGTCAGCAGCCGGACCTCCCCGGCCGACCAGTCGACGTGCGAGGACGGCGTGTCCGCGTGCAGGGTGCGGGGCAGCAGCCCGTGGCGCAGGGCGAGGACCATCTTCATGACACCGCCGAGACCGGCGGCGGCCTGCGCGTGCCCGATGTTGGACTTCAACGAGCCGAGCCACAGGGGCCGTTCGGCGGCGCGCCCGCGCCCGTACACCTCGATCAGCGCGGCGGCCTCGATCGGGTCGCCGAGCACCGTGCCGGTGCCGTGCGCCTCCACGGCGTCGACCTGGTCGGGGCGCAGTCCGGCGTTGGCGAGGGCCTGCCGGATGACGCGCTGCTGGGAGGGGCCGTTGGGTGCGGTGAGGCCGTTGGACGCGCCGTCGGAGTTGACGGCGGTGCCCTCGACCACGGCGAGGACGCGGTGGCCGTTGCGGCGGGCGTCGGAGAGCCGTTCCAGGACGAGGGTGCCGACGCCCTCGGCCCAGCCGGTGCCGTCGGCCTCGTCCGAGAACGCCTTGCACCGCCCGTCCGGCGCGAGCCCGCCCTGCCGGCTGAACTCGACGAAGATCCCGGGCCGGGACATCACGGTCGCCGCACCGGCCAGGGCCAGCGAGCATTCGCCGTTGCGCAGCGACTGCGCGGCCAGGTGCAGCGCGACCAGGGAGGCCGAGCAGGCGGTGTCGACGGTCAGCGCGGGCCCTTCCAGGCCCAGCACGTAGGAGATCCGGCCGGAGGCGGTCGAACCGGTCGTCCCGGTCAGCGCATAGCCCTCAAGCCCGTCCGCCGCCTCGTCCAGGCGAGGCCCGTACTCCTGCTGCATCGCGCCGACGAAGACGCCCGTACGGCTGCCGCCGAGCCGCGAGGGATCGATCCCCGCGCGCTCCAGCGCCTCCCAGGCCGTCTCCAGCAGCAGCCGCTGCTGCGGGTCCATGGCCAGCGCCTCGCGGGGGCTGATCGTGAAGAAGTCCGCGTCGAAGTCGCCCGCGTCGTAGAGGAACCCGCCCTGGGCAACCGCCGATCCGCCCGGTGCGTCCGGGTCGGCCAGCAGCCGTCCGATGTCCCAGCCCCGGTCCGTGGGGAAGGGCGCCACGGCATCGGTGCCGGAGCGCACCAGCTCCCACAGGTCGTCCGGGGAGCTGACCCCGCCCGGGAAGCGGCAGCCCATGCCGACGATCGCGATCGGCTCGTCGTACGCGGCCCGGCCCGCCGCCTCCGGCAGCCGCGGGGCGGCATCGGCCCCGGCGGCGCGCTGAAGGTGCGCGGCCAGCCGGACCGGGGTGGGGTGGTCGAAGAGCAGCGTGGTGGGCAAGTCGATGGCGAGCGCCTTGCGCAGCCGGTTGCGCAGCAGGACGGACGACTGCGAGTCGAAGCCGAGGTCCTTGAACGGCGTTCCGGCCGGAATCACGGCGGCGTCCGCGTGCCCGAGCACCGCGGCGGCATGCGTACGCACCAGCTCCAGCAGAATCCGCCGCTGCTCCTCCTCCCCCTCGGCCGTCGCCAGCCGCCCGGCGACGGCACTGGTCGCCGTCGCCCCGTCCTCGGCCTCCGGGGCCACGGAGTCGAACCAGTGGCGCCGACGCTGGAAGGCGTACGTGGGGAGGTCGACGAGCGCGGGACGGGTCTCGGGGAACGCGGCCGTCCAGTCGACGTCCACACCCTGGACCCAGAGTTCGGCAAGGCCGGAGAGGAACCGGTCGAGTCCGCCGTCGTCGCGGCGGAGCGACCCGGTGACCACGGCCTCGTCGGCTATCTCCTCGATCGCGGCCGACAGCACCGGATGGGACGAGACCTCGACGAAGACGCCGTAGCCCTCCTCCGCCGCCAGCTTCTCGATCGCCTGGGCGAAGCGGACCTGGGAACGGAGATTCGTCACCCAGTAGTCGGTGGTCATGTCCGAGCCGTCGGTGAACTCACCCGTCACCGTCGACAGCAGCGGAATCGTGCCCGCGCGCGGGGTGATCCCGGTCAGACTGGTCGTCAGCTCGTCGTGCAGCACATCCATCGCAGGCGAGTGGGAGGCGTAGTCCACCGCGATACGGCGAGCACGGAGCCCCAGCTCCACACACCGGGCCACAGCCTCTTCCACGGCCTCGACCTCACCCGAAATGACCACCTGCGAGGGCCCGTTGACGGCAGCGACCGACACGCGGTCGCCCCACTCCGTCAGGATCTCCCCGACCCGGTCAACTCCAGCGCCGACCGACGCCATCGTCCCGTTACCGCTGGCCAGCCCGGCAATCGCCCGACTCCGCACACACACCACCCGCAGCGCGTCCTCAAGCGACAACGCGCCGGCGACGTACGCGGCGGCGATCTCACCCTGCGAATGACCCACCACGGCGGAAGGCGTCACCCCGTACGACCGCCACACCGCCGCGAGCGCGACCATCACGACAAAGGACGCGGGCTGAACGACATCCACCCGCTCCAGCGACGGAGCATCCGCACCGCCCCGCAGCACATCGGTCACCGACCAGTCCACGAGGCCACCCATCGCGGCCTCACACTCAGCCACGACCTGCGCGAACACCGGCGAATCGGCCAGCAGCCGGGCCCCCATGGCCACCCACTGCGCACCCTGCCCCGGGAACACGAACACCGACCGGCCCACCGGACCGGCCACCCCCGACACCACGGCGGCCGACGGCTCATCCGTAGCCAGGGCCGCGAGGCCGGAGCGGTACGCACCGAGCACCACCGCACGGTGCTCGAACCGCGCCCGGGTGGTCGCGAGGGACCAGCCCACCGCGACCGGATCGGCACCGGCATCGGCGGCGGCATCGGTATCGGCCGCGAGCGCACCCAGCGCCTCCGCCTGCCCCCGCAGCGCGGCGGCACTCCGGCCCGACAGCAGCCACGGGACCACCGGCGGGGTGGCGTCCGTGGCCGGGCGGGGGGTTTCGGGGGCGGTGGGGGCCTCGGTGAGGACGAGGTGGCAGTTGGTGCCGCCCATGCCGAAGGCGCTGACGCCGGCGATACGGGGATGGCCGTCCTCGGGCCATGCGGTCGGGCGGTCCGCGACGCGCAGGTTCAGCGCGTCCAGCGGGATGTCCGGGTTGGGCTCCTCGAAGTCGAGGCTGGCGGGGATGTGCCGGTGGGACAGGGACAGCACGGTCTTCAGGAGGCCCGTGGCACCGGCCGCGGCCTCCAGGTGGCCCAGGTTGGTCTTGACGGAGCCGACGAGCAGCGGGTCGCCGTCCTCGCGGACGCTGCCCAGGACGTCGCCCAGGGCGGCGGCCTCGATCGGGTCGCCGACGGGGGTGCCGGTGCCGTGGAGTTCGACGTACCGCGCGCGGGCCGGGGAGACCCCGGCGGCGGCGTAGGCACGGCGCAGGACCTCGGCCTGGGCCCGGCGGCTGGGTGTGGTCAGCTGGGCGGTGGCGCCGTCGTTGTTGACGGCACCGCCGAGCAGGACGCCGTGGATGCGGTCGCCCGCGGCGATCGCGTCCGGGAGCAGCCGCAGGACGAACGCGACGCCGCCCTCGCCTCGGACGAAGCCGTTGGCCCGGTGGTCGAAGGTGTAGCTGTGGCCGTCCGGGGAGAGGCCGCCGAACTCCTCGGCGGCGACGCCGGTCTCGGCGGCCAGGTTGAGGTTGACGCCGCCGGCCAGGGCGAGGGTGGTCTCGCCGCGGCGCAGGCTCTCCATAGCGGTGTGCACGGCGACGAGGGAGGACGCCTGGCCGGTGTCGAGGACCAGGCTGGGGCCGTGCAGGCCGAAGAGGTGGGAGACGCGGTTGGCGATGACGCCGCGGCTCACGCCGGGCATGGTGTGGTGGTTGACGGCGTCCCGGCCGGCGCGGGCCAGCAGGTGGGCGTAGTCGTCGCGCATGGCGCCCACGAACACGCCCGTCGCGCTGCCGCTGAGGTCGGCGGCGACGATCCGGGCGTCCTCGAAGGCCTCCCAGGCGAGTTCGAGCATGAGCCGCTGCTGCGGGTCCAGTACGGCCGCTTCCCGGGGGGTGATCCCGAAGAAGGCGGCGTCGAACCGGTCGGCGCCCTCGATGAAGGCCCCCCAGTCCCCGCCGACCGGTTCGCGCCCGGCGGGCACCCGGCCGACCGCGCGCTCCCCGCCGCTGAGCAGCGTCCAGAACGCTCCGGGGTTCGGCGCCCCCGGCAGCCGGCAGGAGATCCCGACGATCGCGACCGGGGTCCCGACGGTCCCGTCAGGAGACGGGACGGGGGTCGCGGGGTTCCCGGTGCGGGGGTCGTTGGGTCGCAAGGTGTCCATAGGGCGCGCCGCTCCCGACTATTCCGCGATCTTGGTGAAACCGGTCCAGCGGAAGATCCTCGACGCCGGGCCCCTGGAGCCGCCCAGCTCGTCGGAGGGCTCGAAGTGCTGGTAGCCGCCGTAGTACTTGATCTTGATCTTCTGCTGCGCCTCGGCCTCGCTGACGTGGATCGTCCGGTCGGCCTGGGGGAAGTCGGCCGGGCCGCCGACCAGGGTCACGCGGACGGTGCGGACGGCCTCGCTCTGCTCGGTTTTTCCGCTCATGGGATACCCCTTCTGTCTGCCGGGATCGTGACGGTGCGGTGTCGGACGACGGATGGGTCAGTCCGTGCAGGCGTGCAGGCAGGCGATGAGGGTGCGGGCCTGCACATTGAGGTAGTGGCGGTGCTGGAGCAGCCAGGTGATCTGGGGCAGTGCCGTCCAGAGGAAGCCGGGCGGCTCCTCGTCCGGGTGGTCGTCGCCCACCTCGATGATCATGTAGCGGCTGCGGGAGTGGTGGAAGCGGCCTCCCTCCTCCGACATCTCGGCGTCGAACAGCACCCGGTCGGTACGCATCCGGCGTTCGGCGTCGATCAGCTGCGCGTGGACGAGGCCGCCGAGGTAGGCGTGGTTCTCCGGGGTGCCCTGCACGGTCGGGGCGAGTTCGATGGCGTCGATGTAGCCGGGTTCGATGCGGGCGCGCAGCAGGACGTGCAGCACCCCGTCGAACCGTTTGACGAGCAGGGCGGCGACGCCGACGCCGTGGGGTTCGATGAGCGGCTGGGTCCAGCCGCCCACCTCGCGGCTGTTGGCGACGACGTCCACGCCGATGACGCTGAAGAAGAGGCCGCGCTCGTGGGAGATCGACGAGTCCGTGAGTTTCCAGCCGGGCAGGTCCCGTAGGCCGACGACGGTGGTCTGCACATCGTGGACGGCCTGGTTCGAGGTGATCCAGCTGAGGAGTTCGGTGTCGGTGTGCAGGCTGCCCTCGTCGGCGGTGGCGCCGGGGAGGCAGGACAGGACGGTGCGGGCGTCCATGTTGACCCGGTGGTCGATGCGCATCTGCTCGCGCACCTGGCCGAGCGTCAGCCAGCAGAAGTCCTCGCCGGCCTCGACGTCGGGGCCGACCTCGATGACCATGTTGCGGTTGCGCTTGCGGTAGAACCAGGCGCCGTGCTCGGACTGGAGGACGTCGGCGACGACGGTCCGCGGGTCGGCCTTCGCGAAGTGCTCCACGTACGGGACGAGCCGGCCCCGGTGGACGCCGGTGTAGTTGCTCTTGGTGGCCTGCACGGTGGGCGAGAGCTGGACGCCGTTGGGGTTGCCGGGCTCGGCCTTGGCCTGCATGAGCAGATGCAGGACGCCGTCGATCTCGCGTACGGCGATGCCGAGGAGACCGATCTCCGGCTGGAGGATGATGGGCTGGGCCCACTCGCGCACCGGGTCCTCGTCGACCTCGACGCGCAGGCCCGCCACGGAGAAGAACCGGCCGCTGTCGTGCACCAGATGGCCGGTGTCCTCGGCGAAGGACCAGTTGCGCAGCTGGTCGAACGGGACCCGGGTGACCTCCTGGACCTGGGCCGCGCAGCGTTCGGCGTACCACTTCTCGAACTGTTCGGGACTGGTGGCCACGCCCTCCGTGGCACGGGCCGACTCCGCGAGACGGGTCTGCAGGGTCGTGTCCGCATGACGCAGCACACGCGGCCCGGTGGTCAGCGGCATGGTGTCTCCCCCGGTTCGTCTGTCGGTGGGGCGGCGCTCCTTGTTCCGGTCGGTCGACCGGGTCCGGCCCATGGCGTCGCGTACCAGGTGAACACGGCCCCGGGAGCTGACCCAGAGGGTCCGGGCCGGTCTAGGTGTTCACTCAGATCCCCGCCGAGGCACTGCCGCGAGGCCGGTCGGCCACTTTCCCTAGACAGCAGCGGCCGACGGGACATGTGCTCCCGCCCCTCCCCGGACCCCGGCCGTGCTCGCGACGAGAGAGGCCGACATGAGCGACACCGATGTGTGGATCCGGCGCTACTTTCCGAGTTCCGAAGCGGCGGTCCAGTTGGTGTGCCTGCCGCACGCGGGAGGTTCGGCCTCCTTCTACCGCCCGGTGGCGCAGGCGTTGAGCCCGCGGGTCGAGGCGCTGGCCGTGCAGTACCCGGGCCGTCAGGACCGGCGCAACGAGCCGATGATCGACGACCTGGGCGTGCTGGCCGACCGGGTGTGCGAGGCCGTCGCGGCCTCCGTCGACCGGCCGTTCGCGCTCTTCGGGCACAGCATGGGCGCGACGCTCGCGTTCGAGGTGGGTGTCCGGCTGGAGCGCCGGGGGCTGTTCCCGCTGCGGGTGTTCGCCTCCGGCCGGCGTGCCCCGTCGCGGGTCCGCGACGAGCGGGTGCACCAGCGCGACGACGACGGCATGATCCGCGAGCTGCGCGGGCTGAGCGGCACCGACCAGCGGGTCTTCGGCGACGAGGAGCTGCTGCGGATGGTGCTGCCGGCGATCCGCAACGACTACCGGGCGGCGGAGACGTACCGCTACACCCCGGGCCCGGCGCTGCGCTGCCCGGTCACCGTCCTGGCCGGCGACAGCGACCCGAAGGCGGACCACGACGAGGTGGCGGCCTGGAGCGCGCACACGGACGGCGGGTTCGAGCTGCGTACGTACGCGGGCGGTCACTTCTACCTGATCGACCACGCCGCCGACGTCATCAAGGTCATCGGCGAGCGGCTGCACGAGCCGGCCCTGCGATGAGCGGCCGGGCGAGGAGTCGGGAGCAGTCGTCCATGAGCGGGAAGCACGTGGCGATCCTGGTCTTTCCGGGGCACGGGCACGTCAATCCGACGCTGGAGTTCAGCCGTCTGCTGATGGCGCTCGGCCACCGGGTCAGCTATGTGCTGGACGAGCGCATGGCGGGGCCGGTGAAGGCCGCCGGGGCCGGTTTCGTCGGCTATCCCTCGCGGCGCGGCCGGCTCGGCACCGGCTATGTGACCGGCGAGGACATCGGCGCGCTGGGGCTGGGGTTCCTGCGGGAGTCGATGGACGTGATCCTGCCGCGCACGCTGGAGGCGTTCGCGGACGACGTACCGGATCTGATCCTGTACGACCTGGAGAGCTTCTTCACCGCGCGGACCGCGGCCCGGCGCTGGGGCCGGCCGACGGCGCAGCTGTTCCCGTACGTCGCTTCGAACGAGCACTACTCGCTGGCCATGGAGGTGTTCTCCGGGGCCGACGAGAACCTCGGGAAGTGCATCGACCTGGTGGCGGACTTCCTGGCCGGGGAGGGCGAGGAGCGGGACGCGGTGTGGCCGTTCATGGCCAACTTCGACGAACGCAATCTGGTGCTGCTGCCGAGGGAGTTCCAGCCGCTCGGCGAGACCTTCGACGAGCGGTACACGTTCACCGGGCACAGTGTTCCGGCCGGCCGGACCGGTACGGGTTCGTGGTCGCGGCCGTCCGGGAGCGGGGACGGACCGGTGGCGCTGATCACGCTCGGCACCGAGGTCAACGACCGCCCGGACTTCTTCACGACCTGCGGGGCGGCCTTCGCGGACACGGACTGGCATCTGGTGGTGGCGGTCGGCCCCGGCAATCTGCCCGCGGAGCCTCCGGCACCGGGCCGGGTGGAGATGCACGAGTGGCTGGAGTTCGGGACCGTCCTGCCGCACGCGTCGGCCGTGGTCTGCCACTCCGGGATGAGCACCATCCTGGAGTCCCTGTCGTTCGGCATCCCGCTGGTGATCGTCACCTACACCCCGGAGGACCGCGTCAACGCGGCGCGCGTCACCGAACTGGGGCTGGGCGTGGAGCTGCCGGGCGAGGACGTCACGGCCGAGCGGGTGCGGGCCGCGGTCGAGCACGTGGCCACCGATCCCGCGATCCGCCGCGGCGTCGCCCGGATGCGCATGGACCTGCTGGCCGCGGGAGGACCGGGCCGGGCCGCGCAGGTGATCGACGGCTGGCTCAACGATTCCTACGTGACACCTGGAGACACCATCATGAAGGACACGGCAGCTCTGCCCGGCGCCCCGGCGAACGCGGGTGTCCGATGACGTACGCCATCGAGACCGAGGGCCTCGTCAAACGGTTCGGCGAGGTCACCGCGCTCAGCGGGCTCGACCTGGAGGCGCGCGAGGGCACCGTCCTCGGGGTCCTCGGCCCGAACGGGGCGGGGAAGACGACGGCGGTGCGGATCCTCGCCTCGCTGATGTCGCCCGACGGCGGGACCGCCCGCGTCTGCGGGTACGACGTCGCCCGCGAACCGCACGAGGTGCGCCGCGTCATCGGCCTCACCGGCCAGTACGCGGCGATCGACGAACAGCTCACCGGCGCCCAGAACATCGCCCTGGTGGCCCGGCTGCTGGGCCTGAAGCGGGCGGCCGCCCGGCAGCGGGCGGCGGAGCTCCTGGAGCGGTTCGGGCTCAGCCACGCCGGTGACCGCAAGGCGACGACGTACTCGGGCGGGATGCGCCGCCGGCTCGACCTGGCGGTCAGTCTGGTGGGCGAGCCGTCGGTGCTGTTCCTGGACGAGCCGACGACCGGTCTCGACCCGGAGAGCCGCAACGAGCTGTGGGACATCGTGCGCCGGCTCGTCACGAACGGTTCGACGGTGCTGCTGACGACGCAGTACATGGACGAGGCCGACCAGCTGGCCGACGACATCGTGGTGATCGACGGCGGCACGGCCATCGCCAAGGGCACCCCCGAGGAGCTCAAGGCGAAGACCGACCGGCAGACGCTGGAGATCCAGCCGGCGGACGCCGTCCATCTGGACGCCACCCGGCGGATCGTCGAGGAGATCAGCGGGATCCGCCCGGCCGGGGAGGGCGGCACGCTCCGCATCCAGATCAATGACACGGCCCTGCCGAGCGCGGTGCTGCGGCGCCTGGACGAGGCGGGCATCGAGGTCACCGAACTGGCCCTGCGCCGGCCCAGCCTGGACGAGGTGTTCCTGTCGCTGACCGGGAGCAAGGGCCGCAAGGAACGCGACCGGGTGGCCGAGCTGGCCACCGCGGGAACCGCGCCGGCCGCGCCGGCGGAAGGAAGCATCCGATGACCGCGCTCACCGCGCCCGCACCCAAGCACCGGCTGAGCCTGCTGACGGTGACCCGGCACTGCCTGACCCTGGGCGGCCGCAACCTGATGCACCTCAAGGCCAACCCGGGCGAGATCATCGGCTTCGCCGTCGTCCAGCCGCTGATCGTGATCGCGCTGCTGGTGTACGTCTTCGGCGGGGCCATCGCCGGGGACACCGACGCCTACCTCCAGTTCGCGCTGCCCGGCCTGATCGTGCAGTCGTCGGTCACCGCCGTCCTCACCACCGGAACCGGGCTGCACCAGGACATCGCCAACGGTCTCTTCGACCGTCTGCGCAGCCTGCCCATCGCCCGGATCGCCCCGCTGATCGGCCATCTGATCGGCACCCTGGTGCGGGTCGGGGTCGGGCTGCTGATGCTGCTGGCGGTGGGCGCGCTCCAGGGCTTCGAGGTGCGCACCAGCGTCTGGAAGCTGCTGGCCGGGCTGGTGCTGGCCATGGTGTTCGCCGCGGGCCTGGCCTGGCTGTCCATGCTGGTCGGCCTCGCCGCCAAGTCCGCCACCACCGTGCACATGTTCAGCGGGGTGCTGGCGATCCCGCTGACCTTCTGCAGCAACGTGTTCGTCAAGACGGACACCATGCCGGGCTGGTTGCAGACCTGGGCCGACATCAACCCGATCTCGCAGGAGGCGACCGCGCTGCGCGCGCTGGTCACGGGCGGTCCGGTCGGAAGCTCGGTGTGGTGGACGGCCGGCTGGGCCGTGGCGATGACCGCGGTCTTCGCCCCACTGGCCATACAAGCGTATCGGCGACGGGTCTGAGGAGACCCGGTCCGCTTTCAGAGGGGGATGTTCGGATGAAGCACGGCACACAGGATCTGGCACTGTTCGGCGGCCCACCGGCGTTCGTGGAGGACCGCCGGGTCGGCCGGCCGAACCAGGGCGACCGCCGGCGGTTCCTCGACCGCATGAACCAGGTACTCGACAACGAGTGGCTGTCCAACATGGGCCCCCTCATGCACGAGTTCGAGGCGCGGGTGGCGGAGATCGCCGGGGTGCGGCACTGCGTCTCCCTCTGCAACGCCACCGTGGCGCTGCAGATGCTCGTGGGGGACGAGGCGACCGGCGGCGCGATCGGTGACGAGGTGATCGTCCCGGCCCTGACGTTCCCGGCCACGGCCCACGCCGTGCGCTGGCGCGGACTGCGGCACGTCGTCTGCGACGTGGATCCGGTGACCGGGCTCATCGACCCCGACCGGGTGGAGGCGCTGATCACCCCCCGGACCCGGGCGATCATCGGCGTCCACCTGTGGGGGCAGCCCTGTGACGTGCCGAGGCTGGAGAAGATCGCCGAGAAGTACGGGCTGCGGCTCTACTTCGACGCGGCTCCCGCCCTGGGGTGCAGCTACGGCGACACCCCGGTCGGCGGCTTCGGCGACGCGGAGGTCTTCAGCTTCCACGCCACGAAGGTCGTCAACTCGTTCGAGGGCGGTGCCATCGTCACCGACGACGACGCGCTGGCCGACCGGATGCGGGCCGTACGGAACTTCGGCTTCAGCCCGGACGGCCGGGTGGGGCACGTCGGCACCAACGGCAAGCTGAACGAGGCCGCCGCCGCCATGGGCCTCACCTCCCTCGACGCGCTTCCGGAGACCGTCGCGCACAACCGCGCCAACTACGAGCGCTACCGGGTCGCGCTGGCCGGCATCCCCGGGGTGCGGGTCCTGGAGTACGACGAGCAGCACCGCAACACCCACCACTACCTGATGGTCACCGTGGACCAGGAGGCCGCCGGACTCCACCGGGACCTGCTGCTCCACGTCCTGCGCGCCGAACACATCCTGGCCCAGCCGTACTTCGCGCAGGCCATGCACCAGCTCCAGCCGTACGCCGAGGACGCGCAGGTCGAGGCACCGCACGCCGAGGCGCTCTGCGGGCAGCTGCTCGCCCTGCCCACCGGCCCCGCGGTCGGTGCCGACGACATCGAGACCATCAGCGACGCGATCCGCGTCGCCGTCGCCCACGGACCGGAGGTGACCGCGCTGGGGCAGGCCCGTACGGCAGGCACCACGGACCGATAGCGACCCGACCGGCACAGCCATCCCCCCGCGCGCGCCGGACACGATCGAGGAGTGGCTGCGATGGCAGCGAGTATCACCGAAACACCCGTCGGCAGGGTCAAGCCCAGCCGGATCGTCGAACTCGGACAGCACAGGGACGAACGCGGCTGCGTCTCGGTCGCCGAGTCGGAGTGGACCGCAGGGTTCGAGATCCGCAGGGTCTACTTCCTGCACGACCTGGCGGCGGGCACGTCCCGCGGCGGGCACGCCCACCGCGAGCTGGAACAGCTCTTCGTCGCCGCGCACGGCGGCTTCACCCTGCGCCTCGACGACGGCTTCCAGCAGGCCGAGTACCGCCTGGACACCCCTGGGACGGCGTTGTACGTCGGCCCGATGGTCTGGCGGGACCTCAGCGACTTCACCCCGGGCGGGGTCTGCCTCGTCCTGGCGTCGCACCACTACGACGAAGCGGACTACTACCGCGAGTACCAGGAATTCCTGCGGGACAGCCGGAGGCAGACGTGACCAAGGTTCCCTTCTTCGACCTGCGCGAGATGCACGGGGCCACCGGTGTGCAGGAGGAGATCGACGCGGCCGTGCTGCGGGTCTCGCGCTCCGGCCGCTACATCCTCGGCGCCGAGCTGGAGGCCTTCGAGGAGGCCTACGCCGCCTACTGCGGCAACGCGTACTGCGTCGCGACGGCCAGCGGTCTCGCCGCCCTGGAGCTGACCCTCCGGGCGCTCGGCGTGGGACCGGGCAACGAGGTGATCGTCCCCGCGCACACGTTCGTCGGCAGCTGGCTCCCCGTCTCGGCGACCGGCGCGCGCCCCGTCCCCGTGGAGCCGGCCGAGGGCTCCTTCCTCATCGACACCGAACAGCTCGACGCCGCGGTCACCCCGCGCACCCGGGCCGTCATGCCGGTCCACCTCTACGGCCACCCGGTCGACCCGGACGCGATCCACCGCTTCGCCGACCGCCACGGCCTCGCCGTCCTCGAAGACGCCGCCCAGGCCCACGGCGCCCGCGCCCGCGGCCGCCGCGTCGGCAGCGGCCACGCGGTCGCCTTCAGCTTCTACCCCGGCAAGAACCTCGGCGCCCTCGGCGACGCCGGCGCCGTCGTCACCGACGACCCGGCCCTCGCGGACCGCCTGCGCCTCCTGCGCAACTACGGCTCCCGCGAGAAGTACGTGCACGAGATCAAGGGCGCCAACTCCCGCCTGGACGAGATCCAGGCCGCCGTCCTCGCCGCCAAGCTCCCCCACCTCGACGCCTGGAACGACCGCCGCCGCACCATCGCCCACCGCTACACCGAGGCCTTCACCGGCCTCCCCGGCCTCCTCACCCCCCGCACCGAGCCCTGGGCCGAACACGTCTGGCACCAGTACGTCCTGCGCACCCCCCACCGCACCCTCCTCCAGCAACGCCTGGACGAAGCAGGCATCGGCACCCTCATCCACTACCCGGTCCCCGTCCACCGCACCCCCGCCTACGCCGACCACACCCCCTCCCCCACCCTCCCAAGAACCGAACGCCTCGCCGACGAGGTCCTGAGCCTGCCGATCGGCCCCCACATGTCGGACGTCGCGGTGGAGCTGGTGGTGGACGCGGTGCGGGGGGCGGTGCTGGGGCTGGGTGCCTAACGCCCATCGCCCGCCTCACCGCCGGGGTCGACATCGGGATGCGTGAACCGCACGGGCCGCCCCAGCGACCGGGCGTACGCGAGCTCCGCCCGCGTGCTCTCCCCGATGTAGTCCCCGACCAAAGCGCCTGAGTTCGCGATTTCTGAGGCGCTGGCAGCACGAACTTGGCCCTGCTGGCCGGAATCCTCAGCTGGGTACGACTCGGTTCCGACTGATTCGGTGTTGAAGTGCATGACGTTTTCGGTGCCCGGTGAGCCGATCCGGGTCAGCCGACTTCAGGTACCGCGCCAGGCGGAGCAGGCTCCTCCGCGGTGACACGCCGGATGTGGCCTACCCACGAGTCCGGCGTCAGGGAGGACCACTCAACGTCGATCTCAACGCCGTGGAATATGCGGGTGAGGTCCGCAAGCTGTGTGAAGATCGCCGTCTGTACCTCCTCAGGGGCCGCGTCGGCGGGCATCGGAATCTTGCCGCATCCGCCACCCGAGTCGTCGGCGATGAACGTGTAGGGCCACACGTCTTGCCCGGTCAGCAGGATGATCTCCTTCGGTATGCCGAAGGGGGGCCGCTTCTTCTTCGTCTTGGGTCGTCTTGCCACGGTGTCATCCAACCTGACGGACCGCGGGGTCAGGCACCCGCCATACACACCTCAGCCACCACAACCAGGCCGGACCAGAGCCGCATGACGCCACCCACCCAGGTGAAGGTAGGTTGATCGCCAGTCGGCTGGGGCCATGGGGAGGAACTGCTGTGGCAGATATCCAGGTCCCGGGACCTGAGCCCGACTGGCAGCCGGCGACACAACCGCCCTACTACACTGGCAAGAACCCCGCCTACCAGTACAGCGTCTGGGAACACCACGCCCCGCTCTTCCAGATGATCGGAGGGCTCGCGCTGCCAGTGCATCCCGTGGCCCAGCGGCTACGTCT
This sequence comes from Streptomyces sp. NPDC057682, assembly GCF_042799575.1. NCBI lineage: Bacteria > Bacillati > Actinomycetota > Actinomycetes > Kitasatosporales > Streptomycetaceae > Streptomyces > Streptomyces sp. NPDC057682. The sequence goes on along the minus strand of NZ_JBHVIN010000010.1, from coordinate 196,599 downwards.
GCACGTGGAGCGGTCGTGGGACGGGTTGGACGACCTCGACGTCGTACTGTTTCGGCTGAAGGGGTTCAGCTTCGCGATCAGCAAGCACGACGGCAATCCGCTCGGCGTCTCGTTCGTCTGGCTCACCCAACCGCACGAGCAAGCCGACGAGGCCCTGGACACCCTCTTGGAGGTAGTCGGGATCGGGGAGGACGCCGTCGCGTTCCGTGGAGACGCTCACGAGGACCCAGCAGAGCGGACCGACACGGCGCACGAAGCCGGCTCTCTCGATGACGTCGCTGACGTCACCTTGCCGACCTCACCATGGGCAAGGTTCCGGCGGGCCCTCGGCATGACCCAGTAGGCACCCCCGCCGCTTGACGAAGGCCATTGGGAATCAGTCACACGTACTGCAGGCGTGTCCTCCTGGTCTCGGTCGGACAAGGGGTCGGGGTGGAATGTCCGGGTGTAGCGCAGTCCAGTGTCGGGCGTGATGTTGAATACCGCGCACAGGTGCTGCGGGTCGGCGCCGGTTACGGCGGCCTCTTCGAGGATCCGGTCCTCGCGGAGTCGTTGGGCGGTGACCGGAAGATCCTTGAGCAAGGGCTGCATCCAGCCGATGGTGACCGGCGTGCGAGAGTGCGCGGTCTGCGAGCTGAGGAACAGGTGGGGGTTGCGGGTGTGTGGCCAGCGTGAGTGGCGGAGTCGGATGTAGTCGGCGGCGGCCTGACGGGTGAAGGCGTCGAGGGGGTGGTCGATTTTGCCGTGCACGAGCCGGCCGCCGGTGAAGTCGACGGCAGCCAAAGGCAGTGCTCGTGCCTGGTGGGGGTAGAGCGCGTGAATGCCGATGAGGGCGATCAGCAGCTTTAGGGCGGGGTCGCCCTCGGCGGCCGCGGCCAATGTCTGGATCGCCTCGGGACTCAGCGGGGTGGGCACCGAGCTGGGCTTCGCCCCCAAGCTCAGGCCGCGTGCGGGGTTGGCGAACAGCAGCCGTTGGCTCTTGAGGGTCTTGAACATGTTGCGCAGCGCGACGGCTTCATTGTGCGGTGCCGCGCACTGGGACAGCCACTCCGTGAGGTCGGCGCGGGTGACCTGGCGAAGGGTGCGATAGCGCTTCGAGCATTCGAGGAGGAATGGGATCGAGGCGTCGACCTGGAGACGGACGGTGGCGGTCGAGCGGGGACGGCGGCGAGGCCCACCGTGTCGGACGATGCGGATCCACACGAGGGCTTCTGCACGGATCTCCGGGTGCACGCTGCTGAGCCGGCGTTGGATCCACGCGTCGAGAGGGTCGATGCGGTCGTCGTCGAGAAGGTCGAGGTGGGCGAGCACCTCAGTGACCCGGGTGACGGCACGTGTGGCTCGCTGGCGCGGCAGAGTGGCGACAGTGCTGGCCTTGATACGTTCGTGCCGGCCGTGCACGGCGGTCAGCAGGTACAGGCTTCGCAGCACCCGCTCGCGCAAGGCCGGCGACCAGCCTTGGGCCTCGGCGCTTGCCTCGGCCTGCGCGGAGACGTAGGCGGTGAAGGCGGGGTCGATGGGCTCGACATCGGGCACAGTGACGCGCGACATGTCCCGCTCGGCGACGAACAGCGGCTCCTGACGCCACCGAGGCATCGCCCAGAACGGGCCGCCGACAGGCTGGTGCGTATCGGGTGAGCCGTGCTCCCGCGTCCGGGCGGCAAGGTGGACCCGCCGGACCAGATCGGCGATGAACAGCTGCTGCCCGGTGGTGGCCGCGGTGGTGAGGTCCGGGCGCTGCCACGTCCGAGGAACGGCTTGGGCCTGGCAGCGGCACAGCCGGCACACCCCGTGCTTGAGGAGCGGCACGGTGCGACGGCAGGTCGCGCAAGTGCCGGTCTCGTGGCCGCCCTGTTCGAGCGCGAGCTCGCGTCCTATCTCCGCGTGCCCGACGTCGTCGCGGTCTCCTCGGCCACGGTTGGAATCCACCTCGCTCTCCAGACGTGCGGCGTCGGACCGGGCACCGAGGTGATCGTCCCGTCCCAGACTTTTGCCGCCACGATCCAGCCGATCGTGGCGCTGGGTGCCGTCCCCCGGTTCATCGACCACTCTCCCGGCACCTTGTGTGTGGAGGCCGAGGCGGTAAAGGAGGCCATCACCCCGGCGACACGCGCCGTCCTCCCCGTCCTCTACGGCGGCAGGCCCGTCGACCTCACCAGTATCGCTTCCGACCTGCGGCACCAGAACATTCACATCGTCGAGGACGCCGCACAAGCCTTCGGATCGCCGCGAACCGGGGTCCAGGCGCTGACGGTCTATTCGTTCGGTCCCATCAAACAGCTGACTGCCCTGGTCGGAGGAGCGGTTGTTCCACGCACCGTCGAAGAAGCGGAGGCACTCCGCCAGTCGCGTTCGCTCGGCATCACCAGCTCCCAGACAGACCGGATCCGGACGACCACCTACTGCGTGCAGGGTCCCGGTCTGCGCGGGGTTCTCTCGGACGTCAACGCCGCAGTCGGCCGCGTCCAGCTCGCACGGTTCGAAACGGTCGCGGTCCTGCGAAGGGAATTATGGAACGCCTACGCACAAGCCCTTCGGGATGCCCCCGGAGTCGCTGTCATCGATGTCGGGAACGACGCCGTGCCGTTCAACTGCGTCGTCCGTGTTCCTGGTCGTAACCGTGTCCACGGGATCATGCGGGACAGAGGGGTCGGCGTGGGCGTCCACTATCCGCCCAATCATCTGCAACCGGCCTTCGCTCGGTGGACCCGGTCCCTGCCCATCACCGAACGGACCGCCGAAGAGATCCTGAGCCTGCCCTTCCACCCGGCCATGACCTGCCACGACGCGCGATGGACAGCCGCAGCCCTGCTCGAAGCCATGGCTCGTCCGCCCGGATAATCCCCTCTCGTCCCCGCCCCCTCCGCCACCTCGTGGAAGGACCGCACACATGACCGCACCCCCCAGCACCACAACCCCGAGACGGAGAATCCTGGTCACCGGTGTGGGCGGGCCCCCCGGCCTCGACCTTGCCGCATCGCTGGCTTCCGCCGGCCACACCGTCATGGGCACGGACTCCAACCCCCTTGCCCCCGGACTGATCATCCCGGGTATCTCCTCCCGTACCGTCGCGTCCGCCGACAGCCCGCACTACTCAGCAGACCTGCGAAGCCTGCTTGCCACCTTCCGACCGGATGCCATCATCTCGGGCGTCGAGCGCGAATTGCCCCGGCTCATCGACCTTCAGGACGAACTCGATGCAGCAGGTGTCCGGACGTGGCTGCCCTCGCGGTCGACGGCGGCCATCACCTTGGACAAGGCCCTCTTCCACCAAACGGTCACCGCCGCCGGCATCCCCGTGCCTCTCACCGTTCTCCCGAGCGATCTGGCGGCCCTGCCCGAAGGCGCCGGTCTCGTCGTAAAGCCCCGCCGGGGCCAAGGATCCAAGGACGTCCACTTCTGCGTCACCCGGCGACAGGCAGGAGTGCTCTGCGAACTGGTCGAGGATCCGATCGTGCAACAGCGCATCACGGGTCAGGAATTCAGCGCCGACTGCCTGGTGGACCGCAAGGGCCACGCCTCCGTCGTCCTCCGCTACCGGCTCATGGTCAGCAACGGCATGTCCATGGTCGCCGCCACCTTCCACAACGACCGTGCCACGCAGTTGGTCAGGGCCACCCTCACCGCGGTCGGAGCAACGGGGCCCTGCGATGTGCAAGGGTTCGTCACCACCGACCACCCCGAACCTGTGGTGATCACCGAGGTCAATCACCGGTTCGCCGCCGGGTTCCGGCTCAGCGAAGCCGCAGGCGCCGATCTCGTCGGCCAGACCCTCAACGGTCTCTTCGAGGCAGCCGTAGATCATCATCGCCTGACGTACCTGTCCGGCGTCCACCTCACCAAGTACGTCGCCGAGCTCTCCACCCAGACCAGACCGCAGCCCCGAGGGAGTCGCCCGTGAAGCACGTCCTGCCGACTCGCCTGGTCGGCCCGGGGCTGGCACTGAGACCGTTCTCTGCCGAAGACGGCCGGCTCGTTGCACGAGCCCTTGAGGACGCCGAGATCATCCGGTGGGCCGTCGGCGCTCACCTCCACCGGCTACCCCTGGCAGACCGTGCCGAGCAGTGGCTGCATGCCCGTCTCACCGCCTGGTCCGACGGTGTCCCCCACTTCGCCATCGCCGATCCCGACACGGACGACTTCACCGGGTACATCGGACTGCGCCGCATCCACGACGGCAACGCCGAAGTCGGAAGTTGGATCGCGCCATGGGCCCGAGGCCGAGGGCTCGCGACCCACGCCCTGCTGACCACCGCACGGTGGGCGTTGGCTTCCACAGACCGCCATGGCATGGGGCTCCATCGCATCGCGCTGCACCACTCCACCGACAATCCTGCCTCGTGCCGGGTCGCGGACAGGGCAGGGCTCAGCCTGGAAGGAACCATGCGCCAAGCCACGACCGACCACACCGGCACCCGCTACGACTCCCACCTGCACGCCCGCCTGGCCACCGACGCGGACCCGGAGTTCGGCGCCGCTCGCTCATGAGCATGGGACCCTTCTTGAGACCGCCGCCACGCCACCGCTGCCCGCGCCCCCAGAGGTCCGCCTGTGTCTGACCGAACAGAGCTTCGCTCCGTCATTTCCTCCTACCTCGCCCGGCTCCCCGCAGAAAGCGTCCGCCTCGCGCCCGTGTCCGCCGCTCTTGACAGCGCACCCCCATCAGCAGGCCCGGCTCCGGTCACGTGCAGCGCAATCGTGGTGTCCCCCGACCGCGAGGTCCTTCACGTTGCCGCCGCCGACAGCCCGGGACCGCCGTCAGCGGCACCACGGAGCGGCGACGGCAGCCTCCTCGCCACCGCCGTGCGAGCCGTCCACGAGCAGACTGGCATTCCTCCTGGGGACCTCTGCCTCACCTCGCAGTGTCTCCGCACCCCGTGGGACATCGCCCCCGCTCTCGGACCGGGCAAGATGGCCTCCGGCGCACCGATCGCCGACCTTCGCTTCGCCTTCTACCTGATCCGCGCACCTCACGCCGCAACATCCTGGCGGCCACTGGCCCGGACCGGTCTTGCGAAGCTCGGCCGCAAAGCGGAGGAACTGAGCGGTCAGGCATCCCCGCTGAATGCCTCGGCACTGATCCACAACGCGCGCGGTGAGTACCTGCTGCACCTGCGGGACATGCGGCCGGACATCTGGGCGCCAGGCTGCTGGGCCCTGCCCGGAGGCGGCCGCGAACCGGGGGACCTCACTCCCGAGGACACCATCCTCCGCGAACTCAAAGAGGAAGCCGACCTCACTCCCACACAGATCGAGCCGTTCCACGACGCGGAAGTCACGGGCCCGGCCGGTCTGACCACACCCGTACGGATCTTCGCCGCCCGCTGGGAGGGCGATCCGGCCCGACTCCCCCTCACCGAGGGCGTGATGCTCCACTGGTTCTCCCCCGACACCGTGCGCCGTCTCCGTCTCGGAGGGGAGACTCTGGACCTCGTCCTCCGTCACGCCGAAAGCGTCACGTACGGCTGAATGAACAGCACGGACCGGAGCAGAGGGACGCGGCCGGGCAAAGCCGTCAGCGAACTGCCGCTGCGGTCATCGTCCCGCCAGGCACCGCAGCCACTCAGGCGACCGAGAACTGAGCGACGTACTCGGCGAACGGCAGGATTCCGACCTGCGCACGCCGCTCGTCCATGCACTCAGGGTCCTCGCAGGGCCACGGGACCGGCGAGCCGTCCTTCACTCCGGCGATCTGCGTGCCGTAGATCTGCTTCCGCCCTTCGTTCACCAGCGTGCGGTCCCGCAGAAAGGCCAGGTCCCGGGGGCTGGCAGCGCCAACGGACACCGCTTCCTCCATCAGCCGCAGCGCGCGCCGCTGGACGTCAAGCTGCCGGTCGGCGTGCTGTGCGATCAGCCAGGCGGCACTGGCCGCCTCCTCACCGACCAGTTCCGCGGTCGGCCACCCGTACGCGTCCATGATCTCGCTGAGGCGATCCGCGTGCTGAGCAGTCAGGCGACGCCAGGCCAACTGGTCCGCCGGGTCATCGCTGTTCGCCCGGGGCGCGGCCCGGTGATCTGCCGCAACCATCGTGGTGAGCTCCGCAGCCACTGCAGCAACGTCGGACGTCATCTCCGCTCCGATTCCGGTTCGATGTTCTCACTGGACGTCAGCCACCTTAAGCGCGCACATGATGAGGAAATCTCCTCCCGAAGGACGGTGACAGGGGCGTCCGGCTGCGGCGATACTTGATCTATCCACGACGGGACCGGCATGTGGGAGTACGCGGCGAATTCCTTCCGGAGCGTCGCCCGGTCTGTCACCGCCGGACGTTCTGGCGGTGCGGCTTCGATGGCCCCGGCGTCCCCTGGTGCCCTCGGTATCGGCGAGCAGCGGCTACGCCGAGTTGTCTTCAGAGCTTGCAGCTACCTGCCGACCGGGCTGTGTACGCCCTCCGCTCCCTCGCCGTTCGACGGGGTTCGCCTTCCTGACGAAGTCCCACGGATCGCGGAGCAGTGCGGCATCGGGCGTCAGCTACGTAGCATTGGGGGCTGCCAGACCAACGTGCGGGGAGAGTTCGAAGCCCTACGCCACCGACCGGGGAACAGCGAGTGCCCGACGGGCGGAGGCGGGGAACTTCCGAAGGCCGGCGGAGCAAACTTCGAGGCCGCCTTCAGGCTCAGCCGCACCCGAACGCCGGGAGGCCCCCGTGAATGATCTCGCGACCGCACGCACACACGAGTACGAGAGAGTGCTCAGCGACATCATCGCCAACGCCGAACGGCTCGACATTCTCCGGCGCCTGGAAACCGGCGGCATCGACCCTCACGCGTCCTCGGCCCTGTACGCGCTCCGCTACGCCGCCACCATTCTGTGGCCCATCGTCCCGAGCGCCCCGTCCCCCGGCTACCGGCACGACAATGAACATCTCCTCTGGCTGATCGGCAACTGGCGGGACGCGGCGCTGGGACTCGGCGAGTTCGCCCCCGACCACCCCGACCTTCAGATCGTCACCGACACGACGCCGCCCTCGTAGGGGACGCGAATCCCATTGGCCTGGGAGTCGTAACGGCGCCTTCGGGAGTCCTCGTGTGGGGTCACCGGATCGTGGGTTTCCACGACCCGGTGACCCACGTCCCGGCTGCCCGGGACGTGGCGGCCCACGACGCTTAGATGCTTTTAAAGAACTTGGGAAAAAACCCAACCAAACCCCACCCCACCCCCGTCCTGACCTGCATCACTCGCACGGGTGACAAAGGGCAATCGGGCTGGATTCAGGGCGGGTTGGCTGGCATATGCTCGCGGCGACCGATCACCCCAGAACATGAGACGGCCCTCGGCGAGACTGACAATCTCGAACGAGGGCCTGACCACGAGGAAGAAACCACAGACTTCCCGATGGATACCCCGCAGGCTATCGCGCCCCCGCCCGCCCGGTGCAGCTCACCCTCACCCGGGTCTCAGACCGACGTCACGCCGACCTCCGGCGTCATCCACGTCAACGTCCGCCACGTCTCCGGCTTCGTGGTCATCGGCAACCACCTCGCCCAGCACCGCGCGCTCTCACTCGTCGCGATCGGGCTCGCCGTGCACATCCAGTCGCTGCCCGCCGGGGCGAAGATCGGCATCAAGGTCCTCGCCGAGCGCTTCCCGGAGAGCGAGACCCGGATCGCGTCCGCCCTCCGCGAGCTGGAGGCGGTCGGCTATCTGCACCGCAGCCGCGTACGGCTTGCCACGGGCCGCGTGGTCACCCGTACGGTCTCGTACAACCAGCCGCGCACCGCCGCCGAGCCCACGGCCACCGTGCCCAGGCCCGTCGCAGCCCGGAAGACCACCGCCCTCAAGGTCACCACGCTGCCGCCCCCACGTCCTGACGCGGACGTCCACGCCGAAACAACGGCCCCGCCACCGCCACCGCCTCCGCAGACTCCGGCCGCTCCCCCACCACCGCCACCGCCGCCTCAGACACCGGCCGCTCCCCCGACGCCCCCGACGCCCCCGCCGTCTCCTCCCCCGACGGTTCCGGACCCCGCCCCCTTCGTCCACGTACCGGCTCCTACGGCTCCGAGGAAGCAGCCCGTGCCGCTGCCTCAGCCCAGCACGCCCACCGAGGAGCTTCACCGGGCCGCCACGGCGCTGCTCGCCGACCTGCGCCGTCACGCGCCCCAACTGACCCTGTCGGAGGCGGATATCGAGAAACTCGCACCCGGCGTCGCAACCTGGCTCGAACGGGACGCGCACCCCGACGCCGTACGCCATGCCCTCACCAGCGACCTTCCGGTGCCCGTCAAGCACCCGGCGAAGTTCGTCCGCAGCCGGATCACCACCCTCCTGCCACCACCGCTCCCCGGCACCGCCGACCTCGTCCCGCCGCCACGCCGCAAGACCGTCGTCATCCCCCTCGTGACCTGCGACGGCTGCGAGCGCGTCTTCCGTTCCCCCGATCCCGATCCCGGCTACTGCCGCGACTGCCGAGCCGAACGGGCGCAGGCAGCGGCACAAGCACAGCCGCAACCACAGACACAGACACAGGCACAGGCACAGACACAGGCGTACGCAGCGTCGTAAAGCGTCATCACGTGGTGCCGTCGGCGGGCAGTCGCCCTGGGAGCCCGAGTCGCGCGAACCGGTCGGCATGGAAGGTGGTGATCTCGGTGATCGCCCCACCGGTGATGCGCAGGACGTCGATCGTCAGCGGCAGATACGCGCCCTCGGAGGGCTGCCAGAGGTAGAAGGCCCGGGCAGGCTGCCGGTTCACGGAGGTGGGGACGGCACGCAGGCCGGTCATGCCCGCGAAGCCGCTCTCGGTCAGGAAGTCCACCACCGCGTCGCGGCCGACGCACACGCCGGGGGTGGGCGGCATGGAGAAGCGGACGTCGTCCCGGAGCATCGAGGCCAGCGCCTCGACGTCCGTGGCCACGCTGGCCTCGGTGTACCGGCGCACCAGCTCGCGCGTGGTGGTGTCGTCCTCGCCGGCGCTCCAGTCCTGCCGCTCGCCCGGCAGGTGCGCGCGCATCCCGGAGCGGGCCCGCTGCAGGGCGCTGTTCACGGAGTTGACGGAGTCCCCGAGGAGGCCGGCGACCTCCTTCGCCGGCCAGCCGAGCACATCCCGCAGGATCAGTACGGCCCGCGGGCGCGGCGCGAGGTGCTGCACCGCGACGACGTACGCCAGCTCGATCGTCTCCCGCGCCACCGCCATGCTCTCGGGCTCGTCCGCGTTCGCCGCGGGCAGCTCGTCGAGCAGTTCGTCGAGCAGCCGGTCCGGGTAGGGCTGCAGCCACCGCACCTCGCCGCCGCTCGCGGGCTCCGGGCGGCGCTTGGCGAGGAGGTCCAGGCAGGCATTGGTGGCGATCTTGTACAGCCAGGCCCGGAACGTCGACCGGCCCTGGAAGGTCTCCCGCCGCCGCCAGGCCCGCAGGAACGTCTCCTGCACGGTGTCCTCGGCGTCCTCGAACGACGCGAGCATGCGGTAGCAGTGCACGTGCAGCTCCCGCCGATGCCGCTCGGCCAGCCCCGAGAACGCCGATTCGTCCGCCTCTGCCGGCTCCTGCACGTCCAGCTCGCTCAAACCGAGCCCCTCCAGCACCGTGTCCGCCGCCTTGTCCCCACTCATCGGACCCGTCTCCTTCCGTCTCATCGTGTCCGGTCGTATATGTGACGGGTGCGGTCGCGAAAACTCATCACCGCGCTCTCGCAGCGGGTGGGGGTCCCTCCCGGGCGTGACGAGAGACCTCCCCCGCCCGCTTAGTTGTTCAACTAGATGCGATGGCCGAATCCGTCCGGGCCGCCTCCTCGCCCATACGCTCGTTTCACAAACTCTCCACCTCACAGGTCGACCAAGGGGCGATGGTGACGGAACTGGTCAAGCTGGGTGACGGCCTGCAGGTGTACACGCAGAGCGTCCTCGAAACGCAGTACATCTACGACGAGATCTTCCAGCAGGGCTGTTACAGCACGCTGGAGCTCCCGGACAAGCCGCTGGTGTTCGACGTCGGCGGCAACATCGGGATGTTCGTCCTCTTCATCAAGAGCACGTACCCGGACGCGGAGATCGTCTCGTTCGAGCCCATGCCGGACTCGATCGACCTGTTCGGCAGGAACATGGACCTGCACGGCCACACGGACGTGACCCTGCACCGCACGGCCCTGGGCAGCAAGCCGGAGGCCGGGGTCACCTTCTCGTTCTTCCCGATGCTCCCGGCGAACTCCACCCGCTACCCGGAGATCAAGGAGCAGCCGAAGGCGCAGATGGCGCAGCTGTCCGACGCGGCGCTCGCGGACCAGATGTACTTCGCCGAGAAGGTCACCGTCGACGTGGAGCGGCTGGCGGCCTACCTGCCGGCAGACCGTGACGTGGACCTGCTGAAGGTCGACGTGGAGGGCGCCGAGGCCGATGTGCTGCTCGGCATCGACGACGCGCAGTGGCCGCGCATCCGCCGCGTGGTCGTGGAGGTCGCGGACCTCGACGACCAGCTGGAGCGGGTCTGCTCCATCCTGCGCGCCCAGGGCTTCGAGGTGACGCCCCAGCAGGCGCCGCTGACCGACGCCGAGGACAACTACTACATGGTGCAGGCCGTCCGCGTCTGACCCCCACGGGCACGGCGTACGGAAACGCTCGGTCCTACGAAACACGCTCGGTACCACGGAAAACGCTCGGCCGGAGATGTTCCGGCCGAGCGTTTTCCGTAGTGCCGGGCGTCTTCCGTAGGACCGAATCACTGTCACCGCACGGCCCCGGCGCCCGCGAAGGCGCCGGGGCCGCCGTTGTCAGCTGCCCAGCGGCCAGGGGACCTCGGGCGACGGGTAGTAGTTCACACGGGCCTCGCGCAGCCGCGGCCCCTGGGCCGCGAGCCGCACCTTGAAGGCGTCCCAGTTGTGCGAGGACGCCTTCGCCCAGCCGATCTCGGCGATCGACAGGAGGCGCGGGAACGCGAGGTTCTCCAGCTGGTTGATGCCGAACACCGTCTCCGACCACAGCGGCGCCTCGACGCCGGCGATCGTGGACTCACCCAGCCCGGCCACCTGCTCCTCGGGCTTCCAGTCGTAGGAGTCCTCCACCGTGGACGTACCCGCCCAGGAGTTGCCGACGGGGTACTCCGGCAGCGACTCGTTGTACTTCATGTCGAGGTACGCGTTGCTCGCCGGCGCCATGACGAACTTGCCGCCGCCCTTGGCGGCCTCGACCAGCTGCTCGTCGTTGATGCCCGCGGCCCACAGCTCGGTCACCGAGGTCTTCGGGTCGAGCGACCCGGCGGCCTCCTGCCAGCCGAAGACCTTCTTGCCGTGCTTCTCGACCAGCTTGGCGACCTTCTGGAGGTAGAGGTCCATCTCGGCCTGCGGCCGCTCGTGCGCCTCGTCACCGCCGATGTGGATGTACGGCCCCGGGGTGAGGGCCGCTATCTCGCCGATCACGTCGTCGAGGAACTCGTACGTCGTCGGGTTGTCGATGCACAGCTTGCCGAGCGGGCTGTTCACCCAGTCCGTGTACGGCTCCAGCGGCTTGCCGTCACAGGTCAGCTTGGCGTACGAGGCCAGCGCCGAGTGCATGTGGCTCGGGCCCTCGATCTCCGGGACGACCGTGACGCCGCGCGCCCAGGCGTAGGCGACGAGGTCGCTGTACTGCTCCTGCGTGTAGTAGCCGCCGAGCATCCCGCCGGTGCCGCTGCTGCCGCCGATCTTGGCCAGTTCCGGCCAGGACTTGATCTCGATCCGCCAGCCCTGGTCGTCGACCAGGTGCAGATGCAGATAGTTGATCTTGTAGCGGGCGATGGCGTCGATGTAGCCCTTCACGTCCGGGGCCGGAAGGTGGTGCCGGGCCACGTCGAGCATGGCACCCCGGTACCCGTAGCGCGGGGCGTCCGAGATCACGCCGCCCTGCACCCGCCAGGGACCCGGCATCCGCTGGGCGCGGTCGACCTTGACCGGCAGCAGCTGACGCAGCGTCTCCACCCCGTTGAACAGGCCGGCACGGTCGTCGGCGCGGATCGTGACGGCGTGTGAGGTCACCTCCAGTTCGTAGCCCTCGGGCTTCGTCACCTTGTTGGCGCCGCCGAGGGCCAGCACGATGCCCTCCGGCCGGGCGCCGGAGGCCAGGGAGCGCACCGGGAGGGCGTAACCGGTGGGCTTGCGCAGCAGGCCGGTGAGGAACGCGGCGGCGTCGGTCGCCTCCTTGGAACCGGCGGTCGCGTAGACCGCGTCGTCCGGCTCCAGATCGAAGGCGACACCGGCCGTGGTGCGGACCTCGGCGGGCTGCGGAACGACCCGGGTCAGCGGCACCGTGCCGCTCACCCGGGCCTGGCCGCCCGCCGACGCGCTCGCCGTGGTCAGCATGGCCGTCATCGTCACCACGACCGCGATCACTGTCCCCTTCGCACGGCGTGCGAGACGGTGTCCGGGTGGACTTGCGTGTGTGTTCATCGGTGACTGCGTCTCTCTGTCGAGGCGGACTGATGTGAGGCGGACTGATGTCCTGAATCCATCGACACCCAGCTTGGTCAACACGGTCTAGCGGGAGCCCTAGTCTTCGTTCCGCTCGCTCGAAGGCGGCCCCCGGGCGTGTACATACTCACGCCGTGAACGGACAACCGGCCCAGGACCGACCCACGCCCCCGCGGACAGCCGGCCGAAGCGGCCACATCGGCGTCTGCACCTTCCCCGCGTACGCGCACATCGCACCGGCCGTTCCGCTGATGACCGAACTGGTACGGCGCGGACACCGGGTCACCTGCTTCGTCACCGAACGCTTCACCGAGCTGGTGCGGAGCAGCGGCGCCGAGGCCGTCGTCTATCCGTCGCGCTTCCCATGGGCCGACGGGCCGACCGGAACCCCGGTGGAGAACATCCTCGCCTTCTTCGAGGAGGCGCTGGCCCCGCTGGAGACGGTGGCCGCCCGGTTCGACGGCGACCGGCCCGATCTCCTCGCCCATGACCTCGCTGCCTCCGAGGGCGCCCGGCTGCTGGCCCGCTCCTGGGACGTGCCGGTGGTGCAGCTGTGCCCGACCATCGCCTCAGGGCCCGGCTTCTCGATGTCCGAGCGGCAGAGCCGGGAGGTGACCGGCCCGCCGCCGGAGCCGGTCGACCCGCACGATCCGGCCATCGCCGCGTTCGTGGACCGCCGCAAGCGGCTGCTCGCCGGGCTCGGTCTGGACGATTCGCCGCTGGACGGCTTCGGCGGGGACGACGGCGACAACATCGTCTTCCTGCCGAAGGAGTTCCAGCCGGCCGCGGAGACCTTCGACGACCGGTTCTCGTTCATCGGCCCCTGCCTCACGGACGGCTCCGAGGACGACGGGCCGAAAGCCGAGCGCTCCGAGGACAACGCACCGGAAGCCAAGCGCTCCGCGAGCAGCGCACCGGAAGCCGGCGGCTGGCAGCCGCCGGACGGCCGCAAGGTCGTGCTGCTCTCACTCGGCAGCTCGTACACCCCCGACCAGGCCGCATTCCTACGGTTCTGCGTCGAGGCACTGGCCGGGTCGCCGTGGCACCTGGTGGTGACCCTCGGCCACCGCGTCACCGCGGAGGAGCTGGGTCCGCTTCCGGACCACGTGGAGACCCACCAGTGGCTCCGGCACCCCGAAGTCCTGCGGCACGCCTCCGCGTTCATCACCCACGCCGGGATGGGCAGCGTCATGGAGTCGCTGGTCCACGGCGTGCCGATGGTGTTCGTGCCGTTCCACATCGACCAGCGGGTCATCGCCCAGCAGGCCGCCGGCCTCGATCTGGGACGCGTCCTCATGCGGGAGTCGGCCAGTGCGGCCGCGCTGCGTGCGGCGGTCGACGAGGTCGTCTCCGGTCCGGACGTCGCGGCCGCCGTGGCCGCGATGCGCCGCCATGTGCGCGAGGCGGGGGGCGCCGCACGCGGTGCCGACGCCGTCGAGCGCCTGATGCGCCGGCCCGGCCGTCCACGCACCCATCCCGCGCCACCTACGGAAGTGACTCACCCATGAAGGGCATCATCCTCGCCGGGGGCGCCGGAACGCGCCTGCACCCCGTCACCCTCGCCGTCTCCAAGCAACTGCTCCCCGTCTACGACAAGCCCATGATCTACTACCCGCTCTCCGTGCTCATGCTCGCGGACGTCCGGGACATCCTGATCATCTCGACGGCCGAGGACCAGCCGCTGTTCCAGCGGCTCCTCGGTGACGGTTCCGAGCTGGGCCTGCGGCTGAGCTACGCGGTCCAGCAGGACCCCAACGGGCTGCCCGAGGCGTTCGTCATCGGCGCGGACTTCATCGGTGACGACTCGGTCGCGCTGATCCTCGGGGACAACATCTTCTACGGCCCCGGCATGTCCGACCGGCTGCACGAGAGCCGCCGCGACCTGGACGGCTGCGTACTGTTCGGCTACCACGTCTCCGACCCCGAGCGGTACGGCGTGGGCGAGGTCGACGAGCGGGGCCGGCTGATCGGCATCGAGGAGAAGCCGGTCCGGCCGCGCACCAACCGCGCCATCACGGGGCTGTACTTCTTCGACAACCACGTCGTGGACATCGCCAAGAACCTGACGCCGTCGGCGCGCGGCGAGCTGGAGATCACCGACGTCATCCGGCACTACCAGCGCGACGGCAACGCGCATGTCGTCGATCTCGGCCAGGGCTTCGCCTGGCTGGACACCGGGACCCACGACTCGCTGATGGACGCCGGCCAGTACGTCCAGGTGCTGGAGCGGCGCCAGGGCGTGCGCATCGCCTGTATCGAGGAGATCGCCCTGCGGCGCGGCTTCATCGACGCCGAGGCCTGCCTGCGGCGCGGTGCGCGGCTGACCAAGTCCGGTTACGGCGAGTACGTCATGAACCTCGCCCGCCGGAGTCTGGAGGCCCAGGCCTCCGAGCCGCTGCCCACCGTCGCGGCGCAGCCCCGGGAGATGGCGGGCCTGCGATGAGCGGCCGTCACATCGCCTTCTTCAACTACGCCGCGCACGGCCATGTGAACCCGACCCTGCCCGTCGTCGCCGAGCTGGTGCGGCGCGGCAACCGGGTGACGTACGTGGTCGCGGACCAGTTCGCGGACGTGGTCGCGGCCACCGGTGCCGACGTGATCCCGTACGAGTCGGTCGTGCCGAAGTCCTGGAACACGGTCGCCATCCCGGCGAAGATCACCGGCGACGACATGGCCGAGGCCGCGGTCGGCCATCTGACCGAGGCGTTCGCGCCGCTCGACGAGGCGGAGAAGCGGCTCGGCGACGACCGGCCGGACGTCATGGTCTACGACGCGTTCGGCTTCGCCACCGGCCGGCTGCTGGCCCGCAAGTGGCAGCTGCCCTCGGTGCTGACGGCGACGACGTTCGTGGTCAGCGAGACCTGCAATCCGTACGCCGAGCTGGCCGCGACCATGTCCGCGCCCGACCCGGACCATCCGGCGCTGGCCCGTCACCGGGAGCTGCTGCGCGGCACGCTGGACGCGCACGGCCTGGGCGACCTGTCGAACGAGGAGTTCACCGGCGCCCCCGAGGAGCGGACCGTCGTCTTCGTCGCGCCCGAGTTCCAGCCGGGCACCGAGACGTTCGACGAGCGGCACGTGTTCGTCGGGCCGTGCATCGGGGACCGCGCCCACCAGGGCAGCTGGCAGCGCCCGGACGACGGGCGGCCGGTGGTGCTGGTCGCCCTGGGCAGCTTCGGTTACGAGAACCAGGCGGCGTTCTACCGGGACGCGCTCGCCGCGCTCGCCGATCTGCCCTGGCACGTCGTCATGTCGCTGGGCGGTCTGGTCACCGCGGACGATCTGGGTCCGCTCCCGCCGAACGTGGAGGCGGCGCCCTGGGTGCCGCAGCTGTCGGTGCTCTCACACGCCTCGGCCTTCGTCTCGCACGCCGGCATGGGCAGCACCATGGAGGCCCTGTCGTTCGGCGTGCCGCCGGTCGTGGTGCCCCGTACCGGCGAGCAGGACCTGGTGGCCGCGCGCGTCGCCGAACTGGGCCTGGGCCGCTCCATCGCCCCGGCCGACCTCGACGCGCAGGGGCTGCGTGCCGCGGTCCTGGGCCTCGCCGAGGACCGGGAGACCCGGCGCCGGGTGCGGGAGCTGTCCGCGAGCATCGCCGACCGGCGCGGCCCGTCGCTCGCCGCCGACACGATCGAGGCCAGGGCGGCCGCGTCATGACCGAGTCCCCCCGGCACTTCGCCTTCCTCCCCTATCCGGCGTACGGGCACATGGTGCCGGCGCTCCCGGTGGTCGCCGAGCTCGTGGAGCGCGGCCACCGGGTCACCTGCTTCACCACCGAGGAGTTCCTGGACCGGGTCCGGGCCACGGGCGCGGAGGCGTGCCTCTACGATCCGCCGCTCTCCTCCGACCCGCCGCCGGACGTCATCGACGCCGACGAGTGCGCGCGGGCCCCGTTGAAGCTGCTGGAGGCCAGCACGGCGGTCCTCCCGGCGATCGAGGCCCGTTTCGCGGACGGGCCGCCGGACGTCGTCGTGTACGACACCACGCTGTGGCTGACCGGGCGGCTGCTGGCCGCCCGCTGGGGGCGGCCCAGTGTGCAGCTGTCCCCGACGTTCATCTCCAACGAGCACTTCAACCTCTCCGAGCAGCACCAGGAGTTCGCCGGGCAGATCGATCCGGCGCACCCGGCGATCGTCGCCTTCGCGGAACGGCTGCGGTCCATCGTGACCGGCAGTGGTCTGCGCGAGGAGCAGCAGGCCGAACTGTTCAACGGGCACGAGGAGTTCACCGTCGCGTTCGTGCCCAAGGAGTTCCAGTTCCGGGGCGACACCTTCGACGACCACCACGTCTTCGTCGGACCGACGACCCGGCCACCGGCCCCGGCGGCCGACGGCACGACCTGGCAACCACCGACGGACGGCCGTCCGGTGCTCCTCGTCTCCCTCGGCACCACCGTCAACAACCACCCCGACTTCTTCCGCGACTGCGTGAAGGCCTTCGCCGATCTCCCCTGGCACCTGGTCCTCGCCCTCGGCAAGCGGGTGGCCCCCGAAGAACTGGGCCCCCTGCCGCCGCATGTGGAGGCGCATCCGTGGGTGCCCCTGGCCGAGGTCCTGCCGCACACCTCGGTCCTCCTCTGCCAGGCCGGCATGGGCAGCGTCCAGGAGGGCCTGCGGGCCGGTGTCCCCATGGTCGTCGTCCCCCACCACCCCGAACAGCACGTCAACGCCCGTCGGCTGACCGACCTCGGCCTCGCCCGGACCGTGCGGCGCGAGGACGCGACCGTGACCGCCCTGCGCGACGCCGTACTCGACGTGGCCGCCGACACCGCACTGCGCGACCGCGTCCGGGACATGAGCCACCACGTCCGCTCGGCCGGCGGCGCGGAGCGGGCTGCCGACGCGATCGAGGAGCGGTTGCGGGCACTGACGCCGGAGGCGACGCGATGATGTCGGAGACCGCTCAGGAGACGGTGGATCCGGGGCCGGTGGTTCGGGCCCCGGTGCCGGACCCGCCCGTCCCGGGGCCTGTACGGGAGGCAGGCCCCGGGTCCGTGCCGGAGACCGGGTCCGTGCCGGAGACCGGGGTCAGGCCGGAGACCGGGGTCAGGCCGGAGACCGGGGCCGGGCCGGTGCCGGACCCGCCGGTCACGCTGCCGCAGACGCGGACCTGCCCCTTCGACCCGCCGCCGGAGTACGCCGAGCTGCGCGAGACGTGTCCGGTCGCCCCGCTCGCCCTGACCGTGGGGCCGGGCGTGGGCTCCGGCTGGCTGGTGACGCGGCTCGCGGACGTACGGGCCGTGCTGAGCGACCGGCGGTTCAGCCACCGCAACGAGCTGATCGGCCTGCCGATCCCGCCGCCCTTCCCGATGGACACGTACGCCCCGCCGCCCGCGGCCCCCGGCGCGTTCATCAAGATGGACCAGCCGGACCACTCCCGCTACCGGCGGCTGCTGGCCCGGCGGTTCACGATGCGGTCGGTGGCGGCACTGACCCCGATGATCACGCGGCTGACGGAGGAGTACCTGGAGGCGATGGCCGGGTCCGGCCGGCCCGTGGACCTGGTGAGCGCGTTCGCGGAGCCGTTCACGGTCCGGGTGATGTGCGAGATGCTCGGCGTGCCCGAGGCGCTGCGCGAACCACTGTCGCGGCATCTGGCCGTCCTGTCCCGGATGCACTACACGGTCGAGGAACTGATCACCGCGTGCACGGCGATCGCCGAGGCGCTCCAGGACCTCGTCGCCGCCAAGCGCACCGACCCGGGCACGGACCTGCTCGGCGAACTCGCCACCGCCGAAGGCCTCACCGACGAGGAGGTCGTCAACCTCGCCTGGGCCCTGCTCGGCGGCGGTTTCGACACGACGGCCAACATGCTGGCCCTTGGCACCTTCGCCCTGCTGGCCCACCCCGACCAACTGGCCCTCCTGCGGGCCCGCCCCGACCTGGCGGACAACGCCGTGGAGCAACTGCTCCGCTACCTCACCATCTCCCACCTCGGGGCCAGCCGCGCGGCCCTGGAGGACGTCGACCTGAACGGTGTGCGGATCAAGGCCGGGGACACCGTCGTCCTCGCCCTCCCCGCCGCCAACCGCGACCCGGCCCACTTCGACGCCCCCGACCGGCTCGACATCACGGCCCCGGCCCAGGGCCACGTCGCCTTCGGCCACGGCGAGCACCAGTGCATCGGCCAGAACCTGGCCCGCGCCACCCTCCGCATCGCCCTCCCGATGCTCTTCGCCCGCTTCCCCGACCTGCGCCTCGCGACGCCGGCGGACGACGTACCGCTGCGCTCGGACATGCTCCATTACGGGGTGCACGAGCTGCTGGTGGAGACGGGGGACTGAGGGGTCCGTCCCACGAACGGCCGCTCATCGCACGCTGCTACCGTCATGATCATGGACCTGACCAACACATCAGCGGTGACCATCGAATCAAGGGCTGAACACGATATCGATGCGGGCACGCACCGAAAGATTCACCGACTGCTGGCGGAAAGCTTCCCCGGGTACCCCTCCCGCTCCTATTTCAAGCAGCTTCCGCATCTCAGGTACCTCGCATGGGAGGGCGACGGCGACACCCTCGTCGCGCACGTGGGCATCGATCACCGAATGATCAGGAACGGTGATACGCCGTTGCGGGTCTTCGGAATAGTCGATGTCTGCGTCGCCGCATCAGCACGGTCGAGGGGAATGGCCAGCAGCATTCTGAGCGACATCGAAACCACGGCCCGCTCTTCCGGCGCCGACGCGCTGCTCCTCTTCGCGGACGACCCGCGCCTCTACCTCGCCAACGGTTACCAGCAGGTATCGAACGATGCGAAATGGCTGATGCTCCATGAACACGAAACGTTCGGCATAGCGGAGAAGCCCGTCAGCGAGATGATGGTGAAAATGCTGTCGGACGACCCATGGGGCGAAGGAGCCGTCGACCTTCTCGGCTACCTTTTCTGATCCCCTGCCCCGGGTGGCGTCCGGGATCAGGCGGCGCTGAGCGGCCGGTGAGCCGGCACCGGCCCCGGTGCCGAACTCCTCGGTGACCCCACCACCGCCCTGGATCTGGGGCCGGCGGAGGGCGAGAACGCCGCCTTCCTCGCCCGCGCCGGGGTCGAGGTGACCGCTGTCGACTTCTCCGTCGTCCAGGTCGAGCGGGCGCGCCGCTTCTGGAAAGGCGAGAGGCGGCTCACGTTCGTGCACGCCGGGGCGTGCGCCTTCCTCGACGCAGACGGTCCGCGGTTCGACGCGATCCACTCGACGTGGGGAGCCGGAGCGGCGGGAGCCCAACCGGACACCCGCACACGCGACGGCCGCCGGACCCCATTTCGGTCCGGCGGCCGTCGTGTCCCTGTCCGAGACTCCGTCAGGCGGTCTCGGCGGGCCACCACTGCGGGTGGTCCTGGTACCAGCGGACCGTGCTTTCCAGGCCGGTGGTGAATTCGATGGACGGGGTGAACCCGAGCTTCGTGATCTTGCTGAAGTCGAGGGAGTAGCGCAGGTCGTGGCCCTTGCGGTCGGCGACCTGCTGGATCATGGAGGGGTCGGCGCCGCAGAGTTCGACGAGGCGGCGGGCGATGGAGATGTTGCTGACCTCGACGCCGCTGCCGATGTTGTAGACCTCGCCGGGCGCCCCGTCGGTGAGGACCAGCTGGATGGCGGTGCAGTGGTCGGCGACGTGGAGCCATTCGCGTACGTTGCGTCCGTCGCCGTAGAGGGGGACGGGCTTGCCGCGCAGGAGGCGGGTGATGAAGAGGGGGATGAGCTTTTCGGCGTTCTGGTAGGGGCCGTAGTTGTTCGAGCAGCGGGTGAGCCGGATGTCGAGGCCGTGGGTGCGCCGGTAGGCGAGGGCGGCCAGGTCGCTGCCGGCCTTGGAGGCGGCGTAGGGCGAATTGGGCTGGAGCGGTTCCTGCTCGTCCCAGGAGCCGAGTTCGATGGAGCCGTACACCTCGTCGGTGGAGACGCAGAGGACGGTGGCCACGTCGTGGCGGGCGCAGCTGTCCAGGATCTGCTGGGTGCCGACCACGTTCGTGGAGGCGAACGGGACGGCGCCGGCGACCGAGCGGTCCACATGGGACTCGGCGGCGAAGTGGACGACCACGTCGTGGCCGGGCAGGACCGCGTCCAGGGCGGCCGCGTCGCGGATGTCGCCCTGGACGAACGTCAGACGTTCGTGGCCGATGGGCAGGTTGGCGGTGTTGCCGGCGTAGGTGAGCAGGTCGAACACGGTGACTTCGGCGTCCTCGTATCCGGCGTACTCACCGGCGAGCATGGCCCGCACGTACTGCGAGCCGATGAATCCGGCTCCGCCTGTGACAAATACCTTCACGTCGATCCGTCTCCCTCAGCTGACCGGCAGGACCTTCAGTGAGCGGCGGCGGACGCCGTCGCCGGAATCCACGATCGAGGAGATGTGGGAGACGACGCGCTCGTCGGCCGACGGATCGGCCGACGGGTCGTCGTGCACCCGGAGGATCTCGTACGTGGTGGCGCGCTGCGCCGGTACGCGGTCGGCGCCGCGGATCAGCTGGAGCAGCTCGGGGAGGTTGGAGCGGTGCTTGGCCCCGGCGGAGGAGACGACGTTCTCCTCCAGCATCACGGAGCCGAGGTCGTCGGCGCCGTAGTGCAGGGTCATCTGGCCCATCTCCTTGCCCGTGGTGAGCCAGGAGCCCTGGATGTGGGCGACGTTGTCGAGGAAGAGCCGGGCGACGGCGATGACGCGCAGGTACTCCAGCGAGGTCGCCTGGGTGCGGCCGCGCAGCTTGTTGTTCTCGGGCTGGTAGGTGTACGGGATGAAGGCGCGGAAGCCGCCGGTGCGGTCCTGGACGTCGCGGATCATCCGCAGGTGCTCGATGCGCTCGGCGTTGGTCTCGCCGGTGCCCATGAGCATGGTGGTGGTGGATTCCAGGCCGAGGCCGTGCGCGGTCTCCATGATCTCCAGCCAGCGCTCGCCGGACTCCTTGAGCGGGGCGATGGCGGTACGCGGCCGGGCCGGCAGCAGTTCGGCGCCGGCGCCCGCGAAGGAGTCGAGGCCGGCGTCGCGGATGCGGACGATGGCCTCCTCGACCGGGACGCCGGAGACCTTCGCCATGTGGGCCACCTCGGAGGCGCCCAGCGAGTGGATGACCAGTTCGGGGAAGCGCTCCTTGATGGCGGAGAACATGGTCTCGTAGTACTCGACGCCGTAGTCCGGGTGGTGCCCGCCCTGGAACATGATCTGGGTGCCGCCCAGCTCGACGGTCTCCGCGCAGCGGCGCAGGATGTCGTCCAGGTCCCGGGACCAGCCCTTGTCCGTGTCCTTGGGCGCCGCGTAGAACGCGCAGAACTTGCACGCGGTCACACAGACGTTGGTGTAGTTGATGTTCCGCTCGATGATGTACGTCGCCAGGTTCTCGCGGCCCGCGTAGCGGCGGCGGCGCGCCGCGTCGGCGGCCTGGCCGAGCAGGTGGAGCGGGGCGTGGCGGTAGAGCTCCAGTGCCTCGTCGGGCGTGAGGCGGCCTCCGGTGGCGGCGCGGTCCAGAGCAGCGGTGAGATGACTGGTCGGGATGGCCATCGGGCCACCTTTCTGTTTCGGATGGGTCGGCGAGCGCGTTATCGGGTGCGCCCGGTCTCCAGCAGACGGATGCTCAGATCGGGCGCGAAGCCGGCCTCGGCTCCGCCGACCCGGCGGGCGAACTCGCGGAGTCCGGCGAGCTGCCGCTCCCCCAGGTCGAAGTCGAGCGCGGACAGGTAGTAGCGCTTGAGGGTCTCGAAGTCGAACTCCGCCCAGCGGGCCGCCTTGTGGCAGACGGCCTCGATCTCGTCGAGGAAGAGTTCGCGCGAGCGCAGGAATCCGGAGTGCACCTCGCGGACCAGTTCGGGGTGCTCCTCCACGAAGGCGCGCCGGGCGGCGAAGACCGCGAAGACGAACGGCAGCCCGGTCCACTCGCGCCACATCTCGGCCAGGTCGTAGACCTGGAAGCCGAAGGTGTCGGCCTGGAGGAGGGAGGCGCGCAGCGCGGCGTCGCCGATGATCACGGCGGCCGGGGCCCCGGCCATCATGGTGGGCAGGTCCGGCGGGCAGTCGAAGTAGGCGGGGCGGACGCCGATCGACTCGGTGAGCAGCAGTTCGGCGAGGCGGACGGTGGTGCGGCTGGCCGTGGTGCAGGCGAGCGGGACGCCGTCCAGCTCCTCCAGCGGCACCTTGCTCAGCAGCAGACAGGACATCACCGGCCCGTCCGCGCCGACCGCGATATCGGGCAGGACGACCAGGTCGTCGGCGTGGCGCAGGTACTCCATGACGCTGATGGGGCTGACGTCCAGCTCACCGGCGACCAGGGCGTCGCTCAGCCGCTCCGGCGAGTCGCGGTGCAGATCGAGGTCGAGCAGGCTTCCCGTACGGGCCAGTCCCCAGAACAGGGGCAGGCAGTTCAGGAAGTCGATGTGGCCGACGCGCGGCCGGCCGAGGCCGGCCGGGGAGGCGGGCCGGGCCGGGCCGGCGACGGTCGTCATCAGGCGTCCGCCGAGTCCGGTCCGAGGACCTCGACGCCGTCGCTGACCCGGCGCACGTGAATGCACTCCCCCGGGCACTCCTTCACCGAGTCGGTGACGTCGCGCAGGGCGATGGTGGGCACGAGGACCGTGGCACCGGCCTCTTGCTGGAGGTCTCCCTCGGCGTTCCTGACATAGGCGAGCCCGTCGATGTCGAGCTCGAAGACGTCGGGCGCGTACTGGCAGCAGATCCCGTCGCCCGTGCAGAGGTCCTGGTCGATCCAGACCTCCAGGGCATCACCCGTGAGGTCCTCGTCCCGTACGGTCATCGCGCACACCTGCCGATACTTGTCGTGATGGTGGTCATGGGTCAGACCCGCATGGGCTGGGGGGTCTCGCGGATCTCCGGATCCGGGCCCTCGTACTCGCGGACGATCTGGTAGAGGGTGTTGCGCTCCACGGGCTGGAACCCGGCGTCGCGGATCAGGTCCAGCAGGTTCTCGCGGGACATCTTGTCCGGGGTGCCGTAGTTGTCCGCGTCGTGGGTGATCTTGTACTCGACGACGGAGCCGTCGATGTCGTCGGCGCCGTGGTTGAGGGCGAGCTGCGCGGTCTGGAGGCCGTGCATGACCCAGAAGACCTTGACGTGCGGCACGTTGTCGAAGAGCAGCCGGGAGACGGCGAAGGTCTTCAGGGACTCCGCGGGGGTGGCCATCTTGGTCCTGGCCATCAGCCGGTTGCGCTCCTTGCCGTCCATGGAGTCATGGAAGTCGTGCTGGTAGCGCAGCGGGATGAAGACCTGGAAGCCGCCGGTCTCGTCCTGGAGTTCGCGCAGCCGCAGCACGTGGTCGACGCGGTGGCGGGGCTCCTCGATGTGCCCGTAGAGCATGGTGCAGGGCGTCTTGACGCCCTTCTCGTGGGCGAGGCGGTGGATGCGCGACCAGTCCTCCCAGTGGGTCTTGTGGTCGACGATGTGCTGCCGGATCTCCCAGTCGAAGATCTCCGCGCCGCCGCCGGTCAGCGACTCCATGCCCGCGTCGATCAGCTCGTCGAGGATCTCGCTGGCGGGGAGGCCGGAGATGGTCTCGAAGTGGTGGATCTCGGTGGCGGTGAAGGACTTGATCGCCACGTTCGACGGCAGCGCCTCCTTCAGGGCCCGGATGGAGCGCGGGTAGTAGCGCCAGGGCAGCGTCGGGTGGAGGCCGTTGACCAGGTGCAGCTCGGTGAGCTGCTCCGACTCCATCGCCTTGGCCAGCTTGACGGCCTCCTCGATGCGCATGGTGTACGCGTCCATCTCGCCCGGCTTTCGCTGGAACGAGCAGTACGCGCACGAGGCCGTGCACACGTTGGTCATGTTGAGGTGGCGGTTGATGTTGAAGTGGACGACGTTGCCGTTCTTCCGCGTCCGTACCTGGTGGGCGAGTCCTCCGAGCCAGGCCAGGTCGTCGCACGCGTACAGTGCGATGCCGTCCTCCCGGCTGAGGCGCTCGCCGGCGGCGACCTTCTGTTCGATCTCGCGTTTGAATCCTGCGTCCACCCGTGCGTCTCCTCAGCGTCGAGTCCGGCATGGATACGGTCTGCTGGCCCCGCGAACACAACAGCCCCGGGCAGCGCAGCTCCATGCTGGTGGAACGACCGCTAAGAGAATCCCTACAGATACGATCCAGCGCCTGCACCGGGGTCCCCGCTTGCCCGTACCGTGAACTTTCGCAAAGGTCCGCCCTCGGACCGGGACACGCGCATCGGCGTAAGGATGAAGACGCATGTCGAACACAGCGACCGCCTCCCCCACCCGGCAGCTGGCCCGGGGACGACTCCTCTATCCCCTGGCCGCGACCGTGGCGACCGTCATCGTCTGGCTCATCGGGCACGCCGCCCTCGACAACGGCATCCGGGCGAAGGCCTCGGGCGGTGACGTCCAGGAGATCGGCCTGCCCATGGTCGTCATCGTGACGCTCGTCGTGGGCTTCGCCGCCTGGGGCGTGGCCGCGCTGCTCGACCGCAAGCCGGCGTCCGCCCGCAGCCGCTGGACGATCATCTCGTCGGTCGTCTTCGTGCTCTCCCTGCTCGGCCCGGCCGGCAGCGGTGAGGGCGGCGGCTCCAAGATCACGCTGCTGGCCATGCACGTGGTCGTCGCCCTCGTGCTCATCCCCGGGTTCGCCCGGACCGCGCGAAAGGACTGAGGCATGGCGAAGACGGAACTGCGCCTGCGCAAGAAGGGCGGCGCGTTCGTCGTCGACGGCCTCGGCAAGCCCACGGGAACGCTGAAGTTCGACCGCGGGATGCGCACGGGCACGGTCACCGTCGGTGGCCGTGCTCTGCCGATCGCGGCCACCGGACGCCGGCGGACCCGGGTCACGGCCGCCGACCCCGCGATCCTGTGCCTGGACGGCGGGGGCGCCTTCGTGCCCGGGGGCGGCGCACCGGTCGAGTGGCGGATGTCCCCGCCGGGCAAGGGCCCCTACCGGGCGACGCTGGTCCGGGGTTCCGACACGATCGACTTCTCCCTGGCGAAGTCCGACGGCAAGTCCGTACGGATCGACGTCACCGGGACCTGGGACGACCTCGAACTGCTCGCGCTGGCCGGCTCGTTCGCGCTGCTGTCGCGCCGCCGCGGCGACACGTACCTGAAGATGGCCTTCGTCGCCGTCATCAGCGGCGGCCAGCACACCCACTGAACGGTGACGCGATGACCTCCCTGACGGACCCGCCCGGCCGCCCCGACGAGGGCGCCGCCGCGCGGGTCCTCGTCGTCACGGCGGTCGCCGCGGAACAGGACGCGGTGGCCGGCGCCTTCCGCGATACCTCCGCCGCACCCGCGCACGCCCCGGCCGCCGCCCGCACCCTGCACCGGGTGACCGCGGGCGGCGTCGGGGTGGACGTGCTGGCCGCCGGTGTGGGGCCCGCCGCCGCCGCGGCCACCACCGCGACCGTTCTGGCCGCCGCCGCGCAGCGGGGGGCCGGTTACGGACTGGTCGTCAGCACCGGGATCGGCGGCGGCTTCCAGCCCGGGGCGCCGCTGTGCTCGCTCGTCGTGGCGAGCCGGATCGTCGCGGCCGACCTGGGAGCCGAGACGGCCGAGGGCTTCGTCCCGGTGACCGGGCTGGGCTTCGGCACCGTCGAGCACCGGCCGGACGCCGCGCTCGTGGCCCGGGTCGCCGAGGTGACGGGGGCGCGGACGGGCGCGGTCCTCACCGTGTCCACCGTGACCGGCACGGCCGCGCGCGCCACCGCGCTGCGGGACCGTCATCCGGACGCGCTGGCGGAGGCGATGGAGGGCTTCGGCGTGGCCGAGGCAGCCGCGGCGGTGGGCTGCCCGGTGGTGGAGCTGCGGGCCGTGTCCAACGCGGTCGGTCCGCGCGACCGGGAGCAGTGGCGGATCGGCGACGCGCTGAAGGCCCTGACGGACGCCACCGGCCGGCTCGCCCCGGTGTTCGAGGCTCTGCCGGCCGGTGCGCGCTCCGGAGCGGTGGCTCAGTAGCGGTAGTGGTCGGGCTTGTACGGGCCCTCGACCTCGACACCGATGTAGGCGGCCTGCTCCGGGCGGAGCGTCGTCAGCCGGACACCCAGCGAGGCCAGGTGGAGCCGGGCGACCTTCTCGTCCAGGTGCTTGGGCAGCACATACACGTCCGTCGGGTAGTCACCGGGCTTGGTGAACAGCTCGATCTGGGCCAGCGTCTGGTCCGCGAACGAGTTCGACATCACGAACGACGGATGCCCCGTCGCGTTGCCCAGGTTCAGCAGACGACCCTCCGACAGCACGATCAGGACCTTGCCGTCCGGGAACGTCCACGTGTGGACCTGCGGCTTCACCTCGTCCTTCACGATCCCGTCGATCCGCGCGAGACCGGCCATGTCGATCTCGTTGTCGAAGTGACCGATGTTCCCCACGATGGCCTGGTGCTTCATCCGGGCCATGTCCGAGGCCATGATGATGTCCTTGTTGCCCGTCGTCGTGACGAAGATGTCCGCCTGCTCGACCACGTCGTCCAGCGTCGCGACCTGATACCCGTCCATCGCCGCCTGCAGCGCGCAGATCGGGTCGATCTCCGTCACGATCACCCGGGCGCCCTGACCCCGCAGCGACTCCGCACAGCCCTTGCCCACATCCCCGTAACCACACACGACCGCGGTCTTGCCACCGATCAGGACATCGGTGGCCCGGTTGATCCCGTCGATCAGCGAATGACGGCAGCCGTACTTGTTGTCGAACTTCGACTTCGTCACCGCGTCGTTCACGTTGATCGCCGGGAACAGCAGCGTGCCGTCACGGTGCATCTCGTACAGACGGTGCACACCCGTCGTCGTCTCCTCCGTCACCCCACGGATCTCCGAGGCGAGGACGGACCAGTCCAGGGTGCTCTTCTCCAACAGGGCGCGGACGACGGCCAGTTCCTCGTTCTCGGCGGCGGGCAGCACGCCCGTCTTCTGGTGCTCGACGCCCTTGTGGACGAGGAGGGTGGCGTCACCACCGTCGTCGAGGATCATGTTCGGACCGGAGTGGCCGGGCCAGGTCAGGGCCTGCTCCGTGCACCACCAGTACTCCTCCAGCGTCTCGCCCTTCCAGGCGAACACGGGGACGCCGGCCGGAGCCTCGGGCGTGCCGTTCGGACCCACGGCGATCGCGGCGGCGGCGTGGTCCTGGGTGGAGAAGATGTTGCAGGAGACCCAGCGGACCTCGGCGCCCAGGGCCACCAGGGTCTCGATGAGCACGGCCGTCTGCACGGTCATGTGCAGGGATCCCATGATCCGGGCACCGGCCAGCGGCTGGGCGTCCGCGTACTCCTTGCGGATGGACATCAGGCCGGGCATCTCGTGCTCGGCGAGCGTGATCTCCTTGCGGCCGAACGCCGCGAGGGAGAGATCCGCGACCTTGAAATCGGTGAAGGCGGCGTTCGGCTGAGCGGGCATGCGTACTACTCCTTGGGAGGGGAAAGGGCTGGTCGGGGCCGTACCACCGGTCACGGAACGGCGTTGAGGGCGGGGGCGATCTCGTCCGCGGCCGCGCTGCCGTAGGCGCGCGCGACCGTGTCCAGCAGAGCGTCGCGGTCGACGCGGTACGCCTGCGAGCCGACGGCCCCCAGGGCGGCCGCCGCGGTCACACAGCCGAGCCGGGCCGCCGCCTCCAGCGGCAGCCCCGCGCCGACGCCGGCGAAGAACCCGGCGCGGAAGGCGTCGCCGCCGCCGGTCGGGTCGGCGACCTCGACGCCGGGCACGGCCGGAACCGTGAGCGTCGGCTCGTCCACGGCGTCGATGCGGACGCCGCCCCCGCCCAGGGTGGTGACCCAGGTGTCGACGCGCTCCAGCACCTCCTCGCGGGTCCAGCCGGTGCGCTCCAGCAGCAGGGCGGACTCGTACTCGTTGGTGAGCAGCCACCGGGCGCCCGCGACCAGGTCCCGGACCTCGTCGCCGTCGAGGCGGGCGAGCTGTTGGGACGGGTCGGCGGCGAAGGGCAGCCCGAGCTGGCGGCACTCCTCGGTGTGGCGGAGCATCGCCGCCGGGTCGTTCGGGCAGACGAGGACCAGGTCGGGGCGGTCCCAGGAGCCGACGAGCTGCCACAGGTCGATCTCGCGGGCCTCCTCCATGGCGCCGGCGTAGAACGAGGCGATCTGGTTGGCGTCCTGGTCGGTGATGCACATGAAGCGGGCGGTCTGGTGCTCGGCGGAGACCCGCACGGCGCCGGTGTCGACCCCGTGCTCCTTGAGCCAGACCTCGTACTCGGCGAAGTCGGGGCCCACGGCCCCGACCAGCAGCGGATAGAGACCGAGGCTGCCCAGACCGAAGGCGATGTTGGCCGCGACCCCGCCCCGGCGGACGTCGAGCCCGTCGACCAGGAAGGAGAGCGAGACATGGGCGAGCTGATCGGGGATCAGCTGGTCGGCGAACCTGCCGGGAAAGGCCATGAGGTGGTCCGTGGCGATGGACCCTGTCACCGCGATGCGCACACTGACTCCTGAACTCTTGTAATGCGGCCCGCATCCGGGCCGCGGCGAAGACGGTGCCGGGGTCCCCGGTCAGGCGCCGACGGCGGCACTGAGCGCGGCGGCCCGGTCGGTGCGCTCCCAGGTGAACTCCGGCAGCTCACGGCCGAAGTGGCCGTAGGCGGCGGTCAGGGAGTAGACCGGGCGGAGCAGGTCGAGGTCGCGGATGATCGCGGCCGGGCGGAGGTCGAAGACCTCGGAGACCGCCTGCGCGATCCGCTCCTCGTCGACCGTGGCCGTGCCGAAGGTCTCGATGAACAGGCCGACCGGCTCGGCCTTGCCGATGGCGTACGCGACCTGGACTTCGCAGCGGGCGGCGAGTCCGGCGGCGACGACGTTCTTGGCGACCCAGCGCATCGCGTACGCGGCGCTGCGGTCCACCTTCGACGGGTCCTTGCCGGAGAAGGCACCGCCGCCGTGGCGTGCGTAACCGCCGTAGGTGTCGATGATGATCTTGCGGCCGGTGAGGCCGGCGTCGCCCATCGGGCCGCCGATCTCGAAGCGCCCGGTCGGGTTGACCAGCAGGCGGTAGTCGTCGGTCTCCAGCTTGATGCCGTCCTCGGCGAGCCGGGCCAGGACCACCTCGACGACATGGCGGCGGATGTCCGGCACCAGCAGCTCGTCCAGGTCGATGCCGGAGGCGTGCTGCGAGGAGACGACGACGGTGTCCAGCCGGACCGGGCGGCTGCCGTCGTACTCGATGGTGACCTGCGTCTTGCCGTCGGGGCGCAGATACGGGACGGTGCCGTCCTTGCGGACCTCGGTGAGCCGGCGCGACAGCCGGTGGGCCAGCTCGATGGGCAGGGGCATCAGGTTCGGCGTCTCGTCGGTGGCGTAGCCGAACATCAGGCCCTGGTCACCGGCGCCCTGCCGGTCCAGCTCGTCCTCCTCCTTCCGCGAGGCGCCCTCGACGCGCTTCTCGTACGCGGTGTCGACGCCCTGCGCGATGTCCGGGGACTGCGCCCCGATGGAGACCGAGACGCCGCAGGAGGCGCCGTCGAAGCCCTTGGCCGAGGAGTCGTAGCCGATGTCCAGGATCTTGTCGCGGACCAGGGTGGGGACGTCGGCGTACGCACGGCTCGTCACCTCCCCCGCGATGTGCACCTGGCCCGTGGTGATGAGCGTCTCCACGGCGACGCGGGAGGACGGGTCCTGCCGGAGCAGTTCGTCGAGGATCGCGTCGCTGATCTGGTCAGCGATCTTGTCGGGGTGGCCCTCGGTCACGGACTCCGAGGTGAACAGGCGACGGGACATGGCTCTCCAGAAGGGTGCGTGGTCGGACGGTGGTCGTGCGTGGGCTCTTCCCGCACGTTCCGCGGCGGCTTGGATCACTGGAGCAGCCGCCGGTCACCCGAAGGTGCGCACGGCGATCGCGCCTCCCACGGTCGTGCCCGGGGCTTGAGAACGGTTCGAAGAGTGCTCGATCCGGCCGGACGGCCGGTGGAGCGGGGCAGGCGATCAGCTGCCGACCAGAGCGATGCGGGCGGTGCGGGTGTGCGTGACGGCGGTCCGCCGGCGGAGTTCGGTGACCGTGGAGGCCAGGGCGCGGGCGAACTCGGCGATGTCGGCCGGGGTGGTGCTCTCGCCGACCGAGGCGCACAGCGCGGTGGTGGCCGCCCCCGGCAGGGAGAGCAGCGGTGTCTCGTCGGCGACGGTCTTGCGCACCGCAACCCCGCGTTCCGCGAGTCCGCAGCGGATGAGCGCGGCGGACAGCTCCGGGTGGTGGAAGGCGACCATCGCGGACTGGTGGCGGCCGGGCGTCAGCAGTTCGACCCCGGCGACCGAGGCGACGGCCGTACGCAGCGCCTGTGCCCGTTCGTCGTACGAGGGGGCCGGCCGCTCGGCGCGGTGGACCAGCGCGGAGGCGAACGCGGCGACGGCGGCCGTCGTCGGCACGGGCGAGACGACGGTGGTCGCCCGGGGGGCCCGGTCGCCCGCGTCCGCCCAGGTCAGCGCGTCGCGCAGCGCCGGCGCCACATAGGCGAAGCCGACCGCGCGCGGGCCGCGCAGGAACCGCCAGCCGTCGCCGGTCAGCAGATCGCAGCCGATGCGCGCCACGTCGACCGGCACCTGTCCGAGCGCGTACGCGGCGTCGACCGCGTACAGGCAGCGGTGCGGGGCGAGAAGGCGGCCGATCTCCTCGACCGGGTTGACGATGCCCCGGCTCGCGGGGACGTGCGGAACGGAGACGAGGGCCACGGTGTCGTCGAGGTGCGCGCCCATCCAGGCGAGGTCCAGGTCGCCGTCGGGGCGCAGCGGGACGACCTCGATGCGACAGCGGGTGCGGTCGCGCAGCGACCTGAGGGTGGCGAGGTGGGCGGCGCTCTCGTACGGCGTGGTCCAGATCCGGTCGCCCCGGCCGAGGGCGAGGCCCGAGACCAGGGCCTCGTACGCGGCGGCGCCGCCGGTGAACAGTTCGGTGTGCCCGTCGGGGGTGTTGAGCAGCCGTTCCAGCCGGTGGTGGACCTCTCCGTGCACGAGGTCGCCGACCCGTTCCTCCAGTTCGTGCGGTCCGAAGCGGTCCTCGACGCGGACGCACTCGGTGAGAACCGTGCGGACCGAGGCGGGCATCCGGCCCTGACCTGCCGTATTCAGGTGAATCATGTTCAGGGCCTCCCCTGTGCCAGGAAATTGCCAAGCTGTTGGCAATAGATTGCCTACAGGGCGGGGAATTTGGCAACGCCCGCTCCAGCGGGGCTCTAGTTCTGGCAATACGCGGCATTGCGGCAAAGGGCGGCCGGCACCAGGAACACACGGGGGCACCTGCGGACACCCGCGCGGGCAAACGGGTATCCACGCAGGTCAGTTGGGATGCGCGCAGATCGGGGGCGCGTTCCGCCGGGCGCGTTCCGGTCAGGGAATTGCCGGACTCCAGTAATTCTTGAGCACATCGCGACCGGAATCCAAGGCACAGTTGTCAATGTTCTTGCCAAGGAACAGCACGCACTGGCAGAACCGAGTCACAGAGGAGTCAGTCATGAAGGGTCTCGCCCGGGGTCTGGTCGTCACCGCCACGCTCGCCGCCGCGTTCCTCGCCTCGGCCGGGGTCGGCTCCGCCGACACCATCGGCTGGCCGGTCGCCCCGACCGCCTCGGACTCGACGAACGACACCATCGGCTGGCCCGTCGCACCGGGCACGACGGACACGAGCGGCACGAACGACACGACGAACGGCACGATCGGCTGGCCGGTCGCCCCGGCCACCACCGACCCGGCGGACACGACGAACGGCACCATCGGCTGGCCCGTCATCGGTGCGTGACGGGCGGCCGGCCTCCGCTCCGCGCCGGATCAGGCGCTGTCGGACTCCTTCACGAGCCCGGGGGCCGCGGCCGTGGACGACATCCGCAGCTGGGTCAGCGCCTCCGCCAGCACCCGCCAGATCTCCGCGGCCAGATCGATGTTCCCGCTGGACTGCGCCTCCGCCGCCAGAGCACCGAGGCTCTGGACACCGCTCTCGTCGCCCTCCAGCACCCCCAGCTGATGACGCAGGACGTCGAAGCGCACCCGGTCCCGGTACGTCATCAGCTCGCCGCGGGCCAGCTCCGCGAGCAGGGCACGGGCGTCGTCGTAGCGGCCGGTGACGAACGCCAGGTCCGCCTTGAGACCGGCCATCTCCTGGTCGAGCGCCTCCGTACGCACGAAGACGAGCGCCGATTCCGCCTCGGCGATGCGCAGTTCGGCCGCCGCCGAATCGACCGGGGACCGCTGCAGATACAGCCGCCCGGCCGCCATCCTCAGCCGCACCCACAGGGTCAGGTCCTCGGCACTGGCGAAGCCGGCCAGGGCCTCTTCGAGGATGCGCCGCGCGCTCTCGTAGTCGCCCTGCCGCACCCGTACGGCGGCCACCGTCCACAGCGCTTCCGCCCACAGGCTGTCGGAGCGCCCCTCGACCAGGTCCAGGAGTTCGTCGACGTGGACGCGGGCGTCGGGCAGCCGGCCCGCCTCCGTCTCCACGGACGCCAGGGCCAGCAGGACGGCGGCCCGGTCCTCGACGCCGAGATCCGCCTCGCAGGCCAGCCGGTGGGCGTCCTCGCCCAGGGCGAGCGCGGACTGGATCTCACCGACGGACCGCAGACAACGGGCGAGCCGGGTCAGCCCGCGCACCCGCAGTTCGGGCAGCGCGACCTCGTCGCCCAGCCGGACCAGATCCTCCAGCAG
Organism: Streptomyces sp. NPDC057682; assembly: GCF_042799575.1. NCBI lineage: Bacteria > Bacillati > Actinomycetota > Actinomycetes > Kitasatosporales > Streptomycetaceae > Streptomyces > Streptomyces sp. NPDC057682. The sequence continues at coordinate 163,682 of NZ_JBHVIN010000010.1, read as the reverse complement.
GGCCCGCTCCCCCACGTGGTCACCCTCCATCCGGCGGGACTGGGCCAGCAGCCACAGCGCCTGCCAGCGCAGCGCCGGTGATTCGTGGCTCTCGGCGTCGTACGCCTCGCGGAGCACGTCGACGGCGCTGCCGGCCCCGGTGGAGGTGGCCAGCGTGAGGGCGTGCGCGAGGGAGCCCGCGGCGGGCTCCTCGAACTCGGAGGGCTGCAGCCCGAGCCGTTCGGCGAGATAGGCCACGACGCGTTCGGTGGGCTGGCGCCCGCCGGACTCCAGCCGGGAGAGGTAGCCGGTGGACATGCCGTCCCCGGCGAGCGCGGTCTGCGACAGCCCGCGGGCCAGACGGATCTTCTTCAACCGGCTACCGAACGCGGGCTGTCGCAACATGGACCAATTCCTCAAGGAGAGCAGCGGGTCGGGACGCGTGCACGAGCGGGAGCGGCCGCGGAGGGGGACACGCGGGCCGGGGCCACGATCGGACCACGAGCGTACGGCCGCTGCCAAGGTCCGGGCAAACGTTTGCCAGCCCTCACGACCGGGTCTCCAACCCGGCTCACCTGGTGCTTCGGTCCCGCTCGACCGCCCCGCGAGCGGGGCCCGAGCCGATCACGAGCGTTTCGAGGCAGTATGTCGAGCAGCCGTGCCGGAGCGCGTGTCCTCGTAGGGGAGTCGCTGATGAAAGCCCTGGTGAACGCGTCGGGACCGGAGAAGTCCGATGACGACATCGGGTGGCCCTGACGGTCGGTTCAGCCCCGGGGGAGGATTCTGCGCGGTCCGACCTTCGGATGGCCCGGACGGCGCCACTCACGGGGGTAGCCGACGGAGACCTCCTCGAAGCGGACGCCGTCGTACCACGTGGTCCGGGGGATGTGCAGATGGCCGTAGACCATGGTGTGCACGGGGAACCGGGTGTGCCAGTCGGCGGTCTGCGCGGTGCCGCACCACTGCGCGAACTCCGGGTAGCGCAGGATGTCCATCGGCTGCCGTACCAGCGGATAGTGGTTGACGAGGACGAGCGGTACGTCGGGGTCGAGCGCGGCGAGCCGGGCCTCGGTCTCCCGCACCCGGTCGCGGCACCAGGCGTCACGGCTGGGGTACGGGTCCGGGTGGAGCATGAACTCGTCGCTGCACACGACGCCGGCCTCGTAGGCCAGCTCCAGCGACTTCTGCTTGGTGGTGACCCCGGGGACGAGGAAGGTGTAGTCGTACAGCAGGAAGAGCGGCGCGACGGTGACCGGGCCGCCGGGGCCGTTCCACACGGGGTACGGGTCCTCGGGGGTGACCACGCCCAGGCCGCGGCAGAGGGCGACGAAGTGCTCGTAGCGCGCCACGCCCCGGAGCTGGAGCGGATCCTCGCGCGGGGTCCACAGCTCGTGGTTGCCGGGCGTCCAGATCACCTTGGCGTACCGGCCGCTGAGCAGGGTCAGCACCCATTCGACGTCCTTGGACATCTCGCCGCAGTCGCCGGCGACGATCAGCCAGTCCTCGTCCGTCTCCGGACGCATCCGCTCCAGGAGCTCCCGGTTGTCCGTGAACGCGGCGTGCAGATCGCTCACGGCCCAGAGGCTCGCGTTCTCCTGGTGCGGCATATGCGGTGACCTTCTCCGTCGTTTCCGGTAACGCTCCAGTCGTACACGACTTCGGTCGCCCACGATGGAACGGAACCGGGCACCCCCGTCCCGGTGTGCGATCCGGCCCCGGGCCTCCACGTCCTCCCCCGACGGGACGGCCCGGGTTCCGGACTCCGTCGCGTGCCCGCCCTTCTCCGGCCCGGCTCCCGTCCGTTCAGGCGGCGAACAGGTCGAACGTCGAGGTGCGCCGCGGCCCCGACAGCACGTCCAGCAGCGGGTCGACGGCGAGCATCGCCTGGTGCAGCCGCTGGAGCTGCGGCGAGGGCTCCACCCCCAGTTCCTCGATGAGCCGGCCGCGGAGCCTGCGGTACACATCGAGCGCGGAACTCTGCCGGCCGGACCGGTAGAGGGCGACCATCACCTGGGAGTGCAGGCCCTCGTGCCGGGGATGACGGGCGGTCAGTTCCATGAGTTCGGCGATGAGTTCGGTGTGCCGGCCCATGCGCAGATCCGCGTCGATCCGGCGCTCCACCGCCACCAGCCGGCTCTCCTCAAGGCGCATGACCTCGATCTCCAGGACCGGGCCGAGCCGTACGTCGACGAGCGTCTGCCCCCGCCACAGATCGAGGGCGGTACGCAGACGCTCGGCGGCGAGGGCGTTGTCACCCTGTTCGAAGGCGATCTGGCCCTCACGCGCGAGTTTCTCGTAGACGCGGACGTCGATATCCATTTCCGGTATCTGGAACAGATATCCGCCGTGTCGGGTGGCGAGGATGTCCTTGACACCTTCGCGCGAGTCCGGACCCATCGCCGTACCGAGTCTCCTGCGGAGCTGGAGAATATAGGTCTGCAGCGTGGTGAGCGCGCTCTGCGGCGGGTCCGAGGCCCAGATCTCCTCCATCAGCGTGGGGACCGGCACCACGCGGCTGGGGTACAGCGCGAGCAGTGCCAGGATCTGGCGCGGCTTGCCGGCGGTCGGGACGATCGACCCGCCGTTGACCTCGGCCGACAACGGCCCCAGAAGCTGAACCCTCATTCGCCCTCCCCGTTGGCGTCCGCTCGCCCATGGCCGTCAGTGGCCAGAAAGCTGCGCTGTGGAGCAAGCTATCGGGTCAGGACTCACCGAGTAATTTTCTCCAGCGACTCTGTAGCGGACTTCAAATAAATCGCTTTACGCAAACGCTCTTTCTTTCTCTTTCTATAAATTCTTCCAGTGAAATGCACCGGCGGGAACGGCCCGCGTTCCGCCCGTCAGCTGATGGGCACGGCGCCCGCGCCGCCCATCGGCATCACCGAGCCGTTGAGCGGATTGCGGCCGTCGTCGACCGGCGTGGCCAGCAGCGACTTCTGCAGGCGGGCCAGACGGGCCGAGGGCTCGATGCCCAGCTCGTGGACGAGGGTGTTGCGCAGCCGGCGGTAGAGGCCGAGCGCCTCGCCCCGGCGACCGGAGCGGTGCAGGGCGATCATGAACTGGGCGTGCAGGTTCTCGTGGGTCCGGTAACGGCTCACCAGGACCGTCAGCTCCGCCAGCAGTTCGCGGTGGCGGCCCAGCCGCAGATCGGCGTCGATGCGCTGGTCGAGCGCGCAGAGACGGGTCTCCTCAAGACGCTTGACCTCCATCCCGAGCTGCGCGCCGGCCTGCACCCCGGAGAAGGGCTCCCCGGTCCACAGGTCCAGCGCCTGGCGCAGGGTCTCCGCGGCGCGCGGGAAGTCGCCCGCGTCCATGGCGCGGTAGCCGATGCCGGCGAGCCGGTCGAACTCCCGGACGTCGCTGACCCCGTCACCGCTGACGAGCATGTAGCCGCCGGGCGCGGTGACCAGGACCTCCTTGGAGGTCCTGGCGGGGCGGTCGGACGGATCCTTGAGAAGCGCCACGGCAATGAGGTCGCGCACCTGGAGCACATAGGTCTGCAGGGTCGTACGCGCACTGCGCGGCGGCTTGCTCCCCCATAATTCCTCGACGAGGACCGAAACGGGCACGACCTGGTCGGCGTGGAGCGCCAGCAGGGCGAGAACCTGACGGGGCTTGGGCGCGGTCGGCGTGATGGAGACCCCGTTCTCACGGACCTCCAGCGCCCCCAGAGCATCTATGTCCACGCAGCTCGCCTCCCTGGCTTCCGTTCTGGTGCACAAGGCTTCACATTAAAAAACAGCACAGGCGGTTTGTCAATCAGCCCAGCCTCCACCCACCCTTGCTCGCAAGGGACTTGAGAGACGGCGCGCCTGCGCTACTGGGGCGGATTGCCGTGCTTGCGGGACGGCAGGTCGGCGTGCTTGGCACCCAGCATGGCCAGGGAACGGATGAGGACCGCACGGGTGTCCGCGGGGTCGATGACGTCGTCGACGAGGCCGCGTTCGGCCGCGTAGTACGGGTGCATGAGTTCGGCCTTGTACTCCTTGACCATGCGGGTCCGCATGGCCTCGGGGTCCTCGGCGTCGGCGATCTGTCGGCGGAAGATGACGTTGGCGGCGCCCTCCGCGCCCATGACCGCGATCTCGTTGGTCGGCCAGGCGTAGGTGAGGTCCGCACCGATGGACTGGCTGTCCATCACAATGTAGGCACCTCCATAGGCTTTGCGCAGGATCAGGGAGATCCTCGGCACGGTCGCGTTGCAGTACGCGTAGAGCAGCTTCGCCCCGTGCCGGATGATCCCGCCGTGCTCCTGGTCGACGCCGGGCAGGAAGCCGGGTACGTCGATCAGCGTGACGATCGGGATGTTGAAGGCGTCGCACATCTGGACGAAGCGGGCGGCCTTCTCGGAGGCCTCGATGTCCAGCACACCGGCCAGGGACTGCGGCTGGTTGGCGACGATGCCGACGACCTGGCCGTCGAGCCGGGCCAGCGCGCACACGATGTTGCGCGCCCAGCGCTCGTGGACCTCCAGGTAGTCCCCGTCGTCGACGAGCTCCTCGATCACCTTGTGCATGTCGTACGGACGGTTCCCCTCGACGGGCACCAGCTCGTACAGCGCCTCGCCGCGGCGGTCCACGGGATCGTCGGAATCGACCGAGGGCGGGCTCTGACGGTTGTTCTGGGGAAGGAGGGAGAGGAGGTAGCGGACTTCGGTGATGCAGGTCTCCTCGTCGTCGTACGCGAAGTGCGCGACGCCGGAGGTCTCGGCGTGGACGTCGGCGCCGCCGAGCCCGTTCTGCGTGATCTCCTCACCGGTGACGGCCTTGACGACGTCGGGGCCGGTGATGAACATCTGCGAGGTCTCACGGACCATGAACACGAAGTCGGTCAGGGCGGGGCTGTAGGCGGCGCCGCCGGCGCACGGGCCGAGCATCACACTGATCTGCGGGATGACGCCCGAGGCCTTGGTGTTGCGCTGGAAGATCCCGCCGTACCCGGCGAGCGCGGAAACACCCTCCTGGATACGGGCGCCCGCGCCGTCGTTCAAGGACACCAGCGGTGCACCGGCCGAGATGGCCATGTCCATGATCTTGTGGATCTTCGTCGCATGGGCCTCACCGAGCGCCCCGCCGAAGATCCGGAAGTCGTGCGCGTAGACGAACACCGTCCGCCCGTCGACCGTCCCCCAGCCGGTGACCACACCGTCCGTGTACGGCTTCTTCGCCTCCAGGCCGAAACCCGTCGCCCGATGCCGCCGCAACTGCTCGACCTCCTGGAACGAGCCGGGGTCCACGAGCAGATCGATGCGCTCGCGCGCGGTCAGTTTGCCCTTGGCGTGCTGGGCCTCCGTGGCCCGCTCCCCCGGCCCGCCCAGGGCCTGGGCGCGGATCGCGTGCAGCTCGGCGACCCGCCCGCCGCCCTGTCCCGCGCCCGCTTCCGTACGGCCGGAGTCCACTGCCACCGTCATGTCCGTTCCTTCCCTGAGGGCGTACGACATCCCGTCACCGCCAGCTGCCGGGCGCGCGGTACGCCTGCGGCTCCGGCAGCCGGTGCCGGTCCCGCTCCGGCCGCTCGGGGCCGCTCCGCCGGGCGCGCGGGCGCAGCCCGAGCAGCAGGACGGTCAGCGCCGCCACCTCCTCGGCGTCGGCCCGGCCGCGCTCCACGCGCAGCAGATCGCCCACCACCTGCTCGCCGATCTCCGGATTCGTCATGACGGCCTCCTCAGACCTGTTCCGATGTGCCCGGCGGAACGCTCTCGCCCCACCGGGATCCGGGCGCGCCGCGTCCCGGGCGTGCGTGCCGGGCGTCGCCGGGCCAGCGGGACGTTCACCGCACGGCCTACGCCCGGCCCGTCACCACGGACCTCAGCGCGGCCGCGAGCGCGTCCGCGCTCGCCTCGGCGCTCCCCGTGCCCACCATGACCACGACCGGATCCCGGCCGGACGCGACCGTGCGCGCGATCTCGTACGCCGTCACCGCGGCCGGACCGCACCCGCAGAGCAGCAGCCCGGACCCGCGCACCATCTCCGCGAGGGCGGACGGCAGGGCGAGCGGGGGTCCCTGGCAGCGGAGTTCGACGATGCGCTCGGGTCCTTCGTGGAGCCGGACGAAGCGGCTGTGCGCGCCGGGCACGACGCCCTCCTGCGCGACCAGGCAGATGACGTCCGCCCCGGGTTCGCCGCGCCGCAGCGTGGTCAGGGCCGGGACGCCGGTCCCGGCCGCCCCGCTCCCGGGCGTCCCCGGCGGCGGCTGTGCCGCCCTCGGCACGTCCACGTCGTCCAGGACCGCGACGAGCTGTGCGACGGTGGTGTCCGTGCCGGGGAACTCCGCCAGCGCGCGCAGCATCCGCACGCACTGCGACAGCAGCAGGGCCGCGTCGTCGTCGCGCAGCACCGCGCGGTCGTAGAGGGAGGTCAGGCCGAGGCTCCCGTCGGGCTCGTGACGGGCCACCAGGGTGAACGGGCCGCCCGAGCCGCCGACGAGCCTCGGTACGTCGACGCGGATGCCGTGGGCCTCCAGCTCCGCGCGTACGGCCGGGACCATCGGCGGTCTGCTGTCGAAGTCCACGGTGGTGTCGGCCGGACGCACCGCGCGCCCGGCCCACCGGTTCAGCAGATCGTCGCTCGTCCAGGGGTAGTTGGCCATGTCCAGTCCGGCGTCGCGCAGCCGCAGCAGCAGCGCGTCCAGGCGTTCCGCCGGGTCGACCGTCACGGTGAGGGGGACCCGGCCCCCCAGCAGGCCGGGAACGTCGGCGGAGCCGGGCATCGCGACATCGCGCGCCGACAGCCGTACGCCGAAGGTCACTTCGGCCGGGCCGCCCGGGGTCTCCCGCGCGGCCCGGTGCAGTAACAGCGCCCAGACCAGGTGCAGCGCGCTGGACTCACCGGCGCCCCGGTCGGCCGCCCAGGCCCGCAGCCGCAGCGCCTGCGTGGGGCTGAGCCGGCGCCGTACGCGGGCATCGCCGCTCTGCCGGGTGGCGCCACCGGGCCGTCCGGGCCCCGACCAGGCGTCGGGCGGCGGCGCGGCGCACGCCCAGTAGGCGCGCGCTGCGTCCGGGGACTGGGCGGCCAGCCAACGGGCGTGGTCGCGGACGTCGGGGCGCCGCTCCCCGCCGGGCAGGGAACCGCCCGCCAGGTAGGCGCGGTAGAAGGCCCGCAACAGGATGTGCACGGCCCGCTCGTCCAGGAGGGCCCGGTGGTACGTCAGCAGGACCCGGGTGCACGGCACGGAGGCGTCCGGGGTGGCCGGAACGTCCTCGAACAGGGTGAGCCGCAGCAGCCCGGCCCGGTGCAGCGCGAAACCGCGCGCCCGGTCGTCCTCCAGCAGGTCGTTCCAGGACCGGAGCGCGGAACGGGAGCGGTGGGCGACCTCGATGTCCGCGTGGTCGTGCAGCACCAGCCGGGGGGCAGCCACCCAGTCGAAGGCGCTGCGCAGCACCGTTTCGCGGGCCGCGACCGACTGCCAGGCGGCCACGAAGCGGTGCGGGTCCAGCTGTCCGGTCCAGCGCAGGGCGACCTGCTCCACCTGGCGCCCCGGATCACCGGGCGCGCCGACGGCGGCCCGGACCCGGTCGAGCTGGGTGCCCGACAGCGGTACGGTCCGCGCCCCGCCGGGCAGCAGCAGGAGATCGGCGAGGAGTTCGGGGGTCAGCGGCGCGCCCCGGGCGGGGTCGCGCGGGACGAGGGTCAGGGCGTGCCGGCTGTCGGTGAGACCGGTGACCAGGACGGAGAAGCCCTGGTGGCGCTCGACGATCCGGGCCGCGAGCCGGTCGGCGTCGGCGGGTGCCAGCGCGCCGTGCAGCTCGATCACATGGGAGCCGTCGGAGGTCCTCGCGGACGCCGTGTGCGTCGCGCAGAGCACGCCTCCCGGGCTCGGGTGTCCGCCGCTCATTCCCGGTCCCGCGCGCCCTCGTCCCCCGCGTCCCGGCCGCCGGCGGCCGGGGACGGGTCCGCGTCCGGTCCGGGCAGCGGGCCGCGGTGGGCCTCGCTCACCAGATACCGCCCCTGGACCTCGTGGGTGCCGAACGTCCAGGTGCCGGTGTCCGGGGCGGGTGCGGCCAGCCGGGTCCGCCCCTCGGCGTCCGACTCGAAGCCCACCCGGGAGAAGCTGTGGCGCAGGCCGTATCCGAGCGCCTTGGTGTACGCCTCCTTGAGGGTCCAGAGCCGCAGCAGTTCGGCCTGCCGCCGCTCCGGGGGCAGCTGGGTCAGCCGCCGCACCTCGCGGGGTGTGCACATCTCCTCGCCCATCAGGTCGAAGGGGATGGAGCGGTCGGCGCGTTCGATGTCCACGCCGACCGGTCCGGTGCGGCTGACCGCGACGACGAGGAGTTCGTCGGTGTGCGCGAGGCTCAGCGAGAGCTCGTCCCATCCCCGCACCCCGGGCCGGCCGCCGGGCCGGAAGGTGAAGTCGATGGCTCCGACGGGCACTTCCAGGGCCTCGGCCACGGTGTACTTCATGACGTAGCGCGAGGCCGCGAAGCCCAGCCGCTGCCCGGTCGCGGGGAACTGCCGGTAGCGGGGCCAGTCCCGGCCCAGCGTCTGGCGCAGATCGGGGTCGAGCAGGGCGGACGGCGCCCACACGCCCCAGGTGGTGTGGACGACCACGTGGCCCGCACTGCTGAAACGGTCCTGCACGGCATCCCACGGACCGTCCGGGCCGCCCACGTACAGCGGCTCCGTGCTCACGGCGCTCACCACAGGATCCTGGTGGCGTGGAGATCGGTGTCGACACCCATCCGGTCGCGCCGGTCCAGCTCCGCCTCGACCCCGGCCTGGGCACGGTCGAAGGGGCCGACCGGGGGCAGCCCGAGGCGCTGGACTGCGCGGGCCAGCGCCAGCGGTGTCCACCCCCCGGAGGCGAGGAAGCCACTGCTGCCGTAGCGGGCGGTGTCCCGACGGACCGCCAGCACCACGCAGGCGGTGAGGAGCTGGGCGTACCGCTCCGCCGCGGCGGCCCCCGTCCCGGGCACCCTGCGCTCCGGTCCGGTCAGCAGCCGGCGTTCGGCCAGCAGCCGTCCCGCGGCGCGGGCCCTCCCCGCCTCGGGGCCGTCCGCGGCGCCGGAGCCGTTCCGCTCCGCGGCGGCCGCGTCGAGCAGTCCGTGCAGATCGGCGACCGGGTCGGTGGGGAGCGTGCCGTCGTCCGTTCGGCCGGTGTACTCCCCGGCCGGGCGGGCGGCCGCACGACCGCCGCCGGGACCGGCCGACGAGGGCAGCGCGCGCAGGAGTTGGGCCCTGCTCTCGGCCGTACCGCTCGCGTCGCGTACCCGGGCCGTCCCGTCCGCCGCCCGCAGGCACCAGCGCAGGGCGGCGCTGTCGCGCCCGTGACCGCATTCGCCGAGCGTGAGCACGGCCTCGTCCAGGATCTCGGCGGCCAGCGCGGGCACGACGCAGCCCGCGGCGGCCCGCAGCACGGCGTCGCCCGTGCCGGACGGACGGCTCAGCGAACGCAGCGCCACGGCCGTCAGGCTCTCGCAGGCCAGCAGGTCGGCGAAGCTCCGGGCGAGGGAGGCGCGCCAGCGCGACAGCCCCGGTGTTCTGCGCTCCCCCTGGGCGACGGCGCGCACGGCCGCCCGCAGCGCGGTTCCGGCGGCGGCGCCCAGCGCGGCGGGCCCGAGCAGCCGGGCCAGTTCCACGGACCGGTCCGGCAGCGGGGCCCCGGGGACGGCGGCCAGGGTGGAGGTGACGAGGGCGTGGCCCAGCTCGGGATCGCGGCGCAGCAGCGGCCGGAGCGCGGCGGCCAGCGCCTCGCCCCCGGTGAAGTGACCGCCCTTGGTGACCGGCAGGATCTCCGACTCGACCAGTCCGCCGAGCCCGTCGAACGGCCGGCGCCCGGCCCCGTGGGCGAGGGCGTGGTGGCCGTACGGGTTGCTCCGGTCGCGCGGGTCCCCGAGCAGCCCCTCCAGGCGCCGGGCGCGCTGGAGGACGGCGGCCGGCAGCGGCGCGGCCACGTGGAAGGGCGGCAGCACGGGTCCGGCCGGCCGCTCGTCCGCCAGGAGCGCGCCGCGGCCCGCCGGGGTCCTCGGGTGGACCTGGCCCGGCCCGTCGGCGGCGTCGGTGTGCCGGGGGGCACCGTCGGCGGGCACGGCCGCGCCGCCGCGGTTCCTCGCTCCGGGCTGCTGCAAGCGCAAGACCCTGCCCATCGGCGTGCTCCTCCTCGTCGGTCCTGCCGGTGCGGTCGCTGTGATCACCCCACGTGGCGCAGGGCGCTCTCCGCATGCCACTTGGCCAGCCCGAGGATCTCGGTGGCCGTCTGCCCCAGCCCCGTACGCACCTCGTGGCGCGCGTCGGTGAGGGTGGCACCGGCACCGAGGAACGAGGCCAGCGCCTCTTCCCTGAGCATCACCGAGTGCGTACAGACCACCGTGAGTCCCGAACCGTCCGGCAGCAGGGACCACCGGACGGTGTGCCCCGCGAGGATCTGGGGCGCCACCACGTCCTTGTGGACGAGGTATCCGGCGGCCGGGAAGCCGAGCCGGACGGCGCCCGAGGTGACGGTGTCGCCGCCGTCCCAGGCCGTGCTGTCGATGTCGACGATCTGGACGCCCGGGGCGTCCGTCCCGACCTGGACCCGGTCGATGTGCGGGACCAGATCGGGCCAGTTCTCGATGTGCTGGAGGAAGTCGTAGACGAGTTCGGGCGGGCCCGTGGTGCGGACGCTGTCGGAGAAGGCGAGCAGCAGTTCGTCCAGCCGCTCCCAGCGTTCGGCGACCGCTCTGACCTCGTCGAGCCGGGACCTGACCTCGGTGTCCGGCGGCTGGTCGGCCCCGGGCGTCCAGGGCGCGGGGTAGGGGGTGTCCACCCGTTCGCGCCGCAGGCTGAGGACGCTGCCGCCGTTCCCGTCGGTCGTCACCCGCCAGACACCGCGTCCGACGGTCTGCTGGGTGGCGGGGTCGATCCGTTCGGTCGTGATGGTCCGGTCGTGCGGGTAGAGACGACGGCGTACGTGCAGGGCGCGCGGCCCGTCGCTCGTCATGTCCCACAGGTGGAGCAGTTCACGGGAGCCGTCGGTGTCGATGCGTTCGGCATGGACGTACGACGGGAAGAGAACGGGCCATCGGAGCGGGTCCGCGAGCAGGCCGTAGACCACGCCGACGGGAGCCGCGACCGGGATCGCGTACTCGGCCCCCTGTGCTGGGTGCGACGACATCCGTGCTGGCCCCCTCTCCAACGGCCCGGATCAGCGGACCAAGGATGCGGTGTCGTGCTGGAGTACGGCTCAAGGCCTGCCTGATCCGACGCCCGTCAGCCCGGGGGGAACGCCCGGTCGGGCATGCCCCGGCCCGCGCCCGGCCGCTGCGGCGGCAGCGACACGGCGAGCCAGGAGAGCAGGAACTCCCGGAAGGGGACCATGCCCGCGCACGACCCGTGCTCGGATCCGCGGACACCGTCGAGGAGCACCACCCCGGCCAGGGCCGCGGAGATCACCGCCGCGGCGCCCTCCGGGGAGTGCTGCTCGGGGAGTTCGCCGCTCTCCCCGGCCCGGACGAGCAGGTCGCCGACCCATCCGTACCACCAGGCGAGGACGCCGCCGCCGGTCTTGCGGGAGGGGTCGCCGCCCAGCCGCAGGCCCGCCCGTGTCACGGGATCGGAGACGACGGCGTCGAGCAGCCGGTTGATCGTGCAGGCCAGTCGCTGGAGGTGCGTCGTCGCTGATGCGCCGCACTCCTCGACCAGGTTCCGCAGGGCCAGCTCCGCCGCCTCCTCGACCGCCGCCGCCAACGCGTCCTTGTTGGCGAAGTGGAAGTGGAGCGCCCCCGTGCTCACGCCGGCCTTCTTGCTGATCGCAGGGAGCGAGGCGAGGGCGTATCCGTCCTCGGCGAAGACCTCCGCGGCCGCGATGATGAGCGCACTACGAGTGCGGGCGGCCCGCTCCTGCTTGACCATGGGTTCCTCCTCAATCCGCCCTGAGCGGCACGCCGAGTCCCCCACTCCGGTTTTCCGCGGACAGCGGTGTCCTGACCCCGGAAGAATAGCAAACCGCACGTCTGGTTGGTTTATGACGGGGTGCCGGATCCCGGACCCAGGTTCACCGCGATCAACGCCTGAACTGGGGAAGGGGCGGATTCACGCAGGTACGGCGGCCGGACGGACCACCGTCCGCCACCGATACCGCCGCCGACCGCACCGGATCACGGCGTGGTCGGCGGCAGCGGGATTCGAGGCGCTCTTGAGCGGGGCGTGCTGTCACGCCTCGGCGGCCACGTACTCCCTCACGGTCGCGCCCTGGATCTCGGCGAGGACCCGGGCGCCCCGGTCGGGTGCGGTGTCCAGTCTGATCAGCGCCGCGGGCGTGGCCACAGCGGGAAGCATGTGGTTGTAGAGCACGGAGACGCGCTCGTCGAGATCGGTGAAACCGGACTCCGCCTCGGAGACGACCTGGGTGCCGATCCACGCGCCGAGGAAGCACTGAGCGGTCTGCTCGGGGTCGACGTGCGGCAGCACCTCGCCCTGCTCCTTGGCCTCACTGAGGAGTTTGGTGCCCAGCTCGGCCCAGGCCGGCCAGGCGCTTCCGAACATCTTCCGCCCGTGCATGTCGGCCGAGAGGCGGATACCGGCGAGCAGGATGACGTCGCGGGGTATGCGGTGCGCCAGTGTCATCCCGACATCGACCCATTCCTGGAGCCGTAAATCACGCGGCGCCCACTGCCCGGCTTCGATCTGCGCCTCGATGACGCCGCGCGCCAGCGCTTCCTTCGAATCGAAGTGGAAGTACAGGGCGCCCTTGGTCACTCCGGCCCGCTGGAGGATCTCGGCCATCGTCGCCGCCGTGTAGCCCCGTTCGGCGAAAACTCCGGCAGCACCCTCGATAACAGCCCGCCGGGTCCGTATTGCACGCTCTTGCTGCGCCATGACCCTCCTCCGACGGCGAACAAAACCAAACGGGTCGTACTCTACCCCGAACCCGCCTGCGTGCGCTGCTCCTTGGGAAGGTCGGAGTCGGGGAGCAGCGCCACGCTCCGGGCTCACCAGGCCGTCCTGCCTCCGTCCACCGGCACGGTCGCCCCCGTCACGAAGCTCGCCAGATCGCTGCAGAGCCAGGCCGCCGTCTCCGCCACCTCCTCCGGATCGGCCGCGCGGCCCTGGGGAGCGGACCGGTGGGCCCGTTCCTCCGCCTCCGGCGAGCTCGCGAACCAGGCGTCGATCATCTCGGAGCGGGTCAGCCCCGGGGCGATCGCGTTGACCCGGATGCCGTGGGAGGCGTATTCGACGGCGGCCGCCTTGGTCAGGCCGATCACCGCGTGTTTCGAGGCGATGTAGGGAGCCCCGGTGGAGGAGGCCACCAGCCCGCCGACACTGCTGGTGTTGACGATCGCGCCGCCCTTGCCCTCGACCATCGCCGCGAGTTCATGGCGCATGCAGTTCCACACGCCGGTGACATTGGTCCCCACCACGTGTTCGTACGTCGCGTCCTCGATGAGGTGCATGGGGGTTCTGGGCAGGCCGACGCCGGCGTTGTTGAAGGCCGCGTCCAGGCGGCCGTGCCGTTCCACCGTGCGTTCCACGACGCGCCGCACGGCCTCGCCGTCGCGCACGTCCAGGACATGGTGGGAGGCTTCGGCGCCGGTGGCGCGCAACTGCTCGACCAGGGCGCGGAGCCGGTCCTCCCGACGGGCCGTCAGGACGACGGTGGCGCCGTGCCGGGCGAACACGCGCGCGGCGGCGGCACCGATGCCACTGCTGGCGCCGTGGACCAGCGCGACCCGCCCCTCCAGGACGGGGGTCACCGTGCCGCTCATGCGCACACCGCCTCGGCGGAGTCCCGCCACACCGTGCCCTCGGCCGCCTCGTGGTCGAGTCTTCGCAGCAGGTCCTCGTCGATCTCGTCCAGGGAGCCGACCACGTGCCGGGCGCCGGTCTCGCGCATCAGGGCCGGCTGGAATCCGTGCTCGAAGGCGCTGGGGTGCCCGATGAAGGGGACGTCCAGCTCCCGGGCGCGGGCGGCGAAGGAGGCCGCGTCGTCGATGAAGAGGACCTGCTCGCGGCGGAGGCCGAAGACGTCCTCGACGATCTCGCGGATCCCGGGGCGGAAGTCGTTGGTGCAGACGTATCCGGGGGCGGCGAACCAGGACGCCCGCTCCCCCAGATGGCGTTCGAAGTGGGCCGCGCCGAGGCCTCCGTAGCACACGAGGTCCAGACCCATGCCCTGCAGGCGTTCGAGTAACCACTCGGCCCCGTCGAGGAGTTGGACGGGGTGGCGCTCCACGTAGCGCTCCCGGGCGGCGAAGTAGGCGCGGATCAGCTCTTCCTCGGTCGCCTTCATCCCGGTGGCCTCGGCCGCGGCGCGCGCCGCCATGGTCTGGGTCTGCGAGAGCAGCCGCCTCTCCAGATCGGCGGTGTAGGTGCCGCCCCACTCGACCACGAGCTGATGCAGTACGGGGCTGAAGGTGTCGTTGAGCAGAACGCCGTCGATATTGACAGCGGCGAGACGGAGCGTGCAGAGGGGTGCGTTCATCTAGTGATCTCCCTGTCTGTTCTGACGGTCGCCCCGGCTTCATTACGGAAAACAACACGCGCACCGGGTTTCTTTACTGACGCTTTTACTCGCTCCAGGATCAACGGATATCCGTTACGTCCGCTTATCTCAGTGTTTACCCCTCTTTTGAGGCCACCCAGGACGGCACTAAGCGGAATGCTCCCCTCAAGTAACCGGGCCGCACTTGGTGAAGATTTTACTTTAGGGCTCACGCGAAGAAAACCGGTAGGTCCGTATCTTATAGTCGTCGTCGCTGACCGCACGTTCAAGATGGGGGTCCTCATGGCTCTGTCCATCGCCGGTGGAAGTACCGAAGTGCCCGAAATGCCTCAGCTCACCACGACGGTTCCCAAGGAGTACGTGCACCGCGCGTCCTTGGCCGAGGTATTCCTCACCGGCTGCACAGCTCAGGGAGATCTGCGCTTCACGCTCACCGGCCAATGGCCACGGGCCCATACGCTCTTCAGCAGTCCGGACGGGCGCAGCCACGATCCGCTCCAGGTCGCGGAGACCTTCCGGCAGGCCGGCATGTTCCTCGCCCACGCCGAACTCGGCGTTCCGCTCGGCCACCACTTCGTGATGTGGAACCTCAACTACACGACGTTCCTGGAGAATCTACGCATAGGCCCGCACCCGACGGACTTCGAGATGGACGCGCGCTGTACGGACGTGACGTACAGCGGACGAAGAGTCAGCAAGCTCCACATGGAGTTCGAGATACGCAGGGACGGAACGATCCTCGCCCATGCGGCGGGACACTTCTCCGCGATCACCCCGGGCGTCTACGCCCGGCTGCGCGCGAGCCGCCCGGAGCGGGACGACTCCGCCGCGCCGTTCACCCCGCCGGACCTCCCGCCGATGACCCCGGCCTCCGTCGGCCGCCACTCCCCCGCCGATGTGGCGCTCACTCCGACCGCCGATTCCACGCGCTGGATGCTCACCCCGGATCTGAACCACCCGATCCTCTTCGACCACGCCGGGGACCATCTGCCGGGGATGGTGCTGCTCGAAGGGGCCCGCCAGGCCGCCTGCTCGCTCGCCGCACCGCTGGTGATGCGACCGTCGAGCGCCGCCACGTACTTCCACCGTTACGCCGAACTCGACCGCCCGTGCTGGATCGAGGTGGACCGGCTGTCGGCCGAGCACTGCGATCTGATGACCGTCCGCGTGGTGGGCCGGCAGGACGGGGAGCCCGTCTTCACCTCGACCATGACCGGGCCCGTACAGGACTGGTGAGCCCGGCCGGTCCGTACGGAGAAGCCTCGGTCAGGAACCCGCCGGCACGGTCTCCGCGGTCCCCTGCGAACGGCTGGTCTTCTCCCCGACCGCGCCCGGCGCCAGTGTGCGCGGGTCGACGGCCTCAAGGGGCGAACCCACCTTGTAGGGGCACTCGGGGTCGTCGGGCCGGTTGGGGCGGTCGTGCGGCAGCAGATAGAACGTACGCCGCGCGAACAACCCGCTGCCGAGGGAACGGGGGGCCTTCGGCGCGAGGTTGGAGTAGCCGATGAGGCGGCCGTCCCGCTCGTACCGCGGCCTGCCCTTACGGGTGTTGACCTTGTCCAGGGACTGGCGGACGTAATCGAGGCCCCTCGGGTCCTCCAGCCACACGATCTCGACCTCCTGGGCAACATCGCCTTCTTGGGGCAGCGCGCTCATCGTCGGCCCTCCTGCGTGTGGGCGGCCGCGGGTCGGCCTGGTGGTGTGTCGTTCGCGAAGCCGGGGTCCGGACAGGTGGAACGAAGCCGTCCGGAACTTCCGCCCCCATCGTACGGGTGCCCTACGGGAGCGGGCAGGGCGCAGTCCGTCATCGTGCGCCCCCTTCCACGCTCTCCGCAAGCAGGGCGATTCCCGGATAGAGCTTGGTCGCGTTGTTCTTGATCATGTCGGCGGGCGAGGCGAGGCCGAGTTCCTGGCGGATGCGGCTGGCGAAGGCGCGCGGTGTGGAGGCGCGGATCCCCTCGTCCAGACACCAGCGGCTGTAGGTCTCGTACAGCAGCTTCTGCTCGACGCGCAGCTCCGGGTTGGGCCCGTCCCCCTCGCCCTTGGTGCACCGCTCGGTGACGAACCGTCCGACGTGGTCCTCGGTCGTCTCGTACGCGGCCGTGGCGACCCGGACGGAGGCCGGTCCGGCCAGTGAGTCCCGGGTGGCGAGATAGCGCTGGGCGCCCTCGATGAGCCACTGGAGGATGCCGGGGCCCTCGTCGGCGACGAGCTCCGCCGCCAGGTTGTCGATCTTGCGTTCGTCGGGCACCCGCCGCTCGAAGGGGATGATGCGCATCCGGCGCCAGAAGGCGTGGCCGCCGGTGCCGACCTCGGGGCGGTGGTTGCCCAGCAGCCACAGCTTGTGCGTGGGCGTGAAGGTGAAGAAGTTCTGCCGCATCCGGCGGGCGGTGATGGTGTCGCCGCCCGTCAACAGCTTGACGCGCGCCTCGTTGAACTTGTCGTTCGGCTTGAGCTCGCTGCACACGACGATCCGCCGGCCGTGCAGCTCGGTCAGTTCGGTGGAGTGCTCGGTGAACTTGCCCTTCTCCATCAGGAAGCCGGGCGGCGCGGCGTTCGCGTAGTCGCCGAGGATCTGCGTCATGACCTCCAGGAGCACGGACTTGCCGTTGGCCCCGGAGCCGTACAGGAAGGGCAGCACCTGCGCGCCGACGTCCCCGGTGATGGAGTAGCCGAGCAGCAGGTGCAGGAAGCGCGTGGTCTCCAGGCCCTGGTCGTCGGCGCCGAAGGTGTCGCGCAGGAAGCTGTCCCAGCGGGGCACCGGCATCTTGAGCGGGGCGACGGTCGTGGCGCGCGAGTGCATGTCGGTGAGCGGATCGGGCTTGCGCAGCTCGCCGGTGCGCAGGTCCACCACGCCGGTCGGGGTGCACAGGGCGTAGATGTCGCCGTCCAGGACATCGGGGTCCAGCCGCAGGTCCGGTGCGGCCTGGGCCTGGAAGAGCAGCGCCTTGACCCCGGCGGTCGACTCCGAATGCCTGCTGTGGCCCGCCAGTTGCCGGTCCGTGAAGCGGCCGCTCGGATCGTGCTCGGCGTACCGCTCGGCCATCTCCCCCGCGGCCCACACGGCCGCCTCCTCGCCACCGGTCAGCTTCCAGCGGTAGGTGTCCCAGCAGTGCCAGCCCATCCCGATGACGTACCGGAAGCGGTCCCGGTAGAGGCGGGCGAACAGCTTGGCGTTGCCCCGGTCGGTGAGGGAGGTCGGCAGCAGGCCCAGGGCGCGGGCCGGGGGCGGCGCGGTGGCCGCCTCGCTCTGCTGGGCCGGGAGGCTGGGCTGCTCGTGCAGGGCGAGATCGAGGCTCTGCTGATGAATCTGCCGGGCCGCGGCCACAGCGTCGAAGCGCACGGGTTCTGCGCTCATGAGCATCCTCGTCGGGAGAACGGGCGCTGGGCGCCGAGGGACAGGACAGCTGCGGGTCGGGTCCCCCGCGTGTCCGAGGCCCGCGCCGACGGGACTACGGGACCGAAGGGACTGAGCTTCTGAGTTGACCAAGCAGAGCGTAGCCCACCGAGGGCCTCCGGAACGGAAAGACGCACGTGTCGGGAAAATTGAGTCCCGTCAGTCCCGTACCCCTCGGGCAATGCGCCTCCCCCCACGGCCGGTTCAGTCCCGTGCGGGCCCCCAGCCCTTCGGACCCGTTCAGTCCCGTGACACAAAAGCGCAGGTCACAGCATTGACCTGGAAAACTACGGGTCTGACGGGGCTCAACCTCGTAGTTATCACCAGCATAGAGAAACAGACGTCGTACGCGCGCGCACATGTGTTCCCTTGTTCTTGAACAGCTGATAACTACGAGGTTGAGCCCCGTCAGTCCCGTGGAAAAAGAACAGAACGGCTCTGACCTGCTGTTTTACCCGTACGGGACTGACAGCCCCGTTCAGGCCCGTTGAGCCCCGAGCCCGTTCAGACCCGTTCGGTCCCGTGGGAAGCTGCAGCCGGGCCGGGCCGATCGTTGAGCCGGGCTGGACTGCTCCTTAAGCCCCGGCCCGCGACGTGCGCTTTCGAGGCGGGTGCCGTGGCGCAGGGTGATCGCCTCGGGTGGGCGGTACGGACGGTGTTCATCTGCGACTACCTCGCCGACGCCGACCGGCGTCCCTTGTTCCCTCTGTTAAGGCCCGCCCGCCCGGCGTCGCTCCCGGCTGGGTCGTTGACCGGGTGAGGCGCCGGGCCGGGGAGGGGCCCGAAGCCACCGTGCTCGCGGACGGCTCGCTTCGGCTACGCGTCGCGCCTGTGCAGCAGCAGACCGCCGGCCAGCAGCGCGGCCGCGGCCCACGTGGCGAGCACGCCCAGGCCGGCCCATGGGCCGATCGGCAGCTCGTGCAGATGGACGGTGGCTTGGATCGCGAGTCCGGCGGTCATGGGCGAGACCTGCTGGAGGTGGCGCTGCCACTCCGGGTCGTGGACCACCTGGATGACGACCGGGAAGAGGTAGAGCAGCCCGAGCACGATCCCGATGGCGGTCGCCGCCTCCCGTACCGCCGTCGCCACGCCGAGGCCGATCAGGGCGACCAGGACGAGGTAGAGGACCGAACCCACGGCCGCGCGCAGGGTCGGGCCGTCGGCCGGGGAGAGCGGGGCATAGTCGTGCGCCTCGGTGAATCCGTTGCCGGGCAGGATGGAGCGGCCGGCGAGGAGGGAGGCCAGGACGGCAGCCGTCCCGGAGGCGAGGACGACCGTGGTGAGGACCGTCGCCTTGGCAGTAAGGACGGTGAGCCGGTTCGGCACGGCCACGAGCGTGGTGCGGATCATCCCGGTGCCGTACTCGCCGCTGACGGCCAGCACCGCGAGAACGGCGATGACTGCCTGCCCGACGGTGACGCCGGTCAGGGCGAGCTTGACGGCGTCCTGGCCGCACCCCGCCTCCGGGCACTTCACGGCCTTGGCGGTGCCGCACCCGACGGCCACGGTCAGCGCGACGGCGAGCAGGAGCAACCTGCCCATGTCCCCCGCGGTGCGCAACTTCGTCCACTCCGCGCGCAGAGCGCGGCCGAAGTCCCCTCGCCATGCGCCGTCCGCCGTGTTCGTGAGTCGTGCACCGCACAGGAGGCTCATACGTCCCTCCCGCGCAGCCGCACCACGGCCGGACCGAAGGCGAGCGCGGCGTATCCGCACAGCACGGCGAAGCCGGCCCATGGCGCCAGCGGGTAGTAGCCGGTCGACGGCTCGTACACGCTGAGCACCTGCGCGTACTGCGGCAGGGTCTGCTGGATGGCGAAGCCCGCAGCCGGGGTCACCCGCAGCAGCCACTCCGAGACGCCTGCGGGCAGTACGCCGGAGGTGGCGAGCAGGAAGGGCAGCACGATCGACGCGATGACCAGGGCGACCGCCGTGCCGCTGCGCCGCAGCAGGGCACCGACGTCGAGAGCGAGCACAGCGGCGGCTGCGCAGAGCAGGCCGGTTCCGACCATGACGCGCACTTCGGTCGCCGACGTGACGGGGAAGACATGGAACCCCCTGCCGCGGGCGCTGCGTTCCCCGATGGGAATGGTGATCGCGGCGGCTACCAGGCCGATGGCGAACGCGACGCCCCCGGCCACCAGCGCCTTGGCAGCAAGCACCCGGCCCCGCAGGGGAGTTGCCGCCATGGTCGTGCGCAGCAGACCACGCCGGTACTCGCCGGTGATGAACACCGTGCCCACGGCGATCACCACGATCAGCCCGGCGAAGGTGCCGACGAGGAAGTTCTCGACGGAGAAGCCGACGCCCATGGCGGGCCCGCCGACGACCGGTGCGATGTCACCGGCCCCGGTCACGGTGAACCCGCCGCCGTCGGTCTGCGTGAAGCCGCCCTCGGTGGTGTTCGTGTAGCTGCCGGAGGTGCCCGCGTCGCCGCCCACCTGTGTGCCGCTCCACGCGCTCTGGGACCAGCCACCGGTAAGGCCAGGACGGCCGAAGGTGCCGGTGGCCACGGCGGGGCTGAAGCCCGTGCCCGCCGCGGTGTCCTGCTTCGCCTCCGGTGACGTGGCGAAGAGCCCGGCCTGCACGGTGCGCGCAAGCCCAGGCAGCTTCGCACGGCCGACCTTGGTCCAGTGGGAGCCGTCGGTGGAGGTGTAACCGGTGAGGCTGTCGCCGGAGCGGACCAGGCGCAGCCAGCGCGGGGACCCCTGGGCGGTCTTGCCGGAAGGGCCCGCCGTGTCGTGCGTGTAGTCGTACTGCATGCGCACGCCGTGGCCGCCCGTGGCCATGACAGCCGCGTACGGGGATCCCTGGGCGAGGCTTTCTTTCACGATGATCCCTGCCTTCGCCCAGGGCTGGGCGCCCTGGGCCGTCCTGCCGGTCCCGGTGTCGGCCGCACCGGTCAGGGACCGCAGGGGAACGGTGAGGGCACCGTCGCCGGTGAGCGTCCTGTGGACGAAGTAGAAGCTGTCATTGACCGCCTCGCCGCCGGGGCCCCTCGGATACGAGGTGGGGTCGCTGCCGCGACCGCCGGGGGCGGGGGCGGCCGTGCCGAGCAGGCCGACCACGATCGTCACCAGGAGCGCCCCCGCCATGGCGAGGACCCAGCCGCGTACCGTACGGAACTTCGTCCACTCGGCGTGCAGCGTTCTGAGGAACCCGCTCCGCTCGGCGCGCCTCGTGACCGGGGGGCGAGGGGTGAGGGTGGCTGTCATCGCGTGGCCTCCCCCGCCGGGATGCCCCGGTACTCCACCGCGTCCCGGGTGAGCTCCATGTATGCCTCTTCGAGCGTCGCCCGGTGCGCGGACACCTGCGAGAACGGCACCCCGTTCCGGGCGAGCAGGGCCACGATCTCCTCGTCGGGCAGGCCCGTGACGCCGAGGGTGTCGGGGCCGGTGGCGAGAACGGTGGCGCCCGCGCCGTGCAGGACCTGGGCGGCGCGCGGAGGCGCGGAGGTACGCAGGCTGACCCTGCCGCCGGACGCCTCGGCGAGCAGTTCGGACACGCTGGTGTCGGCGACGACCCGGCCGCGGCCGATCACCACGAGATGGTCCGCGGTGTCTTCGAGTTCGCTCATCAGATGACTGGAGACCAGGACGGCGCGGCCCTGCCGGGCAAGCGTGGCCAGGAAGCCGCGCATCCACACGATGCCGTCGGGGTCGAGGCCGTTGAACGGCTCGTCCAGCATGACCACCGGCGGGTCACCGAGCAGCGCCGCCGCGATCCCCAGGCGCTGGCGCATGCCCAGCGAGAAGCCGCCGGCCTTGCGCAGGGCCGCCGTGCCCAGGCCGGCCTGTTCGATGACCTCGTCCACGCGCCGGGGTGGCACGCCCTGTGAGTGGGCCAGCCACAGCAGGTGGTTACGGGCGGTGCGGCTCGGCTGCAGCGCGGAGGCGTCGAGCAGCGCCCCCAGATGCCGGAGCGGGCGACGCAGGGTGCGGTACGGCACCCCGCCGACCAGAGCCTTTCCCTCCTCGGCTGCGTCAAGGCCCAGGATCACCCGCATGGTGGTGGACTTGCCCGCGCCGTTCGGGCCGACGAAGCCGGTCACCCGTCCGGGCCGCACGGTGAACGTCATCCCGTCCAGAGCCAGCTGTGGCCCGAAGCGTTTACGCAGACCGATGACCTCGATCGTCGCCTTCGTACTCTCATCGCTCATGGGCCCCACCCTGTGACGGAGTGAGTTACAGGGGCCGAACGGCCACTGTCATCTCGCTGTTAGGCGCCTCGGCTTAGCCTGGCCCGGTACGTGTCCTGGTGCGGTGGCGAGAGGGGAGCATGCGGATGAGATGGGGTCCGCCCCGACGGCTCGCGGGCCTGACTGCCCGGCTCGGCCTGCACCGTGGCACTGCCCGCACTCGCTTCACCGCCTTGTACGTGACGCTGTTCCTGCTGTCGGGAACGGCGCTGCTGGCCATCGCGGCCGTGGTGGCATCCGGCGGATCGCGCTCCAGCCAGGCCGCCCCCGATGGCGGCACCCATCAGGCCGCCACGGCGGCACAGGCCCGGGGCCGCATCGACGAGCTGGAGCAGCAGCTGGCCCAGGCGCACGACACCCAGTCCCGGCAGATCCTGCTCGGCTCCGCCATCGCCCTCGGCGTCATGGTGATGATCTCGGTCGGCCTCGGCTGGTTCGTCGCCGGCCGGGTGCTGCGCCCGCTGCGCGTGATGACAGCGGCCACCCGCCGGATCACCGCCGACAGCCTGCACGAACGCCTGGCCATCGGCGGTCCCGGCGACGAGGTGAAGGACCTCGCCGACACCATCGACGACCTCCTCGGCCGTCTGGAGGGCTCCTTCGACGCCCAACGCCTCTTCGTCGCCAACGCGTCCCACGAGCTGCGCACCCCGCTCACCACGATGCGGGCCTCCCTGGACGTGGCCCTCGCCAAGCCCGGCCCGGTACCCGAGACCACGGCCACGCTGGCCGGCCGGATGCGCGCCGAACTCGACCAGGTGGACCGGCTGCTGGAGAGTTTCCTCGTCCTGGCTCGCACCCAGCACGGCGAGTTCACCGACTCGGCGCGCCTCACCCTCGGCCAACTCGCGCTGACCGCCCTGACCGGACGGGCAACGGACATCGCGGCCAAGGGCCTGACCGTGCGTGAAAACCGGATCGACGACTCCGCGTGGGTGTGGGGCAGCCGGACGCTGCTGCGCCGCGCGGTCGACAACGTGGTCGACAACGCGATCGCGCACAACGACCCCGGGGGCTGGATCAGTGTCGCGGTACGGGCCGAAGGAGACGACGCAGGCGCGGTGTCCCTAGTCGTCGAGTCCAGCGGACCCGTCCTCGACCAGCGGCGGGTGGCGGACCTCTCGCAGCCCTTCCGCCGCCTCGGCGCCGACCGGACCGGCACCGGCCAGGGCAGCGGCCTCGGCCTCTCCATCGTCGCGGCCATCACTCAGGCCCACCACGGCACCCTTAACCTGCGCGCCCGCCCCGACGGCGGACTGCGCGTCACCATCACCCTCCCCCGTACGGACGGCAGGGCGACGGCGCAAGCTCCCGGCGCAGAGACGGGCGTGGTGCGTTGAGAGTCCTGGTGGTCGAGGACGCCCGCCCTCTCGCCGAAGTCATCGCCGAGGGACTGCGCGACCAGGGCATGGCCGTGGACGTGGCCCACGACGGGCTCGACGCCGCGGCCAAGCTGGACATCAACGCGTACGACGTGGTCGTGCTCGACCGGGACCTGCCAGGCATCCACGGCGACACCCTCTGCCAGATGATCACCGAGGGGGACGGCCGCGTGATGGTCCTGATGCTGACCGCCGCCGACTCACCCGGCGACCGCGTCAGCGGCCTGACCCTGGGTGCCGACGACTACCTCGCCAAGCCCTTCCACTTTCCCGAACTCGTTCTGCGCATCCGCGCCCTGGCCCGCCGCCGCCCCGTCGCCCGGTCCCGCACCCTGAGCACGGCGGGCATCGAGCTCGACCCGATGCGCCGCACCGCCACCCGCGACGGTCACCAACTCGACCTCTCCGTCAAGGAATTCGCGGTACTCGAAGCCCTCCTTGACGCGAGTCCCGCCTTCCTCAGCACGGAGAACCTCCTCGAACAGGTCTGGGACGAGCACGCCGACCCGTTCACCAACACCGTCACGGTGACGATCAGCCGCCTGCGCCGCAAACTCGGCGACCCTCCGGTCATCGCCACGACACCCGGCGTGGGGTATCGGATCATCGGCCCAGCCGTCCCGCCCGACTGAGCGGCCGACAGGGGCCGGCGGCCCGCGGGCGCCGGCCCCGGGGTCTCCCCCACAGGACCGGCGCCCGTTCACGTACCGCGCGCCGGCGTTCCGGCGCTCCGAGGTTTCCGTGCTCAGGCGTCCCTGCGCCCCGGGAGGTACTGGTCGAGCACGATGGCCAGGAACTTGGTGTGGTCGGGCAGCCCGGCCTCGGTCACCAGTCCGTCGATGACACCGCGCTGGGCCCGCGTCGGCTTGTACTGCAGCTGTACGGGGCCGAGCCCGCGCAGGTCCGTGTTGTCGGGGGCGACGGCGAACAGCTTCGACTGGAACTTGGGGGCGCGCCTGGCCTCCTCGACGACCTGGGCGAGCCCCTTCTCCACGGCGGCCTCGACCGCGAGGAACACGATCTGGGTGTGCGTCAGATCGCTGGTCTTGCGGAGCTTGCGGAAGCGGGTGGCGACGTTGGTCGAGACGTAGAACCCGACCGGCTTCGCCGTGTCCGCGTCCGCGACCGAGGGGGCCTGCTCCTCGGCGGGCTCACGGCTGGGCTGCGGGACGACGACGGGGCGGGCGACGGCCGTGGGCACGGGCTGGGCGGGCGCGGCGGCGGGTGCCGCGCTCTGCGGCTTGGCCCAGCCGGCGAGCGCGCCGGACGGCGCCCCTCCCCCGCTGAACAGGTTGCCGACGCCCTCGTCCGACATGCTCTGCTCGTCGTCCTGGGTCTCGGTCCTCTTGTTCTTCGGCGGTGTCATGCCGCGGTTTCCTTCCTGAGCTCCAGAGCCCGAGCGAACATCTCTTCGGTGAATCCTTCGTAGTCCGAGTCGAGCCCCACCACGGCTTCGGGGATCGAACGGTCACCGCCCGACCGCTGGTCGGCCAGTTCATGGACCAGCAGCCCCCGCTTGCGCACCAGCCGGGCCACGGACTCCGTGTGCCCGATGAGGTGCTTGAACATATGGGCTTCCTTGCCCAGCACCTTCTGCACCTGGAGCCGCACATCGGCGTGGATGCCGCTGTAGTTGCGTCCGGTGTCGAACAGCAGTACCCCCAGCAGCGCGATGTGCGGGTTGATCTGGCTGACGAACTTGACGTAGGAGAACTCCAGCCCGATCTGGGCCAGCCCGTCCTCCGCGCCACCGTCGCTCTTCACGGGGATGACGAGCCATCGCGCGCAGGAGAGCGCGAGGCGCTGGAGCGACGGATTCTCCGGCGGGGTGTCCAGAACGATGATCTGGTACCGGTCCGCGATGGGCAGCAGGCACGTCAGCAGCCGCAGATAGGCCTGGGGGCCCTCCTTGGCGAGCAGCGTGTGGAAGAAGATCCCGAACTCGTCGCCGAGCGCCGGTCCGCCGAGCACGACGTCCAGGTTCTCCCGCACGTTCTCGACCGGGGTCAGGGGCGCGCCGGTGCGCAGCGACTCGATGAGCGCCGCTCCCCCGTCGTTCCACTCGGCGCGCTTGTACCCGAGCTCACGCGCGATGTTGCCCTGCGCGTTGCAGTCGATGATGAGGGTGCGCAGCCCGCTGCGGGCCGCCTTGCCCGCGGCGTTGGCGGAGATGGACGACTTGCCGACGCCCCCCTTGCCGTTGCCGAACATGAAGATGTGCGACAGCGACTCCCAGGGGATGCCGTGGGCCTGCGCATGAGCGTCAGGTGCTTCGAAGGGACTGGCCATGGATCCTCTCACTCTGGTTCAGGCCCGCATACAGGGCGCGTGGTGCCCCTTTTGCGCTGATACGGGTGGCCGCAGTTCGCTCAGAACGATTCTCCGCTCCGAAGCGGCCGAAGAGGGTGTCGGGTAGGGCCCGAACCCGCCCTCCACGGCATCGAATCGTCCTGCTGCCCCCTCGTCGTCGCAGCTCATACGGGTACTTGGGGTGTTCTCCCCCACAAGTGATCCCGCATGGCCCCACGTTGTGGCCCTTGCTTGACCTCACGCCCTCCTCCTTGCCGCGACCGACGCTGACCACTCAGTGGAGAAGCCTGGTGGCGTCTCGGCGAGCACAGTCACCTCCGGAGAAGCAGGAGAAGAGGGCGGGACCCAAGTTAGCACGACGATCATGAGATGAACGGGCACCCACACGCAGCGATCCGCTTGCATCCCTGTCCCTCGGCCCATCGCACGGCAGACACATCCGCCCGCAGGGCACCCACCAGATGCACCGGTGTGCCTGCCCAGTGACCCGTGGGCCTGAAGTCGTATGGGCGGTGCGGGTGGTGGGCGTGGTGCCAGCGCCATGGGCGCACGCGCCGACCGCCATGTCCGCTGCCGTACCGCTGAACCAGCGGCGAGGCCCGTATGCGGGTCGGCCGGGTCATCTGCGCGCGGCCCTGCCAGACGTCCTGTTCGGCTAGGGGCGGGCCGTCAGGCAGAGCTGCTGGTGGGTGATCTGGTTGCCTTTCAGGCTGGCGGTTCGGCTTGTCCGCATGCGTGCGGTGCTGTGGGCCGGGGTGATGGCGGAGCCGCTTGCGGGGGTGTGTGCGGGGTGGGTTGCCTCCCGGTGAGCGGGGCGGCGTGCGGACCTGCTGGGCACGGTGTTCGGTGACCTGCGTACTGACTGGCCGACACGCCTGCCGGTACACCTGCATGCCCTCTGGTGGGTGGGCGCGTCACCCCTCTCCCCTGCATGCCCATGCGCGGGGAGGTGGATCGGCCTGCCTCCAGTCGAGCTGGGCGGCCTCTGTGCATACGTCCGCGCATGCCTGCTGTCGGGTGTGCTGCCGGGCCCGTTCGTCCTCGCACTCGCGGTCATACGTGCCGAGGCGCATGCCAAGAGGTGGGCAAACATGGTGGCTGGCCTGCTTGGTGAGTCACGTCCCGGGATGTGGAGAGGTAGACGTGTGGCCGGGTGTACCCGCATGGGTGAAGGGGAGTGGAGAACCAGGCCGAGTGACGTGCTTGTCGTCCTGCCTTGATACTGACAGGCACCACAGTATGTGTGCGTAGTGGAGTCACAGCGGATGCACCAGCCTCTGTGGCAACTACTGAGCGGGCGTGGGTCAAAGTGCAGACTCATGCCACTGCTCACGCCGGGATTCACGCGGTTGTACATGCATGTCCTCCCAGTTGCGTGCAAGCTTGTGTCGATGTTTGCAGAGGTGTTTGTTTTCCCAGGTCAGAGGCCACTTCTGGCGTTCCGGTACCTGCACTCTAGCGTGATCACACTTCGCCGCGCGAGTACCTATGCTTCTTCGATCGAGTGCCAATAACTCTGGGGAACGACGCATCGCTTCCGTGCGTCCTTCATCGGGCGTCAGAACCCATCTTGATCCAGGAGTTCTTGCAGGTGAACCGCTCTCAGTGAATGGCCTGCTGGCGTCAGAACGCCATGCATGGATCCCCTGTGCAGACCTCTGGGTCTAGGGAGTTTGCCCCTCATCGCAGCGATACGCCGGACGGGATTGTCTCGATGGTGCACTGCTGAGTCCTCCTTGCCGATGCCCTTGCACGGCAACGGCTTAGGCCTTGGATGGCTGGGGTGGGGTCATAGTTCTTCCAGTTCAGTGTGTCGAAGTCACCTCCCATGTGCCGATCGTCAACGCATGGACGAAGGCTCTGTCACCTGCTCCCTCGCACCGGAGTGGGCCGATGGAGAGCGGCGGATCGGAGTAAGCCTCAGTACCACCATGCCCGCTCTCATCACCACATTCGGAGTTACCTCCATCCCGTCGGACGGTGTCCAGCAAGGCTCATGGAGGATGCCTTGCTCGCACACCCCGTACGTCGACAGCCGACCCCTCACTCATGTGTACCGAGCGCCCGTCCCCGCTCGTTCGTGTCATCCATGATCAACTCATTGCCTCAAGATTAGGAGGCTCGATACACCTCAGCTGCCCAAGCACCCACCCCGCACACCGCGTAGCTCCGACCACGCCCCGCACCGAATACGCCGCGAAGATCAGCTCCTCCGGCCCAAGTAATGCCTCGACCGTTCGTCGGCACACCACCTGCTCGTACGTCCACGCTCCCTTGCCCAGAACGCTCAGCGCGGGCATCACGTACTCCTGGATTGACCGACCACGCCACCCCAGGAACGGACGTATCGGAGTCAGGAGCGCTGTCACTCGCAGCCGCGAAGCACCGATCAGCGAAGCACCGACGAACCCGGCACCTCGCCTCCGAAGACGCACGGCCCCGCCCGCCGCATGCCCCTCCACTCGACGCTCCTTCGCCCCTCCGCGTCCCGCCTCCGCACACCGGTCCCGGGCGGTGGCATCATCACGGACCTGCCGGGCGTTCCGCCCATCGAGCCGCGAGACCGGCGGGCCGTAGCGGGAGGGACGGCACGCACCCGCGCCCCGCCGCACCGATGCCGGCGAGCACGCCGAGGCGGCGCGGGCATGCTGCCGGGCTGCTGGTCGGGGTGACTTCGGTCTGCGGCCGTCGTGTTCGGGTGGGGTGATGGCGTAGGTCGTGTCGCGGCTCGTCCAGGGATCCGGCTCGGGTGGTGGGGGAGTCGGTGGGGCACTGCGCCGAGGCGGGGGCGTGCGGTGCGGCATGTCCGTTTCGGGCGGAAGGGGCAGGGGTGGGGTGCCGGTTCGCGGTGGTGTCGTGGTGGGGGAGTGGGGTCCGGGGCCGGACCATCGCGGGAGAGGGAGGGGGCGGGGCGAGGGCGTGGACCGGGGGGTGGAGGGGCTGTTCGGAGCCATCGAGGGACGGTTCTCGCGGTGGGGTGGCGGGCGGGAGAATCGCTCTCACAGAAGTTGATCTTGATGGATCCGGGAGCTGATCCGGATGGACCGGTCCCGTCCCTGCGGGGCGGGGAGAGGCGGTCTCGGTGGGGAGGGGTGGTCCCGGCGGAGGAGCGGTCTCGACGGGGATTCGAGCGCTTCCCGAGGGAACCTCGTCCGGCGGGCCGCATGGTGGAGGATCCGAAGCGAGTGAAGGAGTCCCCGTGCTGATGGTGGTGACCGGTACTCCCGAGGCCGGAGGGGCCGGACGTGACGACGTTGCGTGAGGCGCTGGCGCGGCCCGAGCCGACGTTCTCCTTCGAGTTCTTCCCGCCGAAGACCGCGGCCGGGATGCACGGGCTGTGGCAGACGATCCGCCGGATCGAGCGCATGGCGCCGGACTTCGTCTCCGTCACCTACGGGGCGGGCGGCTCCTCGCGGGACCGCACCATCGAGGTGACCAAGCGGATCGTCGCCGAGACGACCCTGCGCCCGGTCGCCCATCTCACCGCCGTGGGGCACTCCGTCGCGCAGTTGCGCCACATCATCGGCCAGTACGCCGACGCGGGCGTACGCGACGTCCTCGTGCTGCGCGGGGACCCGCCGGGCGACCCGAACGCACCGTGGATCCCGCACCCCGACGGCTTCCGGCACGCCCATGAACTCGTGTCACTCGTCCGGGAGCTGGGCGATTTCAGCATCGGGGTGGCGGCCTTCCCCGAACGGCACCCGCGCTCACCGGACTGGGAGAGCGACATCCGGCACTTCGTCGCCAAATGCCGCGCCGGGGCCGACTACGCCCTGACGCAGATGTTCTTCCACGTGGAGGACTATCTGCGGCTGCGCGACCGGGTGGCCGCGGCCGGCTGCGACATCCCGGTCATCCCCGAGATCATGCCCGCCACCGACGCCCGCCAGATCAGCCGCTTCGCCGCGCTGAGCGGCGCGGCGTTCCCCGAGGAACTGGCACACCGGCTGAACGCCGCCCGCGACGATCCCGCGCAGGGATACCGCATCGGCGTCGAGTACGCCACCGCCATGGCCGAGCGGCTGCTCGCCGAAGGCGCACCAGGACTGCACTACATCACGCTCAACCGGTCGACGGCGGCACCCGAGATCCACCGTGCCGTGACCGGATCGAGGAGCGGACGGCGCGTGGAACTGCTCCACGGCTGACGCTCCACCGACCTGCTGAGAGCGGAGGAGCACGTGCTCGACACCATGGAACAGGAAGCCCGGTTCGGCTACGAGGCGGCGGAGTTCTCCCCGGTCACGGTCCCGCCGCTGCTGCTCGCGGGCATCGACGAGGACGATCTCGCCGAGCCGCACGTGGTCCGCGGCATCGACTGACGGCCCGGTGTGCCGCGCCGCGGTCCCGACAGGAAATCGACCGGGTCTCAAGTGCGCGCGCCGATACTCCCGATGACCCCTCGGCCGGATTTCGAGCCCGCCGCGGGGCGCGGCACGACGACGTTCCTGTCACGAGCGAGAGCACCGTTGGATCGGAGTACGCAATGAAGGACGTCGTGAAGGACGTGATCCGGGAGGTCAGCGTCCGCGGGGCACGGCAGCAGCCCGAATGGAGCGACCTGCCCCAGCTGAACCGGGTCAGGGAGGCGCTGGCCGCGCGTCCCGCCCTGGTGCGGCCCGACGACGTGGCCGCGCTGCGGACGCTGCTGGGGTCCGTGGCGGCGGGCCGGGCCCTGGTCGTGCAGTCCGGTGACTGCGCCGAGGACCCCCGGGAGTGCGGGCGCGAGCACGTGGCGCGCAAGGTGGCGGTGCTCGATCTGCTCGCCGGTGCGCTCGGTCTGATCACCGGCCGGCCGGTGGTGCGGGCGGGGCGGATCGCCGGGCAGTTCGCCAAGCCCCGGTCGCGGCCGACCGAGGTCGTCGGCGGTGTCGAACTCCCCGTCTTCCGGGGCCATATGGTCAACGGTCCGGAACCGGACCCGGAGAGCCGCCGTCTGGACCCGCTGCGCATCCTCACCGGCTACATGGCGGCGGGCGATGCCGTGGACCACCTGGGCTGGCGCGAACGCGGCACGGGGCACCGGGCGGCGGGCACGCAGGTGTGGACGAGCCACGAGGCGCTGCTGCTCGACTACGAGGTGCCGCTGCTGCGCACCGACGACGAGGGGCGGCTCTTCCTGGGGTCCACGCACTGGCCGTGGATCGGGGAGCGGACCCGGCAGATCGACGACGCCCATGTGGCGCTGCTCGCGCAGGTCGCCAACCCGGTGGCCTGCAAGGTCGGTCCGTCGATGGAGCCGGGGGAGCTGGTGGCGCTGTGCGAGCGGCTGGACGCCTGGCGCGAGCCGGGCCGTCTCACGCTGATCGCGCGGATGGGCGCGGACCGGGTCGCCGAACGGCTGCCGCGTCTGGTCGAGGCGGTCCGCGAGGCCGGGCACCCGGCCATCTGGCTCACCGATCCGGTGCACGGCAACACCGTCACCGCGCCCGGCGGCCACAAGACGCGGATCGTGGAGACCGTCGCGCTGGAGGTCTCGCGCTTCGTGACCGCCGTGCGCGGGGCGGGCGGTGTGCCGGGGGGCCTGCATCTGGAGACGACGCCCGACGATGTCACGGAGTGCGCCGACACCGAGGCGGAACTGCCCGCCGTAGGTGAGCGCTACACCTCGTTCTGCGACCCCCGGCTGACCCCGGGGCAGGCGGTTTCCGTGGTCTCCGCGTGGGACGTGCCGTGACCGGGGCGGCCGCCCCGGACGGGCGCCCGCCGGGGGACCGCGTGGTGCCGGTTCAGCCGCTCCGGGGGGCCTTGGGGGAGCGGGAGAGCAGTTCGTACAGCTCGTCGAGGTCGTACTCGGCGCGCTGCGGGGTGCCGAGGCGGGTGATCTTCCCCCGGCTCGCCCATTTGCGGATGGTGGCCGGGCTGACCCCCGCGGCCAGCGCGGCCAGTTCGGTCGGTACGGTACGGCGGCGCCGTTGCTCCGTCATGCCGGACCGTTCGCCCGGCCGCCCTCCGTCGCCGGCTTCGCCCGGCCGGAGAGCAGCAGCCAGTCCCGGGGCGGCACCGTGTGCCCGGCGTCGCAGGCCACCCGGGAGTAGACCGTGTCGCTGGTGCCTCTCAGCGTCGCGCGCAGATGCGCCGTACAGCCGTGGTGACAACAGGTTCCCAGCGAGACCTCGTACGCGCGCGGGCCGAGCAGGGAGCGGGCGAAATCCAGCAGCGACGTCAGTTCGGCGTCCAGGTCCTGGGCGGCCGGGTGGGCGGCCAGCCAGTCGGCCTGCCCGGCCAGGAAGCGGAGCAGGGCGGGGACCTCCGTGCCGGGCACCGACGGCAGTCCGCGTTCGGAGACCACAAGCCCCGCCCAGGAGCACAGGAAGTCGGCGATCTGCGAGCGCAGCGCCAGCATCCGGTCGTCGAGGCGGATGCCCACCGACTGCGTCCCGCTGACACGTTCCACCGGGCCTGTGCGGGTGGAGGTCAGTTCCTCCTCGCTCTCCCGGTAGACCTCTCCGACGTCCCGCAGCCGTGCGCTCAGTCTTTCGACCGGTGAACCGGTGGCGGATTCCGCCCCGGGTGCGGGGGGATGACGTATGAATCGTTCCGATGATTCCGAGCAACCCTGCTGCTGCACGTTCTGGCCTCGCATCTCCTGTAGACCGAGCATCCGTTTCCTTCGGCCGGCGTTCTCGTATCGGCCGGAGAGTTTCCCTGCCTGTCCGTTCGCCTTGCGGTGACGCCCATACGTGTGCACTACAGTAATCGCGGCATAACCAAATCGGGCGAACGGTGCATTTGCTCCGTCGGCCCGTCGTTGGTCAATTTGTTCACCAATTGTCGCGCTCGTCGGCTCAGAAGTGTCAAGGAGATCTCATGTGGGTCGCGTCACCCTCCCACGGTTTATCGAGAGCCACTCAACATCGCGTGGAAAAACGGCTGTTGACATCTGCAGCGGCCGACTGTCACACTTCTCGCGGGCCACTGGTCTGCGCAAATCCCGATCGGCAAGCGATTGCGGAGCAGACACCAGGGCCCTCTCCCTTGTGCGGCCACCCTTAGCTCTCCGGTGGTCTTCACGCTTTCCGGTGCACCTGTTGCGTGCCCCGTCCGCAGCCGCTCAAGCGGTATTCAGGCCGGACTCCAGCGGCATTCATGCCGACCACGACACCCAGCCTTGAGGGCTTCATGGATCACCAGCACAGAAAAAACGGATACGCGCGGCAATGCGCCCAGGCGCTGAACGCGCTCCATTCCATTCCCTATTTCACCAGCGATTTGGCGGACGAACTCGCGCCGTTCGGCATCGACGACCACTCGACCGTCTACCTTGCCGGACGGGCGTCTCCCCTGGGCATCGTGGACCCCGCCGTGGTGACCGCCGCTTTCAACTCCTTCGCCCCGCGTCTCGTGGCCGAACGCATTCCCGCGCTCTGGGATCTGGTGCCGCCCGAGCGGGCGCTGCGCGCCCGTGAGGACGCCTCCGCCGCCGCCCTCGAACGCCTGCTGGGCACCGAGACCGTCCACTCCCCGCAGCTCGCCGAGGCGGCCAAGCTCGCGACGGTCGCCGCCGGGGCCTGCGCCCTGCCCGGCCGCCCGCTGTACGCGGCCAACTCCGTGCTCCCGCAGCCGGAGCGCCCCCACGCGGCCCTGTGGCACGCCGCCACGATGCTGCGCGAGCACCGGGGCGACGGCCACGTCGCCGTACTCGGCCACTACCGGCTGACCGGCGTGGACTCCCTCGTCATCGACTGCGCCAGCACGCACGGCATGGCCAAGGAGATCGTCATGCCGATGCGCGGCTGGACGGAGGAGGAGTGGGCGGCCGGACGGGAGCGGCTCGCCGGACGGGGACTGGTCGACGCGGCGGGCCTGCTCACCGCGCGCGGCGCCAAGCTGAGGGACGAGGTCGAGGCGGAGACGACGTGGCTCGACCGCCGGCCCTACGACGCCCTGGGCGCCGAGCACGTCGAGCAACTGGCCCTGTACGTACGCGACCTGGTGGAGACCGCCGCCGACGCCGGGGTCTTCCCGCCCCCGCTGCGCGACTTCTTCGCCCCGCCCGCCGACGTGTGGAACGCACTCTGACCCCTCGGAGAGGAACGAACGTCATGACGTTGTCGACGCGGACGCAGGCGCCCGCGGACCTGTTCTCGCCCGCCTACTACCAGGACCCGCACACCACGCTCGCCCGGCTCAGGGAGGACTCCCCGGTCCACGAGTTCCGCTTCCCGGCCGGTGACGTACGGACCTGGCTCGTCACGCGCTACGACGACGTCAGGACCGTGCTCTCCGATCCGCGCTACAGCGCGGAGGCCGCCACCTGGGCCAACGACGAGTTCCGGGCCGCGGGGCTCGTCGCCGCCGAGGGCACCATCCTGGGGCGGGGCATATCGGTGGTCGATCCGCCGTACCACACCCGGCTGCGCCGGCGGGCGATGGGCGCCTTCACCACCCGTCAGGTGGAGCGGTGGCGCACCACGGTGGGGCAGCACGTCGAGCGCGTCCTCGCCGACTGCGCGCTGCGCGAGACCTTCGACGTGATGGACGACTACGCGGGCGAGGTCTCCGCCGGCGTGCTGGGCGAGATCCTCGGGATGCGCATCGAACGCCACCGGGAGCTGGTCAGCGCGCTCAACGAGGCGTTCCCGTCGGACCCCGCGCTCATGCACAAGGTGCCCGGGGCGTTCGGCCGGATCTGCGAGTACGCCGCCGAACTGGTCGCCGAGAAGCGCACCCGGCCCGCCGACGACCTGACCTCGGCGCTGCTGCGGGACGACGACGACGGCCGGCTGACCGAGGACGAGCTGACCGGTCTCGTCGCGGCCGTCATCATGGGCGGCAGCGACACCGTGCGCGGCTTCATCGGCAACGCGGTGCTCTCCCTGCTGGACCACCCCGCCCAGGCGGACCTGCTGCGGTCCGAACCGGGGCTGGCCGAACCGGCGGTGGAGGAGCTGCTCCGCTACGACGGGGCGCTGAGCACCGCCCTGTTCCGGGTCACCACCGAGGAGATCGAGCTCTCCGGCACCGTCCTGCCCGTCGGCGCCCCGGTCATCGTCGGCCTGCTGGCGGCCAACCGCGACCCCCGCCGCTTCGACCGGCCCGACGTGCTGGACCTGCGGCGCGAGGGCCCCCGCCACGTCGGCTTCGGCCACGGGCTGCACAACTGCCTGGGCGCGGCCCTGGCCCGCCTCGAAGGGGCCATCGCCATCCCCGCCCTGTTCGCGCGCTTCCCGGAGCTGGTCCTGAACGCGCCCCGGGACTCCGTGCGCTACATCGACAACTGGGCGATCCGCCGCCTGGTCGCGCTGCCCGTCGCCGCCTCGCCGAAGGCCGCCGCGCGCGCCGCCCAGGAGGCCTGAGGTGGCCGCCGCGAGCGGCCCGGGGCGGCCGTCATGACCGTCTCCGCCCGGATCGACCGCACGCTGTGCCTCGGCACGGGGCTGTGCGAGTCGATGGCGCCGGACCTGTTCCTGCTGGACGACGACGGTATCGCCGCGACCCCGCGGGGCGTCCCGGCGGACGACGTGGAGGAGCGGACGCGGCTGCTGCGCGCCGTCGCCGAGTGCTGCCCGACCGGGGCGATCACCGTCGTCGCAGGGGAACCCGGCACACCCGTACGCGAGAACGCACACGAGAGCAGGGAGTGAGGGACGGGATGCAGGCGCAGTCCGCACAACGGGACACCCACGTCGTCGTGGCAGGAGCGGGACCCGCGGGGCTGATGCTGGCCGCGGAGCTGCGGCTGGCCGGCGCGCGGGTCGTGGTCCTGGAGCAGGAGAGCCGGCCGACCGCCGAATCGCGCGGCATGGGGTTCACCGCCCGCACGCTGGAGGTGTTCGACCAGCGCGGGCTGCTGCCCCGCTTCGGCGAGCTGAAGCGGTCGCCGGGCGGCCACTTCGGCAGTGTGCCGGTGGACTTC
Organism: Streptomyces sp. NPDC057682; assembly: GCF_042799575.1. NCBI lineage: Bacteria > Bacillati > Actinomycetota > Actinomycetes > Kitasatosporales > Streptomycetaceae > Streptomyces > Streptomyces sp. NPDC057682. Next base: position 128,142 of record NZ_JBHVIN010000010.1, on the reverse strand, counting down.
GCGGTCGGCGACGGGCGGCACGCCAGTGTCACCGGCGTCTCGCAGGCGCGTACGGTCGCCGTGCTGGGGGAGTGGGCGGCGGAGCTGGGCGCCGACGTCCGGCGCGGCCACCGGCTGACCGGGTTCACCGACCTCGGCGACGGCGTCGAGGTGCGGGCCGAGGGCCCGGACGGCGAGGTGCGGCTGACGGCCGCGTACCTCGTGGGGTGCGACGGCGGCCGCAGTACGGTCCGGCGCGCCGGAGGTTTCGGGTTCCCCGGCACCGACGCCACCGCCGAACTGCTGCTGGCCGATGTGAAGGACCTCGAACTGCCGCCGAAGTGGTCCGGGGAGCGGCGCCCGGCGGGCATGCTGCTGGCCGCCCCGCTGGGCGGGGGCATGGTCCGCGTCGTCGTCTCCGAACACGGCAGGAAGCCACGGGAGCGCACCGGGCCGCCGGAGTTCAGCGAGGTCGCCGACGCCTGGAAGCGGGTCAGCGGCGACGACATCTCCGGGGCCTCACCGGTCTGGGTCAGCTCCTTCGGGGACGCGGCCCGGCAGGCCGACGCCTACCGGCGGGGCCGGGTCCTGCTCGCCGGGGACTCCGCCCACGTCCATCTGCCGGCCAGCGGACAGGGGATGAACGTCAGCATCCAGGACGCCGTCAACCTCGGCTGGAAGCTGGGCGCGGTCGTCACCGGCCGGATGCCCGAGGCGCTGCTGGACAGCTACCACGACGAACGCCACCCGGTGGGCGCGGCCCTGCTGCGCAACACCCGGGCGCAGGCCTCCCTCTTCCTCGGCGGGCCCGAGACGCAGCCGCTGCGCGAGGTGCTGGCCGAGGTGTTCCGCGGCCCGGAGGCGGCGCTGCTGCTGGCGGGGATGGTCAGCGGTCTGGAGATCCGCTACGACGTCGGCGCCGGGGACCATCCGCTGCTCGGCCGGCGGCTGCCGGACATCCCCCTGGTGCTGGAGGGCGGCGAGGAGACGCGGAGCCTGCGGCTGCTGCATCCGGCCCGGGGCGTCCTGCTGTCCCTGGGCGACGATCCGGAGCCCGCGCGTCTCGCCGCCCGGTGGGCGCCGTGGGTGGACGTCCGCTCCGCGCGGCCGGGCGCGCGGAGCGCGGACGGCGAAGGGGTGGACGCGGACGCCGTCCTGGTCCGCCCCGACGGCCATGTGGCCTGGGCGGCCGGCTCCGGCGACCTCGTCACCGCCCTGCACCGCAGCTTCGGGGAGCCCGCGCACTGAGCCGGGCCCGCCCCACGAGACCACGGGAGACGACATGACCAGCACAGGAGCCCGGCGGGCAGCCGCCGTACCGGCCATCGACCGCGCGGACTCCCGCGCCGTCTTCATGAGCCACTGGTACGTGGCGGGGGAGGAGCAGGGCCGTGCGGTCCTCGACGAGATCGCGGACGCCTGGGAGGCGGCGGAGCGGCCGGAGGACGTCCTGTCCTTCTCCTGCTACCTCAGCACGGGCGGCGACGACGTCACGGTGATGACGTACGCCCAGTGCGCCGGCCCGGACGCCTACCGGCCGTTCGTCCGCTCGCTGCCGTCGGCGGCGGCGCGGGTGGAACCGGTGGAGTACCGCCTGTTCCGGAGCGTGCCACTGGCCCCGGAGAGCGGTCCGGCGGCCTCGGTGGTGATCGCCAGCTTCGATGTGGACGGGCGGGAGCGGCAGGAGCACATCGTCTCCTCCGTCACGGCGAACATCGAGGCGTCCCCGCGCTCCGACCAGGCCGGGCTGATCGCCTCCCACTTCCACCTCAGCATGGACGGCACCCGGGTCGTCAATTACGCGGAGTGGACGAGCGACGAGGAGCACATCGCGTTCCTGGAGGGGGCCACCCGGCACCGTTCGCTGCGGCTGGCGACCCGCACCCCGGGCGTCCGGCCGATCGGCTTCACCCGCTACCACCTGTATCGCGCCATCGACGGGTGACGTCCCGGCCGACAGGGTGACCATCCGATCATCGAACTGCGGATCTTGCCATGATGGTTGACGGTCCGACAGTGACGGTACGAAGGAGAAGCCCCATGGCAGACGCCCCCAGCCCCTTTCCTGACGTCGCCCGCACCGATGCGGGGGTCGCGCTCGTGACCCCCTTGTACGTGGGCGGGCCGGAGTACCAGCGGGCCGAGGCGGAGCGGGTCCTCGCGCCGTACCGGAAGGGGCCGCTGCCCGAGGGCTTCCTCTCGGTGAGCGTCTTCACCAGCACCGAGGGCGAGAACGTCCTCACGTACGCCCAGTGGACCTCGGACGACGCCTACCGCGCGTTCGTGGCGGGCGGCGGTCTCGGCGAACCGGACGAGAACACCACCGAACCGGTCCGCTACCGGCTCTACCGGGGCCGGGTCCTGGAGCCCGGCAGCGTGCCCACCGCGCTGGTGGCGCCCGTCTTCGACGTGGACGGCCGGGACCGGCAGCGCCGCTCGATCGACAATCTGATCGACGGACCGCTCGGCACGCCGTTCCCCGGTCTGGTCGCCTCCCACTTCCACATCAGCCTCGACGGCACCCGCGTCATGAACTGGGCGGAGTGGGTCGACGAGGACGCCCACGTCGGCTTCATGAAGAGCAGCCGTCCCAAGGAGTGCCTGGAGGCCATCACGATGCCGGGTGTGCGCGGCATCGGTGGCAAACGGTACGTCCTCGCGGGGGCCGTGACCCGCTGACGCCAGGCTTCTCCCGAACGGCCCAGGTCGGTGACCTGGGCCGTTCGCCGTTCCCGTCACGTTTCCGGTGGCGCACCGCCGCGCCCCACGTCTTGACAGGTTCAGGTCAATTTTCTTCAGGTCATTCGTACGGATCGAGCATGGAGAGGGTGCATGGACACTCAAGTGATCGTCGTCGGGGCCGGCCCGGCCGGAATGATGCTCGCCGGGGAACTGCGGCTGGCCGGGGTCGACGTCGTCGTCCTCGAAAAGCTCGCCCGGCGCACCGGCGAATCACGCGGGCTCGGGTTCACCGCCCGCACGATGGAGGTCTTCGACCAGCGCGGCCTGCTCGCCCGCTTCGGCGACATCGAGGTCAGCAACCAGGGCCACTTCGGCGGGCTGCCGATCGACTTCGCCGTCCTGGACGGGGCCCACCAGGCCGCCAAGACCATCCCCCAGTCCCGGACCGAGACCGTCCTGGAGGAGTGGGTCACCTCCCTGGGCGCCGACGTCCGGCGCAGCCACGAGCTGCTCTCCGTCAAGGACGCCGGGGACCACGTCGAGGCGGAGGTCCGCGGCCCCGACGGGGTCCACCGGCTCACCGCCCCCTACCTCGTGGGCTGCGACGGCGGCCGCAGCCTGGTGCGCAAACAGGCCGGATTCGAGTTCCCCGGCACCGCCTCGACCATGGAGATGTTCCTGGCCGACGTGAAGGGGCTGAACCTGCCTCCGCGGATGATCGGCGAGACCCTGCCCGGCGGCATGGTCATGGTCGGCCCGCTCCCGGACGGCATCACCCGGCTGATCGTGTGCGAGCGCGGCACCCCGCCCCAGCGGCGCGAGACCCCGCCCTCGTACGACGAGGTCGCCGCCGCCTGGAAGCGGCTCACCGGGGACGACATCGGCCACGGCGAACCCGTCTGGGTCTCCTCCTTCGGCGACGCCACCCGCCAGGCCACCCACTACCGGCAGGGCCGCATCCTGCTGGCCGGCGACTCCGCGCACATCCATCTGCCGGCCGGCGGACAGGGCATGAACACCAGCATCCAGGACGCCGTCAACCTCGGCTGGAAGCTGGCGGCCGTGGCCCTCGGCCGGATGGACGAAACGTTTCTGGACACCTACCACAACGAACGCCACCCCGTCGGACAGCGTCTGCTGATGAACACCCGCGCCCAGGGGCTCCTCTTCCTCAGCGGCGCCGAAGTGCAGCCGCTGCGCGATGTGTTCAGCGAACTCATCCGCTACGAGCCGGTCAGCCGGCACCTGGCCGCGATGGTCAGCGGACTGGAGATCCACTACGCCGTCGACGGCGGCGCCCACCCCCTGCTCGGCCGCCGGATGCCGCACCTGGAACTGACCGGCACCACCTCCCCGGGCAGCTCCACCGAGGCCCTGCACGGCGGCCGGGGCGTGCTCCTGGACCTCGCGGACAACGCCGAACTGCGCCGCCGCGCGTCCGGCTGGACGGACCGGGTGGACGTGGTGACCGCGGCGCCCAAGGAGCTTCCCGGCGACGGGGCGCTGGACGGCACCGCCGCCGTGCTCGTCCGCCCCGACGGCTATGTGGCCTGGGCCGCGCCGGGCAGCCACAGCGATCTGCCGATGGCCCTGGAGCGCTGGTTCGGACCGGCGCGCTGACCCCCGTACACCCCAGAGAAGAGAGAGAAGAGACCATGCACAGCACCTTGATCGTCGCCCGGATGGCACCGGGCACCGGACCCGAGGTCGCCGGGCTGTTCGACGCCTTCGACCGGACCGAGATGCCGCACCTGATGGGCACCCGGCGCCGTCAGCTGTTCTCCTACCGGGGGCTGTACTTCCACCTCCAGGAGTTCGACGAGGACAACGGCGGCGAGCTGATCGAACAGGCCAAGACCGACCCCCGGTTCATCGGGATCAGCGACGATCTCAAGCCGTTCATCCAGGCCTACGACCCCGCCACCTGGCGCTCGCCCGCCGACGCCATGGCCACCCGCTTCTACCACTGGGACGGTTCCGCGTGACCGGGCGCAGGGTCGTCATCACGGGCATCGGCGTGGTCGCCCCCGGCGGCATCGGCGTCAAGGACTTCTGGAGCCTGCTCAGCGAGGGGCGCACCGCCACCCGCGGCATCACCTTCTTCGACCCCGCGCCGTTCCGGTCCCGGGTCGCCGCCGAGATCGACTTCGACGCCGAGGCGAGCGGGCTGAGCCCCCAGGAGATCCGGCGGATGGACCGGGCGGCCCAGCTCGCGATCGTCGCCACCCGGGAGGCCGTCGCGGACAGCGGTCTCGACACCGCCGCCCTGGACCCGTACCGCCTCGGCGTCACGATCGGCAGCGCGGTCGGCGCGACCATGGGACTCGACGAGGAGTACCGGATCGTCAGCGACGGCGGCCGGCTCGACCTGGTCGACCCCGCCTACGCCGCCCCGCACCTCTACAACTACTTCGTCCCCAGCTCCTTCGCCGCCGAGGTCGCCTGGGCGGTCGGCGCCCAGGGCCCCAGCACCGTGGTCTCCACCGGCTGCACCTCGGGCCTGGACTCCGTCGGCTACGCGGTCGAGCTGCTGCGCGAGGGCTCGGTGGACGTGATGATCGCCGGGGCCTCGGACGCGCCGATCTCCCCGATCACCATGGCGTGCTTCGACGCGATCAAGGCGACCACCCCGCGCGACGACGCGCCCGGCGAGGCCTCGCGGCCCTTCGACGGCACCCGCAACGGATTCGTCCTGGGCGAGGGGTCAGCCGTCTTCGTCCTGGAGGAGCTGGAGAGCGCCCGGCGGCGCGGCGCGCACGTCTACGCCGAGATCTCCGGCTACGCCTCCCGCTGCAACGCCTTCCACATGACCGGGCTGCGCCCGGACGGGGCCGAGATGGCGGAGGCCATCACGGTGGCGCTCGACGAGGCGCGCATCCCCGGCGACCGCATCGACTACATCAACGCGCACGGCTCCGGCACCAAGCAGAACGACCGGCACGAGACAGCCGCGTTCAAGAAGAGCCTCGGCGACCACGCCCACCGCACCCCGGTCAGCTCCATCAAGTCGATGGTGGGGCACTCGCTGGGCGCCATCGGCTCGATCGAGATCGCCGCCTGCGCCCTCGCCATGGAGCACAACGTCGTGCCCCCCACGGCCAATCTGCACACACCCGACCCCGAATGCGACCTGGACTACGTGCCGCTCACCGCGCGCGACCACCGCACGGACACCGTGCTCACCGTGGGCAGCGGCTTCGGCGGGTTCCAGAGCGCCATGGTGCTGGAACGGGTCGAAGGGAGCACACGATGACCGCGTCGGTCGTGATCACCGGACTGGGCGTCGCCGCCCCCAACGGCCTGGGCAAGGAGGACTACTGGGCGGCCACCCGGGCCGGCCGCGGCGGGATCGGCCCGCTCACCCGCTTCGACGGCTCGGGCTATCCGGCGCGGCTGGCCGGTGAGGTGCCCGGCTTCGAGGCGGAGGACCATCTGCCGAGCCGGCTGCTGCCGCAGACCGACCGGATGACCCGGCTCGCCCTGGTCGCCACCGACTGGGCGCTCGCCGACGCCGGCATCAAGCCGCAGGAGGCCGAGGGCTTCGACATGGGCGTGGTGACGGCCAGTTCCTCCGGCGGCTTCGAGTTCGGCCAGAACGAGCTCCAGAAGCTGTGGAGCAAGGGCAGCCAGCACGTCAGCGCCTATCAGTCCTTCGCCTGGTTCTACGCCGTCAACAGCGGCCAGATCTCCATCCGCAACGGGATGAAGGGGCCCAGCGGGGTCCTGGTGAGCGACCAGGCGGGCGGCCTCGACGCCGTCGCCCACGCCCGCCGCCAGATCCGCAAGGGCACCGGAATGATCGTCTCCGGCAGCATCGACGCCTCCGTCTGCCCCTGGGGCTGGGTGGCGCAGCTGGCGAGCGGCCGGCTGAGCACGGTCGACGACCCCGCCCGCGCCTATCTGCCCTTCGACCGCCGGGCCTGCGGCCATGTGGCGGGCGAGGGCGGCGCGATGCTCATCCTGGAAGAGGCCGGAAAGGCCCGCGGGCGCGGCGCCCGGATCTACGGCGAGGTCGCCGGGTACGGCGCCACCTTCGACCCCCGGCCCGGCAGCGGCGGCGAGCCCGCGCTGCGCAAGGCCGTCGAACTGGCCCTGGCCGAGGCCGGCGCCGCCCCCGGCGACGTCGACGTGGTCTTCGCCGACGCGGCGGCCGTACCGGAGCTGGACCGGGCCGAGGCCGAGGCGCTCCGCACGGTCTTCGGGCGGCACGGCGTCCCCGTCACCGCGCCGAAGACCATGACCGGCCGCCTCTACTCCGGGGCCGCGCCGCTCGACCTGGCCACCGCGCTGCTCTCGATGCGGTCCGGGCTGATCCCGCCCAGCATCCACACCGACCCCGATCCGGCGCTCGGCCTCGACCTCGTCACCACGGCCCGGACGGCCCGGATCCGTACCGCGCTGGTCCTGGCCCGCGGCCACGGCGGCTTCAACTCGGCCGTGCTGCTGCGCGCCACCGCCTGACCGGGCGGGCGGGCCCCTTCTCTCTTCTCACCTTCCCATTCCACCGGTTCAGACCCCGACACAAGGCAGGGCGGACGCATGACCACACAGCCGTTCACGATCGACGACCTCAAGCGGATCCTGCTGGAGGGCTCCGGCGCCGCGGAGAACGTGGACCTCGACTCGGACATCGCGGACCACGAGTTCGAGGACCTGGGCTACGACTCGCTGGCGCTGCTGGAGACCAGCAGCCGTATCGAGCGCGCCTACGGCATCACCATCTCCGACACCATCCTGGCCGACGCGACGACCCCGCGCGCCCTGGTCGGCGCCGTCAACGAGCACCTGGTCCAGGACGCGGCGGCCTGAGGCCCGCCGGACAGGCCCCCACCGCACCGCACCCTCCGTACGCCTCTCATCCCACCGATCACGGGAGCAGTCAGCCATGCCACAGAACAGCCAGGACACCAGGGTCGCCGTCGTCACCGGCGCCACCAGCGGAATCGGGCTCGCCGCCGCCAGGCTGCTGGCCGGTCAGGGGCACCGGGTCTTCATCGGCGCGCGCACCGCCGAGAACGTGGCGTCCACCGTGAAGGAGCTGCGCGAGGAGGGCCTGGACGTCGACGGGGCGCCGCTCGACGTGCGCTCCGCCGAGGGCGTCGAGGCCTTCGTCCGCGCCGCCGTGCAGCGGTACGGCACCGTCGACGTGCTCGTGAACAACGCGGGCCGCAGCGGCGGCGGCGTCACCGCCGACATCGACGACGCGCTGTGGGACGACGTCATCGACACCAACCTCAACAGCGTCTTCCGGATGACCCGTGCCGTGCTCAACGCGGGCGGCATGCGGGAGAAGAGCCGCGGCCGGATCATCAACATCGCCTCCACGGCGGGCAAGCAGGGCGTCGTCCTCGGCGCCCCGTACTCGGCGTCCAAGCACGGTGTCGTCGGCTTCACCAAGGCCCTCGGCAACGAGCTCGCGCCGACCGGCATCACCGTCAACGCGGTCTGCCCCGGCTATGTGGAGACCCCCATGGCCCAGCGGGTGCGCCAGGGCTACGCGGCCGCGTACGACACCGACGAGGCCGCGATCATGGAGCGCTTCACGGCGAAGATCCCGCTCGGCCGCTACTCGACCCCCGAGGAGGTGGCCGGCCTCGTCGGCTATCTGGCGTCCGACACCGCGGCCTCCCTCACGGCCCAGGCACTGAACGTCTGCGGCGGACTCGGCAACTTCTGACCGTCCCGGACCCCCTCGCGAGGAGACACCGACATGACGACCCAGCACGTCGAGCACGAGATCACCGTCGCCGCGCCCGCGGCCGACGTCTACCGCCTGATCGCCGAGGTGGAGAACTGGCCGCAGATCTTCCCGCCCACCATCCACGTCGACGTGGCCGACCGGGACGGCGACAGCGAGCGCATCCGGATCTGGGCCACCGCCAACGGCGCCGCCAAGAACTGGACCTCGCGCCGCACCCTGGACCCCGAGGGCCTGCGCATCGACTTCCGCCAGGAGGTGTCCACGCCGCCGGTCGCCGCGATGGGCGGCACCTGGATCATCGAACCGCTGCCCGGCGGCGACTCCCGCGTCCGGCTGCTGCACGACTACCGGGCCGTCGACGACGACGCCGAGGGCCTGGAGTGGATCGAGGAGGCCGTCGACCGCAATTCCCGGTCCGAACTGGCCGCCCTCAGAACCAATGTGGAGCGCGCGCACGCCGCGAAGGAACTGACCTTCTCCTTCGAGGACAGCGTGCGCATCGACGGCTCCGCCAAGGACGCCTTCGACTTCATCAACGAGGCCGGACTCTGGGCGGAGCGCCTTCCGCACGTGGCGTCCGTACGCTTCGACGAGGACGTCCCCGGGCTCCAGACCCTGGAGATGGACACCCGCGCCCGGGACGGCTCGACCCACACCACCAAGTCCTACCGGGTGGCGTTCCCGCACCAGAAGATCGCGTACAAGCAGATCACGCTGCCCGCGCTGATGACCCTGCACACCGGCTGCTGGACCTTCACCGAGGAGGACGACGGCTCCGTCACCGCCGTCTCCCAGCACACCGTGGTGCTCAACACCGCCACCATCGAGAAGGTCCTCGGCGCCGGGGCGACCGTCGCGGACGCCCGTGCCTACGTCCACGGGGCGCTCAGCACCAACAGCCGCGCCACGCTCGGACACGCCAAGGACCACGCCGAGAGCACGGGCTGACCGTGACCACCCTGGACTGCGATGTCGTCGTCGTCGGAGCGGGCCCGGCCGGGCTGCTGCTGGCCGGGGAGCTGCGGCTCGGCGGGGCGGCCGTGGTGGTGCTGGAGCGCCGCACGGAGCCGGGGACGGAGTCACGCGCGTCGACCCTGCACGCCCGCACGATGGAGATCCTCGACAGCCGCGGCCTGCTGGACGCGCTGGGGGAGCTGCCGAACGACGTACGAGGCCACTTCGGCGGCATCCCGCTCGATCTGACGCTGCCGACCCCGTATCCGGGGCAGTGGAAGATCCCGCAGACCGGGACGGAGGCGGCCCTGCGGGAGTGGGCGCTGTCGCTGGGCGCGGAGCTGCGGACGGGCCACGAGGTGACCGGGGTGCACACTGGCCCGGACGGGGTGACCGCCCAGGCGGTGGCCGACGGCCGGACGGTCGGGGTCCGGGCCCGGTACCTCGTCGCGTGCGACGGCGAGGACAGCACCGTGCGACGGCTGACCGGGGCCGCGTTCCCCGGCGACGCCGCGCGCCGCGAGCTGGTCCGGGCCGATGTCGCCGGCATCGACATCCCGGCCCGCCGCTTCCAGCGGCTGCCCCGGGGGCTGGCCGTCGCGGCCCGCAACGCCCAGGGCGTGACCCGGGTGATGGCGCACGAGTTCGGCAGCGCGGCCGGGGAGCGGACCGGGGCGCCCGTCTTCGCCGAGATCCGCGATCTGTGGCAGCGGCTCACCGGCGAGGACATCGGGCACGGCCGCCCGCTCTGGGTGAACACCTTCGCGGACGCCGCCCGGCAGGTCGCCCAGTACCGGGACGGGCGGGTGCTGTTCGCGGGCGACGCCGCCCACCAGCAGATGCCCATCGGCGGCCAGGCCCTCAACCTGGGCCTCCAGGACGCGGCCAACCTCGGCTGGAAGCTCGCCCTCCAGGTCGCCGGACGGGCCCCCGACGGCCTTCTCGACAGCTACCACACCGAACGGCACGCCGTGGGCTCCCGGGCCCTGGGCAACATCCGGGCCCAGGCGATGCTGCTCATGGGCGGCCCCGAGGTGGAACCCGTCCGGGCCGTCGTGGCCGAACTCGTCCGCGAGGAACCGGTCCGCGCCCATCTGGCCGCGATGATCTGCGGCCTCGACATCCGCTACGACACCGGCCCGGGTGACCACCCGCTGCTCGGCCACCGGCTCGCCCACGGACAGCGCGGCCACGGCTCCCGCGGCCTGCTGCTGCCGCATCCCGGCGCCCCCGGCCCGGCGGAGACCTGGCGGCACGCGCTGGCCCCGTGGAGCGACCGGGTCGACCTCGTCCCCGGCGGCGGGGCGGGCACGGCGGTCCCGGAGCCGGGCGCCGCCGTGCTGGTCCGGCCGGACGGCCACGTCGTCTGGGCCGGCCCGGAGGGCGGGGGGCAGGACGACGGGGCCGGGCTGCGCACGGCGCTGCGGCGCTGGTTCGGCGAACCGGAGGCGCCGGACGGCCCGTACGCCCTCACCGACGCACCGGCCCGCACCCCGGCGCGTACGGAATCCCCGGCCCCGGCCGCCGGCGCACCCTCACCGACCCCTTCACAGGAAAGAGACGCAGGTATGAGCAGGTTCACGGGCAAGACGGCGCTGGTGACCGGTTCCAGCCGGGGCATCGGGCGGGCCATCGCCCTGCGGCTGGCCAGGGAAGGCGCCCTGGTCGCCGTGCACAGCTCCCGGGGCGGCGAGGCCGCCGACGACGTGGTCACCTCGATCGAGAAGGACGGCGGCCGGGCCTTCGCCGTCCGGGCGGAACTGGGCGTCCCCGGCGACGCCGACGCGCTCTTCCTCGACCTGGAACAGGGCCTGAAGGAGCGCACCGGCACCACCGATCTGGACATCCTGGTCAACAACGCCGGGATCATGGGCGGTGGTGTCGCGGCCGACGCCACGACGCCCGAGCAGTTCGACCGGCTCTTCGCCGTCAACGCCAAGGCGCCGTTCTTCCTCATCCAGCGGGCGCTGGGGAACCTGACCGACGGCGGCCGGGTCGTCAACATCACCTCCGGGCTGACCCACTTCGCCAATCCGGAGGAGATCGCCTACGCGATGACGAAGGGCGCCGTCGAGCAACTGGCCCTGCACTTCGCGAAGTACCTCGCGCCGCGCGGCATCACCATCAACAGCGTCGCGCCGGGCATCACGCGCAACGACAACCCCGTGTTCGGCATCCCGGAGGCCGTCGAGCAGATGGCGGCGCTCTCGGCGTTCGGACGGGTGGGCGAACCCCGGGACGTCGCCGACGTGGTGGCGTTCCTGGCGAGCGAGGACGCCCGCTGGATCACCGGGGCGTTCCTCGACGCCACCGGAGGCACGCTCCTCGGCTGAACGGCACCGGGACCGGACCCCGACGGGTTGTGCGACCCGACGGCGGCCGGCAGCGGACGGCAGGGACAGGACGGAGTGAAGGAGCGCGATGAAACCCGTGGCACCACCTCAGGAATCCCTCGGTTCCGCCGCCCCTCCGGCCGGCGCCGGGCGGTGGAGCCCGCGCCTGTGGGGGCTGCTGTTCGTCCTGGCCGGGAACATGCTGATCGACGCCCTTGAGGTGTCGGCCATGGTCGTGGCCGTGCCGGTGGCGGGACAGGCGCTCGGGCTCTCGCTGACCGGGGCGCAGTGGCTGATCACCGGCTTCGCCGTCGGCTTCGGCGGGCTCACCCTCTTCGGCGGGCGCCTGGTGGAACTGCTCGGCCGGCGGCGGGTCTACCTGGGGGCGCTGCTCGGCTTCGCCGCGGCCTCGCTGGCGGGCGGGGTGACGGACGAACCGGCCGTGCTGGTGGCCGCCCGCGTGCTGAAGGGCTTCTTCGCCGCGCTGACCGCGCCGACCGGACTGGCCATCATCGCCTCGGAGTTCCCGGCGGGGCGCAGCCGCGAGCGCGCGGTGTCGGTCTACGCCCTGTTCGGCGGGTCCGGCTTCGCCGCGGGCCTGCTGGTGTCGGGGCTGCTGACGGAGGTGAGCTGGCGGTGGACCGTCGCCTTCCCCGCGCCGGTGGTCCTGGTGCTGTTCGTCTGCGCGGTACGGCTGATCCCGCGCGGCCCGGCCCCCGCCGCCCCGCCCCCGGGCGAACCACGCCGCTTCGACACGGCCGGGGCGCTCGCCCTGACAAGTGCCCTGCTCTGCCTGGTGCTGGGGATCGTCTCGGTCCCCGACCACGGCTGGTCCGACGCGCGGACCGCGGGGCCGCTGCTGCTCGCCGCGGCGCTGGGCACCGTGCTGGCCGTCGTCGAACGCACCGGAGCACGGCCGCTGATCCGGGGCCGGCTGCTGCGCAACCGCACCCTGGTCCGCTCGATGGCCGGGGCCGCCGCGCTGAACGGGGTGAACCTCGGGCTGCTGCTGATCCTGACCGTACGCCTCCAGACCGGTCTGGGCTGGTCCCCGCTGCGCACCGCGCTGGCGCTCCTGCCCGCCAGTGTGCCGCTGGCCGTCACGGCGCTGCTCTCCCGGCGGCTGATCGCCCGGTACGGCACGGCCCGGCTGATCGCCCTGGGGGCGCTGGGCCCGGTCCTGGGCGCGGCGCTGTGCCTGCGGCATCCGACCCCGGAGCGCTACGTCACGGACGTCCTGCCGACGCTGCTGCTGGTGGGTGCGGGCTTCGTCCTGTCCTTCGCCGCGCTGAACACCCAGGCGACGTCCCGGCTGGCCGCCGTCGACCGGCCCGCCGCCGTCGGCCTCTACCAGAGCGCCGTCCAGCTCGCCGCCGCCGTCGTACCGGCGCTGGTGGCGGCCCTGGCCGTCGGCCGTACCGACGACCGGCCGGCGTTCCTGCTCGTCACCGCCGTGGCCGTGGCCGGGCTGGCGGCCGGGCTCGGCGGTCTGCGGACCGGTCCGGCCCGGGGCGCCACACCATCCACAGAAGAGTGAGGCTTTGATGTCCGTTATCGATACGACTCCGGCCCGGCGTTCCGACTGGACGCTCTACGAGCGCCTGGAGGAACTCCGCCTGATCAGGAACGAGGCCCGGCACGGCCCGGACCCCGCCGCCACCGAACGCCAGCACGCGAAGGGCAAGCTGACGGCGTACGAGCGGATCGCGCTGCTGCTGGACGAGGGTTCGTTCCACGAGGTCGAGCAGCTGCGGCGCCACCGGGCGACGGGTTTCGGCCTGGAGGCGAAGAAGCCGTACACGGACGGTGTGGTCACCGGCTGGGGCACGGTCGACGGGCGGACGGTGTTCGTCTACGCGCACGACTTCCGGATCTTCGGCGGGGCGCTCGGTGAGGCCCATGCGACGAAGATCCACAAGATCATGGACATGGCCATCTCCGCCGGTGCACCGCTGGTGTCGCTCAACGACGGTGCCGGGGCCCGTATCCAGGAGGGCGTCTCCGCCCTCGCCGGGTACGGCGGGATCTTCCAGCGCAACACCAAGGCCTCGGGCGTCATCCCGCAGATCAGTGTGATGCTCGGCCCCTGCGCCGGCGGCGCCGCCTACAGCCCCGCCCTGACCGACTTCGTGTTCATGGTCCGTGAGACCTCGCAGATGTTTATTACCGGCCCCGACGTCGTCAAGGCCGTCACCGGTGAGGAGATCACGCAGAACGGGCTCGGCGGCGCCGACGTCCACGCCGAGACCTCCGGCGTCGCGCACTTCGCGTACGACGACGAGGAGACCTGCATCGCCGAAGTCCGCTACCTCCTCTCCCTCCTCCCCCAGAACAACCGGGAGCTGCCCCCGGCCGTCCCGGCCGACGATCCGCACGACCGTCGGAGCGAGGCCCTGCTCGACCTCGTCCCGGACGATCCCGGCCGGGTCTACGACATGCGTGCGGTCATCGAGGAGATCGTCGACAACGGGGAGTTCTTCGAGGTCCACGCCGGCTGGGCGGGCAACAGCCTCTGTGTCCTGGCCCGGCTGGGCGGTGAGGTCGTCGGCATCGTGGCCAACCAGCCGCAGTCCCTGGCCGGGGTGCTGGACATCGAGGCCTCCGAGAAGGCCGCCCGCTTCGTGCAGTTCTGCGACGCCTTCAACATCCCGATCGTCACGCTGATCGACGTACCCGGCTTCCTCCCGGGCATCGACCAGGAGCACAACGGAATCATCCGGCACGGCGCGAAGCTGCTCTACGCGTACTGCAACGCCACCGTTCCTCGCGTTTCGGTCGTGATCCGCAAGGCATACGGTGGGGCCTACATCGTGATGGACTCAAGATCCATCGGAGCCGACCTGGCCCTCGCCTGGCCGGGCAACGAGATCGCGGTGATGGGTGCGGAGGGTGCGGCCAATGTCATCTTCCGCCGCGAGATCGCCGCCGCCGACGACCCCGAAGCGGTGCGGCAGCAGAAGATCCAGGAGTACCGCACCCAGCTCATGCACCCTTATTACGCCGCCGAGCGCGGTCTCGTCGACGATGTCATCGACCCCCGCGACACCCGCTCCATCCTCATCGGATCCCTGGCGATGCTGCGCGAGAAGCACGCCGAACTTCCCTCCCGCAAACACGGCAACCCCCCTCTGTGACGGAGAATCATGTCGGACATCCGGGTCATCCGCGGTTACGCTACTTCCGAGGAACTCGCTGCTCTTGTCGTGGTGTTGATGGCTCGGTCCGCCGCGTCCCAGCCCCTTCGCCCGTCCCGCCGCCGCTCACCCAACTGGCACCGTCTGGAACGCGCGCTTCGCCACAGCGGCGCCCGCGGCTGGGGCCGTGAGCACGGCACGGGACGCACCCCCGCGGCGAGCTCCCCGGGCCGGATGGGATCACCGGGCCGGTCCTGACGTCAGCCGCGGTCCGACCTTCGGACCCGGACGGAGAGGCCCCGGCCGGCTCCGCCCGGACAGGTACTAGAGGAGATGTATGTCCGCCACACCCCTGCGCCTCGCCGTGATCAACAGCAGTGTGCGGGAAGGCCGGTTCGGCCCGACCGTCGCCAACTGGTTCGTCTCGCAGACCGGTCAGCGCGCGGACGTGGAGGTCGACCTGATCGACCTCACCGAGCACGCGCTGCCGCACGCGATGTCGCACGCCCCGAGTGACGCGGTGGCCGAGGAGCTGGCCCGGGTGTCGCCGCGCCTGGCGTCCGCCGAGGCCTTCGTCGTGGTGACGCCGGAGTACAACCACAGCTACCCGGCCTCGCTCAAGAACCTCATCGACTGGCACTCCACCCAGTGGCAGGCCAAGCCGGTCGGCTTCGTCTCCTACGGCGGTCTGGCCGGCGGTCTGCGGTCGGTGGAGCACCTGCGCCCGGTCTTCGCCGAGCTGCACGCGGTGACCGTGCGCGACTGCGTCAGCTTCCACAACGTGTGGGGGCAGTTCGACGAGTCGGGGGCGCTCACCGACCCGACCGCCGCGGCCACCGCCGCCAAGGCCCTGCTGGACCAGCTGGTGTGGTGGGGCGTCTCGCTGCGCGAGGCCCGCGCGCAGCGCCCGTACGGCGCGTAACGCGTCCCTCGTCCGCGGGTCGCCGGCCGGACCGGCGGCCCGCGGACGGAAACCCGCTCCGGCCCTACTCCTCGCCCTGCGCGAGACGCGTGAGCACCTTGTGGAAGTGCTCGCGCTCGGCGGGGGAGAAGGCCGCGAACATGGTCTCGTTGGCCTTCTCGACGGCCCGGTCCATCTCCTCGAACAGCGTGCGGCCGTCCTCGGTGCTGCTGACCAGGTTGCGGCGGCGGTTGGCGGGGTCCGTCCGCCGGGTGACGGCTCCCCGGCCCTCCAGATCGCCCAGTATCGCGACCAGGTTCCCCGCGTCCAGGCCCAGCGCGCGCCCCAGATCGGCCTGGGTGCACTCGCCCAGTTCGGCCAGGCCCGCCATCACGCGGTAGTGCTGCATCCGCAGCCCGGTGGTGTCGAGGTGGTCGCAGAGGAGCCGCTGGGCGCGCAGCGCGGCCCCCGAGAGCAGCCAGACATCCAGTTCGGCAAGGCGTCCGTACAGGGTCATGCCCGGAAGTCTACGCGACAGTGTTGTGCCGACCAACGGTTCATGCTTATTGTTATGTCGAACAACATTGGTCGGCACAACATATGTGACCGGCCCGCCCCCGCACGTCGGACCTGCCCGAGACCCGGCGTCCTGCCGTCACAGAAGTGGGAACCCGTCATGGCTCAAGAGCACCTCACCGCGTCCGGTACGCCGGACGCCGCCTCCCCGGACCCCCGGCGCTGGCAGGCCCTGGTCTACATCGCCCTCGCCCAGCTGATGGTCTCCGTGGACAGCACCATCGTGAACATCGCCTTACCCTCCGCGCAGCACGCGCTCGGCATCTCCGACAGCAACCGGCAGTGGGTCGTCACCGCCTACATGCTCGCCTTCGGCGGACTGCTGCTGCTGGGCGGCCGGATCAGCGACACCATCGGCCGCAAGCGCGCCTTCCTCATCGGGGTCATCGGCTTCGGAGCGGCCTCCGCCCTCGGCGGCCTGGCGGCCGACGCCGGCATGCTGCTGACCGCGCGGGCCCTCCAGGGCGCGTTCGGCGCCCTGCTGGCACCGGCGGGCCTGTCCCTGCTCGCGGTCACCTTCGCCGAACCCAAGGAACGGGCCAAGGCCTTCGGGGTGTTCAGCGCGATCGCCGGCAGCGGCTCCGCCGTGGGCCTGATCCTCGGCGGCGTCCTGACCGAGTACCTCAACTGGCGCTGGTCCCTCTTCGTCAACATCGCCTTCGCCGCCGTCGTGGTGGCCGGAGCCGTCGCCGTCGTCCGCGACGAGGGCACCCGCCCCGCCCGCGAGAAGCTCGACATCGCCGGAACCCTGCTGTCCGTCGCCGGAATCGTGGCCCTGGTCTACGGCTTCACGCTCGCCGACAGCGAGGGCTGGACCGCCACCCCCACCCTCTCCCTGTTCGCGGCGTGCGTCGTCCTGCTGACCCTGTTCGTCCTGGTCGAGAAGCGGAGCAGCGCACCGCTGCTGCCCCTGCGGATCGTGACCGAACGCAACCGGGCCGGGGTCTTCGCCTCCCAGGCGCTCGCCGTCATCACCATGTTCGGCCTGCTGCTCTTCCTGACGTACTACTTCCAGGAGATCCGCGGCTACAGCCCCCTCGTCTCCGGGGTCGCGTTCCTGCCGATGGTGGCGGGCATGCTGATCGGCGCGGGCCAGATCGCCAGCCGGCTGATGCCGAGGACCGCGCCGCGCTGGATCATGGGCCCCGGCTTCCTCGTCGCCGCGCTCGGCATGCTCCTGCTGACCCAGCTGGACGTGAACTCCTCGTACCTCCTGCTCGTCCTGCCCGGCCAGCTGCTGTTCGGCATCGGTCTCGGACTCGCCTTCACCCCGGCGATGAGCCTGGCCACCCACGGGGTCGCCGAGCACGAGACGGGCGTCGCCTCCGCGATGATCAACGCCTCGCAGCAGCTGGGCGGCTCCATCGGCACGGCCCTGCTGAACACCATCGCGGCCTCCACCACGGCCGCCTGGCTGGTCTCGCACAGCGGCGGCGCCGACGCCGTGAACCGGGCCGCGGTGCACGGCTACGCCACCGCCGTGTGGTGGACCGTCGGCATCCTGCTGCTGGCCGGGGTGCTGATCATGCTCACCAACAACCTGCCCCGGCCGAACCAGGACGAGCAGCCCGCCAAGGACCAGGACCTCACCGCCGTCCCCGTGTAGGCCGTACCGGCCCCGCCCCGCTCCCAGACCCTCTCCCTCCCGCGGTCCCCCGGCCGCGGACCGGTGACCCCCGGCGCCCCGACGGCGCCGGGGGTCACCGTCGTTTCCGGCCCGACGCAGCACAGGAGACCCCGTGGACCACGACCGAGAGGCGGCCCGTTCCTCGGCGGCCGCGACCACCGCCCCCGCCCCGGTGCGCGCGGTCACCCTGGACGCCGGAGACATCACCCTGTCCGGCCTGCTCGCCGAACCCGCGGGCGCACCACGCGCCCTGCTGGTGGCCCTGCACGGCGGCGGCATGCGGGCCGGCTACTTCGACGGCCGCGCCGACCCGGACACCTCGCTGCTCGCCCTCGCCGCCTCCCGCGGATACGCGGCGCTCGCCCTGGACCGTCCCGGCTACGGCGCCTCCGCCGCCCGGCTGCCGTCCGGCACGGACCTGTCCGCCCAGGCGGACCTGCTGCACACGGCCCTCGACGCCCATCTGCCGGACCGGCCCTGCGGCGCGGGCGTCCTCCTCGTCGGGCACTCCCTGGGCGGCGGCATCGCCCTGCTCACCGCCGCGCGATGGACGGACGGGAACCTGCTCGGCGTGGACGTCTCCGGCATCGGCGGCCAATGGGCCCCGGGCGCCCGGCAACTGGCCGGCTCCGGCGCCCGGCTCTCCCACCATATGCACTGGGGACCCCTGGCCCTCTACCCGCCGGGCACCTTCCGCGCCGCCGACCCCCTCATCACCCCCGTCCCCGCCGACGAGGCCCGCGCGATACCGGACTGGCCCCGGGCATACGAGCAGCTGGCACCCCGGGTCCGCGTCCCGGTGCGCTTCACCTTCGCCGAGCACGAACGGTGGTGGCGCTGCGACACGGCCGCCGTACGCGCCCTGCTGGACCGGCTGGAATCCGCGCCCGCCCGCAGTGAACGACTTCCGGACGCGGGCCACAACATCAGCCTCGGCCGCACGGCCCGCGACTACCATGTGCGCGTCCTCGCCTTCCTGGAGGAGTGCCTGACGCTCAGGCAGGCCGCCGCGGGGCGTCCCGCACGCCCCTGACCGGGCGGGACCGACACGCCGTCGACGTACCGGAATTCCCTGTTCCGAGATCCACTGGAAAACCGCTCCACAGCGCCTTGAGAAAGACCCCGCATTCGGCGGAACCGCACTCGTCCCGCGCTTTCGAATCAGCCATGTCATTCATGCGCACGATACGCTCGCGCCGCTCCGGAGTACTTCTGGAGACGGCCGCGAACGAAGTCCTCCCATGAGTCCCACATGACGGAATACGAGACCGGGGGTGCGATTCCTCGTGCGACAGGATCAAGCCGACGTCAAACTGCTGCGCTGGCCGGCGGAATCGGCCAAAAGGCGCCAATGCATGGAGGAAGGCATCCTGCGCCTCCTCATCGTGGAGGGCGGCGGACCCGCGCCGATCTGCTCCGACGCCCGTGAGGACTGGGCACGGGCGCCCATCAGCAACGCCGATCTGCGGGCCCGCGTCACCGCGCTGCGCGCCAAGTCGTACCCGTACACCGTGCCGACCGTGGACCCGAGCGGCGCGCTCAAGTACCGCGACCGCGTGGTACCCGTCTCACCAGTGGAAACGGCGCTCCTGGACAGCCTGACCGGCTCCTTCCAGGCGCTCGTGTGCCGGGAGGAGCTGCTGGACAGGCTCGGCGAACGCCAGGCTTGCATCAGCCGCAACGCCCTGGACCTGCACATCATGCGCATCCGCCGGCGCATCGAACCGCTGGGCCTGGTCCTGCAGACCGCCTGGGGCCGCGGCTACATCCTCGCGCCGGCCGCCTGAATCCGGGGAGCGGCCGGCCGTTCCGCCGGACGCGACGCCGCTCCACCGGGATCGAAAGAGTGCGGACAGGAAAGGCTGACACTCCCTCGGAGTCCGATGTCAAATGTTGCGGCACCATGAAGAACTGCTGCTCGCGGCATTCCGCCATCCACTCTGATGGGAATCCTTCATGACCATTCAGCGCCCGGCCTCCATCGACCACCGCGGGGAACCCTGGCTGCGGATCGGAACCCGCGAGTTCCGCTCCCGGCTCATCGTAGGAATCGAGCAGTACGACTCCGTATCCGTGGTGCGGGACGTCCTCACCGTCACCGACGCGGACATCTTCATCACCACCGTGGACCCGGACAACCGCCGCAGCAGCCTCCTGCTGTCCGACCTCGACGCGGTCCTGGACCTCGACCGCTTCACCTGGATCGGCACCACCTCGTTCGCCCGCTCCAAGGAAGGCGCCCTGCGCACCGCCGACGTGCTGCGCGACTCCTGGGGCATCGACATCCTGAAGCTGGACGTGCGCGGCGAGGACAACATGCCGGACAACCGCCAGACCATCGAGGCGGCCCACGAACTCCGCGAGAAGGACTGGGCGCTGCTGCCGTTCATCCTCCCCGACCTCGACACCGCCATGGCCCTCCAGGACGCGGGCTGTTCGGCGCTGCGGGTCATGGCGGCGCCGGTCGCCTCCGGGCGCGGCATCGTCGACCCGCAGCCGATCCAGGAGATCATCGACGCCCTCAGCATCCCCGTGATCGTCGAGGGCGGGCTCGGCACCGCCCACCACGTCGCCCAGGCCATGGGCATGGGCGCCGCGGCCACCCTCGTCAACACCGCGCTCGTCCAGGCCAAGGACCCCATGAAGATGGCCCTGGCCATGCGGCACGCCACCATGGCCGGCCGCTGCTCCTACGAGTCGGGGCCGATGCCCGAGACCCTCGCGGCCTGAGACCGGCCCGGCGGCACCGGCCCGGAGCACACCCCGCAGGAGAGGATGTCGTACCCCTGAACCGCCACGAGGGTTTCAGCCCCACCCGCGTATCACCGGTGGGCGGTGACGCCGCCCCGGACCGGCCGCCGCACACGGCCGGACCGGACGGCCCGTGGCGGGGGGTGCCGGCGTTCGTCGCCGGCACCACCGCCCTGGCCGGCCTCGGCCTCGCCGCCGGCGGAACGGCCGGCGTCCTGCTCGCCACGGAACTGGCGGGCACGGCCTCGGTCGCCGGACTGCCCGTCGCCCTGCACCTGACCGGCTCCGCGGCCGGCGCACTCCTGGTCTCGCACCAGGCCGCCCGCGGCCACCGCGGCCGCGGTCTGGCCCTCGGCATGGTCCTGGGAGCCCTCGGCGCCCTGGTGGTCGTCCTCGCCGCCCGCGAGGGCAGCCTCACCTGGATGCTGGCCGGCAGCGTCCTGCTGGGCACCGCCAACTCCTCGCTCTTCCTCCTCCGTTACACCGCCGCCCAGGCCGTCCCCGAAGGAAGCCGGGGCCGGGCCCTGGGCATGGTGTTCCTCGCCACCGCGCTCGGAGCGGTGATCAGCCCCCTGCTCCTCGGCCCCAGCGGCACCGTCGCCCGGGGCCTGGGACTGCCGACGCTGTGCGGCCTGTACCTGGTCGCCTTCGCCGCGTTCGGCGGCTCCGCGCTCCTGCTGGCAGCGGCCTGCTCACCGCGTACGCCGGTGCTGGGACGGGCCGCCGGAGTGCTCGTCTCCCACGTGCGCCCCGCGCGCGGCGGCATCCGGCTCGGCACCGCCCTGCGCGAACCGGCGGCGGTCGTGGCCCTGAGCGCCCTGGCCGGGGCCAACTTCATCATGGTCGGCATCATGACGATCACCCCGGTGCACCTCAGCGGGCACGGCGCGGGCACCGGCACCGTCGGCTCCCTCGTGGCGCTCCACGTCATCGGGATGTTCGCCCCGGCCCCCCTCGTCGGCCGGCTGGCCGACCGGCACGGCGCGGTGCCGGTCGTCCTCACCGGCGCCGTGATCTCCCTGGTCGCCTGTGTCCTGGGCGGCTTCAGCACCGGCCCCACCGCGATGACGACCACCCACCTCGTCCTGGCGGGCCTCGGCTGGAACTTCGGCGTGGTCGGCGCCAGCACCCTGCTGACCCAGGCCGTCCCCGGCCGGCTCCGCCCCCACGTCGAGGGAATCGGCGAGGCCACGATGGGCACCGCGGCCGTGGTCGTCGCCCCACTCGTGGCCGCCCTCCCCGGATTCTGGGGATACCAGCTCCTGGGACTCTGCGCCGTGGCCCTGACGGCACTCGCCCTCGCCCGGCTCCGACGCCCCGCCACCGGCTCGCTCCCCACCACCCCAAGGATGCCGACATGAAGCTTCTGACCTGCAGCAACAGCTGTCCCCAGTGGACGGACGGGCGGCTCAACCCGCGTTCGGCCGGAGGCCTCGTCCCCATGCTGAACGCCCTGCTCGACGCCCACGGCGGCGACTGGATCTTCACCGCGCCCCCGGGCGGCGATCTGCCCGTGTCGGTGGTCCTCGACGGCGGCGTCACCCTGCACCCCATGGCCCTGGACGAGGACCTGCGCCGCCACCACTACGACACCATCTCCATCCAGCTGCTGCTGGGGCTCCTCCACTACATGCACGACACCTCGGTCGAGCCCGTCTTCGACAGCGCCCTCGACGAGGCGTGGTCGGGCTATGCGACGGTCAACCGGATGTACGCGGAACGGCTCACCGCCCTGTCCGACGACACCGCGGACGAGATGATCCTCATCAACGACCCGCACCTCATGCTCGTCCCGGAGTTCTTCACCGCGGCCCGGACGGACCGGCGCAGCCGGCTCGCCTACTTCCTCGGCACCCCGTGGTGCGAACCCGACTACTTCACCGTCCTGCCCCAGCCTGTCCGCACCCGGATCCTGGAGTCGCTGCTCGCCTGCGACACCGTCGGCTTCCACGCCCGGCGCTGGACGGACGCGTTCGCCGCCTGCTGCGCCCGGTTCCTGCCCGGTGCCGTCGTCGAGGGCGACACCGTCGTCCACCGCGGCCACCGCACCCGGCTGGTGTCCTCACCGTTCCCGCTCGACCACCACGTCCTGGACACCATGGTCGACGAACCCGCCACGGCCGCGTGGACGGAGCGGCTGGCCGCGATGGCGGACGGGCGGCGCGTCATGGTGCGGGCCGACCGGATCGACCTGTGGAAGAACATGCCGCGCGGGTTCGCCGCCTTCGAGGCCGCCCTGGAACGCTCCCCGGAACTCGCCGACACCACCTGGTTCCTCGCCGTGGGCACCACCCCCAGCCGCGCCTCCGCCCGCCACCTCGCCTATCAGCGGGCGACCGAGGAGGCGATCCGCCGCGTCAACGACCGCTTCGGCACCCCCGACCGCCCCGTCGCCACCCTCCTCAAGCCCGGCAAGGGCCGCGACTCGCGCAACTGCGTCATCGCCGCACTCCTCATGAGCCGGGCCGCGATGGTCAACTCGACCTACGACGGCCTCAACCTCTTCGCCAAGGAGGCCGCCTGGCTCCTCGACGACTCGGCCTCCCTGCTCCTGTCCGCCAATGCCGGCGTCCACGACCAGCTGGCCCCGTTCGCCCGCACCCTGGACCCCTTCGACCTCGACCAGACCGCCCGCGCCATCGAGGCCGCCCTCCGCCCGGACGCCGAGGGCACCGCCCCGTCCGAGAAGCGCCGCGCCCTGCTGCGCGCGGAGACGGCCGAGGACTGGCTGGCAGCGGTCTTCCCGAACTGACCGCCCGTCCTGTCCTGTCCTGTCCTGTCCTGTCCCGTCCTTTCCTTTCCCGTCCGGGAGTGACGGCGGGCCCGCCGTGGTACGCGGTCCCGCCGTCACGGGCCCCTGGTGAAGGCCTCGCGCGCTTACACCAGGGGCCCGAGGTCGCCTCCCAGGACGGTCTGGATGATCTGGGGCCGGTCCCAGAGAGCCAGGATCTCGTTGGCGACGGCCACGACGGGCAGGGGGTCGTGGTCCCCGTACGCCGTGATGGCCGCGGCCGACAGACTCCGGGGGACGGCACCGGCATCCAGCAGGACGCGCCAGTCCTCCGGGCCGAGTTCCAGGAACTCCAGGCCGGTGAGCCCGCCGATCTCCCGCGGGTCGGCGAGCGTTCCGGCGTACGCGGCAAGGGTGCGCAGACGCGGAAGCCCGATGACCGGGGCGAGACTGAACGGTGCGCCGTCCCACACCCCGACCGAGAGGACTTCCAGGCCGGGATGAGCGGCTTCCCGGACGCTCCTGATGCTCACGTGATTGACGTGGGCCACGAGCGGCGGCTCCTCGCCGCGGTCCCGGCGCGGGTGCGCCTCCCGGTCCAGCACCCAGTCGGTGAGCGAGTCGGCCAGCAACTCGGCGCCCACGCTCTCCTCGTGACCGATCAGGACGATCTGCCCGGTGTGCCCGCACGGGCCGGGCGTCAGGTCGACCGCGAGCCGGTCCCCTCCGCCGTTCTCGCCGAACACGATCCATCCCGGTGAGCCGACGACGCCCTGTACGGAGTCGTCGGGCCGGGTGTCGACCGCCTCCTTGGCCGCGAACTGCCAGGACCAGTGACGGGTCGAGGCCTCGGCCGCGTACAGGTCGTCCACGGAGGAGAGTTCGCAGCGCACCGCGTCGAAGACACCGACCGCCGTGTCGTAGTCGTCGCCCCAGTCCTCCCAGCGCCCCCGGGTCACCCGGTAGAGCACCTTGAGTTCTTCGGGCAGGCGGACGCCCAGGCGCGCTTCGGCGGCGGCGATCTCCTCCTCCGTGGCGCCGACGGCGTCGGGGATCCGTTCCCGCAGCGTCCGTTCCAGCAGCTCCGGATCCGCCGTGGGGGCCGGCTTCGCTCCGGGCGTCGGATCGGGGAGGCGGCGCCAGGGCTCGGGAAGAGAGCCCTCGACCAGGACGAGCGCACCGGGATGAGGGGTCCCGATCCCGGGTTCCACCGCCGGGCTGGGGCCGAGCAGACGGAGCACGGCCGCCCCGTCCGGTTCGATCGTCGCCGAGAACGAGACGTCGTCGACGCCCGCCGCCGCCATCGCGGTCTGCACCCGCCGCACCGCGTCCATCTCCTCCTGCATGTCCTCGATCTGGGAGGCCCGACCGGGCGGTGGCATGCGGTGCGGAAGGGCCAGACTCCAACTGCCCCGCCCGATTCGACCCGCCACGCGCACAGGCCCGACACCCGCCTTGCCCGCCTTGGCGGCCCGCAAGAGCCGTAGTACGGGCTGCCAGGTCGAGAAGTCACGTATCGATTGCCCAGGGGGACTCTGCATCGCCATGCGCAGACCGTACGCGGGGCGACTGACACCCGGTGTCGGTGCCCTGCGGCGTGATGACCGGCGTCAACACCGGGACAGTGATAGACGTCTGGCAACGGCGGCTTCTGGAGGAGAGCACGGTGAGCGCTACCTACACGTTCGATGTCTTTTCCACCCTCGACGGCTACGGCGCCCACGCCGGGAACTGGGGCGGCTACTGGGGCAAGCAGGGTCCCGAGCTCCTCGACCGACGCCTCGCCCTGTACGACCAGGAGCAGCGGATGGTCTTCGGGGCCCACACGTACCGCGCACACGCGCAGATGCTGGCCCTGGGCATCGAGGAGTCCGAACTGAGTGACTCCTGGGTCACCCGCATGAGAAACCTGCCGGCAACGGTGGTGTCCACCACGCTGGAAGAACCCCTCGACTGGCCGGACGCGACCGTCGTGAGCGGCGACCCCGTCGACATCGTCGCCCGCCTCAAGGAGGAATCCGAGGTGCCGTTGCGCTCGCACGGCAGCCTGTCCCTGAACCGGGCGCTGCTGGCCGCCGGTATGGTCGACCGCGTCCAGGTGACGCTCTTCCCCGTGATCAACGGCCGGACCGGGGTGAACCCCGTCTTCCAGGGCGCGGCCGACTTCGATCTTGAGCTCATCGAGAGCCGGACGCTCGACGACCACATCCAAGAGCTGATCTACCGGCCCACCCTGCATGCCTGAGGCCGCCACCCACCGCTGTCACCACCCGTGTGGCGACAACAGCCCGATCCTCGGAGCTGACCACGACTCCGGCTTAGCGCTCGCCTGAGGAATCCGAGGCACTCGGGGCGGTCTGCCGTCACGGTTGACGCCTCTCGTACGGAGAGGTTGGCGCGGCCGGATGCAGCGGTGCCGACGGCTGCGGAGCGCTGGACCAACGGACGGGGTCGCCGCCGGGGCCGTCGGTGAGCCAGGAACCGTCGCCTAGAGGCACCAGCTCGTACGGGTTGCTCGCCTCAGCGGTGAACTCGCCGCTGAGGGTGCCCGTGCGTACGTCGACTAGGTGGTGCCGGAACCACTCTTCGTCGTCCTGACTCTCACCGCCCAGGGTCACGATGGCGGTGTCCTCGGTCAGGTAGCCGCCACTCCATTCCACGAAGGACTCCTCCGGGTCGTAACCGAAGGCTTCGACGGCGAGGGTGAAGAGCACGTCCCCGTTGGGGTGGTCGTGGAAGGCGACGTCCGCCTGCCCATGGTCCACGGTCATGAACTGGTGCCCGGACGGAGCCAGGTCGATCAGGCAGCGGTCCGACCACGGATACGTGTCGAATTCCGGCTCGCTGTCCGCCCCACCCGTGCTCCGGAGTATGACGGACCCGTCCTGGCCCTCACCGATGTCGAGGTAGACGCCGCCGTCCACGGGATGCACATGGTGGACGGCGCCGTGCCCGACTGTCTCCAGCTCCCGGCGGGCGACAACCGCACCGCTGTCGGCATCGTGCACGACCCACTGGTCCCCCCTTCCGCGTCCCGCCATTGCGTCCGGCCGGTAGACCCACACCGTCCGGCCGTCCAGAGACAGCGCACAGCCAGGCCGGTGGCCACGGCGTACGTCAGAACGCGGTTCGAAGTCCGAGGCCCACATGAGGTCACCGGCGCGAGTAAGGCAGACGACTTCGTTCAGCGTCGTGTAGACGACCCGCTCCAAATCCGGCCGGACCACCGACGCTACGGCCTCCTCGTCGTCCCGCGGCTGAAAAATCGCTGCGGGCTCCAGCGTCCCGTAGACGCCGGCGCGCACGACGTAGGCGTGGATCCGCCCGTCACGAACACGCGTGATGACCTTCGGCGGCGGCTCAGGAATCATCCGCTGAGGCTAACGCCCAGCTCAGGAACCTCAAGAGCCGGGGCGGTGGGCGCCCGAGTCGGGTAGTCGGGCCGAGCACGGCAGTTGGCCCCACTGGACAACTCCGATGCCCAACCACAGACCAGTTGCTCAGAACAAGGAATCCCAGAAAACCTCTTCCGGGTCAGGTTCTTCCGGGTGGAGCATGCAACGTCTGCAGCGCAGGAGTCCTGGTTCGCCGGTGCCCGAGGCGGCCCTCATCCACGGCAGGGCCTCCATGGCGTGTGCCCGCTCGTTGTCGGCGAGGGTGTCGACGGCCCGGCGGAGCTCCTCCGGTGCGGATTGGTCGGTGAGGCAGAGCCAGCCGACCGCCGCCGACAGACGGACTTCGGGGGCCTCCGCCCGGTCGAGCCACCGTTCGCGCAGCCAGGTGACAGTCGGCGGGTGCGGGTGGGCCCGGGTGATCTCGGCGGCGGCCAGGAGCAGTGCGGCGCGGACCATGGCGTCGCCTTCGGTGGCGAATCCGCTGGCCAAGACAGTCCGGATGGTGTGGGCAGGGTCGGCGGCGGTCGCCAGGACGTAGGCGGCGTCGACGCGGACGGTGGGGTCGGAGTCTCCAAGGAGGGGCAGGAGCACGGTGGTGGCGGTGGTGATCGCGGCTCGGGCGGCGGCCACCGACCAGCCGGCCGGGTAGCCGGTCACCTCGTAGCCGTAATCGTCGTGGGTATCGGGGGCATGGCGCCGGGGATCGTTGCGGTGGAGGAGGAATTCCTCGCGAGAGGCGACGCCGTGGTGCCTGGCACGGGCGGGGCCGGAGAGGACAGCGAGGGCGGCGGCGCGGTGTGGGTGGTGGGCGTTGATGGCGAGGGGAATGAGGAACGGCACGGCGAGGGCAACGGCAGCCCGGCTGTCGTCGGCGCACAGGCTCCACAGCACACCCGTCGCGTCCACGACCGGTTCGCCGCCGGCACGCAGGAGGGAAACCGCCTTTCGGACGTCGTGCCCATGGGGGAAGTTGCCCCACGGGACGGCATCAAGGTCCAAGCCCTGTCGGGGCTCGGGCAGGATGCTGGCCACGGCCGCCCGCACGTCGAACGGACCCCCCGAGAACGAGGCCAAGTCCGCCCCGTCCGTCACTTTCCGACACATCTCGAACGTCGGATCGGTCCGCCAGTCCTTCACGTCACACCCCAACCGTCGAATCCCCGGAACTTGATCATGGCTGGCCCGGCAGCCCACCAGAAGCCTCTCGGCGGTGATCCAGCGGCTCGTACGGGGCCACGTACTGCGCTCGTCCGCCAAGTAAAGATCAGCCGCAACTGACACCTGGTATCACGGAGTGCGGGCATGCCATCCACCCGACAGGGTTAAATTTACGGGCTAAAAACAAGGTTAACGTCTGCTAATCTCCGCGCTGGAGGTACAGACGCATGGCATCCGAGGAAGAACTGTTCGCGAACATCGACGCACTGCTGCAGGAGGAACCCCAGCTCCCGCCGCCCTCGGAACGTGCGCGCCTGCGCGAGGCCGCCGGGATCACGCAGGCCCGGCTCGCGGCCGCGTTGAAGACGACGACGCAGTCGGTGAAGAACTACGAGAACGGCCGCTCCGAGCCGAAGTCCCCGCGCCTGGAGGCGTATCAGCGGCTGCTGAACGGCTGGGCGGCGAAGTACCCCGCGCACGGCGGGACGCCCGCCGCCCCGCCGGCCCCGAGGCCGCACACGTCCTCGCAGACCACCGCACCCCAGCCCCGGCCCGAGGCCCAAGCCCAGCTTCCGGCCCCCGCCCCGCCCCAGGCCGAGCCGACCGCCGAGCCGACGGCCCAGCCGGCCGCCGCCGCCACGGCCCCCGCACCGGTCACGTCCTCCGGAGCCGCCGCCCCCGAGCCCGTGGCCGCCGCGCCCGGCCGTACGTCTCCGGCGCCCCGCCCGGTCGTACGGAAGGCCACCCGGCCGCCGCTGGATCCGCGCTTCCCGCACGGGCCGCTGGCTGTGCTGGACGGGGACGGTGCGGCGTACGGGGTGGACGGCATCGTGCTCGACTGCCCGGCTGAGTCCGTGGTGGAGCTGGTGGAGTGGACGCTGCGCGAAGCGGGGCTCGGCGCGCCGAGACTGCACCGCCACGGCAAGGACGCCGACCCGCTGATCGTCCTCACCGCCTCGGCCGCCGCCCGTCTGGGACTGCCCGAACGACTGGAGGACCGGCGGGGCCTGCGGCTGGGGGAGGACCATCCGGTCGTCAGGCAGATCCTCAAGTCGAAGTGGAAGCTCACCCAGCGCGGCTTCGGCCCCTGGGCGCGGATCTACCGCACGGCCCAGGGCGCCCAGCGGCAGTGCGTGCAGCTCGCGGTGCTGCCCTGGGACGCGCTGGACGAACGCTCGTGGCCCGGCGTCAGCGCCATGGACCCCGCCGACATCGCCCGCGTCCTCGGCCTGTACGCCCAGCGGGTCACCACCCCGCGCGGCTCCACCGCCGTCTCGGGCCTTGAGCTGATGACCGAGCTGCGTCCGCCCACGCGCGCCGTGCGCGACGAGACGAGCGGCAACTGGGTCTCCGGCCACAACCCCGGCTCCCTGGGCACCGAACCGATGGACCCGGCCCCGCCGGAGGGCCAGCCCGAACACCCGGCGGTCTTCCATGCGAACTGGCAGGGCGGCTTCCTCCGCGAGGAGGCGTACCAGTGGGTGCGGCCCGTGGAACTGCTCAGCGACGAGGAGTGCCAACTGCCGTTCGCCGTCGGCCTCGACCTGAACACCGCGTTCCTCGCCGCCGCCGCACGGCTCCCCGTGGGCCTGTCCGCCCCGGACCACTTCCACGCACCGGCGTTCTCCCCGAAGATCCCCGGCTCCTGGCTGGTCGACCTCTCCCACGTGGAGATCGACCCCCGCCTGCCCTCACCGTTCACCCCCACCGGCGAACGCCCGACCGGCCCGGCCTGGTACCAGACGCAGACCGTGGCGTACGCGCAGGAGCTCGGCTACAACGTCACCCCGCTGGAGGGGTATCTGCGCCGCGAGACGGGCGCCTACCTCGACCCGTGGCACGACCGCCTCAAGAACGCGTACGTCGACACGCTCGCCGACCTCGGCGTCACCAAGGACCTGGACGACGCCCGGTTCCTCGCGGCGATGGAACGGCACAAGGACATCGACCCGGTCCTCACCGCCGTACTGGCCGCGATCAAGGGCACGATCAAGGGCGGCATCGGCAAGCTGTTCCAGAACCCGCAGGGAAGGAACTACCGGCCCGGCGAGCCCTGGCCCGCCATGCAGCGCCCGACCTGGCGCCCGGACATCCGCGCCGCCGTCATCTCCAAGGCCCGGATCAACATGCACCGCAAGCTCTACAAGATGGCCGACATGACCGGCCTCTACCCCCTCGCCGTGCTGTCCGACTGCGTCGTCTACCCCTCGCCGGGCGAGAGCCCCGTGGACTTCCTCCCGTACGCGGCCTCCGGCAAACCGCAGCCGGGCGGCTTCCGCCTCGGCCCGAATCCGGGACTGGCCAAACTGGAGGGCGTCCGCACCATGCTGTGGGCGGTCGACATGATGGAACAGGGCCACAACCCGGCCAGCCTCATCAAGGGCGGCAACGCCGTCATCGACGACGGCGAATAGTCCGCCGCCCACCACCGGAGAAAGCCGACCAGCGTGCGAGAGATCGAGAACGCCATCGAGCGGGCCGACCAGGAGGGGTTCACCCGCGAACCCCCCAAGACCCTCCGCGGCCGCATCAACTTCCTGCTCCGCCGGCTCGGCAGCGCCAAGGCCGTGGCGGCCGAACTCGGCGTCACCGCCGACTCCGTCAACCGCTACCGCCGCGGCGCCCGGAAGAACCCCCCTCAGGACGTCGCCGCACGCATCGAGAGCGCCGTCCGCGCCCGCTGGCAGCCCCAGGTACGCAAACGCCGCCAACGGCAGGCCGCCAGCACCGGCGGCATCACCGTCGAAACCCGCGCCTCCTTCGGCTACCGCGCCGCCACCGGCTCCACCGACGAACCCCGCTTCCGCCGCCTCACCGTCCACCTCCCCCCCAGCTACGCCCGCCGCCTCTTCGACGCCCGTGACCAGGGCGCCGCCGACCAGCACCTCCGCCGGATCGTCGCCGAGGGCCTCAAGGAGGTCTACTTCCAGGACGGCGGCCACCGCGCGGGCGACCTCCAGGAGGTCGAGCTGAAGGACATCGACTACCTGGACCTCGGGTACTGACGCCGGCCGCGGGATGCCGGCGCGGCCCGTCGAACCCCTTGTTAGGTATTTAGCTCATGTGCTAAATACCTCACATGACAGATGCTCAGGAGGAAGCGGGGGCCTTCCGCGCCCTCGCCGATCCCACGAGACGCCAGATCCTCGAAGACCTCAGAGGCGGCGAGCTCGCGGCGGGTGAGATCGCGAGCCGGTTCGCGATCAGCGCGCCGTCCATCTCACGCCATCTCGGCGTACTCAAAGGAGCCGGACTGGTCACCGAGCGCCGGGACGGCAACCGGATCCTCTACACACTGGCCGAGGACCGCCTGGCCACCTCCATCGGCCGGTTTCTCAGCGTCGTCTGTCCCGAGCAGATCATCCTGCGCCACACCACATGGCGCCCCGGGGCGCAGAAGGAGGGATCATGAGGCAGCCGCACCTGTCCAGCGTCGTCGAACGACGGCTTCTGGTGAACTACCGCGTCGCCCCGGACACCGCGGCACGTCTGCTTCCCCAGCCGCTGCGCCCGCAGCTGGTACACGGCCACGCGGTCGCGGGCATCTGCCTCCTGCGGCTGGGAAGCGTCCGGCCGGCCCGGGTGCCCAAGGCGTTAGGGCTGCGCAGCGAGAACGCGGCGCACCGGATCGCCGTCGAATGGGACGGACCGGACGGCGTCGAGACCGGCGTCTACATCCCGCGCCGCGACACCGGCTCCCGGCTCAACGTCTGGGCCGGAGGCCGTGTCTTCCCCGGTGAACACGGCCGCGCCGGTTTCGAGGTGCACGAGACACCCGGCCGGCTGCGTGTCGCCTTCGCGACGTGGGACGGCGACACCCGGGTGGACGTCACCGTCGAACCGTCCGACGAACTGCGAGACAGCGAGCTCTTCCCCGATCTCTCCGAGGCCTCCCGCTTCTTCCGGGCCGGGGCCAAGGGCTACTCGGCCACCCGATCCGGCCGCTACCTGGACGGCATGGAACTGCGCACCGACGCCTGGCACGTGGAAGCCGCCCGGGTCCGCTCCGCCAAGTCGTCCTTCTTCGACGACCCGGACCGCTTCCCACCGGGGAGCGCGACCCTGGACTGCGCCCTGATCATGCGCGACGTCCCCGCCGACTGGCGCCCCTCCCCACCATGGCCACCGGCGGAGGCGCTCGACTCGCCTGGTGAAGCGCGCCGTCGCACCCGCTCCGTTCCGCCGCCGGCGGAACACCGGCCGGGCCGGGCTCGACGGGACCTACGGTCGGGTGCCATGGAGACGACGACGAAGCGCACGGTGACGTACCGGGCCGACGGGCTGACGATGACCGGGCACCTCGCGCTCCCGGCCGGTACCGGCCTCCGGCCCGCGGTGCTGATCGGACCGGAGGGCATGGGGCTCAGCGACGTGGAGTGCCGCAGGGCCGACGCGCTCGCCG
Source organism: Streptomyces sp. NPDC057682 (assembly GCF_042799575.1). Taxonomy (NCBI): domain Bacteria; kingdom Bacillati; phylum Actinomycetota; class Actinomycetes; order Kitasatosporales; family Streptomycetaceae; genus Streptomyces; species Streptomyces sp. NPDC057682. Next base: position 95,818 of record NZ_JBHVIN010000010.1, on the reverse strand, counting down.
AACTGGGCTATGTGGCGCTGGCCTTCGACCTCCACGGCGGGCGCTATCTGGCTGATCCCGAGGAGATGCTGGCCCGCTGCCTGCCGCTGCTCGCCGATCCCGACCGGATGCGGGACATCGGCCGCGCGGCACTCGACGTGGTGCGGGCCGAACCGCGGACCGACCCCGACCGGATCGCCGTCGTCGGATACGGCACCGGGGGCGCCGTCGGACTTGAACTCGGGCGGGACGGCGCCGGCCTGCGGGCGATCGGGACGGTCAACGCGCTGACTACGGGCCGGCCGGGGGAGGCGGCGCGCATCCGCTGCCCGGTGTGGGCCGGGGTCGGGTCGGAGGACCCGATCATGCCGCCCGCGCAGCGGGAGGCGTTCACCGCCGAGATGCGGGCCGCGGGCGTCGACTGGCGGCTCACGGTCTACGGCGGCGCCCTGCACGCCTTCCACCACCCGACGGTCGACCACCCCACCGTCCCCGGCGTCGGCTACCACGCCCGGCACGCGCGGCGCGCCTGGCGCGACGTCCTCGACCTGCTCGCCGAGTGCCTGCCCTTGCCCGAGGCCGTGCCCGAGGCCGTGCCCGAGGACCCTGGGGCATGAGCCAGGGGCCCTTGGCGGACCGGCAACGGGCGCGATCGATGCCTCCGGCCGCTGTCCGCGCCCGGACTCACACGGAACTGGGGGCCGCTTCACGGTCCGTGCGCGGCACACTCCGCCTCGTCCCACCGCCTGCCCCGCCGGCTCCGGCGGAAGGCAGCGCCACCAGCAGTACGACCGCTCCGAGCAGGGCGATGCCCGCGATCCAGACGGCTCCGACGTGCATGGCGTGGATGAAGGCGTGGTCGGCGGCCTGGGCCAGTGCGGGCCGGTGGACGGAGGCGGCGACGTGGCGGGCCTGTTCGGCGGAGACCAGGGCCTGTTCCCGTACCGGGCCGGGTACGCCCGTCAGCGAGGGCTCGACGGCCTGCCGGTAGGCGAGGGACATGAGGGTGCCGCCCACCGCGAGGCCGATCACGCTGCCGGTCTGCCGCACGGTGTTGGTGACGGCCGAACCCGAACCGGCCTGTTCCAGCGGCAGGTTGCCGACCAGCGCGGCCGTGACGGGGCCGATCACGATGCCGACCGCGAACCCCTGGACCAGGAGCAGGATCTCGATCGCGACAAGGGGCGTCTGAAGCCCCAGGAACGCGTATCCGCCCATGCTCAGCGCGGCCGCGGTCATGGCCGGAACCACGACGGGACGCAGGGAGAAGCGGCGTACCAGACGGGTGGCGAGGGGCGCTCCGAGGAGCGCACCGGCCGCCGTCGGGGCATTGGCCAGCCCTGCCTTCATCGGCGAGAACCCGAGCGCCCCCTGGAGATAGAAGGCGTTGTAGAAGGTGACGGCGGCCACCGCGAAGAGCAGCAGTCCCAGCGCCGCGTTCCCGCCCCCGAACACGCGCCGGGCGAGCAGGCGCGGATCGAAGCCGGGAGCCCTGACCCGTAGTTCGACGACCACGAACACGGCCAGCAGCACCAGACCGGCGACGACCGGCGCCCAGACGTCGGTACGCGTCCACGCGGACACCTGCCCCGCCCGGATCAGCCCGTAGGCCAGGGCGACGAGCCCGGCGGCCGACAGCAGCATCCCCGCCGGATCCAGCGGCCGCCGGGTCGGGCTGCGGAAATTCGGCACCAGTACGACGAGTCCCACCAGCGCCACCACCGCGACCGGCACATTGATCAGGAAGACCGAGCCCCACCAGAAACGATCGAGCAGGAATCCGGCCAGCACCGGACCGACCGCCATTCCGACCCCCGCCGACGTCGAGAAGATCCCGATCGCCGCGGCACGCGCCGGTCCGGTGAACGTCCACATGAGCAGAGCCATGGTGGCCGGCGTGATCAGCGCACTGCCCACGCCCATCACCGCCCGCGCCGCGATCAACTGCCCCGCGTCGCCCGCGTACGCCGCCCACCACGAGGCCGCGGCGAACACCAGCAGCCCGGCGGCGAACACGGTCCGGTGCCCGAACCGGTCGCCCAGCGCGCCCGCGGTGAACATCAGCGTCGCGAACGCCAGCGTGTACGCACCGGTCGCCCACTGCAGCTGACCGGGATCCGCCCCGAGCCCGCGCCCCGGGTCGGCCAGCGTCTCCAGCGTCGTACTCAGAACCGTGTTGTCCAGCCAGATCAACAACGAACACACCATCAGTACGGCGAGGATCAGCCGCTGCCGGGACGTGCGCAGGGTCGGGGACTCTGTCATGAATACCTTCGCATTCCGATCGACGAAAACGTGAACGGCTGGACCATAAACAAATTCCGGCGGCGCCGTCAAGGATTTGTTTTTTCGTCAGGAACGTTGCGGCGAAAGAGAATTCATGCCCTGCGCGATATTTGCATTCCGCGTATTCGTGTGCCCTCCGGAGCATTTGCATCCCAGGGGAATCCATGCCTCACGGACATACCGGACCGGGGCCCGTGCCGGGTCATTCGATGATCGGGCCGGCAGCCGACCAGCGCTGGCCGTCGGGCCGCTGGTATCCGGAATCCAGCCGGGTGCCGTTCGCGTCGACGACCACGTAATCGCTGACGATCTTGTATCCGTCGCCGTCCTCGTACAGCCAGACGGTGATGCAGCCCTTGGAGATGTAGGTGTCGAACCAGACGTCGATGCCCGGTGCCTCGGAACGGACGGTGAGTTTCTCGCCCGGTTTCATCCAGAAGTCCTCGCAGTACGGTTCGAGGAAAAGGCAGAGCACGGTGCCCGTATTGTTCTCGATCGGCATGCTGCTGCGGCCCACTGGTCCCCCCGGGATCGACGCCCCTCGACCCGCGACACCCTACGTACCGCCTCCGCGGACGCGCCCCCCCGGGAGCGCGTCACGGGGTGCCGTTTCCGGCCGGGTCGGCGCGGAGCCGTCGGCCGGGGACGATGGCGTTTCGCCGGACCCTCGTCCGGGGCGGCCTCCGGGGCCGCCCGGTTCGCCGGGCCGGCGCCGCCCCCTGATACATTCCCGGAGGCCGTGCGAGACAACGAGGAGGTGGTACCCGTGAACACAGTAATGACATGGGTGCTCCCCTCCGGGGTCACGGTCGGGCGATAGAGCAGGTCGTCCGGGAGCGCCGTTCCAGTGCACTCCCGAAAGGCACGACATGCGTTTCACTTCCGAGCAGCGTCTCGACGACGGTGTCCTCGAACGCGAATTCCTCCTCGGCGACATCCCCGGCATCCTCTGGACGCCCGAAGCCGCGTCCGCTTGCGACCCGGTGCCCCTGATCCTCCTCGGCCACCCGACGCTCGGCCTCGGCCGGATGTATCCCCGGCTGCTCGACCGCGCCCGGTACTCCGCGGCGCAGGGCTTCGCCACCGCCACCGTCGAACTCCCCGGATGCGGCGTCCGGCCCGCCCTGCCCGCGCTCGACGAGGCCCGTGCCGACCTGCGCCGGGCCATGCAGGCCGGGGGGCCGGTCACCGACGGGATGATCGACGCGCTCGTCCTTCCCCTGGTCGACCAGGCCGTCCCGGAGTGGCAGTCCGCGCTGGACGCCTGCCTGGCGCTGCCCGAGATCGGCGGTCCGGTCGCCTACTCGGGCGGGGTGATCTCCATCGGCATCCGCCTGGCGGTGGTCGAACCGCGCATCGTCGCCGCAGGCCTGTTCGCGGGAAGCCTCGTGCCCCGCGTCATGTTCGACGAGGCCAGGCGGGTCACCATTCCGCTGCACGTCCTGCTCCAGTGGGACGACGAGGGCAACGACCGTCAGGCGTCCCTGGACCTCTTCGACGCCTTCGGCTCCGAGGAGAAGTCCCTGAACGCCAACATGGGCGGCCACACCGGAGTCCCGCAGCACGCCGGGGAGGCGGCGGCCCAGTTCTTCACCCGGCATCTGAAGCCGTCCGGCCCGTCCGTGCCGTAGCGCTCCCGGCCTTCGGCCCGGGGTCCCCGGCGGCATCACCCCGGGGCGGTCCCGCCGTATTACGCCGTAATACGGCGGGACCGCGCTACGCCCCGGACACCGCCCCCTCCGCCTGTTCGGCCCTCATCCGCTTCGACTCCTCGATCTTGTAGTCGACGAGCAGTTCGGTGAGCTTGCGCCGGGCCGGTACGTCGAGCTGCGCGATGATGAGCGCGGTCAGGACGTGCGGATCGGCCGAGGGCAGAGGGGCGGGCGCGGCGGCGGGGCGCGGTTCCCCGGCGGCACCGGTCTTCTTGGCGCGGGCGGCCTTCAGGCGCTGGAGATGGGCCTCCTGCTCCTCGGGCTTCTTCTTGCCGACCAGGCGCAGATTGGCGGCGGACTCCTCGCCCGACTGGAGCTTCTCCTTGAGGGCGGGTGTCAGGGTCAGCAGCGCGAGGCGCTGGGAGACCCAGCCCTGGGAGCGGTGGAGCCGGGCCGCCAGGGCCTCCTGGGTGCCGTGGATGCCCAGCAGTTGTTCGAGGGCCCTGGCCTCGTCGAGATGGTTGAGCTCCTGGCGGTGGATGTTGGCGACGAGCGCCGACTCCAGGATTTCGTCGGCGTTGCCGCCCAGGCTGTCGTCGAGCATCACCTTGATGCGGGTGAGGCCGGCGTCGCGGGCCGCGGCGAGGCGGGAGTTGCCGTCGATGACGACGTACCGGGTGCCCGGCTCCAGATCGTCCTCGCGCCCGGGGTTGCCTTCGAGGTAGGCGAACCGGCCCATGATGCTGATGGCGGTCTTCTGCCCGTGGTCGCGCAGGCTGTTGCCGAGGTCGGTCAGGTCGCCGAGGTCGGAGCGCGGGTTGTCGGGGTTCAGGCTGATGACGTCGAGGGGCAGGTCGACCGGGGGCGGGGCGCCCTCCGTCGGGGCGGCGGTGACCTCGTTGATGGCGGCGCGGCGGGCGCTGATGGACCGGGTCTGGCCGAAGGAGGCCCCGGCGCCGAGCCGGGATGCCTTGCTCATGAGATCTCCCGGGCGAGGGCGCGCAGGCCGACGGCCTGGTCGCAGCGGGGCGAGTAGGCGAGCAGGGGCTGCTTCACGCGTACGGCCTCCTTCTGTTCCTTGAGGTCTCCGATGACCCCGACGACCCGGGGGTCCTTGATGTCCATCCACGAGCTGAGCGAGGAGGTGGCGATGTAGCCGCGGCGGGCGTCGTAGTGGTTGACGACGATGCCGAGGTAGTCGAGTTCGAGGTGCATGTCGGTACGGAGGTCCTCGATCTGCGAGGTGAGGAGCCCGTAGGCGTCGGCGGAGCTGTCCTCGGCCTGGACGACGACGAGGACGCCCGAGTTGCCCGGCGCCTCGCCCTGGCGACGGCGGCCGTAGTACGCGGCGGCGTCCATGCTGAGCCCGAGGCTGGGCGGGCAGTCGATGATGACGGCGTCGTAGTCGCCCTCGATCGCGGACAGCGCCCGCTCCAGGGCGGCTTCGCGCGCCCGGACGCCCGACAGCTTCACATCGAGGAGGAAGGCGTCGGTACAGGCGGGCAGCAGGTGGAGGCGGTCGCCGAACCGGGGGTCCTCGATCCGTACGACGAGGTCGGCGAGGCGGCCCATCGCCTCGCCGGCCATGTGCTTGGTGAGGCTGTCGCCCTCCAGGGGCAGCGGCTGGTGGCCGAGCTGCTTGGTGAGGTGGCTCTGCGGGTCGAAGTCGACGAGGAGGACGCGCATGCCGAGTCCGGGAAGGTCCTCGTGGTCGGGGGAGGAGGCCTCGTCGTTCCCGGAGAGCGCGGCCGCGAAGTGTTTGGAGATGCGGACCGGGTGCAGCGCGTCGGCGTCCTCGGCCAGCGCTTCGCCGGTCCCGGCGGCGATCGCCGTCTTGCCGACCCCGCCCTTCTGGTTGCAGGTGATGATGCGCTTGGGGTGCTCGGGACGGACCGTGGTGGGCGCCGGGTTGGTCTCCAGCCACATGACGACGGACTGGGCGAGCCCCTGGATGAGCGATACCCCGCGCGCGGCGCAGTCCGCGCGGAACGCGTCCCACTGCCCGTCAGGGAGGAACGTGGCGAAGGACTTGGCCCCGGCCGTGTCGATGGGGGACAGATTCGAACCGAGTCGCCGCCAGGCCTTGATGCCGGCCTCGACGGCGTGCTGGATGTCGATGTCGTACTGGGCGGCCCGGACCTTCAGATCCTGCTGCAGCACAGGGGGCAGCTTGGAGACGACCTTCTCGCGGTCGCCGGGGGAGGACGGAGTCATGGGAGTCAGCTTACTAACTCTCCAAGCATGTCAAGTCATCGAGGCGTTAGTTGTGACAGTCCTCAATCGGCCAGAGCCGCGTGGGCGGACCCGGGGACGGAACGACGCAACGGCTGAGGGCGGGCTATTACGTCGTAATAGCCCGCCCTCAGCCGTTGCGTTCCCCGGCGCCCCTCAGTTGGCGACGTCCGCCGTCGCGGCCAGGCCGCGCTGGGAGCGGGGGGTCTTGTCCCCGACCCGCTTGGGCTCGATGGTGCTCGGGTCGACCGCCTCGCCGGGGGCACCCTCGTGGTACGGGCCGTCGGGGTCGGCGTCGCGGTCGTGGGGGAGCAGGAAGAAGACCCGGCGCAGATGCAGTCCGCTGTCGGGGTCGGCCTCGGTGTGGGCCTCCAGCTCGGTGTAGCCGACCATGCGCCCGTCCCGCTCGTAACGGGGCTTGCCGCGACGCCGGGTCGTCTTGTCGAGGGCCTGGCGTACGTAGTCGAGGTTGTCGGGGTTCTCCAGCCAGACCACGGCGCTCTCGTGGTGGAGGTCGCTCTCGTTCAGCAGCGAGCTCATGGCTGCAGCCCCTTTGTCGTTCGGCCGGCCGGGAGAAGGCCGGGGTGGGTGTGAGCACGTTCCCGGGTGGGGGCACCGTGTCCATGGTAGGCCGGGCCGGCGGGTGCCCGCCGGGTGCATGGGTCAGACATGGCCGGTCCTGGAGTCTTCGTCGGCGAGGAGCCCGAGGCCGGGGTAGTACTTCTTGCCGCTGGACTTCATCATGTCGGCGGGCGAGGCGAGGGACAGTTCCTGGCGGACCCGGGTCGCGAACGCACGGGCCGTCGCCGGCCGGATGCCCTCACCGGCGCTGCACCAGCCGCAGTACGCCGCGTACAACAGGCCCTGCTCCACCCTCAGGTCCGGGGCGGCCGTGGTGCAGCACTCCGTGAGGAACCGGCCGATGTGGTCCTCGGTCGTGGCGTAGGCCGCCGTGGCCGACCGGACGGTGGCGGGTCCGTCGAGCGGGTCGCGGGTGGCCAGATAGAGCTGGGCTCCCTCGATGAGCCACTGGAGAATGCCGGACCCCTCGCTCTGCACCAGCTCCTTGGCGAGGTTGTCGATCTTGCGCGCGGCGGGGACGACGCGCTCGAAGGGGATCAGCCGGATGCGGCGCCAGAAGGCGTGGCCTCCCGTACCGACCTCGGGGCGGTGGTTGCCCAGCAGCCACAGCTTGTGCGTGGGGTTGAAGCTGAAGAAGTCCTGCCGCATCCGGCGGGCCATGATCCGGTCGCCACCGGTCAGCAGCTTCACCCGCGACTCGTCGAACTTGTCGTTCGGCTTCAGCTCCGAACAGACGACGATGCGCCGCCCGTGCAGTTCCGTCAGCTCGGTGGAGTGCTCGGAGAACTTGCCCTTCTCCATCAGGAAGCCGGGCGGCGCCGCCTGCGCGTAGTCGCCGAGGATCTGCGTCATCACGTCCAGCAGCACGGACTTGCCGTTGGCGCCGGTCCCATACAGGAAGGGCAGCACCTGCGCGCCCACGTCCCCGGTGACGGAGTAGCCGAGCAGCAGGTGCAGGAAGTGGATGGTCTCCTCACCCTTGGCGTCGTCGCCGAAGGTGTCGTGGAGGAAGCGGTGCCAGCGCGGGGTGGGCGTCGCCTCGGGAGCCACGCTGGTGGCCCGGGAGTGCATGTCGCCCTCGGGGTCGGGCTTGTGGAGCCGCCCGGTGTGCAGATCGACGACCCCGGCGGGGGTGCACAGCGCGTACGGGTCGCCGTCCAGGACATCGGGGTCGAGGGCGAGCGCGGGGGAGGCCTTGGCCTGGGTGAGCATGGCCTTGATGCCGGGCGTCGACATGGAACGGCGCCGGTGGGCGGCGAGTTCGCGGTCGCTGTACTGGCCGCTGGGGTCGGTGGCGGGCATCTGCTCGGCCAGGTCGCCCGCCGCCCAGACCGCGGCCTTCTCGCCGCCGGTGCGCTTCCAGCGGTACTGGTCCCAGTGGTACCAGCCCAGCCCCTCGACGTGACGGAACTGGTCGCCGAACATGACCGCGAACAGCTTGGCGTTGCCCCGGTCGGTGAGAAGCGCGGGCAGCCGCCCGGACACCGGGGCGGGCTCGTTGACCACGGTGGCGTTCTGCTGCGCGGGCAAGCCGGGCAGGCCCCCCTCCGCTTCGAGGGCGAGCATCTGCTGCGCGGCGGCCGTGGCGTCGAAGCGCGGGCTGCTCTCGGCGCTGCTCATGGGCGTCCTTCGAGAGGGAACGGGCGGGCTGCCCCGGCGGACAGGGCGGAGGCGATGACGGTCAGGCTGTGCCGGCTGCGGTGCGGGCGCGCGGCGTCGGCGGCAGCGGCGAGCAGGGCCCGCGCCTCGGACTCGGAGAGGTGCCCGGAGGCGACCAGCCCTCCTGCGGTGTACGCGGCCCGGTTCAGCTTCTCCGTGAACGCCGTCCCCTCGGCTGCCGACGCGCAGCCCGCGACCGCCCCGAGAAGGGGCTCCAGCAGCCTCTGGGCGCGCTGGGAGCCCTTGGAGGCGGTCTGGGGCCTGGGACGCGGTGCGGGGAGCTGGAGCGGGCTCTGACGGGGCGTATGGCCGGTGCGCCAGAGTTCGGCGGCGAGCCAGTCGGGCAGCGGGGCCGGGAAGCGGGCCGGGCCGACCGGCGTGTACGTACCCGCCGGCGTGCGGGTCGCGGGGGTGACGATGTAGCCGCCGGCCGCGCGGACGTCGACCTGCCAGGCGAGGGCGACCTTGGGACTGGAGCCGACCGACGACCGGTAGCACGGCCCGCCGGGGTCCGTGCGGTACCAGACGTGGAGCCCTCCGGAAGGCGTACGGACCCGCAGGGTCGACGCGTCGTCCGCCGGGCTCGGCCGCCCTCGCAGCGCGGCGAGGAGGGCCAGGGTGTCGAAGCCGGAGGCCAGTCCGGCCAGGTCGACGCTGTCGTGGATGGGGATGCCCGGCAGCAGCCGGTCGCGGTGCGGCACTTCGGCGCTGTGGGCATCGACGTCCAGGACCACGAGACCGGCCGGTCCGCACGAGACCCCGACGCCCAGTGCGGGATTGACCCCCCACCAGGCCGCCAGCCGTTCCTGGTCGGTGGTCGCCGCGTGGAAGCCGTGGCACCACCGGCCGGCCGGGAGGCAGGGGCAGTCCTGCGGGCGGTGCGGTTCCTGGCGGCAGGCCGGGCAGTTGCCCGCGGGCGTCTTGCGCCCGGCGGCCAGCGGGTGGACGGGCCAGCCGTTGCCCGCGCACCAACGGGCCATGTCGAAGGGACTCGTGGCTCCCGCTGCACGCGGGCCACTGGTCTCGCTTTGACGCGGCACGCTGATCGTCCTTGCCGAGGGCCAACAGGTTGTTCAGTCCCTGCCAGTCTCTGGAAGAAAGGCGCAGGTCACGGCAGTTCGGCTGCCGGGCAGAGGGACTGAAGGGACTGAGTTTTCCAATCGGGTCAGAGCCTACAACAGCAGTCTCCGGGAGTGAGGGAGTGTTTCCTCCGCGAGTCCCTTCAGTCCCTCCCGTACCCAGTGCTACGCGAACGCGGCGGCACCCGCATCACTCTCAAGGGGGATCCGGGCCGGGCGTGTCGGCGACACGCGCCGAATCCGGCGGCCGGGGGGACCGACGGGAGGGACTGAACGGAGAACGGAGGGACTGGACCGTTTCGGTCCCTCTTCGGTCCCTCCGGTAAAAGCCCAGGTCAGAGCGTTTTGACGCCAAAACCGAGGGACTGAAGGGACTGAGAGTCCGTAGTTATGAACGGCTCAGAGAAACGAGGGGTAAATACATACGTATAAGGGGGGTTTGTCACGCGCGTACGCATACACACGCACCCGTAATCGCTGGAACAGGGAAGTTGAGTCCCTTCAGTCCCTTCGGACCCTCCCTCTTGAACGGTGCACCGCTCTGACCTGCGGTTTTGTTGGAGGGACTGAAAAGGGACCGAAGCGCGGCCTTCGGTCCCCGTTCTTCAGTCCCTCCGGTGGGGTGCCACTCCGAGGGCGTCCGATGGATGAGTTGATACGGCTACATGTTCGAGTCATCTTCAGTCGTTCGCCTGCGAGGAGGTGCCGCGACCTGTTCCTTCTCCCGGGCCACGGCCGTCGCGGAGAGGAGCGTTCCGGTTGCGAGGGCGCCCCACAGGACCGCCGGACCCCGGGGTGCGAGCGCGCTGATGACGGCCGGTGACACGGCGAGGCCGAAGCCCGTGGACAGCTGGAAACGGGCGAGCGCGCGGCCCAGGATCCGCTCGGGGGCGAGAACGGTCACGAGGGCGGTCGCGCTCCCCGCGTACAGGATCTCGCCGAGCGTGCAGACCACGGACACCGCCGCGACGGCGGGGACGGCCCAGCCGGAGCCGAGCGAGGCCGCTACGAGGAAGCCCAGGTACGAGACCGTCAGCACCACACCGGAGAAGGCCAGCACGGTCCGGCGGGGGAAGCGCCCCATCAGGACGGTGACCGGCACCTGGAGCGTGACGACGAGCACCGTGTTGGCCACGAACACGGCGGCGGGCCAGGCCGAGGAGGCGTGCAGCTGCGTCACCAGGACGAGGGGGAGGGCGATCTCGGGCACGTTGAGGCAGAACACGTACATCACGTTGGCGGCGAGCAGGGTGCCCATCCGGGGAGGAGGTGTTGCCCCGGTCGCCTCGGCCGGGGCAACACCCGCCGGACGGGCCCGTACCCGGACCGACCGGGCGAGTGCGGCAGCGGCGAGGTAGGCGAGCGCGGTGGCGCCCGCCATGGCCCGCAGAGCGGTGGCACCGCCCGCCAGGCAGACGGTGGCCAGGAGCGCCCCGACCCCCAGGGCCGCGTTGCGCAGAGCCCGTCCGGCCGCGAGGGCGTTGTCGCGTTCCCGGCCGTGGGCGAGGGTGGCGACGAGCGCGGCATGGGCGGCCGGCCACGCCTGGTTGCCGATGCCGAGGAACAGCGCCGCCACCGCGAAGAACCAGACCTGGCCGGAGGGCGCGGCCAGCAGCAGGACGGCGCCGAGCACCCGTACGAGCATCGAGGCCGCCACTACCGAACTGCGGGCACCGTGGTCCAGCCAGCGGCCCACGGCGGGCATGCAGGCCAGTCCGGCGACGATGCCCGCGGTCATGGCGAGACCGGTGACCGGCGCGGACAGGTCCAGCACGGTGATGCCGTACAGCAGCAGGAAGGGCCGCAGCAGACCGCTCCCGAGGGCATCGACGGCCAGGGCGACGGCATAGCGGGGGCCTCCCGAGGCGCGGACGAGGGAGCGTGGCCGGAAAACGGCGGTGGTGGTCGTCATGGAGTCAGACGGTGCGCCCGGGGCGGACGTCCGGCGGTGTCGGTTGACGATGTGCGTCAACCGACACCGCCCACCGGCCCTCCGGGTCGTGATGATGGGGGGATGACGCTGAGGATCGACATCAGCGGTCTGCCGTCCGAACGGGTGCGGTTCGCCGCGTCCCCGCTGGCCGAACTGACCGCGATGCTCCACGTGCTGGCCGAGCCGGTCCACCACCCGCACTACGCGCGATGGGCGGCGGACACCTGGGCCGGGCTGCGCCCGGAACTGGCCGAGCGGCTGCGGGAGGCGGAGTTCCTGTGGCGGTCCTCGCAGGCCGACTTCCTGATCCCCGCGCGGCCCCGGAGGACGCTCGCCGAGGAACTGGACGAGGTGGACCGGCTCGACGACGAGACGTACGTGAGGGCCGCCCTCGTCACCACGTGCGGCAGCAACCGGGTCCACTTCACCGGGTCCTCGCCCCTGACCGACGCGGCGGCGCGCCAGAAGGCCCTGGAGGTGGCCCAGGCCCGCGGCGGTCTCCAGGAGGCGTTCGCGGAACGGCTGCTCAGTGATCCGGCGGCGGTCCGTGCCAGGGTCCGGGAGACCCTTGAGGCGTGCGGGGAGGCGTTCTTCGACGAGGCGTGGGCGGGCGTGGTGCAACGGCTCGCGGCCGATCTGCGCCTGAAGAACGAACTGCTGAGGCGGCAGGGTCCGGCAGCGGCGCTGGCCTCCGTCTCCGGAGCGGTCGCCCTGGCACCGGACGGCGACCACATCGTGGTGGACAAGGTCCAGGACAAGGCGACCGCGGCCCGCGGCGCGCCGGTCACGTTCATTCCCAGCGTCTTCGGCCGCCCCCATCTGGTGGCCGTGCACACGCCGGGATGGCATCCGGTGCTGCAGTACCCGGTGGCGGAGGCACCGGCCGGTCCGGTGTCCCTGGAGACCGTCACCCTGCGGCTGGAGGCGCTGGCCCATCCGGTGCGGCTGCGGCTGCTGCGCACGCTCGCCCGGGGCCCGCACACCAATGGCGAACTGGCCCATTTCTGGGAGCTCTCACCACCGGAGGTCTCGCGCCACCTCGCCGTTCTGCGCCGGGCGGGTCTGCTGACGGCGCAGCGGCGCGGCCGCTATGTGCGCTACTCCCTGAACCTGTCCGACCTGTCGGCGCTGGGTACGGACCTGCTGGCGGCGGTGCTGCGCTGAGCGCGGCACGGGCGGGCCGCGCTCTCTCAGGGCTTCGGGTGCGAGGCGCGGAGCCCGGAGGCCCGCGTCTGCGGGACCCTGGTGCGCGTAACGGCCCACAGCAGGAGGCCCAGACCGCTGAACGCGGCACCCAGGACACAGACGGCGCCCCAGCCGGCTGCGGCGTAGAGCGAGGTCGAGGCCAGGGCGCCGAGGGCGCTGCCCGCGGAGTAGAAGATCATGTATCCGCCGATGAGGCGGCTGCCCGCCTCGGGGTGCACCTGGTAGATGACGGTCTGGTTGGTGACGTGGACGGCCTGTACGGCGAGGTCGAGCAGGACCACTCCGGCGGCCAGGGCCCAGAGCGAGCCCGGGGTGAGGGACAGCGGCAGCCAGGAGGCGGTGAGCAGCGCGAGGGCCGTGCCGGTGGTCCGCGCGGAGTGTCCGCGGTCGTTGAGCCGTCCCGCCACCGAGGCGGCCAGCGCGCCGGCCACGCCGATCAGCCCGAGGGCGCCGATGGCCGTGTGGGACAGGGAGTACGGGGGCCGGCTCAGGGGAAGGGCGACGCTGCTCCACAGGGTGCTGAAGGCGGCGAAGACGAGCAGGCCGAACAGCGCCCGCAGACGCGGCAACGGTTCACGGGCGAAGAGGGTGACGGTGGAGCGCAGGAGCTGTCCGTAGCGCAGGGCGGAGGGCCGGTCAGTGGTGTGCCGGGGAAGGACGCGGTACACCACCAGGGCGAGCAGCGCGGTCAGCAGGGCCGAGGCGAGGTAGACGGAGCGCCAGTCCGCGAGGTCGGCCAGGAGACCGGAGACGGTGCGGGCGAGCAGGATGCCGGTGACGATGCCGCTGGTGACCAGTCCGACGACGCGTCCCCGGTCCCCGGGCCGGGCCAGTGAGGCGGCGAACGCGACCAGCGACTGCGTGACGACCGCGAACAGCCCCGTCGCGGCCATGGCGGCCAGCAGGACCGCGGCCGTTTCCGCGGCGGCCACGGCGATCAGCGCGCCCGCGAGGAGCAGCAGTTGGGCGACGACGAGCTTCCTGCGGTCGGTGGTGTCGCCGAGCGGGACGAGGAGAAAGAGCCCGAGCCCGTATCCGATCTGGGTGAGGGTCACCACGCTGCCGACCAGTCCCGGGCTCATGGAGAGGTCGTGGCCCATCGTGACCAGGAGCGGCTGCGAGAAGTAGACGTTGGCCACGGTCGCCCCGGAAGCGACGGCGAACAGCACGGTGACCTTGCGCGTGAGGACGAACCCCGGTCCGTACCCGTGTCTGCTCCCACTCGCGCCGTCGCCGTCCTCGTGCGCGATTCCGTTCCCGGAGTGCGCGGTTCGTTTTCCGGACCGGCAGTCCGTGGTTCCGTCCTGGCAGGACATCCGCACCCCACTCCTTCTGGTTTCATCTTGCTACTACTTCTGATGACGGGACGGTAGCCGTGTTGGTAGCATGTTGCAACCAGAATGTGTGTCGGATGTGCGGGAGGAACCATGGTGACCAGGACGCGTCTCGACGACAGCGAATGTCCGGTCGCGCGGTCGGTGGACGCGATCGGTGACTGGTGGTCCCTGCTGATCGTCCGCGACGCCTTCGACGGCAGCAGGCGCTTCGGGGACTTCCAGCGCAGCCTCGGCGTGGCCAAGAACATCCTCACGGCCAGGCTGCGTTCCCTGGTGGCCGGCGGGATCCTGGAATCGGTCCCCGCCGAGGACGGCAGCGCCTACCGCGCGTACGTGCTGACTCCGAAGGGCCGCGCCCTGTTCCCCGTCATCGTGGCACTCCGGCAGTGGGGCGAGGGGAACTTCTTCGCGCCCGAGGAGCCCCATTCGCGACTGCTCGACCGCCGGCACGGCAGGCCCCTGCGCCCGCTGGAGGTCCTGGACTCCGAGGGCCGCCCCGTCGGCCCGGACGAAACGGTCGTCGACAAGGTGTCCGCCCCGTGACCGGGTCGGGGCCGCGTTCGCCGGTCTCTCGTCCCCGCTGAGGGAAAGTACTTGACGCTATGGAAAGAGAGTGGGTACTTTCCATAGCGTCAAGTACTTCACGAGGGAGCAGGTGCGACTGATGGACACACCCCCGAACGCCGCCGACGCGCTGGCCGAGATCGACCGGGTCCAGCGCGAGGCCTACGCCGGCCAGCGGCTTCCGCTCTGGTATCTGCCGGGTGTCATCGCACTTGTGACGACGGCGGGGATCGCCTCGGACCAGGACGGTACGGCCCAGGCGGTGCTCACCTCGGCGGCGGTCGTGGGCCTGGCCGTGCTCACCGGCACGCTCGCCGCCAGAACCCGTGTCAGATGGCGGGCCCGCACCTGGACCGTGAGTGCCGGGGTCCGGATGCTTCTGTGGATGGCCTCGATCTGCGTGGTCTGGGGGATCGTTCCGCCCGCCGTCGGCACGCTCACCGGTTCCGCGGCTTGGCAGAAGGCCGTCGCGGGCGTCGTCGCCGCCCTTTACGCGGCCGCCACCACCCGCTGGGCCGAGGACCAGGTCACGGCCCACGCGGCAGGGGCAGTCGTCCGGTGAACCTCGATCCCGTGATCCACGCCCCCGCCCGCCTCCAGATCGTCTCCCTGCTCGCCGCCGCGACCGAGGCCGAGTTCGGCTTCGTCCGCGACAGTCTGGAGATCAGCGACTCGGTCCTGTCCAAGCACGCCGCCGCCCTGGAGAAGGCCGGCTACATCGAGATCCGCAAGGGCTACGTGGGCAAACGCCCCCGCACCTGGCTCAAGCTCAGCCCCGAGGGCCGCCGGGCCTTCGCCGCGTACGTCGACACACTCAGGAGCATCGTCGGCAGCCCTCTGACGGAACGTCCGCAGGACAAGTGACCCGTCCGGGGGCCGTGTTCCCGCATGTGGAAGCGGTCTGCCCAAAAATGGTTGAGCGTGCAATGATCGGCGGCGGCCGAATCCGCCGGCCCCCTGTGCCCCTCCGGCACAGCCCGCACCCGTACCCCGAAGGCGGTCCACATGCCCACCTCCACCACGTTCCGCACCCTCGCCGCAACCGTGACCACGACCGCCGCGCTGGTCGCCCTCGGCGCCGGCACGGCGGACGCCGCGACCTGGCCGGCACTCCAGCCCGGTGCCTCCCTCTACACGGGCACCAACGGAACCGGCACCGCCCTCCGCCCCGACCTCGGTGACCTCGGCACCTGCCACACCACGGCGCAGCCCGTCCGCTCGATCCAGATCGCCAACGGCGCGGCGTCCGTGCTCCTCTACTCCGGCGCCGACTGCACCGGCGGCGCCTGGGTCAGCGGCACCCTGGCGCAGAGCAACCTCCCCGAGGCCAAGCTGAGCTACCGCGTCGTGGCGGCCTGGTGACCCGCTGACGAGCAGGGTCCCAGCGGGCCCGGCCGCCGGGACCCTTCACCCCGACAGCTCGGCCCGCCACTGCCGCGGCCACTGCCCCGAGGGCGGCGGAGCCCCGTTGATGCCGAGGTCCTTCCGCGCGCTCAGATAGAAGCCGTCGCGCGCCGCGCTCGCCAACTGATGGGCCCTGGTCCACATTTCCTCGTCGACCGGCCCCTCCCGTATGAGGAGTTCGACCGTCCAGACCGACTCGTGCCAGCGCCGGGCGGCCGCGATGGTGGCCGCGTCGCCGACGAGCAGGACGGACTCCCACTCCGTCGCCCGCTGCGACTCCGCCTCGGCGAGCAGCGGCAGACCCTCCGCCGGCTCCAGCGGATCGGCCACATCGGAGAAGCCGACCGCGGCACCGATGCGCTGAGCGATGCGCAACTGCGCCTTGAGGGCGTTGGCGTACCGGCCGTACGTCTCGAAACGCTTCTCGTCCCACCGCTCGTCCCGCTGACGCCGCCACTTGCGGCGCTCCGTCAGACTCTGCGTCGCGTACGAGCCGAGAGACCCGACGACCACACCGATCAGTGCGGGCAATTGGTCCGACAGCGCCACAGTTCCCCCTCGGCCGGTCTTCCGGACCGCAGGCACCGTGCTCCGCGGCCGACAGCCCTCTACCCACCTTCGGTACGGAGTACCGCCGCCCGCCGCCCGGTGCCTGCGCAGGGGGCGGGTCTCCGCGCGGACATGATGCAGAGATTCCTCTGCAGAGACTCCTATGCAGAGGAATCTCTGCATCATAGGCTGTCGGCATGTCCGACGAACCCGCACGCACGCCACCGTCCGCCAAGCCCACCCGGCGCCTCGACGCGCGAAGCCTGCGAGGGCTGGCCCATCCGCTGAGGATGAACATCTTCGAACTGCTCAGTCTGGACGGCCCCGCCACCGCCACCCGGCTCGCCGAACGCCTCGGGGAGAACACCGGCACCATCAGCTGGCACCTGCGCCACCTCGCCGAGCACGGCTTCATCGAGGAGGAGACCGGACGGGGAACGAAACGCGAGCGCTGGTGGAAGAGGGTCGACGTCTCGAACGAGCTGAACACCGCCGACTTCCGCGACGATCCCGATACCCGGGGCGCGCTGTCGGTCTACCTCCACGAACTGCTCCAGCACCACTTCAGCCGGGTCGTGAACTACGTCGCCGAGGACTGGGACGACACCTGGCGCAACGCCGGCACCGTCTCGGACCGGAGCGACCTGCGGATGACCCCGCGACAGCTGGAGGCGCTCAACGCGGAGCTGATGGCCGTCATCGCCCGTCACACGCCCGGCCCGGACACCGAGCCCGCCCCGGACGCGCTCCCCGTCGTGGTGCAGCTCCAGTCCTTCCCCCGCAGGGAACGTGGCTCCGCATGAGCCACGGACCGCGCGGCGGCCTCCTCCGCCGCCACCGTGACTTCCGTCTGCTGTGGTGCGGTGAGACGGCCGGCAAATTCGGCGCGTCCGTCACCGGGGTGGCGATGCCGTTGGCCGCCGTCTCCACCCTGCACGCCGGTACGTTCGAGGTCGGCCTGCTGAGCGCCGCCGCCTGGGCCCCCTGGCTGATCATCGGCCTCCCGGTCGGCGCCTGGGTGGACCGGCTGCCGCGCAGACCCGTCATGCTCGCCTCCGCCGCGGTCTCCCTCGTCCTCTTCACCGCCCTCCCGGTCACCGCGTGGTCCGGCCGGCTGAGCATCGGACTGCTGCTCGCCGTCGCCCTGCTGGCGGGCACGGCGGCGGTGTTCTTCCAGACCGCCTACAGCGCGTACCTCCCCAGCATCCTGGAGGCCCGCGACCAGCCCGAAGGCAACGCCAAACTGCACGGCAGCGCCTCCGCCGCGCAGATCGCCGGACTCGGCTCCGGCGGCCTGATCGCGCAGGTGGCCGGCGCGGTGAACGGAATGTTCGCCAACGCCGCCACGTTCCTCGTCTCCCTCCTGTGCCTCGCGGGCATCCGGCACCGTGAGCCGCGCGTCACCGCGACCGGACGCCGCTCCGCCTCACTGGCCGACGACGTCCGCGAAGGCCTGCGACTGATCGCCGGCGACCCCTGGTTCCGCACGTTCACCCTCTTCGGAGCCGCCTCCAACCTGGCCCTCATGGGATACCAGTCGATCCAGGTGGTCTTTCTCGTCCGGACCGTCGGCCTGACGCCCGGGGCGGTCGGCGCACTCGTCGCCGCCACCAGCGCCGGAGGCGTGGCCGGGGCCTTGGCCGCACGCGCGGTCGCGGACCGGATCGGCACGGCGCGGGCCACACTCCTCTTCGAGCTGCTGCTCCCGCTGCTCGGTCTGCTCATCCCGCTCACCACCGAAGGACCCGGCACCCTGCTCTTCGTCGTCGGCGGCTTCAGCGTCGTCGCGGGCGTCGTCGCCGGCAACATCATCAAGGCGAGCTTCCAGCAGCGCTACTGTCCGCCGGACCTCCTCGGCCGCCTCACCGCGAGCACCGCCTTCCTCAGCTACGGAACGATCCCCCTCGGAGCACTGCTCGGCGGTGTGCTCGGCACCACGCTCGGCCTCCGCACCGCCATGGCCGTCACGACGGCGGGCGTGCCGCTCGCCGCGCTGATCCTGTTCTTCTCGCCGGTCCGGCGCACCCGGGACCTGCCGACGTCACGCCGTGCGGCGGGCGACCCCCTCCCTCCGCCGGCCACCGACGGCGAACCGGCCCTGTCCCGTCACTGACCACGCGACCGCACCGGTTCGTCCGCTCCCGGCAGCGGCGGCATAGAGCCCCGAGAGAAGGCTCTCCTACGCTCGCCGGCATGAACTCACCACTGCGCCTGGAGAAGGTCACCCCCCACACGGTCGACGCCGCCTGTGCGATGAAGGTGACGGACGGCCAGGAACACCTGGTCGCACCCGTCGTGCGGTCGCTCGCCGACGCCTATGTGCACGGTGACGCCGCCTGGCCCCGGCTGGTCTTCCGGGGGCGGGAACTCGTCGGGTTCGTCATGGCGAGCTTCAGCCCGGACAGCCCGGTCGACGCGTTCCGGTGCGGGATATGGCGGCTCAACATCGCCGACGGGGCGCAGGGATCGGGATGCGGCCGGTTCGCGGTCGAGGCCGTGTGCGAGGAGGCACGGCGGCGGGGGCGGGACCGGATCACCGTGCTGTGGCTCCCCGGCGACGACGGTCCGGAGGGGTTCTACCGGCGGCTGGGATTCCGGCCGGTGGGCGCGCTCCAGGGCCAGGTCGTGGGGGAACTGAGACTCTGACGGCACGCCCGGCCGCCCTCCCCGGCCCGGGGCGGGCGGCCGGGCGGTTCAGACGGCGGCGGGCATGTCCGTGAGGGCGGCGGTGAGGGCGTCGAGCCCGGTGGTCAATTCGCCGGTGGGGCCGCCGAAGCCGATGCGGACGCGGTCGGGGTGGCCGAAGCAGTCACCCGGGACGGCGAGGACGCCGCGCTCGGCGGCGAGGTGTTCGCACAGGGCGCGGGTGTCGGTCACCGTCCGGATCGCCGGGAAGGCCGTGACACCGCCGGCGGGCGGCGGGCAGTCGACGAGCCGGGGGTGCTCCCGGGCCCACGTCATGAGCAGCTCGCGGTTCCGGCGCACGGTGCGCAGCCGGGGGGCCAGGACCGTGTCGGCGTGGCGCATCACCCGCGCGGCCAGGAACTCGTTGACGGGGGAGGAATTGAGCGTGGTGTAGTCACGCAGCCGGACCATGTCGCGGACGGTGGCGGCCGGGGCCGCGCACCAGCCGATGCGCAGCCCGGGGAGGCCGAAGGCCTTGGAGTAGGTGCCCGTGGACACACAGCGCTCCAGGATCCCGGCGGGGTCGGGCAGCCGCTCGCCGCCGTGGCCCAGCTCGGCCAGCGCCCCGTCCCAGAGGAGATGGGCGGGGTGACCGGCCATCAGGCCGAGGAAGTCGTCGTACGCGGACCGGGTGAGCGTGGCCCCGGTCGGATTGTGCGGGAAGTTGGCGACGACGAGCCGGGTCCGGGGTCCCAGGAGGCGGGCCAGCCGGTCCAGGTCGGGGACGAATCCGTGGTCCGGGGAGAGCTCCCACGGCACGGGGCGGGCACCCAGGGCCTCCACCGTGGAGACCAGCGACTGGTAGGCGGGGTCGGGGACGACGACCTCGTCGCCGGGGCGCAGCAGCGCCGCCAGGGCGAGGAAGAGGGCTTCGCTGGAGCCGTGCGTGACCATGATCCGGTGCCCCGGAAGGGCCGGGTAGCGGTCGCGGATCGCGGAGGTCAGCTCCTCGTGGCCGCAGGAGGGGCTGTCCCGGAACGCGATGGCGTCCAGGTCGGCGATGGGGATGTCCAGCAGCGCGCGGAGCCGGCCCAGGGTCCAGTTCTCCACACCCGAACTGGAGATGTCCGTGGTGGCGGCGAAGTACCGGTCGCGGAACCAGTCCTCCAGCAGGGCGGGGGCGATCGTTCCCAGGGCGTTCGTCATCGTCCCACCGTCCGGGTCGTGGAGCTGGAGCGTTCGGGCCGGGTCCGCCGCAGGTCCGCCACCAGATTGACGCGCTTGAGCCAGCGGTCCGTGCCGTCGTAACGGGGCCGGAAGGGGGAACGGCCGTGGACCACGTTCCGGTTGTCGACGAAGCAGACGTCACCCGGCCGGAGCGGAAGCTCGTACAGATTGGCGTCCAGGTGCGCGATCAGCGCACGCAGGGCGGCGGCGGCCTCGTCGTCGCCGGGGAGGGCGGAGGTGAAATCGCGGTCGATACGCAGCACGGGCGCGTCCCAGGGGCCGGTGAGCAGGGCCACCGGGGAGAGCGCGGTTCCCCGGCCGCGCAGGACGTGCGAGGGATCGGGCTCGATGACGAAGCGCGGCTGGCGCAGGATGTCGCGCACCCTCCGGTCGACCGCCTCGGGCGCCGGGTAGGAGACCGTGGTGGGGGTGGCGTCGGGATTGCGGAGGCAGTAGAGCCCGATGCGGTCGCCGCGCGAGGGCGAGAAGGCGTCCTCCGTGTGCCAGCCGAGGGCGGCGTGGCTGCTGGAGCTGATCTGGCTGTCCTCCTGCCCGGGGGTGGGCAGGACATCGGTGACGAGCCGTCCGTCCTGCTGCGTGGCCCAGCCGATGACGTCGCCGAGCAGCGCGGCCTCCAGCATGAGCAGGAAGGCGTGGGTACGCGTACGGGGCGTGTCGGTCTCGCTCCAGTGGGCGGGGGTGGGGCCGATCGCGGCATGGTCGACGTGGTGGCCGGAGACCACCACCGCGTGCCCGGTGTCGTCCAGACGTGCCTGGTTGAGGAAGGACCGCAGGCGCCGGGGGAGTTCGTGCGCGATGACATTGACCTCGCGGAGGAACGCCGGGTCGTCGACGGACCGGTGCACGCGCGCGGTGCGCGCCGCGAGGGCGTGCACCGCGGCCGCCTCGCCGTCCCGCAGTTCGAGCGTTCTGGTGCGCCCGGGGGCGGGCACGACGGCCTGTGGGGCTTGGGTGAGCATGGGGGCGAGCCTTTCTCGTGTCCGTTCCGGGGCCTGGTGGCCTTCAGGGGATCTGCGCGGCCGGGGCGGCCGGGTGGTGGCGGAGCACCTCGCCGACCAGGGCCAGGGGGGCCGGGCCCGTCATGTCCTCGTGCGTGCAGTCGACCCGGTGCACGGTGACGGGGCCGTGGAGCAGGCCGTCCCACAGGGCGGGGCCGCGCAGACCCTGCCAGTCGCTCCGCGTGGCGGTGAACAGGAGGACCGGCCCGTCGAACCGGTGGGGCCGGGCCTGGCGCACGAGGCGGACATTGCGTTCCGCCGTCGTGGCCAGGGCGGCGATCACGTCCGGGTCCACACCGGTGGCCGGGGCGGTGTCGCCGGACTGCGGGTCGACGCCGAACTCGGCGAGGACGGTGTCGTAGAGGTCGTCGTCCTGTTCGCGGGCCCCGGGGGCCGCGGTGCTGTCCCAGGTGTGGGCCGGGAACGAGTCCAGCAGGGCCAGGAGTTCGACCTGTTCGCCGGTGCGGCGCAGCCGTACGGCCATGGCGTGGGCGATGTTGCCGCCCAGGGACCAGCCGAGCAGCCGGTAGGGGCCGTGGGGCTGCACGGCGCGGATCTCGGCGAGGTAGTCGTCGACGAGTTCGTCGAGATCGAGGGGCTGACGGCCGGGGGCGGTGATGCCGCGGGCCTGGAGCGCGTACAGCGGCGTGGCCGGATCGAGGTGGCGGGCGAGCCCCGCGTAGCACCAGCCGAGCCCGGTGACCGGGTGGACGCAGAACAGCGGGGTGTCCGTTCCGGCGGGGCGCAGGGGCAGGAGCACACCGAAGTCGTCGTCGCGGGACTGCCCGAGCGCGAGGCTCCGGGCCAGGCCCCGGGCGGTGGGGTCCTGGAAGAAGCCGCGCAGGGCGAGGTCGGTGCCGAAGTCGGCGCGGATCCGGGCCAGGAGCCGGATGGCGAGCAGGGAGTGGCCGCCCAGGTCGAAGAAGTCGTCGTCCGGTCCGACCGCGTCGACACCGAGGACGTCCGCGAAGAGCGCGGCCACCGCTCGCTCCTGGCCGGACGCCGGCTCGGGCGGCGGCGGGGTCTCGGCACGGGCGGCACCCGGCGCGGGAAGGGCGGCCCGGTCGAACTTGCCGTTGGCGGTGAGAGGGAGGGCCGGCAGCACGACGAACGCCGAGGGCACCATGTAGTCGGGCAGGACGGCCGCGGCGTGGGCGCGCAGTTCGCGCGTGTCGGGCACCGGCACACCGTCGGCCGCGACCAGGTAGGCGACGAGCCGCTTGTCGCCGGGCCGGTCCTCGCGTACGACGACGACGCACTGGCCGACGGCGGGATGGCGGGCCAGGCCCGCCTGCACCTCGGCGAGTTCGATGCGGAAGCCGCGGATCTTCACCTGCTGGTCGGTGCGGCCCCGGTATTCGAGGACCCGGTCGCCCGTGGTGCGGACCAGGTCGCCGGTCCGGTAGCAGCGGGAGCCCGGGGGACCGTACGGGGAGGGCACGAACCGTGCGGCGGTGGCGCCGGGCCGGCCGAGGTAGCCGCGGGCCAGCCCGCCCTGGACGTACAGCTCGCCGGTGGCGCCCGGCGCGACGGGACGGGCGGCGGCGTCCAGGACGTGGACCGCGAGACCGGGCAGCGGCGTGCCGAGCGGGGGCGTCGGGACGTCAGGGGAGGCGTCCGGTTCGAGGCGGTACGTGGTGGTGGTGCAGGTGGCCTCGGTGAGCCCGTACACATGGACGAGCGGAACGCCGAAGCTCCGCCAGGCGGTGACGTGCTGGGGCAGCACGCGCTCGCCCCCCATGGCGACGAAGCGCACGCAGGAGGGGACCCGGCGGCCTTCGCGGGTCAGGGTGGCCACCCACTCCTGCCAGTAGGGGGCGGTCAGTTCGAAGCCGGTCACCCGGTGGCGCTCCACATGCTCGGCGAGGTCGGCGCCGCTCTCCAGCACGGGCGTGGTGGACAGGACCACGGTGCCGCCCGTCACCAGGACCGGCAGGACCTCTTCGAGGAGCACGTCGAACCCGGCCGGGGCGAGCTGGAGGATCCGGTCGTCGGGGCCCAGACGGAACGCCTCCGCCATGGCCAGCGCGAAGTCGGCCAGCTCGCGCTGGGTGAACATCACGCCCTTGGGGCCGCCGGTCGTGCCGGAGGTGTGGAAGACGCACGCCAGCTGGCCCGGGTGGACGGTACGCGGAGCGGCGGGCGCGCCACCGGGCACACCGGCGGCCACCGGCAGGCGCAGACCGGTGAACACCGGCTCCTCCTCGGCGTCCGGGCCGTCGTCGGACAGCAGGACCCGGGCCCCGGAGGCGTCCAGCACGGCCTGGGTGCGCTCCCGGGGGCTGCGCGGGTCCAGGGGCATGAACGCGGCGCCTGCCTCCAGCACCCCGAGCAGCGCGACCAGCAGATCCGGCGAGGGGGCGAGGCGCAGGGCGACCAGGGACTCCGGCCCCACGCCCGCCGCCCTCAGCCGCCCGGCCAGCGCCGAGGCACGGGCGCGCAGTTCGCCGTACGTGAGGACGGTCCCGTCCTGTTCGGCGGCCGGGGCGTACGGGGTGCGCGCCGCGACGTCCGCGACGAGCGAGGCCACCGACCGCCAGGCGGCGGACCCGTCGCCGCGCGGTTCGGCGAGGGCGTCGCGCAGGGCGGTGAGCCGGGCGGCGAACCGGCGGGCGGTGTCCCTGTTCCACAGATCGGCGGAGGCGAAGAGGACCCAGCGGCCGTCCTGGGCGAGGAGTCCGAGATCCGCCTCCGCGAGCGGATCCGCGCCGGCCTCGCACGCCACGCCGGCCACGGCCGTTCCGGCGGGCCGGTCACCGAGCCGGTCCCCCGGGCCGTCCGCGAGGAGGCCGGGCACCGGTTCGCGCAGGGCCTGTTCGGCCCGCGCGGTCAGACCGGAGAGGCGTTCGCCCCGGGGGGCCCGGAAGCGGTGCAGCGTCGCGGACCTGCCAGGGTCCGTCGGGCGGGGGCCGGTGAGCAGGAACGTGTCCGCGCCGGTCAGTTCACCCAGCAGCGCGGTCAGCAGGGCGGTCGCGGTCGGTGCCGGCACACCGTCCGGATGCGGTGCGGCCGGCCAGGGCAGTGGCACCGTCCACCGCCCCGGCCGGAAGGGGTCGAGCGGGGAGCGGTCGGTAGGCAGTTCCAGATGCACGGGCGCGAGGACGGTGGGCATGGAGGCGGCCTCCTTTCCGGGGCGGGTCCGACAGCGGGCGGGGCGGGGCGGTCAGCCGAGGGCGGAGACCAGGGCGGCGAGACGGCGGGCGGTGTCGGCGGACGGACGTCCGGTCCCGTCGTGGCGGAGCGTCAGCGTCCGCCGGGGCCCGGCGGCGGGGAGCACGGCCGGGCCGTCGCCGGGACCGGCGAGGTGGATCCGGTGGACGAGACCGGGCGGGGGTGCGGCGGCCCCGTGCCCGGTGGGGTCGACGGCCACCACCGGCAGCCGTTGCCCGTGGTGGGTGTAGGCCCGCCCGGCGATCCGTAGGGCCTCGGCGGCTCCGCCGCGCAGCCCGGCCAGGACGAACGGCCCGGACGGGCCTGACGGTTCGGGGTTTCCGGCGGTGGTCGCTGCGTGCGGTTCGGGGTTTCCGGCGGTGGCCGCCGCGTGCGGTTCGGGGTTCCCGGCTGTGGCCGCCGCGTACCGTCCGGGGGCTTCGGCCGCGCTCGCCCCGTACGGTCCCGCCAGCCAGACGGCGCGTCCGGGTTCGACGGACGCTATCCAGTCACGCAGGTCCCGCTCCTCCTCCGGGCCGTCCGCCAGGAAGACGGCGGCCGGCAGACCGGGGTGGCCGTCCCGCACGAGACGGGTCCGCTCCGGCAGGAGAGCGGTGGCCGGTACGGTGCCGGGGCCGGGCGCGGGCGCGGCGGGGGAGGGCCGCCGGGTGGCGGCCAGTCTCCGCAGCAGCGCGCGGTCGACCTTCCCGTTGACGGTGAGCGGGAGTCCGGGCAGGACGGCGTAGCCGGCGGGGCGCATCACCTCGGGCAGACAGGCCGAGGCCCGTTCCCGCACCTCGGCGATCAGCCGGGAGGGATCCTGCGCGGACCGGACGCACAGGAAGGCGGTCAGGGACACGGTCTCCCCCCGGACGTCGACCGGCACCACACAGGCGGCGGAGAGGCCCGGGTGCCGGGTGAGGACGTGCTCGACCTCGCCGGGCTCGATGCGGTGCCCGCGGATCTTGACCTGAACGTCCCGGCGGCCGTGCAGTTCGATGTCGCCGTCGGGCCGCCGCCGGGCCAGGTCGCCGGTGCGGTAGAGCCGCCCGCCCGGGGCGCGCGGGTCGGGCACGAAACGGGCGGCGGTGGCGGCGGGCCTGCCGAAGTAGCCCCGGGACACGGCGGCACCGCCCACCCACAGTTCCCCGGTCGCACCCTGCGGGACCTCGCCGGTGCCTTCGTCGGCGACGGTCGCGGTCACGCCGGGGAGGGGCGTGCCGGCGGACAGGACCGGCGGCTGCGGTCCGGTGGTCAGCGTCCGGGACAGGACGAACATGGTCGTCTCGGTGGGGCCGTAGAGGTGGCGGACCGACGCGGTGCAGGCGGTCAGCCGGGCGGCCAGCCGGGGAGCGACGACATCGCCGCCGCACAGCGCGTGCATCAGCGGATCGCCCGCCCAGCGCGCCAGGAACAGCATCTCCCACAGCGCGGGGGTGGCGTGCAGGAACGTGGGGCGCGCGGAGTCCAGGAGCGCGGCCAGACGGCGGCCGTCCGCAGCGGTGCCGGAGTCGGCCAGGACGGTCTCCGCACCCGACACCAGCGGCAGGAAGGTCTCCAGGAAGGCGATGTCGAACGTCCACCCGGTCACCGCCAGCAGCCGGTCGCCGGGGCCGATGCCGGTGTCGGCGGCCGCGGCGGTCAGACAGTGGGCCAGCGAACGGTGCGCGACCGCCACCCCCTTGGGGCTGCCGGTCGATCCGGAGGTGTAGAGGAGATAGGCGAGCTGGTCCGGATGGAGCCGGGGCAGGCCGCCGACGGGCGGATCCGCGTGCAGTAGTTCCGCGGGCGTGACCACGGGCAGGGCCCCGGCCGGCTCCGGCGCGTGCTCTGCGACCAGGAGCCGGGGAGCACTGTCGGCCAGCACCCGGCGGGTGCGTTCGGCGGGGTGCGACGGGGAGAGGGGGACCAGGACGCAACCGGCCCGCCACAGGCCCAGGAACAGGGCGGGGGTGAGCACACCGCGCTCGGCCGGCACGGCCACCCGGTCCTCCGGACGGACGCCGAGGGCGAGCAGACCGGCCGCCACCCGCCGTGCGAGCCCGTCCAGCGCGGCGTAGCCGAGCACGTCGTCCCCCAGCCGTACGGCGGGGGCGCCGGGGGAGCGTTTCCCCCAGGCGGCCACCAGGTCCGGCAGGAGCGGCGGGGGCTGCGGGTCAGCGGTGGTCACGGGGGTCTCCTCTCCTCACCCGGACCCGGTCCGGAACCCGGGACCGCCCGGCAGTCCGGTCGCCGATCAGCCGGGCGAGACGTTCCAGCCCCTCCTCGACCTGCTCGGGTTCCAGGGCGCTGCACGACAGCCGCAGGGTGCGGTCCCGCACCGGGAGCGTGCCGGGGGCGGGCGGATCGACGGCGAAGTACCGCATGGGCGTCCAGATCACTCCGTACTGCTCGGCGGAGAGCGCCAGCAGGGCGTCGTCCGCGGCGAACGGCACGGTGAGGGTGAGGAAGAACCCCCCGTCGGGCCGGTTCCAGGACACCCCGCACGCCTCCCGGTGCCCGGCGGGGAAGAGCCGTTCCAGGGTTTCCAGGGCGCGGCGCAGCGCGGCGTGATAGCTGCTCCGGCTGCGGGCGTTGGCGGTGTGGAGGTCATGGCCGGTCCGCAGCAGCAGACCGCCCACCGCGGCCTGGCTGAGCGCGGACGAGTTGACGGTGACCATGCTCTTGACGGCCGCCAGGTCGTCGGCCAGCGGATGGCCGCCGGTGCCGTCGTCCACCCGCTGGTCGGCGACGGCGTAGCCCAGACGGGCCCCGGGGAACGCCGACTTGGCGAAGGTGCCGAGCCGGACGACACGGCGGTCCCGGTCCAGGGCCTTGAGCGTGGGGACGTGATCGCTCATCGTGAAGGGCCGGTAGGGGGTGTCCTCCAGGAGGAGCAGATCGTGTTCCGCGGCGGTGTCCAGCAACTGCCGCCGGGTGCCCAGGCCGAGGGTGGTGCCCTGCGGGTTGGCGGCGTCGGGCACCACGTAGCAGGCCACCGGGCGCATGCCCCGGTCCCGTTGCGCGGTGGCCACGGCGGCGACGCGCGCGGCGAGGGCCTCCGGCGGGCCGTCGGGGACGGCGGCCACGTTCAGATCGAGCAGCCGGGCCGCGCCGGTCGCCCCGACGTAGCAGGGCTCGGGGAGCAGCAGAACGTCCCGGGGCGAGGCGAACAGGGCGCGCAGGGTGAGGAACAGGGCCTCCTGGCAGCCGACCGTCACCACCACCGAGTCCGGGTCGACGGTCAGCCCCTCCTCCACGGCGAGCATCCGCGCGATGTGCTCGCGGATGAAACCGGAGCTGGGCCCGTACTGGAGGAGGGTGCGGCGCCGGTGCCCGGGGCCGTGCCGGCGTTCGACGTCGTCCAGATAGCGGCGGATGTCGTCGAGGACCTGGCCGGTGTCGAGGAGATCGGTACGGGGCCGCCCGGGGGCGAAGGAGATGGCGTCCGGGTGGCGTTGGGTGATCTCGTTCAGGAAGGTCATCGTGTGCAGCACCGGATCGGCCAGGCTGCGGTGGAGGTCCCCCGCGTCGATCACCTTCTCGCCGCCGGAGACCGGAGCCGGAGCCGGGACCGGAGCGGAAGCGGGAGCGGGAGCCGCGGGGCCCGCCGGCTGCCGGACCGGGCGGTACGGGGGTGCCAGCAGGTCCGGGGTGAGGGCGGCGGCCCGGGGGCGGCCGGACAGGAACAGGGTGTTCTCGAACTCCTCGGAGAGCAGCGTCAGCAGGTCCCGTACGCCCTCCCGCCCGCCCACGGCCAGCGCTTCGAGAACCGGGCGGCCCACCAGGACGGCGTCCGCGCCCAGGGCGAGCGCGGCGGCGACGTCCCGTCCCCGGCGGACGCCGCCGTCGAGGAGCACCGGGAACCGCCCGGCCGCCGCGTCGACGACCTCGGGCAGGACGTCGAGCGTGGCGGGCGCACCGTCGAGCTGCCGGCCGCCGTGGTTGGAGACCACGATCGCGTCGGCGCCGTGACGGGCCGCCAGTTCGGTGTCCTCGGCGGTCAGTACGCCCTTGACGACGAGCGGCAGCACGGTCAGCCGGCGCAGCTCCCGCAGCAGCGACCAGTCGGCCCCGGGGCGGAACGCGGTCAGGGCGTGCCCGGCGGGGTCGGAGGTGTCCGGGCTCCCCGGCAGATTGGCCGGGCGGATGTGCGGGGGCACCCGGAAGCCGTTGGCCAGGTCCCGGTGACGGCGGCCCAGCCGGGGCGCGTCCACGGTGACGACCAGGGCGTCGCAGCCCGCCGACTCCGCACGGCGCACCAGCGCCTCGGTGTCCTGGGGGTCGCGCAGCGGATACAGCTGGAACCAGAGGGGCGCGGCGGTCAGCGCGCGCAGTTCCTCCAGGGCCGCCCCGGCCAGGCTGCTGACGACGACCGGCAGCCCGAGCGAGGCCGCGCCGGCGACGACGGCGCCCTCGCCCGTCTCGTGGAACAGGGCGTGGTGGGCCGTGGGCGCCACCCCGACGGGGACCGGCCAGGTCTGCCCGAGCACCGTCACCGAGGTGTCGCAGACGGTGGTACCGGTGAGCATCCGGGGCCGCAGACGGACCCGGCGGAACGCCTCGGTGTTGCTCCGCAGCGTCTCCTCCTCGTCCGCCCCGCCTTCGAGGAAGTCCCAGACGTCGGCCGGGAGGACCGCGCGGGCGGCCTCGCGGTACCCGGCCGCGGTCCTGGGCCGTACGGCGGCCGGGGGCGGTGCCCCGGCCGGGGACGGTGCGGCCGCGGGGTGCGTCGCGCTGGTCACCGGCTCTCCGCCAGGGCCGGCTGGGCGCGCAGGACGGCCTCGTACAGGGCCCGGATGTTGCCGCCGCCGAAACCGCGGGCCTGCTCGCGCTGGATCAGCTCGTAGAACAGACCGCCGTCGCGGTGCGGGGAGCGGGTGAAGATCTGCAGGAGGTGGCCCCATTCGTCCTGGTCGATCAGGACGTGCGTGGAGCGGAGGTCCTCGATCAGCGCCCCGGGCGCGGCCTTCTGCTCGGCGATGCGGTCGTAATAGGGGTCCGGTGTGGTCAGGAAGTCGGTGCCGCGGCCGGTGAAGGAGCGGACCGCGGCGACCACGTCGTCCACGAGGAACGCCAGGTGCTGGACGCCGGGACCGCCGTTCGCCGTGAGGAACGCGTCGATCTGGCCGGCGGCCCGCGAGGTGTCGGGCTGGAGCAGGGTGAACGTGACGGCGCCCGCCGGATCGCGGACCACCACGGACTCCATGGCCTGGTCACCGACCTCGATGTACTCGGAGAAGAACCGCTCCAGGCCGAACGCGCGGTCGTAGAAGTCGGCGGTGGCCTGGATGGTCCCCGCGTCGAGGCAGACCGCCACATGGTCCAGGGCCCGCACCCGGCCGCGCTCCCCGTCCGACGGGAGGGCGGTCCAGACACCGGGCGGCATGGCTCCGGCGGCGGAGGCCACCAGGGTGTGGCGCACGCAGCCGAACCCGCCGACCCGGGCGAAACCGCCCGAGCGGGACGGCGGGAACAGCGACGTCGCACCGGCCGCGACCGCGCGCCGGTGCGTGGCCGTCACATCGGCGCAGCCGAAGGCGATGTCCGCGACCCCCTCGCCGTGACGGGCCAGATGGGCGGCGACATGGTCCGCGGGATGGCTGGGGGAGGTGATCACCAGCCGGGCCGACCCGCTGGTGAGCAGGGTCGACGTGCGGGCGGCGCGGCCCGGCTCGGCGAAGGCGGCCGCAGTGGGCGTGAAGTCCATCGCGGAGGTGAAGTAGGCAACGGTTTCTGCGTGGTCCTGGACGTACAGCTCGGCATAGGCGATCGAGTCGACGCTCATCTCAGCTCCTGGAACCTCAGCGGCGGCTTGCTGCGGGCACGAGCTTCGGGAGGGCCTCTATGCGCGTTCTACGACGGGCCGCGGCCGCGATAGATCAGTCGTAGACGCCTTGTCCAGGCTCCGTTCTGTCAGGCGGCGGCCCTCACCGCCGCGCAGCACCCGGCGTTCCGGCACGCCGGCACCGCAGAACGGGGATGACCGGATGCAGTCCCAGGTCTATGTGATCTCTGGTGAGAGTGTGGCGGCCTGGCTGCCCCACTTCTGCGCGGCGGACCTCACCGCCCCGCGGCTCGTCGTGGCCGGGAAGGACGCCGGCTTCGACACGGTCCGGGACGTCCCGGACGGGGCCGGGCTCGTGTTCGTCTCCGACCACGACACGCTGGCGAGGGACGTCCGCTGGGCCGCGGCGCTCAGGCGGGCCGGCCGTGCCGTCCGCTGCCAGTCCGCCGAAGCGGTCGCCCTGGCCCTCGACAAGGTCGAGATGAAGGCGTTCCTGCACCGCAACGAGGTGGCCACGCCCGCCTGGAGTGCCCCCGGCCACAGCGTTCCGGGCTGGCCCGCCGCCGAGACCGAGGCGGTCTGGAAACGGCGTACCGGCACCCAGAGCCAGGGCATCCGCCTCGGGCTCACCACCGAGCGGCCGGCCGACGACGAGTACGGGGAGCTGTACCGCGAGGGCGTCGAGTACTCCGTCAACGTCTTCGCCGGGCCGGGCGGCGTCACCGCCCTGCCTCCCGTGTGGAAGGGCCCCACCAGCAGGGAACTGGTGCCGCCGTGGCGGCGCACCCGGCTGTGCGGGCCGACCGCCGTCGGACCCGGCCTCGCCCGGCACCTGACCGGCACCGCCGCCCGTCTCGCCCGCGACCTGGGGGCCGACGGCTTCCTCGAAGTGGAGTACCTCGTCGGGGACGACGGCGAACCGCACGTCCTGGAGATCAACCCCCGGGTGTCCGGCACCCTGCGGATGGCCGCGCTGGCCGCCGCCGAACCCGTCTTCTCCTGGTACGACGCACCCGCGCCGCCCGGGGCGCTGCCCGCCCTCAGGCATGTGGTCGAGGTCCCGAACCCGGGGCCCCAGCTGATCGTGCGGGAACTCGGCGTCTACGCCACCAGCCGGCTCACCGTGGCCGGCGACACCCCGGAGGAACTCGCCGACCGGATCGGCGGACTCCACGAACTGGGCCTGCTGCCCGGCTTCGCCACCCGGCTCCTGGGCGACGCCGCGACCGCCGCGGTCACCGCCCCCGCCACGACGGCCGGCGCGTCGGCCCTCGCCCGGGTCTGACCGCCCCGCCGCCCGAAGCGGCTCACCGACCACCGTTCACCGTTCATCGCTCACCGCCCACGGACCGCACAGGTCCTCCCGATTGGAGAACCGCAGTGACCTCCGAAACCCTTGAAACCGTCTCCCTCGACGCCCGGATCGGCGCGCACCTCGCGCAGCGTTTCAGCCCCGCGAAGACCGCCGAGCTGACCCGGTCGTTCGCCGAGGACGGCTTCGCCCTGCTGACCGGCCTGGTGCCGGACGACCTGTTCCAGTCCCTGAGCGCCGAGGTCGACGAGCTGGTCTCCGCGGCCCGCCGCATCGACATCGAGATCCCGGCGACCGGCAACACCCCGCGGGCGATGAGCACCGTCAACCGCGGAAGCATCCACCGGGGGGCCACGCTGATCCCCGAGATCTACCGCTCCCCGGCGCTCAAGGAGTTCCTCGGCCGCATCGCCGGCGAGGAGGTCATCGACTGCCCGTGGGACGACGAGCAGTACGTCATCACCCGCCAGCACCGCGCCGGCGACACCCACGGCTGGCACTGGGGCGACTTCCCGTTCACCCTCATCTGGCTGTTCGACGTCCCGGAGCACGAGGCCGGCGGAGCCCTCCAGACCGTTCCCCACAGCCACTGGAACAAGCAGGACCCGCAGGTCGGGAAGTGGCTCGCCGCCACGGAGCCGAAGACCTGGACCTTCCGCACCGGTGACATCTACCTCCTGCGCAGCGACACCACCCTGCACCGCACCACCCCGCTCACCCGGGACGTCACCCGCACCATCCTCAACACCTGCTGGGGCGGCCTCGCCGACCTCGACCGGGAGCAGAGCCACGAGACCATGTCCGCCATGTTCGGCGACGACGCCGGGGAGGCCTGATGACCACGTCCATGACGGCTGGTCAGGAACAGTCCGGCCAGGAGCAGTTCGACGTCAGCGTCTTCGACCGCGACGACCTCTCCTTCGACGTCGTGCGCAACGAGGAGGAGCAGTACTCGATCTGGCCGGAGGGCCGGGAGATACCGGCGGGCTGGGAGCCCGCCGGATTCCGGGGACTGCGCGGCGACTGCCTCGCCCACATCGACCGGGTCTGGACCGACATGCGGCCGGCCAGCGTCCGCCGCTGGCTGGAGTCCGCGGAGAACGGCGGCTGAGATGACCACGAACCAGGACCCGGCCGCGGCCGGCGACCGTGACCTGCCCGGCCTCCTGCGGAGCGGCCTGGCCGCCCACCCCGACCGGGTCGCGGTACGGGACCGGTACGGCACCGTCCTCACCTACCGGGACCTCTGGGCCTCGGCACAGGCCGGGGCCCAGCGCCTGACGGCCCGGGGCATCGGCCCCGAGGACCGGGTCGGCGTCCTGGCCGAGCGCACGGCCGGGACCGTCGTCGCGGTCCTGGCCGTGCTCCTCGCGGGCGCCGCGTACGTGCCCGTCGACCCGGCCTCCCGCGAGCGCGGCGACACCGCGCTGGACCGCGCGGGCGTCCGCGAGACGCTGGACGGCGCCGCGCCGGTCCACGTCCCGCCACCGGGGACCGCCCCCGCCTTCGCACCGCGCGCCGCCCACCCACGGCAACTGCTGTACGTGCTGCACACCTCGGGCAGCACCGGGGAGCCCAAGGGCGTCATGATCGAGCAGGGCTCGGTCGCCTCCTTCGTCACCTCGATCCGCGACCTCTTCCGGATCACCCCGGACGACCGGGTGCTCCAGTTCTCCTCGTTCGCCTTCGACACCTCCGTCTTCGAGGTCTTCACCGCACTGGCCGCCGGTGCCGAACTGGTCGTCGCGGGACGCGAGGAACGCGCCGACGTCCTCTCCCTCACCCGGATGATCCGGGACCACGGCGTCACCGTCGCCGACATCCCGCCCAGCGTCCTGGAACTGATGGACCCCGAGGACGTCCCCGGACTGCGCCTCGTCTTCTCCGGCGGCGAGCCCTGCTCCGGCGCGCTCGCCGACCGGTGGAGCCGCCGTCTGGACTTCTGGCACGGCTACGGACCCACCGAGGCCACCGTCGCCGCGACCGCCTGCCTCCCCGGCCCCGACGGCACGGCCGGCGCGCCCCGGGTGCCGCTCGGCCACGGCATCGGCGAGGCCGACGTGCGGGTCCTCGACGGCCGGCTCGACCCCGCCCCGGTGGGCGCGGCCGGCGAACTGTGCGTCGGCGGGCCCGTCGTGGGCCGGGGCTACCGGGGCGCGCCCTCCGCCACCGCCCTCGTCTTCGTCCCCGACCCCGCCTCCCGCGAACCCGGCGGACGGATGTACCGCACCGGCGACATGGTCCGCAGGGAGGAGGACGGCACCCTGCTCTACCTGTCCCGCCGCGACCGGCAGATCAAGGTCAACGGGGTGCGCATCGAGCCCGGCGAGATCGAGAACGTCCTGCGCCGCGACCCGGCGGTCCGCCAGGCCCTCGTGGACGTCTTCCGGGTCGACGGCCGGGAGCTGCTGGCCGCCGTCGTCACCGGCCGGGACGTCTCGGCGGACGGGATCAGACGGGCCCTCGCCGCCTGGTTCCCGACCTGGATGGTGCCCGAACGCATCCTGGTCCTGGACGCCATGCCCCGTACGCTCACCGACAAGGTCGACCGGCAGGCGCTCAGCGAACGGCTCTCCGAGATCCGGCCGGAGGACGGCACCGGGGCCGGCGGCGGCTTCAGCGCACTGGAACAGCGGGTCGCCCGCGAACTGTTCGCCCCCGCCCTGGGCCGCGAGCCCTCCGCACCCGACGACGACTACTTCGGACTCGGCGGCAACAGCCTGGAAGCCATCCGGATGCTGACCACCGCCCCCGGGATCTTCGGCGTGGAACTGCCCGTGGGCGACTTCATCGCGGACTCCACCGTCGCCGGTGTGGCCCACTCCCTGGCCGCCGCCCTGGAGACCGTGGGGGCCGGCCATGACCGCTGAGGACCTCCGTACGGTCACGGCGGCCCCCGGCCTCCCGCCGCTCACCGCCGCCCAGGAGGAGATGTGGGGCGCCGCCGTCGGCGACCTCTCCACCGTCGGGCTCCGGCTGACCGGGCCGCTCGACGCAACCGCCCTCGAACGGGCGCTCGACCGGCTCGTGGCCCGTCACGAGGGGCTGCGCTGCACCGTGCGCGTCTCCGGCCGGGGCCGCCCCGAACTGGCCGTGACGCACACACCCCGCACCGCCCTCGTCCGCTCCGGCCCGGTGGAACCGGGACGGCTCGCCGACGCCGCCCGCGCCCTGGTCGCCACCGCCGGGCCGGACGCCGAACCGGGCCTGCGCGCCGCCCTGGTCCGCCAGTCGGCCGGCGAGCATCTGCTGCTGCTCGCCGCCCATCCGCTGTGGGTCGACGAATGGTCCTGGCAGATCCTGCTGCGGGAACTGGGCGAGGCCTACACCGCCGAGACCGGCGGCCCGCCGCCCGGCCCGGCACCCACCGGCATCCGCGAGGCCGTCCGGATGCTCGGGCGGCGGCAGGCCGAGGGCCGGTGGGACGCCCACACCGCCCACTGGCGGCAGCGCCTCGACGGTGCCCCCACCG
The DNA here is from genome assembly GCF_042799575.1 of Streptomyces sp. NPDC057682. NCBI lineage: Bacteria > Bacillati > Actinomycetota > Actinomycetes > Kitasatosporales > Streptomycetaceae > Streptomyces > Streptomyces sp. NPDC057682. Next base: position 60,784 of record NZ_JBHVIN010000010.1, on the reverse strand, counting down.
GCCTCGCGTTCCCCGTGCCCGCCCCCGCCGACGCCGGAACGCCCGGCCGCAGCGCCGTCGTCGAACGACGCATCGCCCGCCCCGTCGCGGACGCCCTCACCGCACTCGGCAAGGCACTCGGCACCGCCGACTGGCTGAACCTCCTGGTGCTCCACGCCTGGACCACCGGCACGGCACTCGGCACCGACCGCACGATCGTCGGCGTGCCCGCGGCCGGAACCCGGCTCCTGCCCGGACTCCAGGACACCGTCGGACGCCTCAACGGCATGCTCCCCGTGCCCTTCCCGCTTGCCCCCGGCACCGGATTCGCCGCCGCCGCCCTCGCCGCCAACGAGGCGGCCAAACAGGACTTCGCCCACCAGGAACTGCCCTACCGCCTCGCCCTCGGCACCGGCGGGCACCGCGCACCGGCCGCCTTCAGCATGCGCTACCCGCTGCACCGCCCGCCCGGGTTCCGCGGCCTGGACGCCGAGCCCGTCCCCCTCGACGACGCGCCCGCCCCGTACGACCTGTGGATGCGGGCCACCGCCGACGACGACGGCATCCGCCTCGCCTGGTGCCACGACCCCGCCGCCCTGGACACCGCCACGGTGACCGCGATGGCCGACGCGTACACCCGGCTCGCCGAGGACGTCACCCGGCAGCCCGACACCCCCCTCGACGTCCTCACCGGCGCCGCCTTCGGCCGCCGCCCCGCCCCCGGACCCGCCCCCACCGTGCGGACCGCGCTCGCGCGGATCCGTACGGGCGCGCCCACCGTGGTGATCGCACCCGGTCTCGACGGATCACCGGACGCCGGCGACTCGCTCGCCGCCCGACTCCCCCCGGAGTTCCAGGTGATGGAGCTGCGGCTCGCCGGGCACCCGGGCCGGGACGTGACCCGGCTCGCCACCGAGTCGCTGCGCTCCCTGCCCCGCTCCGTCCTCACGGCGGCGACCCTGTTCGCCGGCCGGGGATGCGCGGGTCTCGTCGCCCAGGAGATGGCCCGGCTGGCCGCCTCCGGCACCCGGGAACTGGCACCGGTGGCCGTCATCGACACCGAACCCTTCCAGCCCCCCGCCCCCGGCCGGGAGACACTGCTGCGCCGGTACGCGGCCGAACTCGGCGCCCCGCCGCCCTGGACCGCCCGCGACCTGGCCGAACAGGACGAGACCGCCCTGCTGCGCATGCTCGCGGACGCCCTCGGCGACGGCGCGCCCACCCCGGCCTCGCTGGCCGACGGACTGATCCGGTTCACCGAGAACCACACGGTGTGCGCCGGACACCGGCCCGTCCACCACGGCGGCCCGCTGCACGTGCTGATGACCGGCGGGAACCCCGCGTCGGCCAGCTGGCGCCCGTTGACCGACCGCCTCTACATCCACCTGGTGGGCAGGGACCGGCGGCTCGCGCCGCCCGCGCGCCGCGTCGCGGACATCCTCGCCCAGATCGCCCTCGAACACTGGCACACCACAACCGGACGAATCGGAGCGTGATCGAGAAATGACGCCCTTGACGACCGCCGTCTCCCCTCTCCCCGCCGCCCTGCCGACCCTGGACGGCGGCTCACGGACCGTCACCCCGGCGCAGGCCGGCACCGTGCACGGTGCCGTGGCGCTCCGTGCGGCACGCACCCCCGGTGCGGTGGCCCTGTACGACGGAGGACCGGTCACCTACGCCGAACTCGACGCGGCGGCCGACGCCCTGGCCGCCGCCCTGCTCGGAACCGGCATCGGCCGGGAGGAACGGGTCGGCGTGCACTGCGCGCGCGGCGCCGACTTCGTGATCGCCGCCCTCGCCGCGCTGAAGGCACAGGCGGCCTATGTGCCGCTCGACCCGTCCTACCCGGCGGAGGCGCTGGAGCGCATCGCGTCCGGGGCCGGTCTCGCCGCCGTCGTGACGGCCGGTCCGGACGGCGGCGCCCTTCCGGACTGGGGCGTGCCCGTCGTCCCGGTCCGCGGACACGCGCCCGCCGCACCGGCAGCGCACCGGGCCGGGCACGGCGGACAGCTGATGTACCTGGTGTTCACCTCCGGCTCCACCGGCGAACCCAAGGGCGTGGCCGTCACCCACGCGGACGTGCTGGCCCTGGCCGGCGACGACGCACGGCTGGCCGTCCGGCCGGGTCAGCGCGTCGCCCACCTCGCGCCGACCGCCTTCGACGCCTCGGTCTTCGAGATCTGGGTGACCCTGTGCCGCGGCGCCACCGTCGACGTGGTGCCGTCCGGCCCGGTCACCGTGGAACGCCTCGGCGGCCATCTGCGCGAACGGCGCCCCGACTGGCTGTTCCTGACCACCGGACTGTTCCACGCCATGGCCGACCACGACCCCGACGGCCTGGCCATGGCCGGCACGATCCTCACCGGCGGCGACGTGCTGTCCCCGCAGCACGTGCGGGCGATCGCGGCCCGTACCCGCGTCCTGGCCGCCTACGGCCCCACCGAGACCACCGTCTTCGCCTCCCTGCACACCGTGGACCCCCGTGCCGACCACGACGCCGTACCGCTCGGCACCCCGCTGACCGGCATGGGCATGCGGGTGCTGGGCCCCGGTCTGGAAACCGTCGAGGACGGCGGGACCGGCGAACTCTGCCTCTCCGGCGCCGGACTGGCCCGCGGCTACTTCGGCGCACCCGGCCGGACCGCCCTGCGCTTCGTGCCCGACCCCGCAGGCACCGGGGAGCGCGTCTACCGCACCGGCGACCTCTCCGCCCGCCGCCCCGACGGGGAGTTCACCTTCCACGGCCGCGCGGACCGCCAGGTGAAGATCCGCGGCTTCCGCGTCGAACTGGGAGAGATCGAGACCTGCCTCAACCAGCACCCCGACATCGCCGCCGGAGTGGCCCTGGCGGTCCCGGCACCCGGCGGGAACCGCCTGGTGGGCTACGTCTCCGCGACACCCGGCCGGACGGTCACCCCCGGCGGCGTCCGCCAGTGGCTCGGCGACCGGCTGCCGCCGCACCTGGTCCCCGGGGTGGTCGAGATCCTCGACGCGATGCCGCTGGACCGCAACGGCAAGTTCGACCGGGGCGCCCTGGACGCCCCGTGGGCCAGCCGGGAAGCCCTGGACGTCGGCGAGTTCCGGGCACCGGAGGGCGCGCTGCAGTCCACCCTGGCCGGTGCCTTCGCCGATGTCCTCGGGATCGACCGGGTCGGCGTCGACGACGACTTCTTCCGGCTCGGCGGAGACTCCCTGCGCACCGTGGACCTGCTGGCCGTGCTCGCCGAGGCCGGACACGGCGTCCGGCCGCGGGACTTCTTCCGCGGCCCCACCGTCGCCGAACTCTCCGCGCTGCTGGCGAGCCGCGCGGGCACGGAGGGCTGAGCCATGCGCCTCGACCTCGCCGACGCCCCGGCGGCCGACGCCCCGGTGGTCGACGCCCCGGCCGGGACGTCCGGCGGCTGCCCCTTCACGTCGATGGCGGACCCCCGGACCTATGTCGACGGTTCACTGCACGGGGTGTGGGCCGGCCTGCGGCAGGAGAACCCCGTCGTGTGGACCGCCCCCGAGGGCGACTTCCCCGGCTACTGGAGCGTCACCGGCCACCAGGAGGCGCGCGAGATCCTCCGCGACCACGAGACGTTCAGCTCCGAGTACGGCACGATCCTCGACTCGGTGGGCGCCGGAGGCGACTCGGCCGGAGGCCTGACCATCACGCTGATGGACCCGCCCGACCACACCGAGATCCGCGCCGCCGTCGCCCCCCTGCTCTCCGCCCCCGCCGCCCGCGCGGCCGAACCCGTCATCCGCCGCCGGATCCGCGCACTCGTCGCGCCCTGGCTGGCCGGCGGAACCCACGACGTCGCCGGGGACCTCCAGCGCCTCTCCGCCCTGGCCTTCGGCGAAGTCATCGGAATCCTGCCCGAGCACTGGGACGACCTGGCCCGCTGGACCACCGCCAGCATCGCCCCCTCCGACCCGCTGGTCTCCCGCGGCGACCCCCCGGAGACCGTGCTCGCCGACGCCCACCACCACCTGTTCCGCTGCTTCCGCGCCGCGATCGACGCGAAACGGCACACCCCCGGCGACGACATCGTCACCCGGCTGGCCACCACCGAGGTCGGCGGACGGCGCCTCGGCGAGCGCGAACAACTCCTCAACCTGTACAGCACCGTTCTCGGCGCCGGCACCACCACCCCGCACGTCGCCGCGCACCTGCTGCTGCTGTGCGCCCGCCGGCCCGCGCTGTGGGACCGGGTCCGCACCGGGGAGGTCCAGCCCCGCCTCCTCGTCGACGAGGCCGTCCGCTGGATCTGCCCCACCAACCACCTGGTGCGCCGGGTCAACCGGGACACCAGCGTCGCCGGGCGCGCCATGAAGGCGGGCGACTGGGTCTGCCTGTGGACCGCCGCCGCCAACCGCGACCCCGGCCGCCACCGGCAGCCCGACCGGTTCGACGCCGAACGCACCGGCGCCCACCTCGGCTACGGCGCCGGACCCCATATCTGCGTCGGCATGCACTACGCCCGGGTCGCCCTGCGCGTCCTGGTGGAGGAACTCGCCGTCTCCGTGAGCCGGTTCACGGTCACCGGCCCGGTGCGCCACCTGGCGTCGACGTTCATCAACGGCATTTCCCACATGACGATGACCATGGAGGTCGACGGCGATGGATCTCCTCAGAACTGACCTGCGCGACGACCTCGACCTGTCGGAGCACCGCATCCTCGACGCGGACGCCTACGACACCCCCTGGGAGCACGGCTCCCCGCACGCCGCCTGGCGGCTGATGCGCGCGCTTCCGGCGCCGTACGAGGGACACACCCCGGACGGGGTGCGGATCTGGTCGGTGACCGCCTTCCCCGACGTGGTGCGCGTCCTGCGCGACACCCGCCGCTTCGGCTCGGAGTACGGCACCATCCTCGACGTCCGGCACGGGGACCCGGCCGGCGGACACACCATCAACCTCACGGACCCGCCCCGCCACCGCGCCCTGCGCGTCCCCACCAGCAAGGCCATGACCACCCAGGCCCTGCGCCGCCTCGGACCGACCGTCCGGGCCAACGTCGACCGGATGATCGCCCCGCTCCTCGAACCGGGCGTCCACGACGCCGCCGAGCACTTCCTCGCCCTCGCCATGGCCGCCATGGGCCCCGTCATCCGCATCCCCGAGGACATGTGGCCGCTGATCGCCCGCGCCGCGATGGCGGGCGTCGCGCCCTCCGACACCGCGTACACCGACGGCGACGTCGGCGAGACGCTCCACTTCGCCCACGTCGAACTCTTCGGCTATCTGCGCGAGACGGTCGCCGAACGCCGCCGGAAGCCCGGCGACGACCTCATCTCCCTGCTGCTGACGGTGGAGGTCGAGGGCCGCAAGCTCAGCGACGACGACATCCTCCTCAACTGCTACAGCTTCCTGATGGGGGCCAACACCACCACCCCGCACGTCGCCACCCAGCTGCTCCACCTGCTGGCGGCCCGCCAGGACCTCGGCAAACGCGTCCTGCTGGGGGAGGACCGCCCCGCCACCGTGGTCGAGGAGGCGCTGCGCTGGGCCACCCCCACCAACCACCTGATGCGCCGGGTCACCGAACCGGTGACCCTCCACGGAGTCGACCTGGAACCCGGCGAACTGGTCTGCGCGTGGGTGGCCTCCGCCAACCGCGACGCCGCCGTCTTCGACGACCCGTACACCTTCGACCCCGGCCGCCGCCCCAATCCGCACATCGCCTTCGGCGTCGGCGCGCACATCTGCGTGGGCGCCCTCAGCGCCCGCACCGTCATCCGGCTCGCCCTGGACCGCATCAGGGAACGCGTCACCGGCCTGGAACTCGCCGGTGAGGTCCGCCACCTGCGCTCCAACTTCATCAACGGCATCACCTCACTGCCCCTGGAGGTCCGGGCATGACCACCACCACCGCGGCCGACCCGCGTTCCCTCTGGCTCACCCGCGTCCCGGTCCGCAACGAGCCCGTCGCGGTCTGCGTCCCCTACGCCGGCATCGGCGCCTCCGCCTTCGCCGGCTGGCCCGTGGGCATCGGCGGCGCCCGGGTCCTGCCCGTGCAGCCGCCGGGACGCGAGAGCCGGGGCCGCGAGCGGGCGCCCCGGTCCGTCGAGGAGTTCGCCCGGGGACTGGCCCCCGCCCTCCTGCGGCTGGGCAGCCGCCCCCTGCTGTTCATCGGCCACTGCGGCTCGGTGCCGTACGCCCTGGAGACGGCCCGGCTGCTGCGCGACGAAGGCGTACCGGCCTCCTCCATGCGGCTGCTGTCCTCCTCCTGGGGCGCACCGCACCGGGACATCTACGGGCCGCTCAACCAGCGCCCCCTGGACACGATCGACCCGGCCGCCGAGGTGATCGCCATGATGCGGGCCCGCGGCGCCACCGTGGACCCCGAACTCGCCGAGATCTACGGCGACGTGCTCATGGACGACCTCCGGGCCATGCGCGGCTACCGCTTCGACGCCTCGCGCGGCCTGCCCCTGCCGGTGACCGCCGTCGGCTGGACCCACGACACGGTCGTCCCCGGGCCCGTCGCCCGGTCCGGCTGGGAGGAACTCGACGGCGACGTACGGGTCCGCACCCTGCCCGGGGTCCACGACGACTTCATCGCCTGCACCGAGGAGCTCAAGGACCTGATCGCGGAGGAAGTCGGGGAGCTGATGCGCGATGCCGGCTGACACCCCGGTCTTCCCCCACCGGGGACCGGTCACCGGGCCGCTGACCGCCGCCGCCGGGGCAACACCCCACGCCGTGGCCGTCACCGACCCGAGGACGTCCTGGTCCCACCGCCGGCTGCACCGCGCGGCCGGCCTGCTCGCCGCACGCCTCGCCGCCACGGGGGTGCGCCGAGGCGATCCGGTGGGCGTCGCTCTCCCCAAGAGCTGCGAACTGCTCGCCGCCTATCTGGCGGTCTGGCGGCGCGGCGCGTACACCGTCCTCCTCGATCCCGCCTGGCCCCCGGCACGGACCGAGGCGGCGCTGCGGGCAGCGGGCGCCCCCGCCGTCGTGATCGCACCGCCCGGCACCCCGTGCGCCGGCGCCCGCGTCCTCGGCGTGGGCCCCGGCGACCTGGACCACGCCGACGACCCCGCCCACGACGGCGGGGACCCGGAAGACGCCGGAGCCACCGGCGGCGCACCCCACCTCCACCCCGACGCCCTCGCCTACGCCGTCCTCACCTCCGGCTCGACCGGCGAACCGAAGGCCGTGGCCGTCACCCACCGCTCCGTCGCCCACAGCACCGCCACCCACGGCGCCGCGCACCGCGTCGTGCCCGGCGACCGCTCCGCCTGGATGGCCCCGCCCGGCGCCTCGTCCGCCGTGGGCGAGATCTGGCCCTACCTCGCCGCCGGAGCGAGCGTCGTCGTCCCGCCCGAGGACACCACCGCCTCCCCCGCGGCGACCCGCCGCTGGATCCTCGAACAGGGCGTCACCACCGCGTACGTGAGCATGCCGCTCGCCGAACGCCTCCACTCCCTGGACTGGCCCGAGGACACCCCGCTGCGGCTGATGACCGTGGGCAGCGATGTCGTACGCCGCTGGGCCCGCCCGCACCTCCCCTTCGAGGTCGCCGTCAGCTTCGGCTCCGCCGAGGCCAACGGCATCAGCAGCTCCCTGACCCCCTGGCCCGAGCGGATCACCTCGCACACCGCGAGCCCGGCGCTGCGCGCCGCACGCCCCCCGGTCGGCCGGCCCTGGCCCGACGTCACGGTCCGCGTCACCACCCCCGGACTGCGCGAGGCCGCCCCCGGACACCGCGGCGAACTCGCCGTCACCGGACCCGAGATCGCCCTCGGCTACCTCGGCGACCCGGCCCGCACCGCCGTACGGTTCGTCCCCGACCCGTTCGGCACGACCCCCGGAGCCCGCCTCTACCGCACCGGCGACCTGTGCACCCTGCCGGAGGACGGGCTGCTGCGCCACCACGGCCGCACCGACCGGCAGATCAAGATCCGCGGCCACCGCGTCGACCCCGCCGAGGTCGAGGCCGTCCTCCTCGACCGCCCCGGCGTCACCGACGCCGTGGTCACCGCCGAACCCGGCCCGGACGGCACCGCCCGGCTGGCCGCCCACCTGGTCGCCGCCCCCGACGTCACCGCCGGACAGTTGCGCACCGCGGCCGCCGCCGCCCTGCCCGCCCACGCGGTCCCCGCCGTCTGGACCGCATGGGCCGAACTGCCGCGCACCGCCAACGGCAAGGTCGCCCGCGACCTCCTAGCCACCGCGCCCGGCGCCCGCCCCCTGCCGGCCGGGCCCGCCGCAGCCCCACCGGCCGCATCCGGCACCGGGGAAGCGGACGGCCGGCTCCTGGAACCCGTCCTGGCCGCCTGGCGGGAGGCGCTGCGCAACCCCGCCTGCTCCGCCGACGACGACTTCTTCGACCTGGGCGGGGACTCCCTGACCGCCGCCGTCCTCACCGAGGCCCTCGCCGAGGACCTGGGCCTGCGGGTGCGGCTGCGCGACGTGTTCACCCGCCCCACCCCCCGCCGGCTCGCCGCGCACCTCACGGCCCTGGCCGCACCCTCCCCCCAGACCGTGCCGGCCGGAAGGAACCGCACATGACCAGCGCACCCGCCCTCGACCACGGGCTGACCCGGCTCCTCCCGGACCACGACGAGACCCCGGCCGCGGACCTCCGGTGGCGTACCGCACCCGCCGAAGGGGCCGACCCGCGGATGCGGGTCCTCGTCGCCCGCCCCCTGGACCGGGAGCCCGTCGCCCGGATCGTCGTCGCCCACCACCGGGACGGCATCGACGCCTTCACCGAATCCGTCTGCCGCACCCTGGCCGACACCGGCTTCCTCGCCGCCGCCCCGGACCTGTTCAGCCGGGTCACCGACCCCGGACTGTCGCCCGCGGAGAAGAAGGAGACCCTCCGCGACGCCCGGATCGTCAGCGATCTGAACCGCTGCCACGCCCTGCTGGAGGAGGACGCGGACGGCGGAGCCGGACTGCCCACCGGGGTCGTCGGCCACTGCATGGGCGGACGCATCGCGCTCCTCGCCGCCGTCGACACCGCGTTCTGCGACGCCGCCGTCTCCTTCTACGGCGGCCGGCTCTTCCAGGCCTGGGGCCCCGGCGACGGCCCCGGCACCCGCGCCGACCGCACCCGGTGCCCCGTCCTCGTCGTCGGCGGCCGCGAGGACACCAGCCCGTCCCCCGACGATCTGCGCCGGCTCGCCCGGCACACCGAGCACGCCCGCCACCCGGTGCGCGTCACCGTCGCCGAGGGCGCCGGACACGCCTTCATGAACTTCCTCCGCGCCGACCGATTCCGCCCCGCGGCCGCCCAGACCGGCTACGCCGCGGCCGTCTCCTTCCTCACCGCCCACCTGGCCCGTCCCCGGGCCACGACCCCATCCGTACGACAGGAGCCGTGATGACCGCCTCTCTCGACACCAGCGCCGAACCGGCCGCACCCGACGAGAAGCCGGGCCGCTCACCGCTGTCCGGCAACCGCGACTTCACCCTGCTGTGGTCCGGGCAGACCGTCTCCCTGGTCGGCTCCGAGATCACCGAGGTCGCCTTCCCGCTGCTGGCCATCCTCACCCTCAACGCCTCCGCCGGGGACCTCGGCCTGATCAGCGCCGCCCGCACCCTCCCGGCCATCGCCGTCACCCTGCTCGCGGGCGTCGCCGTCGACCGGATGCGCCGCAGGCGCGCCATGCTGATGGCGAACCTGCTGCGCAGCGCCACCATCGGCGCCGTCGTCCTGCTCGCCTGGACCAACGGACTGTCCGTCGCCGCGCTGTGCGCGCTCGGCTTCCTGCTCGGCTCCTTCGCCATCGTCTTCGACATCGCCAACCAGGCGATGCTCCCCAAGGTCGTCCCCAGCGAAGGCCTCACCGCCGCCAACAGCCGCCTGGAGACCAGCCTCAACGTCGCCCGGATCGCCGGGCCCGGCCTCGCCGGCGGCCTCGTCGGAATCGTCAGGGCACAGGGCGCCCTCCTCATCGACATGGCCAGCTACCTGGTCTCCGCCGTGACGCTCGGCCTGATGAAGACCCCCGACGAGGCGCCCGCGCCCCGCGAGGGCAAACGCCCCGCCCTGCGCACCGAGCTGATGTCCGGACTGCGGCTCGTCTTCGGCAACCGGTCGCTGCGCGCCCTGACCATCGAGGCCGCCGTCTTCAACTTCGGCATCCAGATCTTCCTCACCCTCTTCCTGCTCTACGGGACCCGCACCGCGGGCCTGTCCACCGCCCAGCTGGGCCTCGCCATGACGATCGGCTCCGTCGGCGGACTCGCCGGCGCCATGCTGATGCCGAAGATCGTCCAGCGGCTGGGGCTGGGCCGCACCCTGGTCCGCGCCGCCGTCGTCGCGGGGATGGGCCCGATCGCGACCGTCCTGTTCACCGAACCGGACCTGCTGGTCATGCCGATGATCGTGCTGAGCTTCTTCACCACCCTGTTCGGCGTGGTCGTGGCCAGCATCTGCACCGCCGTCCTGCGCCAGTGCCTCACCCCCAACGAGATGATGGGCCGCGCCGCCTCCGCCGAACTCTTCGTCACCGGAGGGGTGCTGCCGCTGGCCGCCCTCACCGCCGGTCTGCTCGGCGAGACGCTCGGGGTGCGCTGGGCCATGACCGTCGGCGCGCTCATCGTGCCGCTGTCCCTGCTCGCGCTGGTGCGCTCGCCCGTCACCCGGCTCGCCACCCCCGAGGACGCCCTGGCCGAACAGTCCGGGACGGCCGGAACGGCGCAGGAGAGCGCCGGAGAGCGGGCATGACCGCCACCACCGCCACCGGCCGGGGGACCGCCTGGCTCAGCGTCTGCGACGGCCCCCCGGACGGCCCGCTGATCCTCGTCCCGCCCTTCGCGGGCGGCGGACGCTCCTTCTTCCGGGAGTGGGAACCGCTGTTCCGGCCGTGGGCCCGGCTCGCTTACGTCACCCTGCCCGGCCGGGACCAGCGGATGCGCGAACCGGCCCGCGACCACCTCGACGCCCTCCTCCCCGACCTCCTCGACGCCTGCGCCGACGCCGTCCGGACCGGCCCCTACGCGGTGTTCGGGCACAGCATGGGCGCGCTCCTCGGCTACGAGATCGCCTGCGGACTGCGCGCCCGGGGCCTTCCCGAACCGGCCCGCCTCGTCGTCTCGGGGCTCTGCTCGCCCGACACCCCGCTGCCCGGCAAACCCCTGGAGAAGGTCACCGACCTGGAACTCCTCCAGGAACTCGCCACGATCATGGAGGTGCCGCACTCGGGCCCCCTGTACGACCTGGTCGCCGCGCTCCTGCCCACCGCCCGCGCCGACTTCACCCTCTGCGAGCGCTACCGCTGGGAGCCCCGCCCGCCGCTCACCAGCCCGGTCACCGCGCTGTGGAGCTCCGACGACCCGCTCACCACCCCGGACGGGATCGCCGCCTGGCAGCGGCACACCACCGGCGCGTTCCGCTCGCTGCGCTTCGGCGGACCGCACTTCTTCATCCGCGAACTCGGCGGCGTCGTGGCGGACGAGCTGTCCGCCCGGCACGGCCGCCCGGCCCCACGAAGGGAACGGCAACGATGACCACGACCGCGTCCGCCCCCACCCCCTCGGGCACCACCCGGTGCGAGGAGATCTACACCTCGCCCAGCCCCAGCTTCTGGGGCACCGGACCCACCTCCCTCGTCCGCGACCTGTGCGCCGAACGGCCCGTCGACGGCCTCAAGGCGCTCGACGCGGGCTGCGGCGAGGGACGCAACGCCCGCCACCTCGCCCGCCACGGCGCCCGCGTCCACGCCATGGACGTCTCCGAGGCCGCCCTCGCCCGCGCCGCCTCCCTGTGCGGCCACGTCCCCCATGTCACCTGGGAGCGGGCCGACATCACCACCCGCCCCCTGACCGACGACTGGTACGACCTGGTCGTCGCCTACAGCCTGACCCACTGGCTCGACGGGCCCGCGGCCGTCGCGGCACTCACCGGCCGGCTGCGCGCGGCCACCGCCCCCGGCGGACTCCACCTGTACTGCGCCTTCAACGCCCGGGTCCCCTACCCGCACACCGGCACCCAGCAGCCCACCCTGCTCGGCCACCAGGAGCACCTGGACCTCTACGCCGGCTGGGAGATCGTCCGGGCCACCGACACCGACCTGCACGACGAACACCCCGGCGAAGGCCCGCACATCCACTCCATGACCCGGATCGTCGCCAGGAGGCCGCGGTGACCACGGCCCCGCCCGCGGGGTTTCTCGCCCGCTGGCGGGCCAGGGCCGAGGCCACCTCCCGGCTCGCCGTCGGCATGGGCCCGTCCGCCGAACGCCTGGACTGGTGGGGGCTGCCCGACACCCTGGCCGCCGCCCGCGACCACGCGCTGACCGTCGCCGACGCCGTCGCCGACCGGGTGTCCCTCGTCAAGATCCAGACCCCGTTCTTCGAACGGTTCGGCGGCCCCGGACTCGGCCTGCTCCGCGAGGTCGTGGACCGCGTCCACGAGGGCGGCGCCCTCGTCGTCCTGGACGCCAAACGCTGCGACGCCCCCGACGTCGCCGACACCCTGGCCGGTCTCTACCTCGGCCCGGACAGCGTTTTGGGCGGCGACGCGGTCACCCTGGTCCCCTGGATGGGACTCGCCCCCCTGGAACCCGCCCTCACCGAGGCGGGCCGCCGGAACTGCGGAATCCTGCTGATGACCCGTACGTCCAACCACGCGTCCGACACCGTCCAGCACGCCCGGGACACCGCCGGACGCACCGTCGGACAGGCCCTGGCCGACGAAGCTGCGGCATGGAACCGGGCCCACCGCACCGACCACCTCGGCGCCGTCGTCGGCGCCCGCCCCGACGAGGCCCGCGACCTCGTGGCCCGCACCGGCACGGGACTCGTCTCCCTGCCCGGACTCGGCCGGCCCGGACGCACCCCCGAGAACGTGGTCGCCGCCGCCGGAGACCACCTGGACCGCGCCGTCTTCCCCGTCACCTCCGGCCTGCTGCGCCACGGCCGCCGGCACCTGGCGGCCTCCCTGACCGGCTGGACCCTCGCGGTCCGCGACGCCTGCGACGCCCGCGAACCGGCGCACCGCCCGGCCGAGGAGAGGACCGCGTCATGACCACCCGCTTCCGCCACCGGCTCGTCCACCCTCCCGAATGGCCCGTCTACACGGAACGGGCCCAGCGGGAGACGGCCCGGCTCGTCGGCCGGGGCCGCACCTTCGACTACGGGCACGGGCCGGAGATCTCCCGGCTCGAAGAGACCATGGCCCGTCTCACCGGCCGACCCCACTGCCTCGCCGTCAACTCCGGCACCAGCGCCCTGTACAGCGCCTACTTCGCCCTCGGCATCGGCCCCGGCGACGAGGTCCTGGTGCCCACCCTGACCTTCCCCACCACGGTGACCCCGCTGCTGCTCCTGGGAGCCGTCCCCGTCCTGTGCGACGCCGGCGACGCCCACGGCAACGTCACCGCCGACACCCTGCGACCCCACCTCACCCCACGCACCCGCGCCATCGGCGTCACCCATCTGTGGGGCCACCCCGTCGACATGGACCCGGTCGTCGAACTCGCCCGCGCCAACGGCCTGCTCCTGATCGAGGACTGCTCGCACGCCCACGGCTCCACCTACCGGGGCCGCCCCGTCGGCGGATTCGGCGACGCCGCCGTCTTCAGCCTCGGCGGCGTGAAGACCGTCTCGGGCGGCATGGGCGGCGTCCTGGTCACCCCCCACCGCAGGGTCCACGAAATGGCCTCCCTGCTCACCGCCTTCCGCCAGCGCTCCCGCGCCACCGTCGAGGACCCGGCGCTCACCCCGTACATCGGGACCGGACTCGGGGCCAACCTCCGCATGAGCCCCCTGGCCTGCGTGCTCGCCCAGTCCCATCTCGACGACCTGGACCGGCTGCTGCGGGCCAAGGCCGGCAACTTCCGCCGCCTGGAGAGCCTGCTCGCCGACTGCCCCGACCTCGTCCCGCTGACCACCGACCCCGGCTGCGACCCAGGAGCCCGCTACGGACTGCACCTCGCGGTCACCGGAGCGCTCGAAGGGCGCCGCGACGAGGTGGTCGCCGCCCTGCGCGCCACCGGACTGAAGGTGCGCCCGCCCACCACCGCACCGCTCCACCGCGACCCGCTGTTCGCCTCCGGGCCGCCCGGCGGCTGGGCCCTGCACCCCGGCGTCCGGCCGGGCCGCCCCGTGCGCCCCACCGGCCCCCACCCCAGGGCCGACGCCCTGTGGGACAGCTGGATCGCCCTGCCCGCGACCCACCTGTACGAGGAGAACAGCACGCTCGTCGACGCCTACGCCGAACGGATCACCGCGGTCGTCGCGGACCTGCGCGAACGCGCCCCCGCCACCCCGACCAGGAGCGGCCGATGAGCACCACCACCGAACACCGGGACCCGCGCCGCACCACGCGGCACCGGACGGCCCCGGCACCCGCTGCCGCGCCCCGCCGCCGCCCCGGCGCCAAGACCGTCGGCGGCGCGCTGCTGCTCGCCGCCGCCGCGGTCCTGGTCCTGCTCCTCTGGGCGGGCGAGGAATGGCTCGGCGCGGACACCGGATCCCGTTCGGGTACGGCCGGCCCGGACGGCCACGGCACCGACCCCGTCCTGCGCATGCTCGTCGCCCTGCCGCTGGTCCTCGCCGCCTGCCACCTCGCCGGACGCCTCGCCGCGCGCGTCGGACAGCCCCCCGTCATGGGCGAGATCGTCGTCGGCCTGTCGCTCGGCCCGTCCCTGCTCGGCACCGTGTGGCCCGAGGCGTCCGCCTGGCTGTTCCCCTCCCAGGTGCTCCCCGTCCTCGACGCCCTCGGGCAGCTCGGGCTGATCTGCTTCATGTTCCTGATCGGCTACGAACTCGACCTGCGGGCCCTGCGCGGCAGCAGGGCCACCGTCCTGGTCGTGGCCACCGCCTGCCTGGTGGTGCCGTTCTGCGGCGGCGTGCTGCTCTCCCTGCCCATGTATCGGCCGTTCGCGGGCGACGGCGTCGGCTTCACCGCGTTCGCGCTCTTCCTCGGCGTGGCCCTGAGCATCACCGCCTTCCCCGTCCTGGCCAGGATCCTGCGCGACCGCGCCCTGGAACGCACACCGGTCGGCTCCCTCGCCCTGGCCTGCGCAGCCTTCGGCGACGTCCTCGCCTGGTGCCTGCTGGCCGTGGTCGTCGCCATCGCCGGCAGCTCCGCCGCGGACCCCCTCCAGGCGGCCGGGGCCGGACTGACCACCGTCCTGCTCACCGCCGCCTTCGCCACCGCCATGTTCCTCCTGGTACGGCCCCTGCTGGCCCGCCTCCTCAACTCCTCGGCCCGCGGCGGACGCCCGGAGGGCTCCGCGCTCCCGGTGCTCGTGGCCGGACTGCTGCTGTCCGCGTACGCCACCGATGCCATCGGCGTCCACGCCGTCTTCGGCGCCTTCCTCTTCGGACTCGTCACCCCGCGCGGCACCCCCGCGGCCGAACGCCCGGTGGCCCACGTCGAGGGCTTCGCCACCGCCGTACTGCTGCCGCTGTTCTTCGTCCACACCGGACTGCAGACCCGCTTCGACCTGCTGCCCGCCGACTGGGCCACCGCGGGCTGGTTCCTGCTCGCCCTCGCCGCCGCCGTGCTCACCAAGGGCGCGGGCGCCGTCGGCTCCGCCCGCTGGGCGGGCCTCGGCACCAGGGACTCCCTCGCCCTCGCCGCCCTCATGAACTGCCGCGGCCTGACCGAACTCGTCGTCCTCAGCATCGGCCTGGGCCTCGGAGTCATCACCCCCGCCGCCTTCGCCCTGCTCGTCGCCGTGACCACCGTCACCACCGTCGTCACCGCCCCGCTGCTGCGCCTGATCCACGGCAGAGGGGCCGGTACGGCGACCGGGCCGGCCCCGGCCCGCCGGACCCCGAAAGAGGTGACCCCGTCATGACCGCACCGGTCCTCCCCGCCACGACCGTCCCCCTGACCGACCTCCAGACCCAGCTGTGGATCGGCGAACAGGCCGACCCCGGGCAGCCCGACTACCACGAACTGACCGCGCTCGTCCTCGACGGAACACTCGCGCCCGACCGCCTCCAGCACGCCCTGCGGACCGTGGCCGCCCGCCACCCCTCCCTCCTCACCGCCGTCGTCCCCGACGGCGACGGGGCCGCCGGACACGTCGCCCCGAACGCCGACGGCCTCCACGTCGAGACCCTGCCGCCGCCCCGGGACACCACCGACACCGGACTCGCCCGCCTCGCCGCCGCCTTCGCCGAACGCCCCTACCGGCTCGACACGCCCCCGCTGCTGCGCGCCGCCCTCGCCCCGCTCCCCGATGGCCGCACCCTGCTCCTGCTCGGCATGCACCACCTCGTCGCCGACGGCCGCACCGCCGACCTGCTGTTCGCCGCCCTCGACACCGAACTCCGCACCCCGGGCGCCCCGGGCGACACCCCGGACGAGGGCGCGCACGCCTATGCCGCCTGGCACGCGAACCACCGGAGCACCGACGCCTACCGGGAATCCCTCCAGCACTGGACCCGCGCCCTCGCCGGCGCCGTGCCCACCACCCCCGGACACCCCGCGCACGACGGCGCCCGGCGCCCGGAGGACACCGCGCACCCGGGCGAGACCCTGCACCTCCCGCTGCCCCGGCCGGCCGCACACGCCCTGCACCGGCTGGCGGCCGACGCCCATGTCCGCCCGTTCACCGTGCTGTTCGCGGCGTCCGCCGCCGTCCTGTCCGTATGGACCGGCCGCACCGACCTGCTCCTGGGCACCGCCGCCGACACCCGCACCCGCCGGTTCCGCGACACCTGGGGCCACTTCGCCAACCTGCTGCCCGTCCGGCTCGGCCTCGCCCCGGACACCGGCTTCGCCCGCCTGGCCGAGGAGACCGGCGAGCGGCTCCTCGACACCGTGGAACACCGCCAGGTCCCCTTCGAGGCCGTCGTCGGCGCCGCGGCACCCGCCGAACGCGGCCGGCCGCGCCCCCTGGTGCGGACCGTGGTGGCCGAGGCCACCCTCACCGGACCGGACCACCTCGCCGGACTGCCCGCCCGCCGCCTCCCCGTCCCGCGCGGCCGCAACCGCTTCGACCTCATGCTCCAGGCCGACCTGGCCCCCGGCCGGGAGACCCTGCTCGTCGAATACGACACCGGCCTGCTCACCCGCCCCGACGTCCTGCGGCTGACCGCCGACTGCGCACGCCTCCTCGAAGCCGCCGCCGACGCCCCCCGCACCCCGCTCGCCCTGCTCGCCCGGGACACCGGCATCCACCCCCGCACCACGCCCCGGCCCGGCACCCCGCCCGCCGGCGACGCCCCGTCCCGCACCTCCGGCGAGGACACCCCCGACGACCCCCGGACCCACGCACTGGCCCGGACCATCGCCGGAGTCTGGACCAGCCACCTCGAACTCGCCCGCCCCGCAGGCCCCGACGACGACTTCTTCGCGGTCGGCGGCACCTCCCTCACCGCCGTCGGCGTCCGCCGCCGCCTGGAGGCCGAACTCTCCCTCACCGTGCCGCTGCGCAGGCTGTTCGACTGCACCACCCCCCGGGCACTGGCCGCCCGGCTGCTCGCCGACACCCCGCCCGCCGACACCCCGCCCACCGGCACCGCGGCCGCCCCGCCCGCCCCTGTACCCGTCCCGGACCGGTCCGACGGACTGCCGCTCACCCACGCCCAGCAGGACATCTGGATGTACGACCGGTTCCACCCCGGGAGCACCCGCTTCACCATCCCGCTCGCCGTGGACCTCACCGGCCCCGTCGACGCCGCCCGGCTCGCCGACGCCGCCTCCGCCACCCTCGCCGCCCACCCCGCGCTCCGCTCGGTGTTCCCCCTCGGCCCCCAGGGCCCCGTCCAGCGCGAACAGACCGCCGCCGGACCGGTCCCCGTCCCCGTCCTCACCCCCGCCGGCCCCGACGAACAGCGCGACGCCGAACGGGACGCGGCGGCCCGCCCCTTCGACCTGGAGCGGCAGCCACCCGTCCGGGCCATGGTGTTCGACCGGAAGGCGGACGGTGCCACCCTCGTCCTCGTCCTGCACCACATCGCCGCCGACATGCGTGCCGTCGGCGTCCTCCTCCAGGAGACCGCCGACCGCTACCGCGGACGGACCGGGACGCGCCTCGACGAGAACCGCGCCGCCCTCGCCCGCGCCGTCGACACCGACCGCGCCCCCGCCCCCGCCCCCGCGCGCGAGGCCTGGGCCCGCCTGCTCCGGGACCACGAGCCCCTGCCGCTGCCCGCCGACCGCGCCGAGGACGGCCCGGACACCGCCCGCGCCCTCACCCGCGGCCTCGACCTCCCACCCGCCGACGCGGACCGCGTCCGCCACCTCATGACCACGCACCGCACCAGCGCCTTCATGGTCGGCGCCGCCCTGCTCGCCGACGCCCTCGGCGAACTCTGCGGCACCGAACGGCCGGTCCTCGCCACCCTCACCGACAACCGGCCCCCCGGCACCGACTCCGTCGTCACCTGCCTCGTCAACACCGTCCCCCTGGCCATCGACCTGCGGGGCGCCCCCGGCCTCGGCGAACTCCTCGCCCGGACCCGCGACGCCGTACTCGACGCCTACGAGGGACAGACCGTCCCCACCACCGAGATCCTCTCGCTGACCGGCCCCGGCCACCCCCGCGACGCCTGGCTGCGGATCGTCGTCGACGCCCGCGACGAACAGGCCCTCGCCCCGCACCTGCCCGGCCACCCCCTGCGCACCCGGTTCCTCGACGCCCCCGCCGCCCTCCGCAAGGACCTCGAACTCAGCGTCGTCCGCACCCGCGAAGGAGGACTGCGCTGGGACATCGACCACCGCACCGACGCGCTCTCCGCCGCCGCCGCCGACCGGCTCCTCGACGCCATGCTCGCCCGGCTCCGCACCGGAACGGAAGGCGACCACCGGTGACCGCCCCGCCGGTCGCGCTGGTCGCCACCGACCTCGACGGCACCCTCTGGGACCGCGACGGCCGCATTCACCCCCGCACCGCTGACGCCCTCGCCCACCTGCGCGCGCGGGGCGTACCGGTCCTCACGGTCACCGGACGGCGCCCCGCCACCGCCGCGCCCCTCCTCAGGGCCAACGGCCTCACCCCCGCCGCGTCCGTCTACCTCGACGGCGCCCTCGGCCGCGAGGGAACCGACGGGAAGGTCTTCCACCGCAGCACCCTCGACCCCGGCACCGTCACCGCACTCCTCGCCCTGTGCCACCACCACGGCGTCGAACCCTGCGTGGTCGTCGACGGCCCGGACCACGATCTGCTGATCGGCGAACGGCCCTCCACCCACCCCCGCCACCTCGCCGCCAACGCCGCCCACGTCCGGCGCTGCGACCTCGCCGCCGAGGCCCCCACGCTGCCGGTCCTCTCCCTCGTCGTCTGCGGCGGCGACCCCCAACCGCTCGCCGCACTCGCCGCCCGGACCACCGCCCTCGCCCGGACCTCCCTCACCCGCGACACCGTCTACGGCGGCGCCGCCCTGTCCCTGCGCCGCCCCGGCACCGGCAAATGGCAGGCCGTACGCGCCTACTGCGCCCGCAGCGGCCTCGACCCCGCCGGAGTCCTCGCCCTCGGCGACGGCGCCAACGACCTCGACCTGCTGTCCGAAGCCGCCGTCGCCCTGGTCCCCGCCGACGGCGACCCCGCCGCCCTGGCCCACGCCACCGCCACGGTCGCTCCCGCGTCCCGGGGCGGCTGGGCCGACGTACTGGAGTACCTGCCATGAACCGGCCCTACACCCTGCTCTGCGATCCGGGCATCGACGACATGGTCGCCCTCATGGTGCTCTGCGGCGCGGGCGCCCCACCGGCCCAGGTCATCGCCACCGCCGGCAACGTGGACCTCGCCGCGGCCGTCCGCAACACCGCGGGCCTCCTCCAACGGCTCCGCCCCGTCACCGACGGCATCACCCTCGGCGCCGGCTGCGACCGGGCGGTCGGCGGCCCCTACCCCGGCCAGGGCCTCGGCATCCACGGCGACGACGGCCTCGGCGGCCGGGCCCCCGCACCCGGCCCGCACCCCTGGCCGTGGCCGCCGGCCGCCGGCGACCCCGAGCCGCCCGCCGGGCGCTACCTCGTCACCTCACCGCTCAGCCACGTCGTACCGGCCCTGCGCCGCGGCGACCCCCTGGACATCACCTGGATGGGCGGCGCCCGGGAATGCGACGGAAACGCCACCGCCGTCGCCGAGTTCAACGCCTGGCTCGACCCGGAGGCCGCCGACGAGGTGCTGCGCGCCCCCCGGTCCACGGCCGTGGTGCCCCTCGACGTCACCGACCTGGTGACCTGGGACGCGGCCGACCTCGACGCCTTCGACGCGCTCGGCGGCCCCGGCACGCTGGCCGCCGGGGCCTGCCGGGCCCTGCTGCGCCACGGGCCCGTGACCCTGCCCGACGCGGTCGCCGCCGTCGCCTTCCTGCGGCCCGAACTGTTCGCCTGGCGTGACTACGCCGCGTCCTGCGAGACCGGCCCCGGCCCGCTGCGCGGCATGACCGAATGCCTGCCCTCGGACCGGCCCACCGCCTCCGTGGCCGTCGACGTCAACGTGGCGGAGGTGCGCGAGGTGGTCTGGGCCAGCATGTCCGCCCTCGCCCGCGGCCTGGCCGACGAGCCGTGGGACGGGGCGGCGTCGGCCGGGTCGGCCTGCGTCCGCACCACGTAACGCACCCGCCCGTCCACCCCGTGCCGGGTCGGCCGGATGAACTTGGCCGCCACCAGGGACCGCAGCACCTCCTCGGGCAGCAGCGCCCGGCCGGCCATCGACCGCAGGGCCCCCTGGAACAGCGGGGGCAGCGGATGCGCGCCGGCGGGCGGCGCCTGCGCCGGCCGCTCCCGGATGATCTCGGCGTACGCCTCGTTCAGCAGCGCCCCCGCGCCCACCCCCAGCTCGTCGTCGAGGATCCTGCGCCCCTGGTGGAACGTCTCCACCGCCTCGCCCCGCCGGCCGCAGCGGTGCAGGGCCCGCATCAGCTGGGACCGCAGCAGCTCCCGCAGCGGATGCTGGTCGACCAGCAGGCGCAGTTCGGAGACCAGTTCGGCGTGGCGCCCCAGCTCCAGGTCCGCGGTGATGCGCCCGTCGACGACGGACAGCCGGGTCTCGTGCAGCCGGGGCGCCTCGCAGTTCGTCATGAAATCGGTGACCGAACACAGGGCGCTGCCCTTCCACAGCGCGAGGGCCTCGTGGAAGGAGGCCGAGGCGGCCTCGAAGTGGCGGTTCTGAAGCTGACGGTGACCGGCGGCGCTCAGCGAGGCGAACCGGCGGTAGTCCAGGTCCACGGTCTGCGCGTCGATGCGGTAGCCGGGCCAGCGCCGCTCGATGACCACCCCGGGCCCCAGCACCTTCCTCAGCCGCGAGATGTTCGTATAGATCTGGGCGTCCGCCGTCGCGGGCGGATCCCCGCCCCACAGCAGGCTGCTGATCCTGCCGTCGGACACCACCTCGCCCTCGGCGAGCAGCAGGGCCGCGAGCACCGTGTGGATCTTCGTTCCGGTCAGCGGGATGCGGCCGGTGCTGCCGTGGACCTCAAGCGGTCCGAGTATCTGGAATCGCAAACGCATGAGTTCTCCTACGAGAGCTTCGCGCGGACGCCCGGTGACGGACGCCGGCCGTGCGGTTCAGGAGGAGGGGGGTTCCCCCGCGGCGGCGAACTCGTCGAGGAGTTCGCGGTAGAGACGGCGGAAGACGATGGCGTACTTGTCGGCCCGCGTGTGCACCTGCGAGTGGACGTCCAGGGGCGACTCCGCGGGCACCTGGTTCTCCACGATCGGGAAGTCCTCCTCGAAGATCTGGCGTTCGTACTCCCACATCTCCTCCAGGGACACGGCGTGCGGACCGGTGGACACCTTCCGGTCGATGCCGACGATCCAGAAGTGGCGGATCCGGGTGCCCTCCGCGTTGACCGGGGTGGCGAACTGGGCGATGAACCGGCCGGCCCCGTCGGGGAACGAGGTGCGCACGTAGGCGGCCATCGGCAGGGTGAGCCGGTAGGTCAGGGTCTGACGGTTGGCCAGGGCCTCGTGGCCGCCGAGCGCCGTACCGCCCAGCTCGGTCTCCAGCGCCCACTCCATGTCCCAGCGGTCGCGCTTGATCTCGTACGGGCTCACCTCCCGGCGCACATGAGGGCCCATCGTGCCCGTGTGGACGAACGGGAAGTGCGCCATGTCGCGGAGGTTCTCGGTGATCTGCCGCATCCCGCAGGCCAGTTCGGTGGGGTTGCCGTAGGCGTAGCTCCATCCCTCCTCCCCGTATCCGAGGAGTTCCGGGAAGGGCAGATAGGGGTCGTCCTCCAGACAGCTCCACACATGCCCGTACGCCTCCTTCACCGGATACGTCCGCAGGGAGATCCCCGAGGGCCGGGTCCCGGCGGGCAGGGACGGGATCTCCACACAGCGGCCCGTCCCGGGCTCGAACAGCCAGCCGTGGTAGGGACATTCCAGACAGCCGTCGCGTACGGTGCCGAGCCGCAGGGCCATGCCCCGGTGCGGGCAGTGCCCGTCCGCGACGGTGATCCGGCCGCCGGCCCGGTGGACGACCAGCTCGGTGCCCAGGATGTTCGCCGCCGTCACCGTGGACTCGCCGATGTCCTCGATCCGGGCGAGGGGGAACCAGGTGCGGCGCAGCAGCCGGTGTTCGGTTTCTTCCATCAGGACTCCTCACGGATGTCGTTCAGGGGGGTGCCGGGAGCCGCGCAGATCCGGCGCAGCAGATCGCCGTACAGGCCGGCGAGGCGGCGCACGGTGCGCTCCCGGAACAGGGCGGTGTTGTACTCGAAGGCGGCGAGCGCCCCGGTGGGCGTCTCCCACACGTTCAGGACGAGGTCGAAGCGGGCGACGGGCATCTCCACCCCGCCGGTGGTCACCTCGGCGCCCGCCAGCTCGCGGGCGTCCTCCCGGCCGGCCGCGGTGTACGAGTAGAGGACCTGCACCAGCGGCGGCACCCCGGGCGTCCGGGGCGGGCGGACCGCCTCGACCACCTTCCGGAAGGGCAGCGCCTCGTGGGCCTGGGCGTCCAGGACGGTGGCGCGGACCCGGCGCAGCACCTCGGGGAAGTCGGCCGCGCCGCGCACGTCGGTGCGCAGGGCGAGCGTGCCGACGAAGAAGCCGACCAGATCGCGGAGGTGCGGATGGTCGCGGCCCGAGGTGATCGTGCCGACCGTCACGTCGTCCTGGTCGCTCACCCGCGACAGCAGGAGGACGAAGACGGCCAGGTACGCCATGAAGGGCGTCGCCCCGTGGGCGCGGGCGAGGGCGGCCAGTCCGGCGGCGGGGCCGGAGGGCAGGTCGAAGGTGTGGACCGCCCCGCCGAAGGTCTGCGTCCGGGGCCGGGGCCGGTCGAGCGGCAGCCGCAGCGGGGCGAGACCGCCCAGCCGGGAACGCCAGTGGGCGGTCAGCCGGTCCAGCCGCTCGCCCCGGAGGCGGTCGCGCTGCCAGGCGGCGTAGTCGGCGAACTGCACGGGCAGTTCGGGCAGCCGGCCGTCGGCCGGGCCGCGTTCGGCGAGGTAGAAGTGGCGGAAGTCCCGCCACAGCACCCGCTCGGACCATTCGTCGGACGCGATGTGGTGCAGATCGAGCAGGAGGGTCGCCCCGTCCGGGTCCAGCGCCAGCAGGGGGCGCAGCAGACCGGGGGCGGTGAGGTCGAAGGGGCGCTCGCCGGCCCGCCGGACCAGGCGGTCCGTGGCTTCCCGGTCCGCGGTGCGGCGGACCTTGAGCCGCCGCACGGCCGGCGGGTGCGGCTGCTGCACCGGTTCGCCGTCCCGTTCGGGGAACGAGGTCCGCAGCACCTCGTGACGGGCGGTCAGCCGGCTCAGCGCGGCCGAGACGGCGATCTGGTCCACGGATCCGGCGATCCGCCACAGCACCGGGGTGTTGTAGGCGGTGCTCTCGGGGGCCAGGCGCTGCAGGAACCAGAGCTCCTCCTGCTGGTGGGAGAGCGGCAGCACGGTCGCGGGGGTGCGCGGCAGCCCGGTGAGACGGGGGACGGGGTCCGCGGGGGCGGCGCGGCGGGCCAGACGGGCCTTCAGCAGCGCCATGCGCTCGGGGGACAGCACCTCAGAGCTCACGGAGCATCCTCTCCACCTCGTCGTCGGAGAGGCTCGCGATCTCGTCGACGAGGGAGTCGTAGTCCCCGTCGTCGCCGTGGGCGCGGGAGTCGGCCAGGGCGGCGAGCCGCCGGGCCGTGGTCGCCTCGAACACGTCCTGGGCGGAGAGTTCCAGACCGAACTCGTCGTAGATCCGGAACACCAGGTCGAGGGCGAGCAGGGAGTGGCCGCCCCGTTCGAAGAAGTCGTCGTCGAGGCCGACGCCGGGGTCGCCCAGGGTCTCCCGGAAGAAGACCGTGAGCCGTTCCTCCAGCACGTCGCGGTCCACCGCCACGGCCGCGGCCGGGGGCAGCCCGGTCCGGACGACGGCGCCCAGGGACCAGGCCGCGAGCATGGCGGTGAGCGCGCCGGGGACGGAGTGCTCGCGCCACGGGTCGACCGCCGCCCCGGCCGGGACGGCGAGGCGTCCGGCCTGCTCGGCCACCGCCTCCGCCAGACCGTCCGCGCGCAGCGTGAGGGCCCCGCCGCCGTCCGGGACGACCAGCACCGGGTCCGCCCCCGTACCGGAGGGCGCGGCCGGCAGCGCGTACCGCTCCGGGGCGTCCTCGGAGGCGGCGACCAGGGCGTCCCAATGGGGGACCCCCGGCCACTCGCCCCGGTCGCCGGCGTCGGTGAGGACGACGTCGAGCCGGACGCCCGCGGTGGACTCCCGGCCCCGCGGGCCGTCCGGGGCGAGCACCACCGCGGTCGTCCCCGCCCGCACCACCGCCAGCAGGCAGACGCTCAGGGCGAGACCTCCGCCCGCCGCGACACCGACCGCACCGGCACCGTCGAGCCGGGCCGCCAGACGCTCGGCCATCGCGCGGAGTTCCGCGTAGGACGCGGTCCCGTCCCCGGCCTCCACCGCCGGCGAACCGGGGCCGGTGTCCGCCGTATCGGAGAACAGATCGAAGGCCGACCGTACGCGCCCGTTCACCGGGAACCCCCCTCGGCCGACGCCCCACCGCGTTCCATCAGGTCCAGCGCGGCGGCGAGTTCCTCCTCGTCCGCGGCGTCGAAACCGCTCAGCTGGAGCTCGTCGAGCAGTTCGGCCTGCTCGGCGACCGTGCCCCGGACGAACAGATCGGTGGTGAGCACCTCGACGCCGAACTCGTCGGTCAGCCGGGCGGCGGCACGGGCCACGGACAGCGAATGCGCGCCCAGTTCGAACAGGTTCTGCCCGGCGTCCGTCACGGCCGCGATCCCCAGCAGCTCCGCCCAGACCGCGGCGACCGCGTGCTCGGTGGGGGAGTGGGGCGGGCGGGCACCCTCCCGGGCGGGCCCCCGGCCGGGCACCTCGGCCGGCAGCGGGAACGACGCGGCGTCGAACGGGCTGTCCAGCGAACCCACGGGCCGCCCCGGATCGTCGACCAGCCGCCGCAGCAGCTCCAGATACCCCTCGGCCAGCGCCCGCACCGGTTCCCGCCCGTACGCCCCATGGATCCAGCGGATCGCCGGCGCGCCGTCGGCCCCGGTCACCGCCTTCACGGACAGCGCGAACGCGGTCCCGATCGGCCCGATGGGCAGCGCCTCGCAGGGCAGCCCCGCGAACTCCACCGGACCCGGTTCGCTCTCCTCGTACGAGAACAGCAGGTCCGGCAGCGCGGGCAGAGCCGGCAGACCCAGGAGCGCCGCCCGCTCGGCCAGCGTCCCGTGCGGCAGCCGGCTGTACGCCATCGCGGTGAGCACCTCGCCCCGTTCGGCCTGGACGAGACGGGCGAACGACGCCTCCGGGTCCACCGGGTTGCGCAGCGCCAGCGTGCTGATCAGCGGGCCGATCTCCCGGTCCGCGTCGGCCCCGTGACGCTGGCCGAACGGCGACGCCACCAGCAGGTCGCGCTCGCCGGTGAGCTGCCACAGGGCCACGCGCAGCGCGGCCAGCGTGAACGCGAAGACGGACACCCTCAGCCCGGCGGCCGTCCGGCGCAGCGCCTCGCCGAACGCCGGGTCCGCCGCCGTCTCCACGCTCCCGCCGCCGCCCCGGGAGTCCGCGGCCGTCGCGGTCCCCAGCGGCAGCGGCCGCGCCCGGCCCACCCCCTGGAGCCGGCCCGACCAGTGACGCGCCAACGCGTCCGTCCCGGCCTCCCCCAGCTCCGCCAGCAGACGGTCCGCCAGCGCGTCGTAGCCGAGGGCCGGCGGCAGCGCGTACGCCGTACCGCCCGTCTCGGCCCGGTAGCGGGCGGAGAGTTCCGTCAGCAGCAGCCGGGGCGAGTCCTGGTCACTGCTGATGTGATGCAGCGCCACCACCAGCAACTGCAGCCCCTCACGTACCCGCACCAGCGTCATACGTACGGGCGGCCGGTGCTCCAGCGCGAACTCCCCGGACCCCTCCTCCTGGGCCACGCGCAGCGCCGTGTCCTCGTCGACCGGGCCACCGAGCTCGGCCGGCAGGTCCCGTACGACGAGCGGGTCCTCGACCCCGGCGTACACGTGCTGGCGCACCTGGTCGTCCTCGAAACGGAACACGGTGCGCAACGCGGAGTGCGCCGCCACCACGCCGGCCGCGGCCGAGCGCAGCGCATCCGTCCGCAGCTCCCCCTCGATCCTCAGAATGATCCGGTCGTTGAGCAGCCCCGAGGGGGCCAGGGTGTGCGCCAGCCACAGCTGGACCTGGGCCGGCGCCGCGGGTACCACCCGCACCGGGCCCAGCAGCCCCGCGGGCTCCTCGCCCGGGGGCGCGGCGGGGGACGGGGTGCCCGCACCCTCCCACTGGACGGCGGCGGCCAGTTCTGCCAGCCGATCGCCGGCCGGGGCCTGCGGGGTGGCGCCGATGACATGCTGATCAGACACGGGGGGCTGCCTCCTTCTGGTTCGGTGACGCGGACTGCCGTGCGGTGCTGTTCTGCCGGGCGGATCCGGCGAGCCGGGCGAGGGCCTCGCGGTCCACGTCCCCGGCGGCGGTCAGGGGCATCCGGGGCAGTGCCACCAGCCGGACCGAGGCCCGGGAGGACTGCCGCGCGGGAAGGGCACCGCGCAACTCGCCCTCGGTCACCCGCGCCCCCCGCTCACGCACGAGGAAGACGGTGAGCGGTCCGCCCGTGCCGTCCACCGGAGGCACGGCCACGACCTGGGCCACTCCGGGCCCGGCCCGCAGCGCCGCCTCGACGCGCCGGACCTCCTCCGGGACGCGCGGATCGGTCCAGTGCAGCGGGTCCGGGACGTCCGCCGGACCGGTCCGGCCGCGCAGACCGGTCCGCAGCACCCGGCCACCCGGCACGTCCGCCGAGGGATCGGGCACCAGAAGCGCCGCCGTCCTGCCCGCTGTGCCCGCTGCCGCGCGGGTTTCTGCGGGCGGCGCCTGGTCACCTGCCCTCCCTGGCGTGGCCGCCGTGGCGCGGGGCCGTGCGGGCAGCACGAGCTCACCCGGCGTCCCCGTCGTGTCGGCTGTCGTGCGGGGCCGTGCGGGCAGCACCTGCTCCCCCGTCCTCCCCGGCGTGGCCGCCGTGGCGCGGGGCCGTGCGGGCAGCACGAGCTCACCCGGCGTCCCCGTCGTGTCGGCTGTCGCGCGGGGCCGTGCGGGCAGCACCAGCTCACCCGTCCTCCCCGCCGTCGCGCAGGGGCCCGCGGGCACCACCAGCTCACCCGGTGTCCCCACCGGAGCCGCCCGCCCCTCGGGGCCCACCGGCAGCCAGCCGCTCCGCCGCCCCAGCGGATCACCCCGCACCCCGGCGACGGGCCCCAGCGACCGCACCTCGGTGCCCCGTTCGCGCAGCCGCTCCAGGGCGCGCGCGGACGGTGGCCGCCCGGCGGTCAGCAGCAGGGCGGGCAGCGGGACGTCATCCGGTACGGCGGCCCACGCCTCCAGCCGGTCGGTCGCGCAGTGCACCAGATCGACGCCCGCCGCACCACCGTCCCCGGGACCGCACACCGCGATCCAGCCCGCCGCCCGGCCGAGCGCCTGCGCCACGAACAACGGCGAGGACACCGGCGCGCCCACCCCGGCCCGGGGAACCCGTCCCAGCCGCTCCGTCCACTCCCCGCGCAGCTCGTTCAGCAGCGCCCGGTACCGCCGCAGCTCGCCGTACGAGACCCGCTGTCCGGGATCTCCGCATGCGTCCCAGGCACAGGCGGCATCGGGAACACGGCCGACCGGGGCGGCCGGTTCGCCCCGCCACGCGGCCAACTCGGGCGACACCACCACCCCGTCCGCGCCGTCCACCTCATCTGTGCCCGCCGCGCCCTCCCCGCCCTCCGCGAGGACACGCACCACCCCCGGGCCCGGCGCCGTCACCGTCGCGCCCAGGCGCCACACCGCGAACACGGCGGCGACCGCCGCCGGACCGGCCGGCAGCTCCACCGCCACCGCGCCGCCGCGCCCCACACCTCGGCGGGCCAGCCGGCCCGCCAGCACCCCGACGGCCCGCTCCAGTTCCCCGCGCGTCACCGCCAGGCCCCCGCCGAGGACGGCGGGGTCGTTCGCGCCGACCGGATCGGTCACCGGCCCCCGATGGTCCGCCGCCCCGCCGGAGGGCGCGGGCCGGTCGTCGTACAGCAGCCGGCCCACCGGCAGGTCCGGTTCACGGGCCGCCTCCGCGAGCCGCAGCCACACCGCCCGCCACCGCTCGGCGGACGCCTGCGAGTAGACCTCCGCGGCGCGGTCCAGCAGGACGTACAGCCGGTCGCCCTCGTCGAGGACCGTCACCCCCAGCTCGAACGACGAACCGTCGGTGTTGACGGGGTCGTGGGTCACCACCAGACCGGGCAGCCGGAGCAGCCCGTCCTCGCCCTTGGTCCCCCGGATATAGGCGAACAGCGGCCGGAACAGGGGCTGTCCGTGACGGCCGGTCGCCCGTGCCACGGCCGCCGTGACGTCGTCGAGCGCGTCCCGGCGGTGGGCCATCGCCTCGCCGAACACCCGGTGGGCCTGGCCGACGAGGTCGCGCAGCGACCGCTCCGGCCGGATCCGCCCGCGCAGGGCGAGCGAGTTGAGGAAGAACCCCACCACGTCCTGATCGCGCGAGCCCTCCCGCAGCGAGACCGGTGAGCCGACCGTGACATCACGGTCGCCCGACACCCTGGCCAGGAACAGCCAGCACAGGGCCAGCGCCACCACGTACACCGTCGTCCCGCAGGAGGCGGCGAGACGGCGCAGCGCGGCGTCGTCCCCGTCGGGCAGCGGCACCTCCAGGCGCAGCCGCAGCCGCTGCCCCGGAGCCGGCACACGGTCGGCCGGAGCGGTCGTGGGCCGCGAACCGGCCAGCGTCCGCACCCAGTGGTCCAGCCCGCCGTCCCGTTCGCTCCAGGCCCGCACCACGTCCTGGTACTGCGGGCCCCGCACCGGTACGGGCCCCCGCCCACCCGACTCGCGGGCGTACAGGGCCGACAGGTCCCGGTGGAACACCACGGCCGACTGGTCGTCGATCACGCTGTGGTGGAACGACAGCATCAGCAGATACCGGCCCGTCCCGAACCGGCACAGCGAGAACCGGTACAGCGGCCCGTCGCGCAGGTCGAACGCCCGGGAGTGCCCGCGTACCAGTTCCTCCCGCGCCGTGGCGCGGTCCGGGGCCGTCGTGGTCTCCAGGACCTCATCGGGGACCGGCCGGACGCTCTGCCACACCCGCCCCTCCCGTTGGAGGAAGTGGACCCGCACCCCGTCGTGCAGGGCGAGGACGCCCCGCAGCGCCCGGTGCAGCGCCGCCTCGTCGAGCGCGCCGGACAGCTCGTGCAGATGAAGGATGTGGTAGCTGTTGCCGCCCCGGTCGACGTTCCACAGGAACCACTGCGACGCCTGCATCGGGGAGGCGGGCAGCAGCCGCCCCTCGGACGGGGAGGGCTCCGGGGCCGCGGGGGCGGCCCGTTCACGCAGACGTCTCAGCAGCTCCCGGCGCTCACCGGGACCGAGACGCAGCAGACGCTGCTCGGTCGATTCGGGCACAGTGATCCTCACCTTGCGACGGCTTCCACGGACAGGGAGGTGGTGCGTCGGCGCTCAAGGCCGGGTACGGCCGGTCAGTCCTCCGCCGACGTCAGTCCCACGGACAGGTAGAAGTCGAGTTCGCACACGTCGACCTTCAGGCCGCGCAGCTCACCGCTCCCCACCGACCGCCGCAGCGCCCGGCATATCTCCCGCTCCGCGCCGAGCGGGTCCTCCGCCAGGAAGTAGAGGATGGCGTCCAGCCGGCCCGCACCGCGCACCACGTGCACATGCTCGACACCGAGGCCGGTGAGCACCTTCGACAGACCGGCGGCCAGGCCGTCCGGCGACGGGACCGCGGCCGCCGGGGACCCGTCCGGGACCAGCCCGATCTTCAGCGTCCTCATACGGCCGCCGCCGTCAGGGAGGCCAGCAGCCCCTTGCGGTCGACCTTGCCGTTGCCGGTCAGCGGCAGCCGGTCCACCAGCCGGATCCGGGCGGGGAGCATGTAGTCGGGCAGGGCGGCCGTGAGACGGGCCCGTACGACACGCTCCGCGGTGTCCTCGTCGGGAAGGTCCCCGGTGACGAACAGGACCAGCGACGAACGCCCCGTACTGTCCACGCGGGCCACCGCCGCTGCCGCGCCCACCCCCGGTACCTCCTCGGCCACCGCTTCCACCTCCCCGAGCTCCACCCGGAACCCGCGGATCTTCACCTGGTCGTCGAGCCGGCCCAGGAAGTGCACGGTGCCGTCCACCTCCTGACGCACCAGATCCCCGCTGCGGTACATCCGCCCGTGCCCCTCCACGACGACGAACCGCTCCGCGGTCAGCTCGGGCTGGTGCAGATAGCCCAGCGCCACCTGCTTCCCGCCGATCAGGAGTTCACCCGCCTCGCCCGGCGGCAGCGGCGTGCGGTCGGGGCCCGCCACCAGCACGGACATCCCCGGCACGGCCGGGCCGATCGGCGGCAGCAGCGGCCACGCGGCCGGATCCCCGGACAGGGTGTGGGCGGTCGCCATATGGGTCTCGGTGGGGCCGTACTGGTTGTGCAGCCGCGCCCGCAGATGCGTACCGAACGCGGCCCGCATCGCCGCCGTGATCCGCAACTGCTCCCCGGCGACGGCGACATCCTTCAGCGCGGACAGATCGGGCTTCCGGCGGCAGATGGCCCGGCAGAGCATGTCCAGCGCGACCACCGGCAGGATCATGCGCTCCACCCGGTGGCGCACCAGATGGTCGAGCAGGGCGAACGGACCGAGCCGCGTAGCGGCCGGCAGCATCACCAGCGTTCCCCCGGACAGCCAGGTCGGGAAGATCTCCTGGGACGCCACGTCGAACCCGGCCGGCGCGAACTGCAGAGTGCGCGCCGGCCCGTCCAGCCCGCTCGGCCCGCCCTGCCCGGGAAGCAGGTTCGCCAGCCCCCGGTGCGGCATGGCCACCCCCTTCGGCCGGCCGGTCGAGCCCGAGGTGAACAGGACGTACGCGATGGAGTCGGTCCCCGGATCGACGGGCCGGGCCCGCCCGTCGAACCTGGCCAGGTCGTCGTCCGCACGCAGCGGCAGGACGCGGACCCCCTCGGGGACCCACTCCGGCGGCTCGTCGCCGTCGGACAGGACCAGCCGGAGACGCGCCGCACGGGCCGTCCGGCCGAGCCGTTCCGCCGGATACGAACGGTCCAGCGGTACGTAACCGCCGCCCGCCCGCAACACGCCCAGCAGGGCGATCGGCAGATCGGCGGTCCGGTCCACGTCGACGCCCACCGGATCGCCGGTGACCACGCCGTTGCCGGCAAGGAGCCCGGCGATGCGGCGGGACCTCTCGTCCACCTGGGCATAGGTGAGGTTCCGGTCCCCGTCGACGAGGGCGACGCGGTCCGGCGTGCGAAGGACCTGCTGGGCGAAGAGGGCCTCGACGCGCTGGAATTCAGGGTGTCGCATGGTGGCCGTGGTGGTGTTCACCGCATTTTCCCCGTTCTCTGTGGCGCGTACGCGGGACGTGGAACGCGCCCGGCGGACAGCTTCGGACCGGACGAGGGAGCAGATGCGCCGCGGCTACTGCCAGCCCATGTCGTCGTCGGAACGGCGGCCGCCGCCGGCGAGTGCCGGGGCGGTGCGGCCCGGCGCGAAGCGGGCGCCGGTGTGCTTCGGGGACGTGGACGACGTCATCGGAAACACGCTGGTCAAACTCCTCATCAGGAACAGCTCCCGTGTCGGGGGGCCCGGCCTCGCGGCCGGGTGGGCGGCATACCCGGGCACCCCAGAGCCTGTGACCTGGGGAGAGCCCCGGGGCGCCGAGTCAGATGCTGGCCGGAAGGAGGAACCGCGTGAAAGGGCTGAGCGGTGACACGAAGTACGCATGGCACCTCTGTGCCGGTTCGAGCGGCACCCGAGTCTCACTCCGGCGATCCTCAAACCCCGCACTTCGTCAAATCTCACGCGGTTCCGTACGGGATACGGGGGTGCGGGGCGGGGGATACGAGCGGAGGACACGGGATACGGGGTGCGGCGAACGGCATCACGGGGCGCGCGGGCCTCCTTGCGCACCCGGCGGCCACCACGATGTAGTGTCCCCGGCGCCGCCCGGCACCCCCCACCAACACCAGTCGGTGTCAACACCAGTCGGTGTCAACACCAGTCGGTGTCAACACCAATCGGTGTCAACACCAATCGGTGTCAACACCAGTCCACGTCAACGCCCGAGCCACGGACCGCAGTTCACATTCTCCGTTCACATCCGCCGAGCGCGCGGGCCAGAAGGCGAGGGCACGGATGCCGCAGGACGATCGGCCTCCGGGCCCCGCGATGGAGCCGCTGCTCCCGCCGGGCACCGCGGTGGTCGAGGTCTTCGGGGACGTCCCGGGGGCGACCCTGTTCCCGCAGGAGGCGGCCGCACTCACCGGGGCCGTGGAACAGCGCCGCCGGGAGTACGCCACCGTCCGCCACTGCGCCCGCGAGGCCCTGGCCCGGCTGGGCCATCCCCCCGTCGCCATCCCCAACGGCCGCCACCGCGAGCCGCTGTGGCCCCCCGGCATCCTCGGCAGCATGACGCACTGCGACGGCTACCGGGTCGCCGCACTGACCAGGGAGAGCACGGTCGCCTCCCTGGGCATCGACGCCGAGCCGCACGAGCCCGTCCCGGACCGGATCCTCACCAGGGTGGCCCGCCCCGAGGAACGCCTGGCCCTCGCCGCCTGGGCCGCGGACCGTCCGGACATCTGCTGGGACCGGCTCCTCTTCAGCGCCAAGGAGTCCGTCTACAAGGCATGGTTCCCGCTGGCCCGCCGCTGGCTGGACCACGAGGACGCCACCGTCCGGCTCGCACCGGACGGCACCTTCACCGCAGCCCTGCACCGCACCGGACCGCCGGTCGGCGGGACACCGCTCACGGCCATGAACGGCCGCTGGTGCGTACGGAACGGCCTGATCCTCACCGCGGTCGTGGTGTGAAAGCGCGTACGCCGCGATGGCAGGACCGGCCGTCGGCCTCCGGTAGGTTGCGGCGCGAACCCGCATTCCGGCGAAGGAGATGCGATGTGAACACGCTGGAAGAAGCCGAGGTCCCGCATCACCTGGCGGCGTCGTACGCCACCGGCTTCGGCGAGGAGGGAAGGGCCTGGATCGCCGGACTGCCGGCTCTCGCGACAGAGATGCTGGAACGCTGGGATCTGGAACGGGACGGCACCGCGGGAGCCGGAGAAGCCTCACTGGTACTGCCGGTGCTGCGCCCCGACCGTACGCCGGCGGTCCTGAGACTCCAGATGCCCCGGCAGGAGACCACCGCCGCACTGATCGGCCTCCGCACCTGGAACGGCAACGGAACGGTGCGCCTGCTCGACCACGACCCCCTGAGCAGCAGCATGCTCCTGGAGCGCCTGAACAGCGCCCGCACGCTGGCCTCGCTCACCGATGACGACGTGGCGATGAGCACCCTTGCCGCCCTTCACGCCCGGCTGGTCGCAGTCCCCGCGCCGCCGGGACTGCGCGGTCTCGGCGCCATCGCCTCCGAGATGCTGGACCGGACCCCCCGGGCGATCACGAGGCTGGCCGCCCCGGCCGACCGCCGGCTCCTGCGCGGTTGGGCATCGGCCGTGGCCGAACTGGCCGGTGAGCCCGGGGACCGGATGCTGCACTGGGATCTGCACTACGACAACGTTCTCGCCGCGCGGCGCGAGCCGTGGATCGCCATCGATCCGGAGCCACTCGCCGGGGACCCGGGATTCGATCTGTGGCCCGCCCTGGACAGCAGATGGGACGACGTCGTGGCGAAGGGCGACACCCCGCGCATCGTGCGGCGCCGCTTCGACCTGCTCACCGACGCCCTCGCCCTGGACCGCGCACGCGCGACCGGCTGGACCCTGGGACGGCTGCTGCAGAACGCACTCTGGGACATCGACGACGGTGCGACCCGGCTCGCTCCGTCATCCGTCGCGATCGCGGACGCGCTGCGCACCCGGTGACCTCCGGCCGACGGCGGGCCAGTGACGGGCCGGTGAGGGCCGGTGACGGCAAACCTGCTGACGCGACACCCGTCATGCTCCCGCTCGGTCAGAGATGGCCGTGCCGCACGGCCTGCTGGCCCAGCTGGAAACGGGTCTGGGCGTCCAGCCGTTCCATCAGATCGGAGATGATCCGCCGCTCGGTGCGCAGCGACACCGCGAGGTGCCGGGCGATCGCCTGGTCCGTCATCCCCCGGGACAGCATCTTCAGCACCTCCTGCTCGCGTGCGCTGAGCACCGGTACGGATTCCGGCGGACTCTCCGTCGGTTTGGCGAGGTCCCAGATCTGCTCGAACAGCGCCGCCACCATGTGGACGACCCCCGGCTCCCGTACGAGGACCGCGCCCGCGGCCGTGTTCAGCGGGTCCAGCGGCAGCAGGGCCGCCTTCGCGTCGATGATCTGGAGCCGCAGCGGAAGCGTCGGCGCCGTGCGGACCTCGCCGCCCATCTCGTGCAGCCACAACGCGTGCTGGAGGCTCGCCTGATCGTTGCGCACACTGTCCAGGTAGACCGTCCGCACCCGCACCCCCCGGGCCAGCAGCCCCGACGTGATCGGATGGCTCGCATCCCGGTTGGACCTGGTCTGCGGCCCGCCGGGCGCCAGGGAACACGTCTGCGAGGTGGCCTCCGCCGACAGCTCCTCCAGACACAGCCGCACCGAGTCCACCCCGATCAGCCGCTCCAGCGTGCTCAGCTCCCGGGTGCCCATGGCCGAGCTGAACTCCGCGACGAACCGGGTCACCGCCTCCCGGCTCTCCTCCACCACCTGCTGCATCCGGGCCAGCTCGGCCTGCTTGCCCGCGATCAGCGTCTCCAGCCCGACATGCGGGCTGACCGGGGTGACCCCCGCCGGAGCATCGGTCGGCCGCAGCAGGGACAGATCCGCCAGACGGTCCAGGCCCGCCCGTACGACATCCTCACCGACCCCCAGCTCACCGGCCAGATCCACCACCCCCAGCCGCGGGTTCCGCAGCATCAGCCGGTAGACGGCCTCCGTGGTCTGGTCGAGTCCGAGCCGCCGCAACATGCGTTCTCCCACTGACTGCTTCTTCGCGGTCCCAGTCGTTCGGAGGATGAGTGCCGGGTGGTGCGCCCGGGATTCCCGGCGAGCCGCCCGGCGGCAGGGTGTGCTCCTCAACTGCCTTATATCCGAAGTTAGTTGTCGCGAAAGATCCGTAACAGAATTGCGTGCGGGTCTGGAAGTTCCCTTAGTTCTCACGTGCGGTTTCGTGATCGGTCCAGCGGGTTCGCCGGTGGAACGGCGTCGGCAGTGGCTGTGCCGGGGCCGTCGCCGGGGGCGTCCGCGCCGGGCCGGCCCATGCGGCAGGCTGTCACCGGTGCGGCCGTACTCCCGGCCGGGCGACGATCTGCCGGTACGCGGCGATGAAGGGGCGGCCATGGGCGACATCGCTGCGAGGGAACTCATCTTCCTCGCCGACGACGAGGGGAACAGCGTCACCGTCAGCGTTCTGGGGCGCAGCCCCGGATGGAGCGCCGGGCTCGACGCCGAGATCGTCGTCAGGACGCCGTTCGTGTCCGGCCGTATCGGCCTGGTGCTGTCGTCCTCGAAGCTGGGAGGCTGGGCCGCCGCGTTGAACAGCCTCGACGCCGGCGAAGACGCGGTCTGGATGGAGTGGGACAGAGGGCCGTCCGTCTCCGTCCAGCTCACCGGCGAACGCGGCTGCCCCGAGGTGGTCGTGGAGGACGAGTCGGGGTCCATGGTCACCGTGCGGGTGCCGCTCGTCCCCGCGGACGACTGGATCGCCGACCATCGGCGACGCCTGCGCGAGGTGACGCGGCACTGGGTTCCGATGCTGTCGGCGTAGGAGACAGGCCGTCGCCGACGGATGAGCGCACGCACGACGATGCCGGACCGGCACCCGGGACGGTCCCGCTGCCCGAACCGGCGGGACCGGTTCGAGCAGCGGCACGGGCGGGGCGACGTCACCGCGCCCGCCGCCGTCGGGGCGGCGGGACGGCGGCGGGCGGGCCGGGCGTACGGACCCCGCCCATGCGACGCCCGCCCGCGGACGCGCCGCGGCACGATGCGGCCGTCGCCGTGGCAGCAAGCGGCCAAGGCCTCGCTGCCCCGCCCGCCCCGCTTATATGGTCGCCGGATGACACCCACGGAATGGACGGTCGAGGACCACCTCGCCGGTAAGCCGGACTCCTCCGTCGCCATGTTCTGGCGGTTCGTCGAACTCGTTGAACGGTGCGGCCCCTTCGTCTACTCCGTCTCCAAGAGCACCGTCACCTTCAAGGGCGTGCGCCGCGGCTTCGCCGGCTGTCACCCCGTCCCCACCGGCCTGCGTGCCTACCTCGACCTCCAGCGCGCCGTCGAGGACCCCCGCATCACCCGCGCCGTCCCCTACACCAAACGCCTCTACGTCCACCACGTCAGCATCGGCACCCTCGACCAGCTCGACGAGACCGTCGCCGGCTGGATCGAGGAGGCCTACCTCGTCGGGGAAGGCGCGCACCTCCTCAAGCAGTAGGCCTCCTGATCCGTCCGCCCGCGCGTGGAGGGCCGTGCGGACGGACGCACCGGCACACGGACGGCTGCGGGGGCGGTCTGTGGTCAGGCCGGTACGACGTCGTCGTCGGCGCTCCGGCTCTTGGCACTCACCTCCCACGCCGTACCCGTCCTGTTCACCGTGATGGTGAACGTGATGTTGTTGTGGCTGCAGAACGGTCCGGCCTTGGTCCCCAGGCAGGTCTTGTGCTCGACGTCCTGCTTCAGGACGTACCGGGTGCCGGACGCCTTGATCACGGAGGGCGTCGACTCCGGTGTGACCGTCACTCCGTAGAGCAGGTCGCCCGCGGTCGTGGTGGTGGCGTGGATCCGGGACGTGGTCTGCGACGTCAGCGCCCCGGACGCGTCCACGCACCGGGTGATGCGCACCCGGACGTCGGCGGTCTTGATTCTGACCATGTGATTGCGGACCTGCCACGCGGAGGTCGAGGTCCGGCACCCCTCCTTCGAGGTGCCCGAGGGCGGCTGCGTGGTCGTCGCGTAGATCGACTTTGCCTTGATGCGGTGAACGGTGCCCCAGGTGGCACAGGCGGTTCCCCCGGTCGTACGGTACGAGGTCCCGTTGGCCTGGATCCTCCAGCCGGGGTAGGCGATGAAGCCGCCGCCCTTCTTGTAGAGGGCGCCGTTGCCGCCGATCGTGTAGCCGGGCAGGTAGTAGTGCGTGCCGCCCCGGGTGACCAGGTACGGGCAGCCGTCCGCGCTGCGGAAGGTGCCGGAGAACCGCTTCTGCGACTGCTCGGCCGCCGCGTTGACGACCGTATCGGCCATGCCGGAACCGGAACCGGAGCCGGCATGTGCGGATCCGGCGGTGGACAGCATGCCCTGGGCCGCCCCGTACCCGAGACCGCCGGCGACAACGGCGGCCGCCAGGGCGATGACGGCGAGACGGGGCCTTCTGATGTGCGTGGTACGCATGGTGATGCTCCTCAGGAGACGAATGTGCGGGACCGCGCCCGCCGGGGCGGGCCCGGTGCCCGGGTGCGAACCATGGGGGTCCGCCCCGGGGCACCGGACCGCGCCCACCGGCGTGAGCGGTGCGGGAGGCCGGTGCCGGGGTGATCAGTGCTGGAGGGCGTAAATGGACCGCGCCTTGATGCGGTGCTCGTCGCCCCAGGTCGTGCACAGGGTCGTGTGGTTGCGCAGGGACTTGTACTGCTTGGTGCCGTTGGCCTGGATCTTCCAGCCGGGGTAGGCGATGAAGCCGCCGCCCTTCTTGTAGAGGGCGCCGTTGCCGCCGATCGTGTAGCCGGGCAGGTAGTAGTGCGTGCCGCCCCGGGTGACCAGGTACGGGCAGCCGTCCGCGCTGCGGAAGGTGCCGCGGTACGCCGAGCCGGCCGATCCGGCCGCGACCTGTACGACCGTGTCCCGGCCGGCGGCGGCGGCCGGTCCGGGGTCCGGCGAGCCGGCCGCGACGGCGAACACGCCGCCCGCGACGCCGGTCGCGGCGAGCGCGAGGGCCGCCATCCGGATCCTGTTCCTGCGTGAACCGAGCATGCTGCTCCTCCTTGTGGAAGCGGATTGAGCCGCTGCCCGCCCGGAGGGCGACAGGGTGAGGTCCCTGGCCGTGGGCGGGTGGTGCGGCGGGAGAGGCCCCGGGCCGCCGGGTGCCGCGAGGAAGCGGTACCGGCCGGTGATGCGGGGCGATGGGAAGAGCGTCGCGGGCGGACCCCGGTGGAGGGAACGGTTTCCGGCGGCTCGGACAGTCCGGCACTGTCCGAGCAGGTCAGGAAGGGTTTCCAGGAATCACGAACGGACCGTGCGGGCCCCGCCGGACAGTGCGGACGGAGCCGGACTGTCCCGGACGCCCGAACCCCTGGCCGGACACCCCCGCCCTCGAACAGCCTCCGAACGGGCCCGGAAACACCGGCCCCGGATCAAGGAGGCCCGCATGTCACCGCAGACGCTGACCAAGCCCGTCACCCGGAAGAAGCTCACACCGCAACCCACCCGGAGCCGGGGCCGGCACCGCGCCCCCGTCGCCCCGGCACACCGCACCACCACCCCGCGCCGCCCGGCCGGGCGGCCCGCCCGCAACGGTTCCTGGCTGTGGACCGTGACGAGCCTGATCGTCCTTCTCCTGCTGTCGCTGCTCGCCGGCGTACTGGTCGCCGTGCACGGCCCCGCACAGTCGTCCTCCGGCGCAGGGAGCGGCAGCCCGTTGGTCCTCCAGCCGGACGCACCGGCCGGACCCCGGCCCTCCGAACCCGGGACCCCCGACACGACCACCCCACCGCGCGCCCCGAAGAAGAAACCGAAGCCGGCCGTCAGCACCGTCACCCTCAAGCCCGGCGACACCCTCTACGCCCTGGCCCGTACGCACACCACCACCGTCAGGACCCTGCAACGGCTCAACGGCCTCGGCACCTCGACCCTGATCTACGCCGGACACGCCCTGCGCGTCCCCACCACGGCACACCCCTCCACGGCACCGGCCCGGTCGGTCGCCGCCCCCGCTCCGCCGGCCGCGAAGTCCCGCAAGGGCACAGGACGGACGGCCCGCGACACCGTGACGGCCTACGCGCGGGCGCAGCTCGGCAAGCCCTACGTCTGGGGCGGCACCGGACCGCGTGGCTTCGACTGCTCGGGCCTGGTGCTGCGCGCCTGGGAGAAGGCCGGGGTGCGGCTCCCGCGTACCACCTGGGGCCAGATCAAGGCGGGCCGGGCGACCACCCGCTCGGCACTCGTCCCCGGCGATCTGGTGATCACCAGCGGCGGCGGGCACGTCCAGCTCTACATCGGCAACGGCAAGGTCATTCACGCCCCGCGTCCCGGACGCACGGTCACCGTCGCCCCCCTCTCCACCTCGGGTGTGGTCGCCTACCGCCACATCACCGCATGACCGGGCGGCCCGGAAACACCCCACGCGCCTCACTTGTCAGCCGTCTTCTCCCTTCGTGGCTTCGGGCCCTGCACCTCCGTACTAGTCTCCTTGCGACACATGAGCGATCAGGGGGAAGTATGGGGACGGGGCCCGACCCGACGGCCGCGCGCACACCGGCCGAATTCGTCGCCACCATGCGCCAGTTACGCCTGTGGTCCGATCTCAGCTACCGCCAGATCGAACGCAACGCCACCCAGGCCGGCGACGTCCTCCCCCGCGCCACGATCTCCGGCGCCCTGGCCCGTACGGACCTGCCCCGCGAAGAACTCCTCGCCGCGTTCGTCCGCGCGTGCGGGGGCGACACCACCACGGTCGACACCTGGCTGACCGCCCGCCGGGAACTGGCGATCACCGCGGAACCCACGGCCCCACCCCAACCGCCCCAGCCCCAGCCCCGTGACCACACCCACGACGACGTACCACCTGGGGCAGTCCCCCAGGAAGCCGACGGTGTGACGTCTCCGTCCGGGACGGAGGCTGCGGAGCCGTCCCCGGACCCGCAGCCGCCCTTGGACGGGCAGCTGTCTTCGGCCCCGGAGCCGTCATCGGACTCGGACTCGGAGGCGTCTTCGGCGGAGGCGTCTTCGGCGGCCGAGCCGGCGGCTCCGCCTTCCACCACCCACCCGGCAGATCCGTCCACCCCCACGACCGCCGAACGGGCAGAGCCCCCGCCCTCTCCGCGCGACCAGGACACCCGCCCCCGCTACCTGCCGATGACACTCACCGGCGCCCTTGCCGCGGCAGGCGTCCTCCTGATCGCACTCTGGCCGGGCGCCGACAAGCCGGTCAGCACCCGCCCCGGGGACACCCCGGCCCCCAGCCCGGCGAACTCCACACCCCCCACGGTCTCCAGCCCGACGGCTTCCACCCCGACCCCTACGGCGGATCCGGTGGGGGCCGGCACCGAGGAGTCTTCCGGCACCCCCACAACCCGCCCCACGACGAAGCGCTCCGCTCCACCGTCACCGTCGCCCCGAAGAACCCCTCAACCGGCGCGGACACCCCCGACCGGAGTGGTGCAGATCCACCCCGTGGACGATCCGGCTCTCTGTCTCACCGAGGGCCGGGAGCGCAACGGCCGTACCCAGCGTGAGATCGCCGTCCAGAACCCGTGTGCCCAGGATTCACTGCCGACGGTTTCCTTGGTTCCGGCTGGTGCCCAGACCTATCTGATCCAGTGGGACAACCCCGCCCAGGGCATCGGCTGTCTTGCGGTCGACGGCGCTTCCACCAGCCCCGGCGCTCTCCTGGCGCCGCGCGGCTGCACCGATGCCGCCAGTCAGAAGTACCGTTTTGAGCCCGTCGCCGGAGGGTTCCGGCTCCGCCCGGTGCACAGCGGTCTCTGCGTCGGCATTCTCACTCCCCGTACGAGCGGTGCGGAGGCCATCCAGCAGAACTGCACCGGCACCGACGACCAGACCTTCCGCGTCACCGCATCCTGAACGCTCGGCGGCGGGGACGCCGGCCGACACGAAGTGTTCGCAGGTCCGCGCCGGGATTCTGGCCGGGGAACTTGGCCGGGGGTCCTGCCGACGGACGCCCCGCCCACCGCTGCCGCCTACCACCCGCCTACCTCCCACCGCCCGAGACGCCGCGGCCTCCGGCGGCCAGCAGCACCACACAGCCCCCGGCGGTGAGCAGTCCGCCGGCGAGGAAGGTGTGCCGTACGCCGCAGAGCGGCAGGATCAGCCCTCCGACCGCGGCACCCGTCGCGATTCCGGCGTTGTACGAGCCGGAGTTGGCGGCGAGCGCGAGGTCGGTGCGCCCCGGCGCCCAGTGGAGCATCGCGTTCTGGGTCGTCATGAACACCGGCCCCAGGGCTGCGCCCATGAGCGTCAGGAACACCACCGAGGCCACCGGCTCGGTGCCGGCCGCGTACAGACCCAGCATGCCCACGGCCTGCGTGGCCACGGCCACCGTCAGGGCGGCCCACGGAAAGCGGTCGAGCAATGCCCCCGTGAGGGTCACGCCGGCCAGACACGCGACGCCGAAGGCGACGAACAGGACGCTCACCAT
This sequence comes from Streptomyces sp. NPDC057682, assembly GCF_042799575.1. NCBI lineage: Bacteria > Bacillati > Actinomycetota > Actinomycetes > Kitasatosporales > Streptomycetaceae > Streptomyces > Streptomyces sp. NPDC057682. Next base: position 19,137 of record NZ_JBHVIN010000010.1, on the reverse strand, counting down.
GTCCGGCGAGAACCCGCTCACTTCACCCAGGAACGTCACGATGTACGTGTAGCCCGTGAACGCCCCGGCTGCGGACAGCGCTCCGGCCGCGAGCACGGTCGCGAACCGGCGGGCGTCCGGGCTTGTTCCGTAGGCGGCGGGCTCTTCCTCCGGGCGCGAGGTCGGCAGCAGTGCGGCGATCGTCACCAGCGAGACGAGGCCCGGAACCACCAGCGCGGCGACCGGCACCCGCCAGTCGCTGTGCTGCCCCAGCCAGGTACCGGCGGGAATCCCGAGGACCAGGGCCAGCGAACCGGCGACGGACAGGGCGCCGACCACCCGCCCGCGGACCTCGGCCGGGAACAGGCCGACCGCTACCGGCCCCATCACGGCCCAGAACAGTGCCTGGGCGAGTGCGGTGAGGAGCCGTGCCACGAGCAGCGGCCCGTAGGAGACCGACAGCGCCGCACCCGCACTCGCCACGACCAGGACGGCCAGCACTATCGTGAGCACATGGCGTCGGGGCACGGCCCGCACCACGTGCGCGAGCGGAACCGACGCCACCGCGACCGTCACCCCGTACCCGGTGACCAGAAGTCCCACCGCCGACAGCGACACATGCACGCTCTCGGAGATCGCCTCCAGAAGCCCCACCGGCAGATTCTCCGCCGTGTTGAACGTGAACGCCGCCACCATCAGCGCCCCGAGCACCATCGACGCCTGCCACCGGCCCGGCCGACCCGCGACCGCCCCGCTCCCGCCCGTCCCGGCCCCTCGCGCCCGCTCCGTGGTACCACCCATGGAGACACCTCACCGGGACCACCGCCCCCATGGCAACCGCATGGGCTTTCACCACCACGGAACGGCTGCGGCGCACATCAGCGAGGCGGGTCGGCAATCCCGACGACGAGGAGGTCGGCGAGCCTGACGGTGTACCAGACGGTGGTGGTCGAGCCGTCCCCCCAGCGCTCGGTGAGAACCACCGTCTCGGTCTCCTCGTCCCCCGTACGCGTCGCCACCGTCCAGGAGTCCGGAATGTTCTGGGCGCGGAACACGGGGTCGGCGTCGTGCTCGGCGGCCCAGTCCGTCAGCCGGGCATCGAGTGCCGGATCCAGATACAGACGGCGTACCTCCTCGGGCGTTTCCTCACCGCCCCCGAGCGACGCACGACGGTACGCACCGAAGAACGCGTCCACCTGGGCCGCCGCGGCGCTCTCGGCACGGACGGACACCCCGGCGTCCGCGAGTCGAGGAACCGACGAGGCGGTCGAGGCACCGGTGAGCGGCCCCGCCCCCACCACGGCAACGGTGGATACGGCCACGGCGAGGCCCCTGAAAACCCTGAGCTGCTTGGTCATGATCCCGACCCAACCAGCCCCCGACCAGTGCCGATATCACCCACGGGAGTGACACGGCCCTCGCACCGTCCGGGGCGCCCCGTACGACTTCCCGGCTGGGGGGCAAGCCCTTTCCGGGTCCGCTCACTGCGCTGCGTCCGCCGAGTGAAGACGGTCGAGTTCCTCCCCGATCGCCTCGCGCAGCGGGTCGTGCCGGGGCCCGAGTGCGTACTCCCTGTCGGTCCACCTGCCCTTGGGGTGGAGCCAGACGGGCCCTCGCGCCAACTCGTCCGGTTCCCATGCGAATCGGGGCCACACGTGTGCGTGCAGAAATCCGTCGGTGTTGCCCAGGATCTCCAGATTGACCCGCCGGAATGCCGGATCCGTACGCCGTGACACCCGCTCGACGGCCTCCCCGAGCCGGTCCATGTCGGAGAGGAAGGCCAGCCGTTTGTCCCGGGTCAGGTCCGACAGCCTGTCCACCGCGGGATCGTCGACCAGGAGCACCGAGTAGCCCGGCAGGAACTGCACGTCCCCGATCACCGCGAAGCCCGCGTTCAGGCGCCGCAGAACCGTGGGGTTTTCGCCTCGCAGGGCGCTTCCGATCCGGTCCGTCCGCCAGCCATCGACCATGGGGGGAACCTACCGGACCGCGGACGCCGCGCGTCGGCGCCGTCGGTGGCCGGGCAGTACCGAGCCGAGTTGTGCGGTGAGGGCTTGGAGGCGGCCGGGGTCGCGGACGACGGCGGGCGGGGCGTAGCCGCCCGCAGCCAGGTGTTGCGCGAAGGTGCGGCCGATGCCGGTGCCGGTGACCAGCGCGGTGGGGCGGTCGTCGGTGCGCGGTGTCATGGCCGGCGCGTCTCGGGGCGGGTCGCGGGCTGCATGCGGAAGGAGAACGCCTCCATCAGGCGGCGGTGGGCGGTCTTCTGTACGGCTGCGATGCGCCAGGAGCCGTCGGCCCGGCGTACGAGTGTGTACGTGGCGGTCTTGTCGGGCCGTCCGGCCTTCGCGCCGTGCTTGCGTACGGCTCCGCGGGTGAGCGCGACGGCGGTGTCCGGGCCGTGGAAGGTCAGGACGTCCACGTCGAGGTCGAGGCGGGTGTTCTTGAGGAAGCTGTCGAACAGGGCCTGGTGGGCGCGGCCGATCTCGGTGCCGCCGCGGTAGACGGTGCCCGCGTACGTGACGTCGGTGGCGTCCTCGGTGAAGCAGTCCCCGTACGCGGTTCCGTCACCGGCGGCCCAGGCGGCGGCGCTGCGGTGCAGCAGGGCGTGGACGGCGGTGGTGTCCTCGGTGGCCATGACGGTGTCCTTTCGGGAGGCGAGAGTGGAGCGAACGGCAGGGCGGGGTGGTCACTTCTCGGCGTCGGGGACGGTGGCCGGGTCCCGGAGGAAGGAGAGGCGTTCCATGACGTTCTTGCGCTGGGTGTTGTGGAACGCGGCGATGCGCCAGTGGCCGTCGCCTTCGCGCACGAGGGTGTAGGTCTGGGTCTTGGTCAGGTCGGCGGCACCGGGCCGGTCCCCCTCGGCGAGGCCGGTTCCCTTGACGAACCCGCTGAACAGGGCGCGGTGGGCTCGGCGGCCAGGGAGGGTTCGGTGGCGGTGTTCGTGTGCATGGTTCCCCTCCATGGTAACTTCACAGACACAGAAGATGCTGTTGAGCATCTTCTTCCTAAAAGATGTCTCTTCGTTGAAGAAGAGATTATGGAGCGGGGGGTCCCTTGTCAACGCCAGCCATGCCGTCCGGAGCCGGAGAGACCTACCGCCGCTACCTGAGCGCCGTCATGCTCCACGGCCACGCGAGCGCCAAAGCATGTGACCTCGGCGCCACCGACCTCTACGCCCTCAACATCCTCGAACTCACCGGACCGATGACCCCCGGCGAACTCGGCACCCGTACCGGCCTGACCACCGGCCCCACCACCCGCCTGATCGACCGGCTCGAAGCGGCCGGCTACGTCCGCCGCGCCCCGTCCCCCGACGACCGGCGCAAAGTGATCGTCGAACCCGTCGGCAAACCCGCGGGCCTGGACGAGGCAGTGGCCCCCGCCCGCCAACGCATCGGCGAACTCCTCGCCGCCTACACACCCGAGCAACTCGCGGTGCTCTTCGACTACTTCACCCGCGCAACGGACGCCTACCAGGCCGCCGCCGAGCAGCTCCGCGCCACCGGCTCCTCCTGAACCGGCGCCCGCGCCGCCCCCTACCGTGGTCCGGAGCGGGACAGCGCGCATGTCCCGCAGGCTGCGGAGCCGTGGCAGAGCGGCCCATTGCGATCGCCGTGGGCGAGGCCCCGTTCACGGCGACTGACGGATACGGGGCGGGCCGGCCCCGGCCCGTCCGCGGGTTCGAATCCCGCCGGCACCGCAGCCGACCCGTGCCCCCGCCCCGTACGAGCCCCGCAACGCCGGACACCGCGCAACAACCGCACACAGCACGCACGCCCGCGTCCGGCCGCTGTACCGCGAGTTCACCCATCGGCGCCCTCGCGCGTGTGCGGGCCGCCGCACGTTCGGGCGGGGTCGGGCACGTGGACTCGTCCGGTCGGCGCCAGTTGTGCGGGCTGTCCTCCGGGGCCGCGTGGGCGGGGTCGTCGCCGGTAGGCCCGTAGTACGACACCGGCCTCGCCTATGGGACCTGGGAGGTAGCGAACCGAAGCCCGTGGGCGGACGTTGCGCCACCCGACCCGCGCCTAGCGTGCGGGTCATGAGAACTCGTCACCGCACCATGGCCGTCTCGCTTCTCGCCCTCGCCCTGGGGGCAACGGCCGCCGTCCCGGCCGCGGCAACGTCTGCCCGCCCCGGGAGCGAACCCACGCTCACCACCCAGCAGCTCACCGCGCCGCAGAGCACGGTGCTGCGGCTTCCCGTGCCGAGCGGGCCGTACGCCGTCGGCGAGGACACCCTGTACCTGCGCGACTCAGGGCGCGCCGACCCGTACGTGCCCGGCGCCGGCGCACGCGAACTGCTGGCATCCGTGTTCTACCCGGCACGGGCCGCTAGCGGCTCACCCGCTCCGTACATGAGCACCAGGGAAGCACAACTGCTGCTGGCGTCCCGCGGCCTCGGTGAGCTCGTCGAGCCCGAAGCCGTCGCGGCCACCCGGACCCACGCCCGCACCGGCGCGGCGCCCGCGGCCGGCCGGTTCCCGCTGGTCGTGCTCTCACCCGGGTTCGGCCAGAGCCGCTTCACCCTGACGTCCCTCGCGACGGACCTGGCTTCCCGCGGCTATGTCGTCGCATCGGTCGACCACGCCCACGAGTCCACCGCGACGGTCTTCCCCGGCGGACGCGTCCTGCCCTGCGCGGCCTGCGACTACGTCGAGCGCACCGGCGACGCAGGGATGGCGGAGGTCGCCCGGGGCCGCGCACGCGACGTCTCGTTCCTGCTGAACCGCCTGACCGGCAGCCGTCCCGCCTGGCGCCACGCCCCGCTGATCGACCAACGGCGGATCGGCATGGCCGGACACTCCATCGGCGGGAACTCCGCCGCGTCCACGATGACCGCCGATCCACGCGTGCGTGCCGGTGTGAACATGGACGGCGCGTTCTACGACCCGCTCCCCACCACCGGACTCCACGGCCGCCCGTTCATGGTCCTCGGCACCGAGACCCAGCACACCCCCGGCAGCACCACCGACACCACCTGGAGCCGGGACTGGCCCCGCCTCGACGGCTGGAAACGCTGGCTCACCGTCACCGGCGCCGGCCACTTCACCTTCACCGACATGCCCCTCCTCGGCGCCCAACTGGGCCTCCCCGACCCCTCGGCGCCCCTCCCCGCCGACCGCTCCAGCCGCATCACCCGCGACTACACCGCGGCCTTCTTCGACCTGCACCTCAAAGCCCGACCCCAGCCCCTGCTCACCGGCCCGACCCCCGGCAACCCGGAAGTCTCCTTCCACCGCTGACACATCCCGACCGGGCCCCGATGCCCGGAACCCGTGAGCAGAGAGCCGGTGGCGGGGCGCGGCAGGATCGTGGGGGACGGGACGGATCGCCGCCCGGACGTGTCGCCGGCGCGGGCCGGTTCATGGGCCCGCACCGTGCCCGGGGCGAGCGCCAGGCCCGAAGTGTCGCCGCAGTTCAGGTGGCCGGCCCGTAGGCCCGCAGGAAGGTGCTGGAAGAACGCGGTGGTCTCCGACGTTGCTTCCCAGCATGAAGATCGGTGAAGCCTCCCGGGCCAGCGGTGTGAGTGCACGCTCGTTGCGCCACTACGAGGACGAAGGGCTGATCGTCCCCGGCCGCTTCGGCAACGGGTTCCGCGACTACTGCCCATCCACGATCGACCGGGTGCTCGTCATCCGTTCCCTGCTGGAGTCGGGGCTGCCGGTGCGTCTGATCCGGGAAGTCCTGCCCGGCCTCACCGACGGAACGGATGCCGGGACCGAGGCGGCGTGCGAGGAGTTCCTGCGGGAGGTGCAGAGCTACCGCGATCGGCTCGCTGCCCGCATCGCCGCTCTCAGCGATCAGCAGGCGGCCCTGGACACCTACCTTCGGAACGCCCGCGGCACCGATCTGTGAGAGTCGCTTGACCTTGACGTAAGTGTCAGGTTCCTACGTTCGGTGCATGAAGACCAACGAGGAACAGCAGACTTCCGACCGGACGATGCGGGCCCTGATCCAGCGCTCGCACCGGGGACCGAAGGACCTCTCCCTTGCCACCGGTCACCGCCGTCCTGCTCCGGGGCCCGGCGAATACCTGATCCGCGTCGGCGCCGCCGGGGTCAACTTCGCCGACGTCATGCAGACTTACGGAACCTATGGCGGAGGGCCGCAGGCGCCCTACGCGGCGGGCTTCGAAGCCGCCGGCGAGATCGTGGGGATCGGCACGGACGTCGAACATCCGCTTCCTCTCGGCACCCATGTCATCGGAGCCGGTCCGGGCGCCTTCGCGCAGTACATGACGATGCCGGTCGCCGGCGTCCTGCCCGTACCGGCCGGCTGGAGCGACGCCGAAGCGCTCGGCATGGTGCTGAACTGGGCCACCGCGCTGGCCGCCCTCAAGCCGCTGGGCGAGGTCACCAGCGGCGATGTGGTGCTCATCCACGCCGCGGCCGGCGGCGTGGGACAGGCCGCGGTCCGCCTCGCCCGCCACTACGGCGCCCGCGTGATCGCCACGGCCTCCCCGGCCAAGCACGCAACCGTCAGAGCACTCGGTGCCGACGAGGTCCTGGACAGCCGCCATCCCGGACTCGCCGCGGAGATCACCCGGCTGACCGGCGGGGCCGGCGTCGACCTGGTTCTGGAATCGGTCGGCAAGGCCACGTTCGCCACCAGCCTGTCGGTCACCAAACCCTTCACCGGCCGCATCGTCGTCTTCGGCGCCGCCTCCGGCGACGCCACCGTCACCACGCACGACCTGGTCTTCACCCACCACGCCCAGATCAAGGGACTGCACATCGGCGCACTCGCGACCGAGGCCCCGACCCTCTACCAGACGCTGCTCACCGAGATCGAGGCGCTCGTCACCAACGGCGTCTACCCGCCGGGAACCCCTCGGATCCACCCCCTGGCCGAAGGGCCCGAGGTGCTTCGTCAACTCGAAGCCGGCGCCACCCACGGCAAGCACGCCCTCGATCCCTGGCGTTAGTGCCGTATCGGACAACGTTTGCCTGGTCGTGGGAGCCTGTTCCTCGACCGGGGGAGCGCGTGGCCGTGGAGACTGCCGACCGCGCGACGGCGGGGACGTGATCGCGGCACTGAGGTACTGGCCCGATGTCATATGGGTAGGCCAGAAGCATCCTCCGGACTTGGTGGACATGCCTCAGCCGCTCCGGATCCGGCTACGACCGGCTGCCGCTGCCGCTGCCGCTGCCGCTGCAGCCGTCGTTGGTGGCGCGGGCCAGGCCCGTCTGGTACGCGATGACGACGAGTTGTGCCCGGTCGCGGGCCTGGAGCTTCGTCATGGCGCGCTGTACGTGGGCGCGGACGGTGAACGGGCTGAGGTACATCCGCTCGGCGATCTCCTGGTTGGACAGGCCGGTCGCGACCAGAGCCACCATCTCGCGCTCGCGCGGGGTGAGCACGGCGAGCCGTTCGGATCGGTGCGGCGGGGCGTCGTCCTGTGTGGCCAGGAAACGGGCGACCAGGGAGCGGGTCGCGGCGGGGGACAGGAGGGTGTCGCCGTCGGCGATCGTACGCACGGCGTCCAGGAGGTCGTCGGCGGCGATGCCCTTGCCGATGAAGCCGCCGGCCCCCGCGCGCAGCGCCTGGGCGACGTACTCGTCGGTCTCGTACGTGGTGAGGATCAGAATGCGGCTGGCCCGCAGTTCCGGGTCCGCGCAGATCTCCGACGTCGCGGTGAGGCCATCCACTTCGGGCATACGGATGTCCATGATCACCACGTCCGGGCGCAGTTCCCGGGTGAGTCTCACCGCTTCTCTGCCGTCGGCGGCCTCGCCGACCACGGTGATGTCGTCGGCGCTGTCGAGCAGCATCCGGAAGGCACCGCGCAGCAGGGCCTGATCGTCGGCGAGCAACACCCGGAGCGTCACGGCGTGCCCCCGGTCTCCCGGTCGCCCGTCGTTTCGTCACCGGTCGATTCGTCGGTCATCCGTCCCTCGGTGGTCGTTGCTTCGTCGGTTCCCCGCGTCGGGTCCTTGACAGGCGGCAGGGGCAGTTGGGTGGAGACGAGGAAGCCGCCCTCGGGGCGCCTGCCGGCGGAGAGGCGCCCCCCTACCGCGGTGGCACGCTCACGCATGCCGATCAGACCGAAACCGGGCGCCCGGCCCCCCGCGGCGGACGCAGCCGATCCCGTGGAGGCGGTCGACGGAGTGCGGGTGCTGGGTCCGTCGTCGGCGATGGTGATGGTCACGCGGTCGCGGTTCCAGGCGAGGCGCACCCGGGCGCTGCCCGTACCGGCGTGCTTGGTCACGTTGGTCAGGGCCTCCTGGACGATGCGGTACGCGGTGAGGTCGACCCCCGGCGGCAGCGACCTGACCGTACCCTCCTGGTCCGTCGACACCTCCAGACCCGCGCGGCGGAACGACTCAAGGAGCGTGGGGAGCCGCGAAAGGCCGGGCGCCGGTTCGGCGGGCGTGGCCGCGTCCCCGGACTGACGCAGCAGACCGACCGTGGCCCGCAGGTCGTCGAGCGCGTCGCGGGTGGTCTCGACGAGTTCCTGCAGGCTCTTGCGGGTCTGCTCCGGGCGGGTGTCGAAGAGGTGGGCCGCGACCGTGGCCTGCGCGTTGGCCAGGGTGATCTGATGGGCCACGAGGTCGTGCAGTTCCCGGGCGATGCGCACCCGTTCCTCGGCCACTCTCCGGCGCGCCTCGCTGTCCCGGCTCTTCTCGGCCCGCAGGGCCCGCTCTTCCACGGCAGCCAGATAGGCGCGTCGGTTCCGCACCGAGTGACCGAGTACGCCGGACACGAGCGGGAACGCCGCCACCGCCCCCACCCTGCTCGCGTCCTTCCACGAGAGGGCACCGAGCAAAGGAGCGGAGGCGACGAGCAGCGCCACGGAGATGAGCGCCACGGCGCTCGCCGCGCGCCGTTCGGTGCGCGCGGCGAGCGAGTACGAATAGGCGGTGATCACGGCGGGGGCCACGATGAGCGGGCTCAGCAGGAGGCCCAGGAACGGAGCCAGTACGCCGCTTGCGGTCGTGACCGTCATGGCGGCCCGGGGCGCCCGATGCCGCATCGGCAGCACCGAGCAGGACACCACGGCGATGAAGTAGGCGGCGGCGGACGGCGGTGACAGCGTGCGGCCGTCGTCCTGCACCACACCGCCGAGCAGGCACAACGCGAACGCCGTCGTCGTGATCGCCGCCTCCCGCCACCACGTGCCGCGTGGTCGCGGGCCACCGCCACCCGTGTCCGCCATGGCCGACTCAGCCCCGGCCGACGGGCAGCCGCCGCCCTGCGGGGTCCCACGCGGCTTCGGGGGCCGGGACCTGCTTGCTCAGTGCCTCACCATCGATGTCCACGTTCGGCAACACGCGGTTCAGAATACGGGGCAGCCACCAGGCCCGGTGGCCGAGCAGTGCCAGGACCGCGGGGGCGATCGCCATCCGCACGACGAAGGCGTCGAAGGCGACGGCGGCGGCCAGACCGACTCCCATCGTCTGGATGGTCGTGCTGCTCATCCCGATGAACCCGGCGAACACACTGGTCATGATGATCGCCGCCGCGGCCACCACACGTCCGCTGTGCCGGAAACCGCTGACGATCGCGTTGCCGGGGGAGGCGCCGTGGGCGTAGGCCTCCCGCATCCGGGTGAGGAGGAAGACCTCGTAGTCCATGGCGAGGCCGAACATGATGCCAATGATGAGGATCGGCATCAGCGACATGACAGGTCCGGTCTGCTCGATGCCGATGAGGTCCGCCGCCCAGCCCCACTGGAAGACGGCGACGAGGACGCCGAAGGCGGCGCCCACCGACAGCAGGAAGCCGAGCGCGGCCTTGACCGGGACCAGGACCGAGCGGAAGACCACCGTCAGCAGAAGCAGGGCCAGGCCGATGACCACGCTCAGATACGGGATGAGGGCGTCGGACATGGCTTCGGAGATGTCGATGTTCAGCGCGGTGGTCCCGGTCACCAGGACGCCGGCGCCTGTGTCGGACTCGACGGCCCGGACCGCGCCGCGAAGTGCGTGCACCAGGTCCTTGGTCTCGCCGCTGTTCGGTGCGGTCTGCGGGACGGCGGTGAGGACGGCGGTGTCCTTGGCCCGGTTGAGAACCGGATCGCCGACCGAGGCGACCCCGTCCACTGCCCGTACGGTCCTGACGACCCGGTCCGTGAGGGCCTGGGTGTCCTGCGAGCCCGGGGACGCGGGTGCCGACATGTCCACGACGATGGTCAGCGGGCCGTTGAAGCCGGGGCCGAAGCCTTCCGAAAGCAGATCGTAGGCACGGCGTTGGGTGGTCTCCACCGACTTGGACTCGTCGCCGGGCAGGCCGAGTTCGAGGCTCAGCGCCGGCAGGGCCACGGCGCCGAGACCGAGCCCGGCGGTCAGCAGCACGGCGACCGGCCGGCGCAGTACGAACTGCGCCCAGCGGGTACCGAGGCCGGGCCGCCGGTCGGCGGAGGCGGGTGCCGGGTGCGGGTGGTCACGCCCCGTCCGGGCGGACTTGCGGACGGCGCGGGACAGTACCCGCCGGCCGAGGAATCCGAACAGCGCGGGGACCAGGGTCAGTGCGACGAGCACGGCCAGGGCCACGGCGCCCGCGCCGCCCAGGCCCATCCTGGTCAGTTCGGGGATTCCGACGATGCCCAGGCCGGCCAGGGCGATCAGGACCGTCGCGCCCGCGAAGACGACGGCGGATCCGGCCGTGCCCACCGCCCGGCCTGCGGCCTCCTCCGGTTCGCTGCCTCGGGCGCGCTCGTCGCGGTAGCGGGAGGTGATGAAGAGCGCGTAGTCGATGCCGACCGCGAGGCCCAGCATCAGTGCCAGGATGGCGACGGTGGACGTCAGGCCGAGCGGTACGGCCAGCGCGGAGACCAGGCCGAAGGCGATGGCCACGCCCACGAAGGCGGTCAGCAGCGACAGTCCGGCCGCCGCCAGTGAGCCGAGGGCGACGACCAGCACGACGGCCGCGACCGCGACGCCGACCATCTCTGTCGTACCGCCCAGTTCCTCTTCCGCGTCCAGGGCCGAGCCGCCGATCTCCACGGTGAGCCCCGCGCCCCGGGCACGGCTCGCGGCGTCTTCGAGGGTGCTCTTCGTCGACTCGGACAGGTCGACGGCGTTCGCGGTGTAGGTGATCGTGGAGTAGGCGATGGTGCCGTCCTCGCTGACCGCGCCGGTCTCGTAGGGGTCGGTGGTCGAGGCCACCTGGCCGCCCCCGTCCAGTCGGCCGAGCGTGTCCTCGACGGCCGACCTGTTCGTGCCGGCCGTCACCTTCTGTCCGACCGGGGCCCGGAACACCAGGCGGGCTTCGGCGCCCTGGGAGTTGCTCTGCGGGAAGCGCTCGTCCAGCAGGTCGAACGCCTTTTGCGACTCGGTGCCGGGCATGGCGAGGTCCTCGTCCTCGCCGGCCGGCGCCAGGGCCGCGGCGGCCACGGCCACCAGCAGGGCACCGAGCCAGAGGCCGCTTACGAGCCGGCGCCGCCGGAAGGCCCACCGTCCGATCCGGTAAAGAATTGTCGCCACCGTTGATCACTCCAGACACCGCGCGCCGGCAAGGGAATCGCGTGAGTTCCACGCGGCTTCCCACCCTTCCCCGCGGCGCTGTGCCGGGCATCGTCCCCGGCCATCGTCGTCGCCTGGTGCACCCGGACCACCCCCGCCCGTGACCTGGTGCGTACGCACCACATGCCGCCTCGGGGCGCTGACGGTGACCCGGATGCGGGACCGGCCGGACTCCGAGCGGGAACACGGACTGGAAGAACTCTTCCTGCCGATCGGACACCGCTCCCCGCGAGTCCGGTCCCGACGAACCCGCGCAGCAGAGGCGTCAGCTCCTGAGCACACCCGCACAGCGTGCACAGCCGGGTCCCCGGGTTCTCCGCGACGTCCGGGGCCCGCTGGACATCGAGCAGCGGCCCACCCTCGGGTGCCTCTTCGCAGTCAGGCACGTGCAGCACACCGCGGGCCGGGCCCCCTCGGACCTTCGCCAGGACCCAGCCCGAAGGCCGGCGCTCCCCGAGGGCCTCGCGGGCCACCGACATCGACGGCGCCGGCGGAAGAGGCTCGGTGGGGAGCCGGCCGTAGTAGACGCCGTCGACCGGCCGCACATGCTCGGGTGCCCGGACCCATACCCGGTACGCAGCGGCCTCCACGCCGCCGTCGAACTGGTGAAGGGGCAGTATCCCGAAGGTGCGTAATCCGGTCGTCAACTGCGAAGCGTTCTCCTGCGGCACGCCACCCACGCCGCCCACCGCACCCGTAAGAAGAGGAAGCCGGCCCCGCCGACTCCACACCTACCGGGACTGGTTCACCCCCAGCAGGCGATTCCCCGCCACTGCGACGTCCCTGCCGGCGCCGCCGCATCATCGTCATGGGCGAATGCGGTGTTCTGCCCGCGTACGGTGACCGCTGCCCCGCCGGCCGCGCACGGACGACTCGGTCCTCACGCTCCCCGACCGTGTGACCCGCGATCAGTTCTGCGTTGCCTCACGGCTTCCGACAGCGGCCGCGGCGGGTACGACGAGCAGCTTGCCGGTGGTACGCCGAGCCTCCAGATCGCTGTGGGCTCGGGCGGCCTCGGACAATGCGTAGCGGCCCGTTACGGTGACCTCAAGCGCCTTGGAGCGCACCCACTCGAACACATCGGCGGCCCGTCGGAGCAGTTCGGACCGATCGGCGATGAAGTCTCCGAGGCTGGGCCGGATCAGGGTCAGCGAACCGCCGTGGGCGAGCCGGATCGGGTCGAACGGCGGCACGGCGCCACTTGCCGCGCCGAAGAGCACGAGATGGCCGCGGGGGCGCAGGCTGGCGAGGCTCGCGTCGAAGGTGTGCGCGCCGACGCCGTCGAAGACGACCGGCAGTCCCTGACCACCGTTGAGCCGCCTCACCTCGGCTGCGAGATCGTCGACCGCGGAGGAGAGGATCACCTCCGCAGCCCCGGCACGCTTCGCCAGCTCGGCCTTCGCCGTGGTCGACGTCGTGCCGATCACCCTGCCGCCGAGATGGGTGATGAGCTGGGTCAGAAGCAGCCCCATGCCACCGGCGGCCGCATGCACGAGCACCGTGTCGCCGGCCCGAACCGGGTAGGCGTCCTTGATGAGGTAGTGAGCGGTCATGCCTTGGAGGAGCACGGCGGCCGCCGTCTCGAAGTCGATGTCGTCGGGCAGCGGCACCAGCCGGGAGGAGTCCACGACGGCCCGCTCGGCATACGTACCGGGAACCTCCACCCAGCCGACCCGGTCCCCGACCGCTACGTCAGCGACGCCGGGCCCCACTTCGACGACTGTACCGGCGCCCTCAGAGCCCGGGGTGAAGGGCAGCGGGACGCTGTACCGGCCCTCACGGTGATACACGTCGAGGAAGTTGACCCCGGATGCGGCCACTTCCACGACCGCCTCGCCCGGACCCGGCCGCGGCTGGTCCACTTCGGCCTCCCGCAGCACCTCGGGACCGCCCACTTCGTACACCTGAATCGCTCGCATGACCCCTCCAATTACGGCTCGTCTCCCACCAACCCCATTGATGGCGAGGCGATTCCCGGCCAGGAGACCAGCTGGATTGACGCGGAGCCGTCTTTCGCCCTGCTCAACCCGCCGGAGAGTGGAGGGCCACCAGATCGAGCTCCCGGACGGGTACGGGAAAGGGCGTGCCCTGGCACGTCCTCTTCCCGGGTGTGGAAGCGGGGTGCAGCGGGTGCGATTTGGGAGGCCGAGCAGGACTTGGGCTCACGTCGCGTCGTCCGCCTGTTCGTGACTGGGCGTCTGGGTGCTGATCAGGCCGGTGAGAGCACTGCGGTGGTCGGTGAGCCGGGCGAGCTGTGTGTCCAGCCGTGATATCTCCTCGATCAGCAGCGGATCCAGGCAGGGCTCGACGTCCCCTTCCCCGCCGCAGATGCAACCGAGGACGGTACGAATGGTGCGGGTGCCCAGGCCGGCGTCAAGGAGCCGCCGGATACGGCCGACGGTCGTGACATCGCTCGCCGCGTAGAGCCGCTGGCCCGACGTGGTGCGGCGCGGAGCGAGGAGGCCTTGCTCCTCGTAGTACCGCAGGAGCCGCACGCTGACACCGGTCGCCTCGGAGAGCGCCCCGATACGCATCTCTGTGACCTGCGTCATATCCACTTGCCCCTCACATCGGTGTCAGTTCCTAGTGTCGGCGCCATGACCACGAACAAGAAACTGAACATCACGCTTCCTGTCTCCCGTATCGGTCTCGGCACGATGCGATTCGCCGACGCGCCCGAGCTCCGCAGGGGCGCCAGTGCCCCGATCTGGGAGCAGCCCACCGACCGGGACGAGCTGATCGACTTTGTGCACCGCGCCGTCGACCTCGGGGTCGACCACTTCGACACTGCCGCCGCCTACGCGCTCGGCGAGGGCGAACGGTTGCTCGCCGAGGCTCTGAAGGGTGCCGATGTCACGGTCGCGACCAAGGTCGGGATGACCCGCCCCAGCCCATCGGAGTGGGTGCCGCTCGGCCGTCCCGCCTTCCTGCGCCAGCAGATCGAGGAGAGCTTGCGTCGCCTGCGTACCGACACCATAGATCTCCTGTATCTGCACCGGGTCGACCCCGATGTGCCGGTCGAGGAGCAGGTCGGTGCGTTGCGGAGGGCACAGGAGGAAGGCAAGGTCGAACGCATCGGTGTTTCCGAGGTGGACGTCGACACGCTTGTACGTGCGCATGCGGCGGCGCCGCTGGCCGCGGTCCAGAACCTCTACAACTACGGAGCGCGTGACCACGATCCGGTTCTCCGGCGCACGGCGGAACTGGGCATCGCCTTTGTGCCGTTCTTCCCGGTCTCGGCCGGTGACACGGTCGCCGGGTCGCCGCTGGAGGCCGTAGCCGAGGAGACGGGTGCGAGCCGCACCCGCGTTCAGCTCGCCTGGCTGCTGAGCCGTGGCGAGCACGTTCTGCCGATTCCCGGGACGACCTCAAAGGGGCATCTGATCGAGAACCTCTCCGCGTCCCGGCTGGAGCTGTCCCCCGGACAACTCGCACGGCTCGACGGCTGGCACCCGGCCGTCTGACCGGCGAATTGCAAGGCCGCTGGCCTGCCACGAACGGGCGACGGCGCGGGTCGGTTCGAGCGCCCACACCGTGCCCGGCGTGGGCGCTCGGTCCGAGGTTTCGCCACAGTTCAGGAGGCCGGCCCGTAGGCCCGCAGGAATGTGTCCACCGCGGCCTCGGCCACCGCGTGCGTCTCCGCGGCGGGGACCGCGCGGGTGCCGAGTCTGGATCGTGCATCCATCGGTCCGGTGAGCAGGGTGAGGAACTGCTCCGCGGCCAGGGCCGGGTCGCACGGTCGCAGCCGGCCATCCAGCGAGAGGCGCGCCAGCCGGTCCGCCAGCGCCTCGGCGAGCCGGCCGTAGGTGCGTTTCTGGACGGTCTCGATCAGGTCGACAAAGCCCCCGACCTGGGCGTACATCAGCCACTTCAGAGCGCGGGCGCGTTCGCTGCAACAGACCTGGAGCACCTGGCACGCCATGTCCTTCAGGGCGGCGCGCAGATCGTCACCAGGACTGCGCAACCGTTCGGCCACGGCGAGGTTCTCCGCCATCACACTGTCGGCTGCCGACTCGACAGTGTGGCGGAACAAGTTCTCCTTGTCCTTGAAGTGGTTGTAGACCGTCAGCTTGGCGACCCCCGCCTCGTCGGCGATCTCCCGCACACCCGCGTTCTCGTACCCCAGACGCGCGAAGACCGCGAAAGCGGCATCCAGGATCGCCTGCCGCTTGTCGATACGCCCCCGGGGCGCCGCCCGCCCGGACGGAGTGGTAGCTGCTGTCACCTCCGCAGGGTACCGCCGCCTTGTTCTGTACCGACTGGACCTCTAAAATGAACCCATCGGTTCAATCGTGACGCTCGCCCCACGAGAGGGAATCCAGTGATCGTCAACACTCTGCGCTTCAGCTTCAGGGACGGAACCACCGAGGAAGAGAAGGAACAGGTGCTGGCCGCCATGCGGCGCACGTCAACAGTGGAGTCGGCCGCGTTCGGAGTGGTGGGCCAGGACCTCGGCGACCCTTCGGACGGGTTCACCCACACCTACTGCGCGGGAGTCGTGGACCTCGCGGCGCTGGAACGCTACATGCACGACCCGGTCCATCTTGAGGGTGACTTCCTCATCCTTCCTCGTCTCGCGCGGCTTTCGGCCGTGCGGTTCTCCGATGACCTGGATCCCGGGCTCAGTGAAAAGATCATGGCGCTACATCTGGAGAAGGTGGAGCGGTACCCGAAGTGGGGTCGACTCCTCGACTCCATCCCCGACGTGCGCATTTCTGCCGAGAGGTGACGGACGGCTGATGCGAAGCCCGGGACGGCGGACCTGGCCACAACTGCAATCTCCGTTGTCCCGGCACTGTCATCCGGTTGCCCAGTCGAGTCCGTGGTTGGCGAGTGCGGTGAGTTTGTCGGGGGTGAGTTTGTTCCGGCGGGTCTTCTGGTTCATGATCCATACTCCGAGTTTGATCTCGGTTCCGTCGGGCAGTACTTCGATGTGTCCCCTGGGGACGGTCGCCGAACCGGTGCGGGCTTTGTACTGCCCCAGTGCCGCAATGCCTTTGTCGAAGCCGTTCTGGGCCCGTACCGGCGCCTCCATGAAGGCTTCCAACTCTCTTTCCACGGGTACGACGCCGACGGCTTCCAGGCGTTGGCGCTGCCCGTCCGACAGGGCCGTCCAGACCTCGGGCCGGCGTTGTCGGTCGAGCCATTTCCCGATGTCCATGCCGTGGACAGTAACCCCGGGTTCGATATAGCCGAGGATGGTTTCCTCGGCGAGCATTTCCCTCACGACGGCGTAGTGCCGCTGCCAGACCGGCGCCCACGACGGGTTCCAGTCCGCATCCACCGCCCGGAGGGCCGCCTCCCATTCCGGATGCCCGTCCAGTACGCCCGGCCGGCGGAGGTTGGACAGCCACTGCCCGACCGGCTTTCCGAGCGCGGCTGCGGACCTCGGGGCGCACAGCGTCCAGTGTTCCTGGTAGTAGACCCTCGCGGCGGCGAGGTTCTCCTGGAACCGTGCATCGGCCGCCGACCAGATCATCCCGAGCGTCTCCAACCGGGCCGCGCGCTGTCCGGTCATCTGCCCCGTCCCGTAGGCCCGCCGCTGCTCGGCGACCCACTGTCCGAGAGGGAAGGCGCCTTCCCGGTGTTCGTAGGGCACCCGGGCGTCCCCGGTCCGCTCCGTGTATTCCTTGAGCTTGGCCCAGCCGCGTGCCCAGTCCTGCCGTTCGGTGTCGATGACGTTGAACGACACCCACTCCGCGACCATCACAGGATCCCTCGGAGCAGCGAAACGCAGCAACAACCGGGATTCCTGTTCACCTTCCTCCGGGACGGAACCGATTAGCAGGGACGGCTGGGCCACGTTCTTCTGCGGCTCCTGCGGAATCGCGAGCAATTCCACCGCCTCTTCATCATGAGCCCGCAAGCCCTCAAGAACCTTCACCAACGGACGGTACGAACCAGAGGTGAACATGTCCTCCGGGCCCTCCCCGGGCTGGAGGAATACGGGCACGATCAGGGAAGCGAGTTTCCCTTCCCCGGGCTTCTGCCGCAGCGCCCGCCCAACGGCCTGGACGATGTCGTGCGGCGCCCCCTTCGGATCCAGCAGAGCCACCGAGTCCACGGCCCGGATGTCGACGCCTTCCCCCAGGACGCGGCAGTTCGACAGGACCGCCCGCCGGCTCGCAGCACCGAAGCCGTCCAGGACCTCGCGCCGGCGCTCGGGGACGTGCTCGCCGCACAGCCAGTCCGCCCAGACCCGAGACGGGTAGACTTCGGGCCGATCCGCGTGCAACCGTCCCGCAACACGCCCCAGACCCTCCGCGAAGGCCTGCGCCTCCATCGTCCGGTGATGGAACGTGATGCACGACTGCAGCCCGTGCTGCGCCATGGTGTGGAGGAGTGCGGCCTGAAGGGCGCCGAGGCGTTGCCCGCGGACCTCCTCGGTGTGCCGGTCCTCGCCCATGAGCCGCTGAGGGGTGACGACGGGGTCCTGGAGTTCCAGAACAATGATCTGGTACCGGGCCAGCAGCTTCCGTGACACGGCCGATGCCAGGCTGAGTTTGTAGAGGACAGGTCCGAACACCGCTTCGTCGTCCATGCTCGCTGCCATCTCGCGTGGCAGCGGATCACGAACCCCTTCGGCGACTTCGCGGCTCGGTTGCTCCTCCCAGATCCGCGGCGTGGCTGTCAAGTACAGCCGCCGGCGCGAGGGGATGACGCCCTGATGATGAACATCGGCCCAGGCCTTCCCTATCGACCCGGATGTCCGGTGGGCCTCGTCGACCACCGTCAGGTCCAAGGAGTCGAGCCGCTGCCCGTAGGCGCCCTCGAAAGCCTCCGCCAGGACCCCGAGCGAGGCGTACGTACCAAACATGGTCACCGGCCCCGAGCCGTGCCACAGAGCCAGCTGCACGGGGTTTGTTGTCGAGCGCACCTTCAGATCCCACAGCTCCGGATCGTCGTGGAGCGAGCACACCGCAACCGTGGGTCCCGAGTGCCCCACCTCCCGCCATGCCCGTACCGTTTGGGTGAGAAGGTCCAGCGTCGGCACCAGGACGAGAACTCGTCCCTTGGGAGCAATCCGTTTGGCCGATGCCGCTGCGATGACGGTTTTTCCCGTACCGCACGCGGCATGTACCTGTCCACGCAGGCCGTTGACGGGGATTCCGCCCGGCGGGGCGTCGAGACCACGTACGACAGCAGCAACAGCCTCAACCTGGTGTTCACGCAGTCTCACGGACACTTGCGTGTTCTCCTTTCGCGGAATGCAGAGCACAGCCAGCAAGGAAAGTCCGGCCTGGTGAAAGATACGTTATGGGGACAGCATCTAAACCCAGATACTACACAGACACCAACATACGATGCATCACTCACCAAGACGATTCACCCAGGAAACCGACCCCGGTCCACAGTCTGTCAGAGTATGCATTAACCGACCACACATCAGACGACGCAGAAGAGACAGATCCAACAGCAGGAGAGGCGTACGGGGGGAGCGCAGCGGAGCCCGTCACCACCCCTGGGCCGGCACCCCGCCAAGGAGACAGCCCGTCACATCCAAGCCAGATACAGCGGCAGAGAATCCCAGACCCGACACAAGCCCGCCACGATGCACCCGCTCCGTAACCAGCCACGCGATCGCGCAAGCGCGATCGCCAATAATTCGCGCTTGCGCGAATTATCCCGCCTTTAAGAATTCCGCTTGCGGAATTCTGTCTCTATGCAGCGGCAAGCCGCTGCATAGCCCGCTC
>NZ_JBHVIN010000009.1:0-371622 GCF_042799575.1 Streptomyces sp. NPDC057682 | reverse complement strand
GCGGGGCGCCCGGCGGGCGCGCGGGGGCGGCCCCGCGGGCCCCCTGCCGTGGATCAGACCTCTTCCCCCAGCAGCACCCGGCGCACCACCCGCTCGGCGGCGCGGCCGTCCCCGTACGGACAGAACCGGGCCCGGAACGCCGCCAGCAGCTCCCGGCTCTCCGGGCCGTCCCACGCCCCGTCCCGGAAGATCCGGGCCAGCTCCTCCGTGCTCGTCGCCACCGGGCCCGGGGTGTCGCCCGGCCGGCCCGACAGCAGATCGAAGACCACCCCGCGCACCGTGCGGTAGGTCTCCCAGTCCGGGGCGTGCACCACGATCGGCCGGTCCAGATGGGCGAAGTCGAACATCACCGACGAGTAGTCCGTGATCAGCGCGTCCGCCGCCAGGCACAGCTCCTCGATCCGGGGGTGGTCGCTCACATCGAGGACCGAGGGGTGCTCCGGCAGCCCCGTGTCCCCGTAGAAGTAGTGCGCGCGCACCATCAGCACGGTGTCCGGTCCGGCCTCGGCGCAGAACCGCTCCAGGTCCAGCCGGCTGGTGAACCCGGCTTCGTAGTCGCGGTGCGTCGGCGCGTACAGCAGGGCCCGCTGCCCGGGGCGCAGACCCAGGGCCTCGCGGGCGGCCCGCACGTCGTCCCCGGTCGCCGTGGCGAGCACGTCGTTGCGCGGATAGCCCGTCTCCAGGCTCCGCGCGGCGCCCGGATAGGCGCGCGCCCACACCTCGGTGGAGTGCGGATTGGCCGAGACGCTCCAGTCCCACCGGTCGATCCGTTTGAGCAGCCGGTCGAAGTTCAGCCCCTGCGCGGCCGCCGGGTAGTCCTGCTGGTCCAGGCCCATGATCTTCAGCGGTGTGCCGTGATGGGTCATCACATGGACCTGGCCGGGGCGTTTGACCACGTGGTCGGGGAAGTTGACGTTGTTGAAGAAGTACGTGGCACGGGCCATGACGGACCAGTAGCGACGGGTGCCGGGCACCACGTGGTCGATGCCCTCGGGGACCGTGTCCACCTGGTTCTTCGAGACGACCCACACCCCGCGCACCCCCGGGGCCAGCTCCCGGGCCTTGCGGAACACGGCCTCCGGATTGCAGCTCACCCCGCGGTTCCAGTACGCGGCGTAGACGGCCAGGTTCGGGTCGAGCGGACGCTTGCGCTGCCACCAGTAGTACCGCTTGCTCAGGCTCCGCCTGGCCTGTCCCCGCACGGCGTCCGGTGCGGCGCGCAGCCCGCGCCGTACGGCGAGTGCCGTGTCGAGGCCGCCGAGCGCGGCGTACTTCCCGCCGCCGATCAGCCGGGGCCGCAGTCCGCGCGCGCCGGCCGGGAAGCGGAACCCCTCCGGGCGGTGGGCGCGGTGGAAGGCGGCCACCGCGCGCACGTACCGCCGCCGTCCGCGCCGGACCGCGGGATAGCCCGACAGCAGTTCCTGGACGGCCCGTTCGAAGAGCAGCGGCCGTACGGGCTCCAGCCGGGGGCGTTCGCGAAGGAACTCCATCAGCCCGGTGTACGCCTCGACGAGCCCGGCGGGGGCGGAACCGGGCTCTTCCTCGTCGGGCCCCGGGATGCCGCGCTGCTGGCGGTGCTCGACGCAGGCGACGGGCAGGACGGCCACCGACTCGGCCGCCGCCAGGGTCTGGAGGGCGTACATCCGCTCCCCGTGCGGCCCCGGGCCGAAGCCCAGCTTCTCGCCCTCGTGGAGGGAGCGGCGCACGGCCCGGTTCCAGGAGACCGGGGCGATGTCGAGGAGTCCGGCGCGCTCGGGCCCGGTCAGCGGGCCGTCGTCGAGCCCGCCCAGCAGCTCCAGCGACCTGCTCGGCCGGGGCCGGCCCCGGAAGGGCCGCTTGTGGTGGCCGTACAGCAGCAGATCGGGCTCGCCCGCCTCCGCGAGCCGGTCGGCGACGGCGCTCAGCGCGTCCGGCAGAAGGACGTAGTGCGCCTCCAGATGGAGCAGATATTCCCCGACGGCCCGCTCGGCACCGGCGTTGCGGCACCCCTCGGGACCGGCCCCGTCCGGCAGGTGGATGGCCTGCACCCGGTCGTCGCGTCCGGCGAACTCGTCGAGCAGCAGCCCCGATCCGTCCGGTGCCGCGTCGTCGACACCGATCACCTCGATGTCCGTGAACGACTGCGAGAGCACCGACTCCAGGCAGGCGCGCAGACTGCCCCGCGCGCGACGGACGGGGATGATGACACTCAGGCGGGGCATACGGTCTCTTTCTCGGCCGGGGACACCCCATAAACGCCCGAAGGAGTGACAGGGTTACGCCGGCCCCGCCGCCCCCGCGAAACGCCAGGTGGGGGCGGCCCCGGATGTCCCGGAGACCGCCCCCGCCCGGCCTGCCCGACCGCCTACTTGACGGCGCCCGCCATCACGCCGGAGACGAACTGGCGCTGGAAGGCGAAGAACACCGCGAGCGGGATGACCATCGACACGAACGCGCCGGGCGCCAGGACGTCGATGTTGTTGCCGAACTGCCGTACCTGCTGCTGGAGCGCCACGGTGATCGGCGGCGAGTCGGAGTCCGCGAAGATCAGCGCGACCAGCATGTCGTTCCACACCCAGAGGAACTGGAAGATGCCGAGCGAGGCGATCGCGGGACCGCCCAGCGGCATCACCACCCGGGTGAAGAGCCGGATCTCGCCCGCCCCGTCCAGCCGGGCCGCCTCCAGGAGTTCCCGGGGGATCTCCGCGAAGAAGTTGCGCAGCAGGAAGATCGCGAAGGGCAGGCCGAAGGCCGTGTGGAAGAGGACCACCCCGAAGGTCGTCTCGAAGATCCCGACCTCGCCGAAGAGCTTGGAGACCGGGATGAGCGCCACCTGCACCGGAACCACCAGCAACCCCACGACCAGCAGGAACCACCAGTCGCGGCCGGGGAAGTCCATCCAGGCGAAGGCGTATCCGGCCAGCGAGCCGATCACCACGACCAGGACGGTCGACGGCACGGTGATCATGACGGTGCTGAACAGCGAGTCGGTGATCGCCGAGTTGTCGAGCAGCCGGGAGTAGTTGTCCAGGGTCAGCTCCGACGGGGCGGTGAAGACCTTCCACCAGCCGGAGGCCGCGATCCGGTCGGCGCCGCGCAGCGAGGAGAGCAGCAGTCCGATGGTCGGCATCAGCCAGAACAGGGCCACCAGGACGAGGAAGACCCGCATCGCACCGCCGGCGGCGCGGGCCGCCAGCCGTGCCGCGAACGGAGGCCGTTCCTTCACGGGGCCGGCGGGCGCCTCGCCCGGTCCGGCGGGGGCGGCCGTGGCCGAGGGCGTCGTCATCGGCGCCCCTCCTTCCGTATCCGCCTGATGTTGAACAGCATCACCGGAATCACCAGCAGCAGCAGGAGTACGGCGATGGCACTGCCGACGCCGAGGTCCGCGTCGGTGCCGAAGGAGGAGCGGTAGAGCTGGAGCGCCAGCACGTTCGCGTCGTCCTGCGAGGAACCGGGCGCGATGATGAACACCAGGTCGAAGATCTTCAGCACATTGATCATCAGGGTCACCAGGACCACGGCGAGGACCGGTGCGAGCATCGGCACGGTGATCCGGCGGAACACCTGCCACTCGTTGGCCCCGTCGACCCGGGCGGCCTCCAGGAGTTCGCGCGGCAGTCCGGCCAGGCCGGCCGCGATCAGCACCATGGCGAAGCCCGCCCACATCCAGACGTAGCTGCCGATGATGCCGGGCGTGACCAGGGACGGCCCGAGCCAGTCCACACCGTTGTACGGCTCCCGGAAGTTGGAGGCGGGCAGCCGCAGTTCGGCGCCGTCGGCCGAGGCGGGCAGGGTGAACACCCCGTCGGCGCCGGCCCTGGCGGTGGCGACGACCTTCCCGTCCTTGACGGCCTCCACCTCGATGCCCTTGAGTCCCAGCTCCCGGGCGTCGATGACGTTCGGCTTCCCGCCGCCGCCCCTGGTGAAGTCCAGCCACGCGGTGCCGGTGATCCCCCCGTCGGACGCGGGCTCCGGCGCCCTGGCCGGGCGGGCGTCGCCGGGCATCTTCGCCGGGAGCACCCCGACCAGGGGCAGTTGGACCGGCTGCCCGGCCCGTACGGTCGTCTTCGTCACGAACGCGCCGCCGCCCTCCGCCTTCAGCGGATGGACGGGGAGCGGATGCGCCTTGGGGAAGCCCGCCGACTCGCTGAACGTGTCGTGCACGCCCACCCAGACCGCGTTGGCGACCCCGCGCTCGGGCGCCTGGTCGTAGACCAGCCGGAAGATGATCCCCGCCGCCAGCATCGAGATCGCCATCGGCATGAAGACGATCAGCTTGAACGCCGTGCCCCAGCGGATGCGTTCGGTCAGCACCGCGAAGATCAGCCCGAGCGCGGTGGAGACGGTCGGCGCGAACACCACCCAGACCGCGTTGTTCTTGACCGCCGTACGGATGGTGTCGTCGGTGAACAGCGTCCGGTAGTTGTCGAATCCGGCGAACCCGGTGCCCGACTGGTCGAGGAACGACCGGTAGACCGAGTACACGATCGGATAGACCACGAGCGCGCCGAGCAGCACCAGCGCGGGCAGCAGGAACACCGCCGCGACGGCTCTACGGGTGCCGGTGACGCTCCGGGCGGTACGACCGGGGCCGGGCGGACCGGACCGGCCGCCGGACGAGGGCGCCCTGGGGGCGGGGACCCGGTCCCCGCCGGACGGTTGTCTGTCGGCGGAGGGCGCCTCGTCGGCGCCCCCCGCTGCGGCTGTCGTCATCGCGTCAGCTCTTGTACGCCTTGGCCGCGTCGGACTCCAGTTTCGCCTGGGTCCCCGCGATGTCCTTCGGGTTCTTCAGGAAGTCCTGGAGGGTCTTCCACTCGCCCTTGCCGGGCGTCCCGCCGAACGACTGCGGGGCCTGGTCGGACATGTCGAACCGGACGTCGTCACCGGCCGCGATGAGCGCCTTCGCGATGGTGCGCTGCACCTCGTTGGGGTACGCGCCCGGGTCCAGGGCCTTGTTCGGCGAGATGTACCCGCCCTGCTCGGCCCAGATCTTCGCCGCGTCCGTGGAGGCCAGCCAGGTCAGCAGGGCCTGGGCACCCTTGCTGTCCTTCAGCGCCACGGCGGCGTCGCCCCCGGTCACCACGGGGGACTCGGCGCCGACCGCGGGGAACGGGAACACCTTGGCGTCCGTGCCGATCTTCGCCTTCGTCTGCGCGATGTTGATCCCGACGAAGTCGGCCTCGAAGACCATGGCGCCCTTGGGCTGGTCGCCTCCGGTGAACGTCTGGGTGACCGAGGCCGGGAACTCCGTCTGGAGCGCGCCGTCGGCACCGCCCGCGATCAGGGCGGGCTTCCCGAAGAGTTGCGCGAGCGTGGTCAGCGCGTCCTTGACGGACGGGTCCGTCCACTTGATCTTGTGCTGGGCCAGCTGGTCGTACTTCTCCGGACCCGCCTGGGAGAGGTAGATGTTCTCGAACCAGTCGGTGAGCGTCCAGCCGTCCGCGCCGGCGACGGAGACCGGGGTGACACCCGAGGCGGACACCGTCTCGGCGGTCGCCAGGAAGTCCTTCCAGGTCTTCGCCTCGGACGCGCCCGCGTTCTCGAAGACCTTGGCGTTGTACCAGATCAGGGACTTGTTGGCGGCCTTGAAGTACACGCCGTACTGGGTGCCGTCCACCGCGCCCAGGTCCTGCCAGACCTTCGAGAAGTTCTTGGCCAGCTCGGCCTTCGCCTCGGGCCCGGCCGGCTTCGCCCACTTCTTCTCGACGGCCTGCTTGATCGCGCCGACCTGCGGGATCATCGCCACGTCCGGCGGCTGGCCGCCCGCGATCTTCGTACCGAGGAAGTTGACGATCGGGTCCTGCGCGGGGACGAACGACACCGTCGCGCCCGTGCGCTTCTCGAACTCCTTGAGGACCTTGACGAAGTTCTCCTGCTCCGGTCCCGTCCAGACCGCCGCGACGGAGATCTTCTCCCCGTCCAGTTTCGGTAAGGAGACCCCCGACGGGCTCCCGGAGCCCTCGGACGCCCCGTCCTTGCCCTTCGTGTCCTTGCCGCCGTCACCGTCGTCGCCGCAGCCGGTGAGGGCCAGCGCGCCGATGGCGGTGAACACCAAGGCGGCCCTGCGAATCCGAAGCGTTGTGCGCATCCCTGCCCCGTCTCTCCTGTGCGCGTGAGCGGACCGGCACCGGCCGGGATCCCGGGGTGCGGCCCTCTGTCACGTCGTCCTGTGCGCACAGTCCTACGCCCGGCCCACCGGCGCCGCAATACCGTCTTCGGGCCCAACTCATTGATCGTGATGGGCTCGTGACGTGGGGTCAGTGTGATGTCTGGGGTTATTGGGAGTACTTGGGATCGGTGGGGGTCAGAGGGGCGCGGACGGGGTACGCGTACCCGTTTGCGGCCCGGGAGGCGGCTGCGGGAGGGCGGTTCCGGCGACGGTGCGGAGCGTGCGCGCGGGGTGGGCGGCGCACGCCCTCACGACGTCCGTCCCCCGGACCGGTGTCACGACGGCGCCGGGGCCAGCGGGGCGACGGGCTCGGCGTTGACCGAACGGGCGGCCCGCTCCACCGCGCTGGCGAGCAGCGCGAGGTCGGTCGGCCCGTTGCCCAGCTCGCGGACCGGGCGGCGGGTCGGCGGATCGCCCATCCGCTCCCACTCCAGCGGGACGACGGTGGGCCGCAGGGTCGCCGTGCGCGGGATGCGGCCCGTCACCCGGCCGCCCTGGAACGGTGTCACCCGTCCGTCGGGGTGGCCCAGCCGCCCCCGGCCGGGGGCCGGTTCGTCCGGCGACGGCGGCACCACGGGCGCGTCGAGCACGATGCGCAGCCGGGCGCCCCGGGCCAGCTCGGTGTCCTCCGTGCGCTCGGGGCGGGCGGAGGTGGCGACGAGATGCATGCCGAGCCGGCCGCCCTCCCGGGCCACCGCCTCCAGCGCCCGTACGACGGAACCGGCGGCGGGACGCCCCGGGCTGCCGAGGGCCGGGGCGAGCAGGGCGTCGAAGTCGTCGACGAGCACGACGAGCCGGGGCAGCGGGGAGGGGCCCGGATCGGCCGTCCGCGCGGAGGCGGGCCGCAGCCGCAGCGTGCCGCTCATCGGGGACTCCACGTCCCCGCGCTGCTCGGCCGGGCCTGGGGGACGCGGACCGACCATCCGCCGGGCCACCTCCTGTCTGCTGTGCCACTCGGCGAAGTCCAGCCCGTCCAGCAGTTCGGCCCGGCGCTTCACCTCACCGCCCAGCGCCTGGGCGAACTCCCGCATCCGGACCGGGTCGCAGGCCACGAGCCGGGTGAACGCGTGCGGCAGCTCCGTGCACGGTCCCAGGCTCTCGCCGCGCTCGCCGCCCGCCCCGTCGACCAGCAGCAGCCCCAGCCGGTCGGGCCGGTCGGCGGCGGCCAGCGAGGCGGCGACCGCCCTGAGCAGTTCCGTACGCCCGCTGCCGCCCGGCCCCTCGATGAGCAGATGCGGCCCTTCCTCGGCGAGGTCCACGCTCACCGGCCCCCGGGGCCCGGCCCCGAGCACCACCACCGGCCGCCCGGCGGACGCCGTGACCGGCGGTGCGGCGGCGGGCAGAGCGGCGGAACGCGTCGCCACCCGGGGCGCGTCCGCCTGACGCGGACCGCTCACCCGGTTCGACGCCCGCCCGGACCCGGCCGCCCGCACACTCCCGTCCCCCGGCCCTTCCGCCCTGTCGCCCCAGGACCGCGTGTCCGACCCCGGCAACGTCCGCGAACTCGGCGTCTCCCCGGGCCACCCGTCCGCCCGGGGGCGGGGGGTGCGGGCGGAGGCCGGCGCGTCGGGGTGGGGCGTGCGGCCGGAGGTGGGTGTCTCCGGGTACGGGGTGCGTCCGGACGACGGCGCGTCCGGGTAGGGCGTGCGGCCCGAGCCGGGCGCTTCCGGGTACGGGGTGCGGCCCGAGCCCGCTGATTCCGGGTACGGGGTGCGTCCGGACGACGGCGCGTCCGGGTACGGGGTGCGGCCCGAGCCGGGTGTCTCCGGATAAGGGGTGCGGCCCGAACTCGCTGTCTCCGGGTACGGGGTGCGTCCGGACGACGGCGCGTCCGGGTACGGCGTGCGTGCCGAGTCGTGGTTCTCCGGTGCCGGGCGGGGGTACGGGGTGCGGCCCGACGCGGGGGAGCGCTGGGGGGCGACGCGGGGGGTGTCGTCGGGCGCGGCGGCCGTGGTGCGGGGGGCCGCGCCGGGCTGGTCGTCCGCCGTGGAGGCCCAGCGGGCCATCAGGGAGGCGGGGGTGGCGCGGGCCAGGCCCAGCTCGTCCAGGAGGCGGGCGGACGGGGGGAGTGCCACGGCCGCGCGCGGGCCCGGGGGCACCGCGGGGCCGTCCACGCGCAGCGGGGCCAGCG
Organism: Streptomyces sp. NPDC057682; assembly: GCF_042799575.1. Taxonomy (NCBI): domain Bacteria; kingdom Bacillati; phylum Actinomycetota; class Actinomycetes; order Kitasatosporales; family Streptomycetaceae; genus Streptomyces; species Streptomyces sp. NPDC057682. The sequence continues at coordinate 363,343 of NZ_JBHVIN010000009.1, read as the reverse complement.
CCCGTCCGAACCGCTCCGCCCAGTGCGCCGAGACCGCGTCCACGGCGGCCACCGTGCCGTGTCCGGCGGCGCGGCCGCCCGCCGTGCGCAGCAGCCGCAGGGCCGTCGCCACATCACCGATGAGCATGGCCACCGCCCCGCACTCGCGGAAGGCGATCGAGGCGTGGCACGCGGCCTCGTAGGTCGCCGTGACCGGGGAGGTGGGGGTCGCGGCCGGGGTCTCGGCCAGACAGATCAGATGGATGCCCGCGGCCGCCCCGGCCGAGGCCAGCCGGGCGGTGTGCTCGCGCAGGACCGCCGAACCGGGGTCGCCGTCGACGACGACCACCGTGAACGGGCCCTCGTGGGCGCGGGCCGCCTCCGCGACCGTGGCGGCGTCGAGGCTCGCCCAGCCGGGCCCGAGCGGGCCCTCGTCCAGCCGGCGCACCAGCTCGTTCGTCCGCGCGAGCGCCTGCTCGCGGTCGTACGCCAGGAGCAGCCGGCAGTCCTGGCCGTGCATCGGCCGCAGATGCGGCAGCCAGCCCAGCCAGCCCCACGCGCGGCGGCGCTCCTCAGCGCCGCGCGCCCGGTCCGTACTGATCAGGACGATCTCCAGATCGGCGGGGGAGTGCAGCGCGGCCAGCTGGGCCACCGTCGAGCGGGCGAGCCCCGCCAGCCGCTCCCGGGGACCGGCCAGCCCCAGCGAACCGGCCTCCCGCAGCCCCACCGTCACCGGGACCGACGGCAGGTCCGCCCGGTCCGTCGTGCCCAGCCGGACCACCAGCGCCTCGGGATGCGCGGTGTCGCGCTCCCAGAGCCGGGGACCCGGGCCCAGCGCGGTCAGCAGGACGGCGGCCGGATCCGGCCAGGTGCCCTCGGGGGCCGAGGAGAGCGCGGTGGACGGCGCCGGGGGGACCGGCGCGGGCGACGCCGCCTCCTCGTCACCCGCTCCGGGTGCCGGATCGCCCTTGCCGCCCGTCAGCCGGCGCGCCCAGGCACCGAGACCGCCCCGGCGGGGCGCCTCGCCGTCCGGCACCCGGCCGGCCCGCCCGGCGGCGGGGTGCGGCCGGGCCGGGGCACCGGAATCCGCGGAGTGCGCGTGCCCCGTGGAGACGGCGGGCCGTCCGTGCTCCGGGGGGCCTTCGGGGTCGGGACCGTCCGGCGGGCCGCCGGACGCGGTGCGCGGCGCGGGCGCGAGGACGACCCGCAGATGGCCCTCTCCGTCGGGCGCGGTGTCCAGCGTGGGCGGCCGGGCGCCCGGGGCGAGCCGGAGCGTGGACTCGCCGAGTCTCAGCAGCGCGCCGGGACCCAGCCGGACCGGCCGGTCGCGGACCTCCGCGCCGTCGAGCGTCGTGCCGTTGGTGGAACCGAGATCGGCGACCGAGACCCGGCCGTCCGCCGAGACCGTCACCGCGCAGTGCAGCCGGGACACGTCGGGGTCGTCGAGCGGCACGTCCGCGTCGGCGGAGCGGCCGATCCGGATCTGCCCGCCGTGCAGCAGATGGACGCCGCCCGCGTCGGGGCCGGCGATCACGTGCAACTGGGCCGGAACGGCGTCGTCGGGGGTCTCGTCCTCGCCCGGCACCTGGAGCGAAAGCACCGCACCGTCGACCAGCGGGGGCTCACCGAGCGCGCACCGCTGCGCGTCGAGCCGCTCGCGGCCCGCGTACAGCACCACCGCGCCGCCGCCGAGGGTGCCGTCGGGGCCCGTGACGGACGCGGCCAGGTTGGACGCCACGGTGGCCAGCGCCGTCCCCGCGGGGGCGGTGACCAGCACGTCGCAGGCGCGCGCGGGGGTCTGGCCGCTGCGCGGCGCCAGGACGGTCAGCCGGATCTGCATCGCCGTCAGCGGTCCCTTCTGCGCGCGGTGCCCGGCGAAGGAGACGCCCTGTGAACTCCCCCCACCCGGCACGGACGCGTCGTCCGGTACAGGTTCGTCACGCACCGCGGGGCTCCCGACCGCGCAGTCGTGCTGGAGGCATCCTCGCACCTGCCACCGACAACCCGCCCCCGGGTCACCGCTCAATGATCTTGAAACGTCGGCTGTGCGCCCAAAAATGCCCCCTTGGCCGGTTCCTCGGGCGGCCTGAAGCGCCTCCCGGGGCGCACGGCGCGCTGCCGCCGCGTCCCGGAACCGTCCGTTCGCACCCGTGTGCGGCAACCATCCGCCGGGGGCGGGCGTCTTTCCCCGCGACCGGAGAAGCGGTGGGAATGGTGGGCAATGCGGCAGAAAAGGTACCCTTCCGGACTCGGTCACCGCCGTCGGCCGCCCCACTAGAGTGGGCCCGACTCCGGACGGAAACGGACCGGGGCCCATGACCACACGACCAGCAGGGAGCGCATGACGTGCGGCCCGTAGGCAGCAAGTACCTGCTCGAAGAGCCGCTGGGACGCGGCGCCACGGGGACCGTGTGGCGTGCCCGCCAGCGCGAGACCGCGGGCGCCGAGGCGGCCGTCGCCGGCGAGCCCGGCGAGACCGTGGCGATCAAGGTCCTCAAGGAGGAGCTGGCCAACGACGCGGACGTCGTGATGCGGTTCCTGCGGGAACGCTCCGTCCTGCTGCGGCTGACCCACGAGAATATCGTGCGCACCCGCGACCTGGTCGTCGAGGGCGATCTCCTCGCCCTCGTCATGGACCTGGTCGACGGCCCCGACCTGCACCGCTACCTCCGTGAGAACGGGCCGCTCACCCCGGTCGCCGCCTCGCTGCTCACCGCCCAGATCGCGGACGCGCTCGCCGCCAGCCATGCCGACGGCGTCGTCCACCGCGATCTGAAACCGGCCAATGTGCTGCTCTCCGAGCGCGACGGCGAGATGCACCCGATGCTCACCGACTTCGGGATCGCCCGGCTCGCCGACTCCCCGGGGCTGACCCGGACCCACGAGTTCGTCGGCACCCCCGCCTACGTGGCGCCCGAGTCCGCCGAGGGCCGCCCGCAGACCTCCGCCGTCGACATCTACGGCGCCGGCATCCTGCTGTACGAGCTGGTCACCGGCCGTCCGCCGTTCGCCGGCGGCACCGCGCTCGAAGTCCTGCACCGGCACCTCAGCGAGGAGCCCCGCCGCCCCAGCACCGTGCCCGCCCCGCTGTGGACGGTCATGGAGCGCTGCCTCAGCAAGGACCCCGACCGCAGGCCCAGCGCGGAGAACCTGGCGCGCGGGCTGCGTACCGTCGCCGCCGGCATCGGGGTGCACGCGAACTCCGCGCAGATCGCCGCCGCCGACGGGGTGGGCGCCCTGCTCGCCCCCGACCCGGCGCCCACCGCCGTGCCCGAGACGCCCGGCGCCGCCGACCCGACCCAGGTGCTGCCGAGCAACGCGGGCGCGTACGACCCCAACGCGGCCACCAGCGTGATGCAGCACAACGCCGGACCCGGCGGCGGCCACGCCGACCCGACGGCGGTCATGCCGCCCGTCCCGCCGCGCCCCGAGGGCACCCCGCAGTCCGACGGACCGCACCCCTGGCAGTCCCAGCTCCAGGCCGCCCGCGACCGCAACGAGCAGACCCAGGTGCAGTACCTCGACCCGGGCCAGGACCCGCTGCGCCGGCGCCCCCAGCGCCAGCAGCCCCCGCCGCAGCAGCAGCCGCGACGCCAGCAGCAGTACCAGCAGCCCCAGCAGCCGCAGTACCGCCAGCCGCCCCAGCAGCAGTACCAGCCCCAGCAGTACCACCAGCCGCAGCAGCAGTACGCGCCGCCGCAGCAGCCCCAGGCACCCGCGCAGCGCCCGCCCCGCGAACCCCGCGAGCCGAGGCGGCGCAGCGCCAACCCGATGAAGATCCCCGGCCTCGGCTGCCTCAAGGGCTGCCTGTTCACGCTGGTGCTGCTCTTCGTCGCGAGCTGGCTGATCTGGGAGCTGACCCCGCTCAAGGACTGGATCGGCCAGGGGCAGAGCTACTGGACCGCGATCACCGACGCCGTCGACACCGTCACCGGCTGGATCTCCAAGCTGGGCGGCGACAGCGGCGGTACCTCCGGAACCGGCGGGAACTGACCGGGTACGCACCCCGACCCTGTAGCTATATCGACTTCCGCGGACCAATTCCGAGGCATTTCGCCCGCAGAAGCGAAGGATGGTGCCATCCACGGCACACGGCCCCCCGATCGCCGCGTAACTTTGTCGACCGGGGGTTGTGGAGCGACGTCCATCGCCAGCCGCTGAGGGAGCAGTCTTGGCACGGAAAATCGGCAGCCGGTACACCGCCCACCAGATCCTGGGGCGCGGCAGCGCGGGCACGGTGTGGCTCGGCGAGGGACCCGAGGGGCCCGTCGCCGTCAAGCTGCTCCGCGAGGACCTCGCGTCCGACCAGGAGCTCGTGGGCCGGTTCGTCCAGGAGCGCACCGCCCTGCTCGGCCTCGACCATCCCCATGTCGTCGCCGTCCGCGATCTCGTGGTCGACGGCAACGACCTGGCCCTGGTGATGCAGCTGGTGCGCGGCACCGATCTGCGCACCCGGCTCGACCGCGAGCGCCGGCTGGCCCCCGAGGCCGCCGTCGCGATCGTCGCGGACGTCGCCGACGCGCTGGCGGCCGCGCACGCCGCGGGCGTGGTCCACCGCGACGTCAAGCCGGAGAACATCCTGCTCGACATGGAGGGACCGCTCGGCCCCGGCAACGCCCACCCCGCGCTCCTCACCGACTTCGGCGTCGCCAAGCTCATCGACACCCCGCGCCGGACCAAGGCCACCAAGATCATCGGCACGCCGGACTATCTGGCGCCCGAGATCGTCGAGGGACTGCCACCGCGCGCCGCCGTCGACATCTACGCCCTGGCGACCGTGCTGTACGAGCTCCTCGCGGGCTTCACGCCCTTCGGCGGCGGCCACCCCGGTGCCGTGCTGCGCCGCCATGTCACCGAGACCGTGGTCCCGCTGCCCGGCATCCCCGACGAGCTCTGGCAGCTGCTCGTCCAGTGCCTCGCCAAGGCCCCCGCCTCCCGGCTGCGCGCCTCCGAGCTGGCGGCCCGGCTGCGCGAACAGCTTCCGCAGCTGGCCGGCATCCCGCCGCTGGACGTCGACGAGCCGGACGAGGAACCCGAGCCGGAGCCGTACGACGAACAGCAGTACACCCCCGCCGACGAGGAACCCCGCCGCCGCGGTGCCGTCCCCCTGGTCCCGGGCTCCTCGCCCGACTCCAACCGCGACACCCACACCAGCATGCGCGTCCCGGCCCCCGACGAGCTCTCCGGCGGCCCGCACGGCACCGCCCGCGCCCCCCGCGCCCCCGGCCGCCCCCGCCCCGGCTCCGCCCGCAACAAGCAGGCCGCTCTCCGCAAACGCCGCCTCACCCTCGGCGCCGCCGCCCTCGTCCTCGCCGCGGCGATAGGCGCCGGCAGCTGGCTGGCCCTGGGCGGCGACGACGCGGGAGCCTCCCCCCAGGACACGGAGAACTCGGCACCCGCCACCCCCTGACCCGGCCCTCCCCACCGCCCCGGGGCGGTGATCGAGCGGCCCGAGGAACGTCCGCGCCGACAGCCGTTAGGCTGGACCCGTGGCAGTCGTCGATATTTCCGAAGAGCTGAAGTCCCTCTCCTCGACCATGGGGTCGATCGAGGCCGTCCTGGACCTGGATGCGCTGAGGGCGGACATCGCCGCGCTCGAGGAGCAGGCCGCCGCGCCGTCCCTCTGGGACGACCCGGAGGCGGCACAGAAGATCACCAGCAGGCTTTCGCACCTCCAGGCCGAAGTCCGGCGGACCGAGGCGCTGCGCGCCCGGATCGACGACCTCGGGGTCCTCTTCGAGCTCGCCGAGGCCGAGGACGACGCGGACACGCTCGCCGAGGCCGAGTCCGAGCTGGAGTCCGTCCGCAAGGCGCTGGACGAGATGGAGGTCCGCACCCTCCTGTCCGGCGAGTACGACGCCCGGGAGGCCCTGGTCACCATCCGGGCCGAGGCCGGCGGCGTGGACGCGGCGGACTTCGCCGAGAAGCTCCAGCGCATGTACCTCCGCTGGGCCGAGCAGCACAACTACAAGACCGAGGTCTACGAGACGGCGTACGCGGAAGAGGCCGGCATCAAGTCGACCACCTTCGCCGTCGAGGTGCCCTACGCCTACGGCACCCTCTCCGTCGAGCAGGGCACGCACCGGCTCGTGCGCATCTCGCCCTTCGACAACCAGGGCCGCCGCCAGACCTCCTTCGCGGGCGTCGAGGTGCTGCCCGTGGTCGAGCAGACCGACCACGTCGAGATCGACGAGTCCGAGCTGCGCGTCGACGTCTACCGTTCCTCCGGCCCCGGCGGCCAGGGCGTCAACACCACCGACTCCGCGGTGCGCCTGACCCACCTGCCCACCGGCATCGTCGTCTCCTGCCAGAACGAGCGCTCGCAGATCCAGAACAAGGCCTCCGCGATGAACGTCCTCCAGGCGAAGCTCCTGGAGCGCCGCCGTCAGGAGGAGCAGGCGAAGATGAACGCCCTCAAGGGCGACGGCGGCAACTCCTGGGGCAACCAGATGCGCTCCTACGTCCTGCACCCGTACCAGATGGTCAAGGACCTGCGCACCGAGTTCGAGATGGGCAACCCCGAGGCCGTCTTCAACGGCGAGATCGACGGCTTCATCGAGGCCGGCATCCGCTGGCGCAAGCAGAGCGAGAAGTAGCCGGCCGCGACGGGCCCGGGAGCAGCCGCTCCCGGGCCCGTCGCCGTTGTCCGCACCGGTCTCAGGACGCCTCGCGCCCCAGGCACCGCTTCAGCTCGTCCACCTCGTAGAAGTAGCTGCCCTTCGTCACCGGCGCACAGCCCGTGCGGAAGGCGGTCTCCTTCTCGTTGTAGAGCATCCGCACGAGGTACGCGCTGCCGTCGCCGTTCCCGCTCCGGAACAGGTCCCACTGGATGTTCGCCGCCATGGGGGCCACCGATCCGCCGCGCCAGGGGTTGTCGGCGTAGGTGTACGGACGCTCCGGCGACACCGCCCGGGTGCTGCCGGACAGCCCCATCAGCGCGGCCAGCGGGATGATCTCCTCCGCGTGGGTGAAGCGGAGTTCCGCACCCGGGCCGCCCGTCCCGTTCCGCGCGGCGTCGATCTTCGCGAAGAAGTCGTCGAGCAGGACGTTCGCCATCCGGTACGTGATGTCGCTGTCGTCGAAGCCCGGACCCTTCTCGTAGAAGTCCTCGGCATCGCTCAGATACGCGAACCAGCGGGCCTCGCGCGGTGCGATCCAGCGGGACAGGTCCCAGTCGCCCTCGTCCGCCATGGCCGGGGCGATGCTGTAGAGCGCGTAAAGGGCCTGCGCCGCCTCCACCTCCGTACCGACGGAGGCGAACTCGCCCGCCGAGATCCGCCGCACGAACTCCGGCGCGAAGATCTTCCCCAGCACCCGGCGGGCGGCGGTGTGCGTGGCCGGCTGGTCGGTGATCGCGTCGAGCGTGGCGGCGAGCCGGGCGTCGTTCTCGACGTAGTCCCGGTACTCCGCGCCGCCCGCGGCCTTGTGGAAGTAGAGCAGGTCGGGGTCGGTGCGGGCCGGGCCGATGAGCGGCGCCAGTGCCGGGTTCCGCGCGGCGAGCGCCCCGGCGAACAGGTTCCCGCTGTCGACGGCCCGGTCCTTGCCGGAGCTGACCACGTCGATGCGCTCGGAGCGCTCCGCGATCCGCGCGAAGAGTCCGGGCAGCCGCTCCTCCAGCCGGGCCGCGGTCTCCCGCATCTCGCGTACGCCCCGGCCGCTGAGCTGCCCGTACCCGACCCGCTCCATCGCGGCCAGCAGCGACCGCACTTCCTCGCCGAAACGCTCGCCCGAGGGCGTGAGCCGGCCCTCGGCACGCGCCTTCTCCCACAGCGCGAGGATCAGATCCCCGTCCTCGCTGTCCGAGGCCGCGCGCGAACCGTGGCGCGACACGTTCTCCGTGAAGACGGGAACGAAACCCTTCGGCGCCCGCTGGTAGGAGCGCGGGTTCTGCTGGGGGGCGTACGGCGTCTTCGTCGCGTAGAAGCCGGAACCGGGGCCGCGGCCGGGCGGGGGTGCCGCCTGGGCCGGTACGGCCACCGGCAGCAGCGCCGAGACCGCGAGGGTCAGCGCGAGGGCGACGGTTCGTTTCTGCATGGATCTCACCAGGTTCGTGGGAGGGGGCGTGCGGGACGTCGGCATCCTGGTGCTCCGGGATGAACCGGGAGTGGACGCCGGGGGACGGGCGGATGTGCGCCGGTCCGCACGGCCTGTCCGCGGGGCGCGCGGAAATTCGAGGGGCGTGAAAGGGAGTTGGCGTTGCGAGTTGCGCAGAAGGCGTGGTGAGTGCGTCACAGTCGTGACCCTGAATGAGGATCAACTCTCATCAAAATGGGGCACATTGCGCGGAATGGCCTTGACGTAGTCCTTAACTCTGGACAGGGTGCTAAGGCAGCATGCGTATGTCTGGGACGGGTGTGATCGGGGGCGGGCGGCATGGCCACGGCGCGACGTGGGCCGGCGCTCGGAGCGAACCCCGCCCGGCCGTGCCCCGCATATGGCTGCTCCACTGACGAGAACAGCTACTGGGGGTAGCAGCACATGACAAAGAAGACGCGAGTCCGCGTCGCGCGGATAGCCGCGGGTGCGGTGATCGCCGCGGGCGCCTCGCTCACGGCCGCCGGCGCGGCGCAGGCCGTCGGTATCGATGTCGGTGTCGGCGGTCTGTCCGTCAAGGCCGACGTGGACAAGAACGGCATCGCCGTCAAGGCCGGCCCGCAGGGCGAGTCCGAGGGCGGCGACGCCGGCGGCGGCGTCGACGAGGGTCAGGCCGCCGGCACCACGGGCGAGACCAGCACCACCGGCGAGACCACGGGTGAGACCACCACCACGGGTGAGACCACCACGACCGGTGAGACCACGGGTGAGACCACCACCACCGGTGAGACCACCACGACGGGTGAGACCACCACGACCGGTGAGACCACGGGTGAGACCACCACCACGGGTGAGACCACCACGACCGGTGAGACCACGGGTGAGACCACCACCACCGGTGAGACCACCACGACCGGCGAGACGTCCACCACGGGCGAGACCACCGGCAACGCCAGCACCACCGGCAACACCACGGGTGAGGCCAACACCTCCGGCAACGCCAGCTCCGGCACGTCGGGCAACGCCGGCGCCGGCACGTCGGGCAACGCCAGCGCCGGTTCCAACGACGGCGGCACCGGCACCTGCACCGTCGACCTCGACGGCGCCGAGTGCGCGGACAACACCGACACCGACTCGGTCGGCAACCAGCCGGCCGAGCAGGGCAAGGGCAAGGACGAGCTCGCCGAGACCGGTGCGGCCGAGACCACGTTCCTGCTCGTCGGCGCCGCGACGATGATCGCCGGAGGCATCGGCTTCCGGATCCTGCCGCGTCTGGTGAACGGCCGCACGGCCGCCTGACACCGCGCACGGTGACAGACCGGACACAGAGGGGCCCGGACGCCGACGGCGTCCGGGCCCTTCCGTACGTGGACGGCGGAGGTCAGGCGGTCTGGTGGGCCAGCAGGGCCAGGGCGGCCAGCAGCACCACCATCAAAGCGATCAGCATCGCCGGATTCAGCCCCGCGAACGGGCCCTGCTCCTGCTCCCTCATGCGGGCGAGGCTGGCCCGGCAGACGGGACAGCGCCCCTCGCTCACGGGCGCCGCGCAGCTCGCGCACACCAGTCGGTCATAGGTCATGCGCTTTCCTCCTCCCGCGCGGCGGAGCCGCACAAGCCTTCTCTCCGCACAACGCTCACGGAAACGCAACCGTTCCCCCTCCCACTGTGCCAGCTCGCGGGGAATTCGGCTCGGCCCGCCGGATACCTCCCGGTCCGTTCCGCCGCACCGCCCGCCGGGCCCGCTGCCGATTCACCGTAAATCACCCATCCCGGGACGGGCGCCTGCACGCGTCAGCCCGGTTCGCGTATGGTCACGCACACCTACTCCCGGCCGACCGTGGTGCACCGTGATCCGATTCGACAACGTCTCCAAGACCTACCCGAAGCAGAGCCGTCCCGCTCTCCGGGATGTGTCGCTCGACATCGAGAAGGGCGAGTTCGTCTTCCTGGTGGGCTCCTCCGGCTCCGGCAAGTCCACCTTCATGCGCCTGATCCTCCGCGAGGAGCGGGCCACGACGGGCATGGTCCATGTGCTCGGCAAGGACCTCGCGCGCATGTCCAACTGGAAGGTGCCGCACATGCGCCGCCAGCTGGGCACCGTCTTCCAGGACTTCCGGCTGCTGCCCAACAAGACCGTCGCCCAGAACGTGGCCTTCGCCCAGGAAGTGATCGGCAAGCCGCGCGGCGAGATCCGCAAGGCGGTGCCCCAGGTCCTCGACCTCGTCGGCCTCGGCGGCAAGGAGGACCGGATGCCCGGCGAGCTCTCCGGTGGTGAGCAGCAGCGCGTGGCCATCGCCCGCGCCTTCGTCAACCGCCCGATGCTGCTGATCGCGGACGAGCCCACCGGCAACCTCGACCCGCAGACCTCGGTCGGGATCATGAAGCTGCTGGACCGGATCAACCGGACCGGCACCACCGTGATCATGGCGACCCACGACCAGAACATCGTCGACCAGATGCGCAAACGCGTCATCGAGCTGGAGAAGGGCCGTCTCGTACGCGACCAGGCGCGCGGCGTCTACGGCTACCAGCACTGAGCACCGAGCACTGAAAGGACGCCATGCGCGCCCAGTTCGTCCTGTCGGAGATCGGCGTCGGCCTCCGTCGCAACCTCACGATGACCTTCGCCGTCGTCGTCTCCGTCGCCCTCTCGCTCGCCCTGTTCGGCGGCGCGCTGCTCATGCGCGAGCAGGTCAGCACGATGAAGGACTACTGGTACGACAAGGTCAACGTCTCCATCTACCTCTGCGGCAAGGCGGACGCGGACTCGGTGGCGCAGTGCGCCAAGGGCGCGGTCACCAAGCAGCAGAAGGACGAGATCGAGGCCGATCTCAACAAGATGGACATCGTCGACAAGGTCATCTACGAGTCGTCCGACGAGGCCTACAAGCACTACCAGGACGAGTTCGGCGACTCCCCGATGGCGGGCAACATCACGCCCGACCAGATGCCCGAGTCGTTCCGGGTGAAGCTGCACGACCCGACGAAGTACAAGGTCGTCGCCACCGCCTTCGCCGGGCGGGACGGCGTGCAGTCGGTCCAGGACCAGAGAAGCATCCTGGACAACCTCTTCGGACTGATGAACGGCATGAACGTGGCCGCGCTCTTCGTGATGGCGCTGATGCTCGTCATCGCGCTGATGCTGATCGTGAACACCGTCCGGGTGTCCGCGTTCAGCCGGCGCAGGGAGACCGGCATCATGCGGCTCGTGGGGGCCTCCGGCTTCTACATCCAGATGCCGTTCATCATGGAGGCCGCGTTCGCCGGTCTGATCGGCGGTGTGCTGGCCTGCGTGATGCTGCTGGCCGGCCGCTACTTCCTGATCGACGGCGGTCTCGCGCTCAAGGACAAGCTCAACCTGATCGACTTCATCGGCTGGGACGCCGTCCTCACCAAGCTCCCGCTGGTCCTCGCGATCGGGCTGCTGATGCCCGCCGTCGCCGCGCTCTTCGCGCTCCGCAAGTACCTCAAGGTGTGAGATGCGCCCCGTGGGGCGCGCGGCCAACCCGCCGTGCGCCCCTGGGGCGTTGTCCTAGACTCGGCGCCATGCCGGACCCCGAGCACCGTGTCGGGCCCCGCGGCCTGCGCCGCGGGGCGGCCCTGACGTTGGTCTTCGCGGGCGTGCTCGCCACCGCCGCCGCCACCGGCTCGCTGCCGCGCGGCGCGGACCGGGACACCGAGATCGAGGCGCACTCCGTCGCGGCCGCCGCCGACCGGGACACCGTGGCCGACGCCGCCGCCCGCGCCGTGGCCGACGGCAAGTCCGGCACCGAGGCCGCCGAGGAGGCCGTCAGCCGCAGCGGGGACCGCTGGGGCGCGGTCTACGACGAGCGGGAGTACGAGGAGTTCGAGCAGGCCCTGGACGGTTCGTACACCGGCGTCGGACTCGCCGCCCGGCGCACCGCCGACGGACTGGTCGCCGTCGGCCGGGTCCACCCCGGCGGGCCCGCCGCCCGCGCCGGTATCCGCCCCGGGGACCTGCTGCGCACCGTCGACGGCCGCGAGGTCGACCGCCGCCCCGTCTCCGACGTGGTGGCGCTGCTGCGCGGCGACCGCAGCGGGGCCGCCGCCGGCAGCACCGTGGTGCTGGGCGTCCAGCGCGGCGACCGCACCCGGACCGTGACGCTGCGGCGGGCCCGGCTCACCACCGAGGCCGTCTCCGTGAAGTCCGCCGGCCCCGGCCGCGCCGCCCCCTCCGCCGCCGTCGTGATCGATGTGGACGCCTTCACCAAGGGCTCCGGCGAGGCGGTCCGGAAGGCGGTGCTGAAGGCCCCGTCCGGGGCCGGGATCCTGCTGGACCTGCGGGGCAACTCCGGCGGTCTGGTCACCGAGGCCGTCACCGCCGCCTCCGCCTTCCTGGACGGCGGCCTGGTCGCCACGTACGACGTGCACGGCGAGCAGCACGCCCTGTACGCGGATCCGGGCGGCGACACCGGACGCCCCCTCGTGGTGCTCGTCGACGGCGGCACCATGAGCGCGGCGGAACTGCTGACCGGCGCGCTCCAGGACCGGGGCCGGGCGGTCACCGTCGGCTCCCGGACCTTCGGCAAGGGGTCCGTGCAGATGCCGAGCCGGCTCGCGGGCGGTTCGGTGGCCGAGCTGACCGTGGGCCACTACCGCACCCCGGCGGGGCACAACGTCGACGGCCGGGGCATCACCCCGGACCTCACCGTCGGCGCGGGGGCCCAGCAGCGGGCCGAGACGGTATTGAGTGGCCTCGGAGGCGGGTCGTAGTGCGAAAATGGCCGCACTATGGCTAAGGAAAAAGACACCGGGCGCAAGATGATCGCGCAGAACAAGAAGGCGCGGCACGACTACACCATCCTCGACACCTATGAGTGCGGGCTCGTGCTCATGGGCACCGAGGTCAAGTCGCTGCGCATGGGGCGGGCCTCGCTCGTGGACGGCTTCGTACAGATCGACGGCGGCGAGGCCTGGCTGCACAACATCCACGTCCCGGAGTACGTCCAGGGGACGTGGACCAACCACTCCGCCAAGCGCAAGCGCAAGCTGCTGATGCACCGGGCCGAGATCGACAAGCTGGAGTCGAAGGTCCAGGAGACCGGGCACACGATCGTGCCGCTCTCGCTGTACTTCGTGAACGGCCGGGTCAAGGCCGAGATCGCGCTGGCGAAGGGCAAGAAGGAGTACGACAAGCGCCAGACGCTGCGCGAGAAGCAGGACACCCGGGAGACGAACCGGGCGATCGCGGCGGCCCGCCGGCGTCAGCGGAGCGCCTGACCGGCAGGCCTCCCCGGACCGGTGGCCGGGGGCGGCAGGAATACGCTGGCATCCGTGCGCGTTGGTCACGTACGATGGCGGAGCACCCCACGGGGGTGTGCACCACCTTTGAAAAATCAACATGGGGATGATCGGTTTCGACAGCGGATGTCGAAGCAGGGGAAGCGAGTCGAGGAAGCGGCAATGATCTCGTAAACCATATGTCGCAACCAATAATCGCCAATTCCAAGCGCGATTCCTCCGCCTTCGCCCTCGCTGCCTAATTAGCAGCTAGCGAAGACTCTGCGGAGTGTCAGCCCGGGGGTGATCCCGACCCGGATCCTGGCATCATTCAGGGATCTAAACTTCTGAGCCCGGTCACGGGGTTCAGAAGGAAATCAAACAGTGACTGGGCCTGTCGGAGGCTTGTCCGTGTGACCTCCGGGGCCGAGAAAAGCGCAGCGGACTGCACTCGGAGAAGCCCTGGTTCCGCACCGTTGGACGCGGGTTCGATTCCCGCCATCTCCACAATTCCCATGTGAACGAGGACCCCGCTGCCACCGGCAGCGGGGTCCTCGTCGTACCGGGCCGCGCGCCGTAACGGGGCATCCCCGGACCGACCGGACGGTCCGGGCGGGGCCCGAGCCACGGTTGGAGAACAACTGTGTCACTCATGATGAACAACACCTGTCCTCCGGCTCGGACCGTCCATGGGGTGCGCTACATTCGTAGCCCGGGTGCACTGTGCTAGGGGGCGCGTGGGAGTCGGGTGGGGGCCCGGTCCGACGGCGCACAGACGGAACAGTTGCGAGCACCCCAGGTTCTGAGTGGGGGAAGTGCGGACAACTGTGGACACCTGGCGTGAAGGGGCCCGTGCGGGACACACCCACGAGCCGAACGAAGTCACCATCCAGCTCGACGGAATCGGCCGCCAGCTGTCCGAACTCCTCCCCGAACCGAACACCGCCCCCGAGGGCGACGGCCCCGTCTTCGTCGACGAGAGCGGCCGCCGCGGCAAGACGCTCCGGCGGCTCGGCTGGGTCCTCGCCGCGATCTGCGTCGCCTACGCCGTGACCCTCGTCGTCGCCGTGCTCGGCGGCAGCTCCAGCGCCCCCTTCCTGCCGATCTCCGGCCAGGAGGAGCACCGCAAGGCCGAGGACGTGACGACCCCGGCCACCCCGGGCGCCGGCCAGGACGCCTCCTCCTCGCCCGACGCGACGCCCGGCGCCTCGCCCTCCGCCCCGCAGGGCGGACAGGACGCGGCCGCCACCACCGGCACCGGCGCGGGCACCGCGACCTCCGGCCCCGCGGGCGGTACCACCACCCCGGCCGGCGGAGCCACGGCCACCGATCCCACCGGCCCCTCGGGCCGGCAGACCACCGGCGCCACGACGGGCATCGGCGGCGATCCGGGCGGCGGGACGTCCACCACGCCCCCGGCCGCCGACTCCACGCCTCCGGACGGGGAACCCACGGAATCCACCGAGGATCCCGTGACCCCGACCGCCGAGAACCCCGAACCCCCTGTGCAACAGCAAGAAGGCGCCAGCTAGATGACCACCCCCGCCCCGCGGGTCAGGCACCACCGGAAGAAGCCCAAGCGGCGGCGCAGACTTCCCATGCGCTACATGCTGCCGCTGCTCTTTCTCGTTGCCCTGCTCGCGATGTTGATGCTGCGCGGCTATGTGCACAGCGAGATCCTCGCCGACTTCCGGGTCCAGCCCCCGGCGGCCACCGACCAGGTGCCCGAGCAGGTGATGGAGGGCGGCCCGGTCATCGACGCCCGTTCCACCACCGAGCCCGCGAAGACGCTCCGGATACCCGACCACCGCATCGTGCTGACCTTCGACGACGGCCCGGACCCGGAGTGGACGCCGAAGGTGCTCGACGAGCTGAAGAAGTACGACGCGCACGGCGTCTTCTTCGTCACCGGCACCATGGCCTCGCGCTATCCGGATCTGGTCGAGCGCATGGTCGAGGAGGGCCACGAGGTCGGGCTGCACACCTTCAACCACCCCGACCTCTCCTACCAGTCCACCCGGCGCATCGACTGGGAGCTCTCGCAGAACCAGCTGGTGCTCGCGGGCGCCGCCGGCATCCGCACCTCGCTGTTCCGGCCGCCCTACTCCTCGTTCTCCGACGCCATGGACAACAAGTCCTGGCCGGTCACCCAGTACGTCGGCAGCCGCGGCTACCTCACCGTCGTCAACAACACCGACAGCGAGGACTGGAAGCGCCCCGGGGTCAAGGCGATCATCGACCGGGCCACGCCGAAGCACGGCAAGGGCGCCATCATCCTGATGCACGACTCCGGAGGCGACCGGTCCCAGACCGTCGCCGCGCTGGGGAAGTTCCTGCCGAAGATGCAGGAGCGCGGCTACACGTTCGCCAACCTCACCGACGCGCTCGGCGCCCCCAGCGCCCACACCCCGGTCACCGGCTTCGCGCTGTGGAAGGGCAAGGCGTTCGTCACCGCCGTCGAGGTCTCCGAGCACATCACCGACGTCCTGGTCGTCGGCCTCGCCGTCATCGGCGTGCTGGTCTTCACCCGCTTCGGCCTGATGCTGGTGCTCTCCTTCGTGCACGCCCGGAAGGTCCGCAGACGGAACTTCCGCTGGGGCGAGCCGATGACCCGCCCGGTCTCCGTGCTGGTGCCCGCGTACAACGAGAGCAAGTGCATCGCCAACACGGTCCGCTCCCTGGTCGCCAGCGACTATCCGCTGGAGGTCATCGTCATCGACGACGGCTCCACGGACGGCACCGCGGACCTCGTCGACCGGATGCGGCTGCCCGGTGTCCGGGTGGTGCGCCAGCGCAACGCGGGCAAGCCCGCCGCCCTCAACAACGGCATCGCGCACGCCCGCCACGACATCATCGTGATGATGGACGGCGACACCGTCTTCGAACCCTCCACCGTCCGCGAACTGGTGCAGCCCTTCGCCGATCCGGAGGTCGGCGCCGTCGCCGGCAACGCCAAGGTCGGCAACCGCGACTCGCTGATCGGCGCCTGGCAGCACATCGAGTACGTGATGGGCTTCAACCTCGACCGCCGGATGTACGACATGCTCCGCTGCATGCCGACCATCCCCGGCGCCGTCGGGGCCTTCCGCCGCGACGCCCTCAGCCGGATCGGCGGCATGAGCGAGGACACCCTCGCCGAGGACACCGACGTCACGATGGCGCTGCACCGCGACGGCTGGCGCGTCGTCTACGCGGAGAACGCCCGCGCCTGGACCGAGGCCCCGGAGAGCGTGCAGCAGCTCTGGTCGCAGCGCTACCGCTGGTCGTACGGAACCATGCAGGCGATCTGGAAGCACCGCCGCGCCGTGATCGAACGCGGCCCCTCCGGCCGCTTCGGCCGCGTCGGACTGCCCTTCGTCGCCCTGTTCATGGTCGTCGCCCCGCTGCTCGCCCCGCTGATCGACGTCTTCCTGCTGTACGGGCTGGTCTTCGGGCCCACCGAGAAGACGGTCGGCGCCTGGCTCGGCGTCCTCGCCGTGCAGGGCGTCTGCGCCGCGTACGCCTTCCGGCTCGACCGGGAACGCATGACGCACCTGCTCTCGCTCCCCCTCCAGCAGGTGCTGTACCGGCAGCTGATGTACGTGGTGCTGCTCCAGTCCTGGATCACCGCGCTCACCGGGGGCCGGCTCCGCTGGCAGAAGCTGCGGCGCACCGGCGCCGTCGAGGCACCGGGCACCGCCCAGAGCCACGGGCGGCGCAGCAACGACCGGAGGCCCGTCGCATGACGTATCCGAGCCACCCCCCGGCGTACCCCCAGCAGCCGAACGGGGACGCGTACACCATGCCGCTGCGCGTGGTGCCGCCCCCCGCCGCGCCCGAGCCGGCCGCCACCGCGGAGAGTGCCCCGGCGAAGCCGGGCCGCGACCGCTATCTCGACCTGCTGCGGGCCGTCGCGCTCGTCCGCGTCGTGGTCTTCCACCTCTTCGGCTGGGCGTGGCTGACCGTCCTGTTCCCGTCCATGGGCGTCATGTTCGCCCTGGCCGGATCGCTGATGGCCCGGTCGCTGTCCCGGCCCGCCTGGAGCGTCATCCGCAGCCGGGTGCGCAGGCTGCTGCCGCCGATGTGGGCGTTCGTCGCCGTCACCGTCCCGATCGTCTTCGCGCTCGGCTGGAAGCCCGTCCGCGAGGAGGGCATCTGGTGGTTCCTCAAGCTGGGCTGCTACATCCTGCCGGTCGGCACCCCGCCCTTCCCGTGGGAGAACGGCTCCGAGGGCGGCTTCCTGGAGACGTCCTGGGCCGAACAGGCCATGGGGCCGCTCTGGTACATCCGCGCCTACCTCTGGTTCGTGCTGGCCTCCCCGCTGCTGCTGAAGGCCTTCCGGAAGCTGCCCTGGGCGACCCTGCTGGCACCGCTCGGCCTCACCGCCGTGATCGGCACCGGTCTGGTCACCGTGCCGGGCACGTTCGGGGAGGGGCTGGTCGACTTCGCCGTGTTCGGCTCCTGCTGGATCCTCGGCTTCGCCCACAACGACGGACTGCTGAAGACCGTCCCGCGCTACCTCACGGTGTCGATGGCGGCCTTCCTCATGGCCTTCGCCCTGTGGTGGGCCTCCGGACACCTCACCGAGGAGGGCTGGAACCTCGACGAGATCCCGCTCGCCCAGTCCGCCTGGTCGCTCGGCTTCTGCGTGATCCTGCTCCAGTACGCGCCCTCCTGGCGGCAGCTCCCGGGCCGGCTGGCGGGCTGGGACAGCCTCGTCACCCTGGCCAACAACCGGGCCGTGACCATCTACCTCTGGCACAACCTGCTCCTGATGGCCACCTTCCCGCTGATCGACCGCCTCTGGGACGTGCCGTGGGTCGGCGACCACCTCGGTACGTACATCGACGCCTCGTACAACACCCTGGCGCTGATCATCGTCTGGCCGCTGATCGGACTGATGATCGTCTCCGTCGGCTGGGTCGAGGACGTCGCCGCCAGGCGCCGTCCGCGCCTGTGGCCCAACGGCACCGCCCGCACCCGGGACCGCGCCGCGGCCTGACCCCGTGCCTCACCGGGCCGGCCCCGGCCCGGTGAGAGCAAGGTTGCCCACCGGTCACCTCGCGGCACCGCACCGAAACGCGCGCTCCCTAGCGTCGGGGACAACACCCCCGACGACCCGTGGAGGCACGTGATGGCTGGCCGTTGGATCGAGCAGTGGGATCCGGAGGACGAGACCTTCTGGCGGGAGAAGGGCGAGCGGATCGCCCGCCGCAACCTCTGGTTCTCCGTCCTGTCCGAGCACATCGGGTTCTCCGTCTGGACCCTGTGGTCGGTGATGGTCCTGTTCATGGGGCCCGAGTACGGCGTCGACCCCGCCGGGAAGTTCTTCCTGATCTCCACCGCCACCCTGGTCGGCGCCCTGGTCCGAGTGCCGTACACCTTCGCCGTCGCGCGTTTCGGCGGCCGGAACTGGACCGTGTTCAGCGCCCTCACCCTGCTGCTGCCCACGGTCGCCGCGCTGGTGGTGATGGAGCCGGGTACCTCGTACACCACCTTCCTGATCGTCTCCGCGCTCACCGGCATCGGCGGCGGCAACTTCGCCTCCTCGATGACCAACATCAACGCCTTCTTCCCGCTGCGCCACAAGGGCTGGGCGCTCGGGCTCAACGCCGGCGGCGGCAACCTCGGGGTGCCCGTGGTGCAGCTCGCCGGGCTGCTGGTGATCGGGACGGCCGGGGCCGCCCACCCGCGGATCGTGCTCGCCGCGTACATCCCGCTGATCCTGGTGGCCGCGGTGTGCGCCGCGCTCTTCATGGACAACCTGGCGCCCGTGCGCAACGACACCGGGGCCGCGAAGGAGGCCGTGCGCGACGGACACACCTGGATCATGGCGGTGCTCTACATCGGCACCTTCGGCTCCTTCATCGGCTACAGCTTCGCCTTCGGGCTCGTCCTGCAGACCCAGTTCGGGCGCACCCCGCTCCAGGCCGCCTCGCTGACCTTCGTCGGCCCGCTGCTGGGCTCGCTGATCCGGCCCGTCGGCGGCCGGCTCGCCGACCGGTACGGCGGCGCCCGCATCACCCTGGCGAACTTCGCCGCGATGGCCGCCGCGACCGGCGTCGTCGTCTACGCCTCGGGCATCGCGTCGCTCCCCGTCTTCCTCGTCGGCTTCACCGCCCTGTTCGCCCTCAGCGGCCTCGGCAACGGCTCGACGTACAAGATGATCCCGGGCGTCTTCCACGCCAAGGCGATCGCCCGGGGGCTGCGCGGCGAGGAGGCCGCGGCCCGGGGGCGGCGGGTGTCCGGGGCGGCGATGGGACTCATCGGCGCGGTCGGCGCGCTCGGCGGACTCGCCATCAACCTGGCCTTCCGCCAGTCCTTCCAGAGCGCGGGCACCGGAACGGCGGCCTTCTGGTCCTTCCTCGCCTTCTACGGGGTGTGCTCGCTGCTCACCTGGGCGGTATACCTTCGCCGCGCCCGGACCGCACCCGCCACGCCCCGGCTCGGCTACGCCGAGGTCTGAGACCACGGCACGATGTCAGGTGACGTAACGGGCGGGAAATACGGGTGAACCGAGCCTGTCACGCTTCGTTGGCAGGCTCGGACCTCCGCATCATCGAGCAGCAGCGGGACGAGAGCCGGGTAGGGCACATGCACGACGAGGAACAGCACGGGCCCCTGGAGGGCTTCACGGTCGGGGTCACCGCCGCACGCCGGGCGGACGAACTCGGCACGCTGCTGCGGCGGCGCGGCGCCACCGTGGTGCACGCGCCCGCCCTGCGGATCGTGCCTCTGGCCGACGACAGCGAACTGCTCGCCACCACCAAGGACCTCATCGGCACCGTCCCCGACGTGGTCGTCGCCACCACGGCGATCGGCTTCCGGGGCTGGGTGGAGGCCGCCGACGGCTGGGGCGTGGGGGAGCGGCTGCTGGACACCCTGCGCGGGGTCGAACTCCTGGCCCGCGGCCCCAAGGTCAAGGGCGCGGTGCGGGCCGCCGGGCTCACCGAGACCTGGTCGCCGGCGTCCGAGTCCATGGCCGAGGTGCTGGAACGCCTCCTGGAGGAGGGGGTGGAGGGCCGCCGCATCGCCCTCCAGCTGCACGGGGAACCGCTCCCCGGCTTCGTGGAGTCCCTGCGCGCGGCGGGCGCCGAGGTCGTCGGCGTCCCCGTCTACCGCTGGATGCCGCCCGAGGACATCGCCCCGCTGGACCGGCTCATCGACGTCACCGTCGCCCGCGGTCTGGACGCGCTCACCTTCACCAGCGCCCCGGCGGCGGTCTCCCTGCTGCGCCGGGCCGAGGAGCGCGGCCTGCTGAACGAGCTGATGGACGCCCTCCAGGGGGACATCCTCTCCGCCTGCGTGGGCCCGGTGACCGCACTGCCGCTCCAGGCCCGCGGCATCGACACCGCCCAGCCCGAGCGCTTCCGGCTGGGCCCGCTCGTCCAGCTGATCTGCCGTGAACTGCCCGCCCGCGCACGGATCCTGCCGGTCGCCGGGCACCGGGTCGAGATCCGCGGCCACGCCGTTCTGGTCGACGACGAACTGCGCGCCGTCCCGCCCGCCGGCATGGCCCTGCTGCACGCCCTGGCCCGCCGGCCCGGCTGGGTGGTGGCCCGCGCCGAACTGCTGCGGGCCCTGCCCGGCAGCGGTACGGACGAGCACGCGGTGGAGACCGCGATGGCCCGGCTGCGGACCGCGCTCGGCGCCCCCCGGCTGATCCAGACCGTCGTCAAACGGGGCTACCGGCTGGCGCTGGACCCGGCGGCGGACGCCAAGTACGCGGACTCCTGAGCCCGCCCGGCCGGCGTACGGGGGTGGCGGGCGATGACGTACGCGGCCCGCAGCAGCAGGGCGAGCGCGGCGGTGCACAGGACCGCCCGCACGGCGTTCCAGACCACCCAGGTGTCCTCGAACCGCTCCCGGACGGCCGCCGGGTCCGCGATCCTCGCCGGGTCCCCGGCGTCCGCGAGGGTGTTGTTCAGCGGGACGTTGATCCCGCAGGTGAACAGGAACGCCAGCGCGTAGACCGCCAGCGCGGCGAAGAGCCAGCCGCGCGGGCCGGGGGAGCGGCGCCACTGCCAGGCGGCCGCCGCGGTGAGGAACAGCGCACCGAGGAAGCCGGCGAAGAAGACCGGGTTCTCGATCACGTCGTTGATGTTCTGCATCACCTCGACGAACGTCCGGTCGCCGCTGCGGCCGAGCGCGGGCATCACCGCGCAGGAGAAGACGTAGAAGGTCCCGGCCATCAGCCCGGTGGTGACGGCGGCGCCGCCGAGGACGAGGTGGTGGAGTGCGGTGGTCGGCCGTCCGGCCCGGTTCTCTGTCATGCCCCCAGTCAAGCCAACGGGCCCGCGCCGTCCCATCGTTGAGACGCGCAGGTGCCTACGCGGGCGTCCACGCGCCGTCCCGCAGCCGCGCGTGGCGGTGGCCCTCGTCCGGCCACGGCGGGTACGGGGGCACCACCTCCACCAGTGCGTACCCGGCCTTGTGCGCCACCCGGCAGGACGCCTCGTTCGTCACCTGGTGCAGCAGCTCCAGCCGGACGAGCCCGTCGTCGGCGAACGCCGTGAACGCCCAGTCCCCGAGCGCGTCCACCGCCCGGGGTGCCAGGGAACGCCCCCGGGCCCGCGCCGCCGTCCAGTACCCCACCTCGCCCGAGGGCGCCCCCGGCGCGGCGCGCATCATCACCACATTGCCGACCGGCTCGTCCCCGAACTCCTCGTCCAGCACCGCGAAGGCGAACCGCCGCCCCGCCGCCCGGTCCTCCATCTGCCGGTGCAGCCAGCGCTCCGCCGCCGCCGCGTCCTCCACCGGGGAACGGGCCGCGGCCCGGATCGCCGGATCGCGGTACGCCTCGATCACCGTCGTGAGATCGGCCGGGGTCCAGGGGCGGAGCGTCAGGGAACCGGCCAGGATCCGGGTCTCGTGCGCGGGATCGCTCATCGGCTCATCGTACGAGGCGAGTTGACCGGAACGGACCCGGGGCGTCGGGGGTTCCGGCCAAAGGCCCCAGGGGGCACTCTGGGGGGAACGGCGGCCGGACCGAGGCGGTGGCACGCGCATGGGAACGCGCAAGGGCTCGCGCGACTGGCGGTTCGACTCCGGGCGGCTCTGCCTCGACCTGGTCGCGACCGGGGCCGACGCACGCGGCGCGGGCGATCCGCTGGACCGGGCCGACCTCCTCGCGGACTGGCTCACGGCCGCCGGGGCCGTACCGCGCGGAACCCGGCTCACCGGCGTCGACGGCCACTGGCTGACCCGTTTCCGGGAGCTGCGGACCGCCGTGGACCGGCTGCTGACCGCCCAGCTCGGCGGCCGGGGCGCGGACGGCGCCCTGGAGCGCGTCAACGCGCTCGCCGCGGGCGCCCCGCCGGGGCTGTGCGCCGTGCGCGCCCGCAACGGCGCGCTGGTGCGGGGGCTGAGCACGGAACCCGACTGCGCGGCGCTGCTGGCGGCCGTGGCGCGGGACGCGGTGGAACTGCTCACCGACCCGGCCGCCCTGGCCGGACTGCGCCGCTGCGAGGGCGACGACTGCCGCCGCGTCTACCTGGACACCTCGCGCGGCCGGCGCCGCCGCTGGTGCTCCAGCGAGGTCTGCGGAAACCGCGAACGCGTCGCCCGGCACCGCAGACGCCACGCCGCCGGCCCCGGCCCGTGACATTCCCGCGCATCCCCCGCAACGCAATCGATATCGCGCCACGCGAGATCACGGCCCGCGGCGGATGCGCGGACGTTCCCCTTCGCATAAGGTTGACGGCTGCCCAATGCACGTCAGAAGGGGGCCTCGGTGGCCGCGCAGGATGCCGCTGTCGATTCGTTGCGGGACCGGGAGATCGGTGTCGAGCAGGAACATCTCGACCGGGTGTACCACCGTCTCGAGGAGAAGATCCACGAGGCGGAATTTCTCATGGACGACGCCGTCAAGCGCGGCCAGGTCGGCACGCCCGGGGCGCTCGCCGAGCGCGACGCCCAGGTGTTCCGGGCCGGGATCCACCTCAACCGGCTGAACAGCGAGTTCGAGGACTTCCTCTTCGGGAGGATCGACCTGCTGCTCGGCAAGGACGGGGAGCGCGGCCCGGACGGCGCCTACACGTCCGTCGAACCGGCCGACGACGCCGTCCGCGAGGACGGCACCGCCGATATCGCCGAGACGCTGCACATCGGCCGGATCGGGGTCCTGGACGCCGACTACACGCCGCTGGTCATCGACTGGCGGGCGCCCGCCGCCGCGCCGTTCTACCGTTCGACGCCCAAGGACCCGGGCCGGGTCGTGCGCCGCCGGGTCGTCCGCTCCAAGGGCCGCCGGGTCCTCGGCGTCGAGGACGACCTGATGCGGCCCGAGCTGACCGCGTACCTGGACGGCCGGACGCTGCCCGTGGTCGGTGACGGCGCGCTGATGGCCGCGCTGGGACAGGCCCGCAGCCACACCATGCGGGACATCGTCTCCTCCATCCAGGCCGAGCAGGACCTGGTGATCCGGGCCCCCGCCGCCTCCGTCACCGAGGTCTCCGGCGGCCCCGGCACCGGCAAGACCGCCGTCGCCCTGCACCGCGCCGCCTACCTCCTCTACCAGGACCGGCGGCGGTACGCGGGCGGCATCCTCGTCGTCTCGCCGACGCCCCTGCTCGTCGCGTACACCGAAGGCGTGCTGCCCTCGCTCGGCGAGGAGGGCCAGGTCGCCATCCGCGCGGTCGGCTCGCTCTCCGACGAGGCGGCGGGGCCCGAGGGCGCCACCGTCTACGACGAGCCCGCCGTGGCCCGGATCAAGGGCTCCTCCCGGATGCTCGCCGTGCTGCGCAAGGCGGCCCGGGGAGCCCTGGAGCAGCCGGCCCCCCGGTCCTCCGGCCAGGAGCAGGGACAGCTCTCGTTCGGGGAGGAGGAGGCGCCGCGCCCGGCGGGCACGCCCACCCGGCTGCGGGTGGTCGCCTTCGGCGCCCGCGTCGAGCTCCAGGAGGACGAGCTGCGTCGCATCCGCAACAACGTCCTGTCCGGCACGGCCCCCGTCAACCTGCTGCGCCCGCGCGCCCGCAGACTGCTGCTCGACGCGCTGTGGAACCGCTCCTCGGGCCGGGGCCGCTACACCGATCCGGAGCTGGCGGCCGAACTGCGGTCCTCGTTCGACGAGGACGTGTCCACGGAGACGCCGTTCATCGAGTTCCTGAACGCCTGGTGGCCCGAGCTGGTGCCGCGCCGGGTGCTGGCCGCGATGGCGGACGAGAAGCGCCTCGCCCGGTGGGCCCGGCGCACGCTCAACCAGGGGGAGGTGCGCCGGCTCGCGCGCTCCTTGAGGCGGCTGGACGCCGAGGGGCGCGGTCCGGTGTCCGTGCACGACGTGGCGCTGCTGGACGAGCTCCAGACGCTGCTCGGCACCCCGCACCGGCCCAAGCGCAAGCGCGAGGCCGATCCGCTGGACCAGCTCACCGGTCTGGAGGAGCTGATGCCGCGGCGCGAGGAGACCCAGTGGGAGCGGGCCGAGCGGCTCGCGGCCGAGCGCACGGAGTACGCGCATGTGATCGTCGACGAGGCGCAGGACCTGACGCCCATGCAGTGGCGGATGGTGGGGCGCCGGGGCCGGCACGCCACCTGGACGATCGTGGGCGATCCGGCCCAGTCCTCCTGGTCGGACCCGGACGAGGCGGCGGCGGCCCGTGACGAGGCGCTGGGCAGCCGTCCGCGCCGCAACTTCACCCTGACCGTGAACTACCGCAACCCGGCCGAGATCGCGGAGCTGGCCGCCAGGGTGCTGGCGCTGGCGATGCCCGGAATGGAGTCCCCGGCGGCGGTCCGTTCCACCGGGGTGGTGCCGCGCTTCGCGACGGCGGTGGGCGAGGACCTGGGCGGGGTGGTGCGCGCGGAGGCGCGGCGGCTGCTCGGCGAGGTGGACGGCACGGTCGGCGTCGTCGTGGCGATGAACCGGCGCGCGCAGGCGCGCGGCTGGCTGGCGGAGCTGGGCGACCGGGTGGTCGCGCTGGGCAGTCTGGAGGCCAAGGGTCTGGAGTACGACGCCACGGTGGTCGTCTCGCCCGCGGAGATCGCGGACGAGTCCCCGGCCGGACTGCGGGTCCTGTACGTGGCCCTGACCCGGGCGACGCAGCAGCTCACGGTGGTGTCGGGGGAGCGGGACCTGCCCGACGGGGACGGTGTGCCGGACCTCCTGAGGGACTGAGGACCCGCCCGGCGGACCGGTGCCGGGCGGGTCCCGGCATACCCGGGCGCGGGGCGGGGAAGGCTACCTGCGGTCAACACGCGCTTCGGGAATCACTTCTCCGGGGTGTTTGTTAGCCTGGAGTCGGCACCGGCTCGATCCAAGCCCCCGGGCCCAACCTTCGTCGCTTCGAGCGACCACTTGCCGCGAGGCGAGCATGGCGGGTCGGTGCCGCTCAAACCGCATAGACAGACTCGCGTCACCCTCCGGTGGCGCGGGTCTGTTTCCGTTTACGGGCCCGGCGTGGGCGCGGTGGGCCCGCCGGGGGTTCCCCGCCGCCCTCGTATCTCGTATGGTGGAAGACTGTTTCCGAAGACCGGCAGTCATTAACGGCTACTCGTCGGTAGGTGCGAATATCGGAAGGCGTGTCCGGGGCGACAGTTCCGGCCGTATAGCAACGAAGCTAGGGAAAGCGAAGGACTCGGCCATGGCAACGGCGCCCAGCGTCTCGTACTCGATGACGGTCAGGCTGGAGGTGCCCGCGAGCGGCACATCGGTCTCCCAGCTCACCACGGCCGTGGAGTCCTCCGGCGGTTCGGTCACCGGCCTCGACGTGACCGCCTCCGGCCACGAGAAGCTGCGCATCGACGTCACGATCGCCGCCACCTCCACCGCCCACGCCGACGAGATCGTCGAGGGGCTGCGCGGGATCGAGGGCGTCGTCCTCGGCAAGGTCTCCGACCGTACGTTCCTGATGCACCTCGGCGGCAAGATCGAGATGGCGTCCAAGCACCCCATCCGCAACCGTGACGACCTCTCGATGATCTACACCCCCGGAGTGGCCCGGGTCTGCATGGCGATCGCCGAGAACCCCGAGGACGCCCGCCGCCTCACCATCAAGCGCAACTCCGTCGCAGTCGTGACGGACGGCTCCGCGGTGCTCGGCCTCGGCAACATCGGCCCCAAGGCCGCCCTCCCGGTCATGGAGGGCAAGGCGGCCCTCTTCAAGCGCTTCGCCGGCATCGACGCCTGGCCGCTCTGCCTGGACACCCAGGACACCGACGCCATCGTCGAGATCGTCAAGGCGATCGCCCCCGGCTTCGCCGGTATCAACCTGGAGGACATCTCCGCGCCGCGCTGCTTCGAGATCGAGGCCCGGCTGCGCGAGGCCCTGGACATCCCCGTCTTCCACGACGACCAGCACGGCACCGCCATCGTCGTGCTCGCCGCGCTCACCAACGCGCTGCGCGTGGTGGGCAAGGGGATCGGGGACGTACGGGTCGTCATGTCCGGCGCCGGAGCCGCCGGTACGGCCATCCTCAAGCTGCTCATCGCCGCGGGCGTCAAGCACGCGGTCGTCGCCGACATCCACGGAGTGGTGCACTCCGGCCGCGAGGACCTGGTCTCCGCCGACGCCGACTCGCCGCTGCGCTGGATCGCCGACAACACCAACCCCGAATCGGTCACCGGCACCCTCAAGCAGGCCGTGGTGGGCGCCGACGTCTTCATCGGCGTCTCGGCCCCCAACGTGCTCGGCGCGGAGGACGTCGCGGCCATGGCCGAGGGCGCGATCGTGTTCGCGCTCGCGAACCCGGACCCCGAGGTCGACCCGGCGATCGCCCGCCGGACCGCCGCGGTGGTCGCCACCGGTCGCTCGGACTTCCCCAACCAGATCAACAACGTGCTGGTCTTCCCGGGTGTCTTCCGCGGTCTGCTCGACGCCCAGTCCCGGACCGTCAACACGGAGATGATGCTCGCCGCCGCGCGTGCACTCGCCGGAGTGGTCGCCGAGGACGAGGTCAACGCGAACTACATCATCCCCTCGGTCTTCAACGACAAGGTCGCCGGAGCGGTCGCGGGCGCGGTGCGGGACGCGGCGAAGGCCGCGGGTGCCGCTGTGACGGGGCCCACGTCCGCCTGACGTACGGCGCGTCGCGTGTCGCGGCGCCCCAAACGCCCCTTTAGGGTGGGCGGGCGACGCGTCCCGCAGAGCCCCGCATGACAGGTGCGGACCGCTTTCGGGGAGTCGACGGAACGTCACCATGACGAGGCGATGGTGGTTTTCGGGCGGCTCCTGAGGGTGCCGGATTGGCTTTCCCGCCGCAGGTGGGGGCAGGATGCTTTCCCAAGGCTTCGTCCGGGGGAGACCCCACGGGGCGCGAAGGTCTGAAAAAACGGACCCGGGTCCGGGGACTGTCCGAGGGCCCTGGCAGCATCGGCTTGGATCTCACGCCTCACAGGCAAGAAGAACACGGGAGTAACAACATGAACCGCAGTGAGCTGGTGGCCGCCCTGGCCGACCGCGCCGAGGTGACTCGCAAGGACGCCGACGCCGTGCTGGCCGCGCTCGCCGAGACCGTCGGTGAGGTCGTCGCCAAGGGCGACGAGAAGGTCACCATCCCCGGTTTCCTGACCTTCGAGCGCACCCACCGTGCCGCTCGCACCGCTCGTAACCCGCAGACCGGCGACCCGATCAACATCCCGGCCGGCTACAGCGTGAAGGTCTCCGCGGGCTCCAAGCTCAAGGAAGCCGCCAAGGGGAAGTAACACCCCCTGAGCAGGACGAAGGGCGGTCACCCCGACCAGGGTGACCGCCCTTCGGCGTTCGGCCCGCACAGGCCTTTCCAGGCCCGTGCGCGGCCGGTGCTCAGACCAGCGAGCCGCCCGGCAGCTCGACCTTCGCCCCGAGCTTCTCCAGCTTCTCCATGAAGTTCTCGTAGCCGCGGTTGATCAGGTCGATCCCGTGCACCCGGGAGGTCCCCTGCGCCGCCAGGGCCGCGATCAGGTACGAGAAGCCGCCGCGCAGGTCCGGGATGACCAGGTCCGCGCCCTGGAGCTTCGTCGGCCCGGAGACGACCGCGGAGTGCAGGAAGTTGCGCTGGCCGAAGCGGCAGTCCGAGCCGCCCAGGCACTCGCGGTAGAGCTGGATGTGCGCGCCCATCTGGTTGAGCGCCGAGGTGAAGCCGAGCCGCGACTCGTACACCGTCTCGTGCACGATCGAGAGGCCCGCGGCCTGCGTCAGCGCCACCACCAGCGGCTGCTGCCAGTCGGTCTGGAAGCCGGGGTGCACGTCCGTCTCCAGCGCGATGGCGTTGAGCGCGCCGCCCGGGTGCCAGAAGCGGATGCCCTCGTCGTCGATCTCGAAGGCCCCGCCCACCTTCCGGTAGGTGTTCAGGAACGTCATCATCGAGCGCTGCTGGGCGCCGCGGACGTAGATGTTGCCCTCGGTCGCCAGGGCGGCCGAGGCCCAGGAGGCGGCCTCCAGGCGGTCCGGGAGGGCCCGGTGCGTATAGCCGTCGAGCCGGTCCACACCGGTGATGCGGATGGTCCGGTCGGTGTCCATGGAGATGATCGCGCCCATTTTCTGCAGCACGCAGATCAGGTCCTCGATCTCGGGCTCCACGGCCGCGTTGGACAGCTCGGTGACGCCCTCGGCGAGCACCGCGGTCAGCAGCACCTGCTCGGTGGAGCCGACCGAGGGGTACGGCAGCCGGATCTTGGTGCCGCGCAGCCGCT
Organism: Streptomyces sp. NPDC057682; assembly: GCF_042799575.1. NCBI lineage: Bacteria > Bacillati > Actinomycetota > Actinomycetes > Kitasatosporales > Streptomycetaceae > Streptomyces > Streptomyces sp. NPDC057682. Next base: position 334,503 of record NZ_JBHVIN010000009.1, on the reverse strand, counting down.
GCGGGGCCTCCAGGTACTGTCCGTCGGCCCGCTTCTCGATCGTCGCGCCGAAGCGCCGCAGCACGTCGAAGTGGAAGTCGATCGGCCGGCCGCCGATGTCGCAGCCGCCGAGGCCGGGGATGAAGGCGTGGCCCAGCCGGTGCAGCAGCGGGCCGCAGAAGAGGATCGGGATGCGCGAGGAGCCCGCGTGGGCGTCGATGTCGGCGACGTTGGCGCTCTCGACGTGAGTGGGGTCGAGGACCAGCTCGCCGGGTTCGTCGCCCGGACGGACCGTCACGCCGTGCAGCTGGAGCAGCCCCCGGACCACCCGCACGTCGCGGATGTCGGGCACGTTGCGCAGCCGGCTGGGCCCGCTGCCCAGCAGCGCGGCGACCATTGCCTTCGGCACCAGGTTCTTGGCGCCTCGGACGCGGATCTCGCCCTCCAGCGGGGTTCCGCCGTGGACAAGCAGGACATCGTCTGTGCCGGTCATGAATCTCGCGTTCCGGAGTGGTCGGGCAGGGGGGCCAACCGAAAGGGTAATGGCCCCCCACCCCCCTTCCGTAAGGGAACGGGGGGTGCACGAACGTCATGAATCCGCCACAACACGCTGTGCTCTCCCGATCTTGCGGAGGGTCACCGTCCGGATCGGCGGCCCGGCCGTGCGCTCCTCGTGCCCCCGTGCGCCCTGAGCTGCGCTCGGGCACGGAGTGCGACCGGGGGGCTACTTGGCCCCCGCGGAGGCCGAAGATGCGGGATCATTTCTGCCATGACGGAGGTGTCCTCGCTCACAGGGCGACTGCTCGTGGCCACACCCGCCCTCGCCGACCCGAATTTCGACCGTGCGGTGGTGCTCCTCCTCGACCACGACGAGGAGGGCTCGCTCGGTGTGGTGCTGAACCGGCCGACCCCGGTCGGCGTCGTCGACATCCTCGCCTCCTGGGCCGGGCTCACCGGTGAGCCGGAGGTCGTCTTCCAGGGCGGGCCGGTCTCGCTGGACTCCGCGCTGGGCGTCGCGGTGATCCCCGGCGACGAGGGCCCGCTGGGCTGGCGCCGGGTCCACGGGGCGATCGGCCTGGTCGACCTGGAGGCCCCGCCGGAGCTGCTGGCGGCGGCCCTCGGCTCGCTGCGGATCTTCGCGGGCTACGCGGGCTGGGGGCCCGGCCAGTTGGAGTCGGAACTGTCCGAGGGCGCCTGGTACGTCGTGGAGTCCGAACCGGGCGACGTCTCCTCGCCCCGTCCGGAGAGCCTCTGGCGGGCGGTCCTGCGCCGTCAGCGCAGCGAACTGGCCATGATCGCCACGTATCCGGACGACCCTTCGCTGAACTGATGGCCGGGCTTTCAGTACGCTTGGCGTTTATGAGCACTCTTGAGCCCGAGCGCGGGGCAGGTACCGGAACCCTCGTGGAGCCGACGCCGCAGGTGTCGAACGGCGACGGCGACCACGAGCGCTACGCCCATTACGTCCAGAAGGACAAGATCATGGCGAGTGCCCTGGAGGGCACCCCCGTGGTGGCACTGTGCGGCAAGGTCTGGGTACCGGGGCGCGACCCCAAGAAGTACCCGGTGTGTCCCATGTGCAAGGAGATCTACGAGTCCATGGGCGCCGGCGGCGACAAGGACAAGGGCAAGGGCGGCAAGGACAAGTAGCCCGGCCGCACCAACGAACCCCCCGGGAGGCCCCCGGGGCACGCGACGACGTGCCCCGGGGGCCTCTTCGTGTCGCGGGCCGCCCGGGTCACGAAGTGGTCGAGACCACTTGTCCCCCTGGTGGTCCGGACCTAGTCTCCTGCCTGTTGTGCAGAACGAAACATGCGTTGCACATGCTGCAACGCCTACCGGTAGGGGTTCCGGATGAAGATTTCTGCCCGAACGGCCGCCCCGGTCGCGGCCCTCGTCCTGGCGGGGCTCACCGCCACCGCCTGCGCGCCGCAGACCTCCGACAACAGCGCGGACAAGGACGAGAAGTCCGGCACACTGCGTGTCTGGCTCTTCCAGGAGGTCGGCAACAAGCCCAAGGAGAAGGTCGTCGACGCCGCCGTCGACGCCTTCGGGAAGAAGCACGAGGGCACGAAGGTCGAGATCGAGTACATCCCGGTCGAGACCCGCGCCCAGCGCGTCAAGGCCGCGTTCAACGACCCCAAGAGCGCCCCCGACCTCATCGAGTACGGCAACACCGACACCGCCGGCTACGTCAAGGACGGCGGACTGGCCGACGTCAGCACCGAGTTCGCCGCCTGGGACGAGGCCAAGGACACCGACCCGGCCGCCAAGCAGTCCGTCACCGTCGACGGGAAGGTCTACGGCGCCCCGCTCTTCGTCGGCGTCCGCGCCCTCTACTACCGCACCGACGTCTTCGCCGACCTGGGCATACAGCCGCCGAAGTCCCAGGCCGAACTCGTCTCCACCGCCAGGAAGATCCACAAGAAGAAGCCCGGCCTCTACGGTCTCGCGGTCGGCGGCGCCTACACCTACGGCGCGATGCCCTTCATCTGGGCCCACGGCGGCGAACTCGCCGACGCGAGCGGCAGCACGTACAAGGCCGCCATCAACAGCGAGAAGGCCCGCAAGGGCATCGAGGCCTACACCTCGCTCTTCGGCGACACCAACTGCCCCGCCGCCAAGTGCGCGGCCATGGGCGGCAACGCGACCGTCACGGCCTTCGCCTCCGGAAAGGCCGCCATGGCCATCGGCGGCGACTTCAGCCACGCCGCCGTCGAGGCCGGAAGCGTCAAGGGGAAGTACGCCGTCGTCCCGCTGCCCGGCGTGACGGAGGGCTCCATCGCCCCGGCCTTCGCGGGCGGCAACAACATCGGCGTCCTGAAGAGCTCCGCCCACCGCACGCTCGCCGTCGGCCTGATGAAGGAACTGACCGGCAAGGCCACCCAGGCGAAGATGTTCGACGCGATGGGCTTCCTGCCCACGTACAAGGACGTCCGGGACGACGCGGCCAAGCGCGAGCCGTTCGTCGCACCGTTCGTCGAGACGCTCGGCGCCGGCGCCAGGTTCGTCCCCGCCTCACCGGCCTGGGGGCAGATCGACTCCTCGCTGATCCTGCCGACGATGTTCCAGGAGATCGTCAGCGGCCGCAAGGACGTCGCCGCCGCCTCCGACGCCGCCGCGAAGAAGATGGACGCGGCGTTCGCCGACGCGGGCTGACGATGACGGCGAACAGCACGGCGTACCAGGCGCCCCCCGCGACCGGCCCGGACGGCCCCCCTCCGCGCCCGCGCCGGCGCCGCCCGGCCTCCCCGGCCGGGCGGCCGGGGTGGACCCCCTGGCTCTATCTGCTGCCCGCGCTCGCCCTGCTGGGCGCGCTGCTGGTCTACCCCATCTACCAACTCGGCCTGATCTCCGTCCTGGAGTACACCCAGGCCCAGGTCAGCGGCGGCGAACCGGCCACCTTCCAGGGGCTGGGCAACTACGCGGAACTCTTCGGCGACAGCCAGTTCTGGCAGGTGCTCCTCGCCACCGTGGTCTTCGCCGCCGCCTGCGTGCTGGCCACCCTGCTCACCGGCTGCGCCCTGGCCGTCCTGCTGACCCGGGTGCGGGCGGTGCCCCGGCTCGCCCTCACCCTGGCCGCGCTCGGCGCCTGGGCGACCCCCGCGATCACCGGTTCCACCGTCTGGGTGTTCCTCTTCGACGCGGACTTCGGCCCCGTCAACCGCGTCCTCGGACTCGGCGACCACTCCTGGACGTACGGGCGCTACAGCGCCTTCGCGCTGGTGCTCCTCGAAGTGCTGTGGTGCTCGTTCCCGTTCGTGATGGTGACCGTGTACGCGGGCATCCGGGCGATCCCCTCCGAGGTGCTGGAGGCGGCCGCGCTGGACGGGGCCTCGCAGTGGCGGATCTGGCGCTCGGTCATGGCCCCGATGCTGCGGCCGATCCTGGTCGTCGTCACCATCCAGTCGGTGATCTGGGACTTCAAGGTCTTCACCCAGATCTACGTGATGACGAACGGCGGCGGCATCGCCGGCCAGAACCTGGTGCTCAACGTGTACGCGTACCAGAAGGCGTTCGCGTCCTCGCAGTACTCCCTCGGCTCGGCGATCGGCGTCGTGATGCTGGTGATCCTGCTGGCCGTCACGCTGGTGTACCTGCGCCTGATGCGGCGTCAGGGGGAGGCACTGTGAAGCTGCCCGAAGCCCTGCGGGTGCGCAGGCCCGGCCGGCTGGCCGCCGAGGCCGCCGCGCTCCTGATCGCCGCCCTCGTCGCCTTCCCGCTCTACTGGATGGTGCTCTCGGCCCTCAAACCGGCCGGCGAGGTCCAGTCCGCCCACCCCAGGCCGTGGACGCTCTCCCCGTCCCTGGACTCCTTCCGCCGGGTCTTCCAGCAGGAGGAGTTCGGCCGCTACTTCGTCAACAGCCTGATCGTCGCCGGCACGGTCGTCGTCGCCTCCGCGGTGATCGCCTTCCTCGCGGCGACGGCGGTGACCCGGTTCCGGTTCCGCTTCCGGACCACGCTGCTCATCATGTTCCTGATCGCGCAGATGGTGCCGGTCGAGGCGCTGACCATCCCGCTGTTCTTCCTGATGCGGGACCTCGGCCAGCTGAACACCCTCGGCTCGCTGATCCTGCCGCATCTGGCCCTCTCGCTGCCCTTCGCGATCTGGATGCTGCGCGGCTTCGTCGCGGCCGTCCCGGAGGCGCTGGAGGAGGCGGCGTACATCGACGGGGCGAGCCGCACCCGCTTCCTGTGGCAGATCCTCTTCCCCCTGGTTCTGCCCGGACTGGTGGCGACGAGCGTCTTCTCGTTCATCTCCACCTGGAACGACTTCCTCTTCGCGAAGTCGTTCATCATCAGCGACACCTCACGGTCGACGTTGCCGATGGCGTTGCTGGTCTTCTTCAAACCCGATGAGAACGACTGGGGCGGGATCATGGCAGCCTCGACGGTGATGACCGTCCCCGTGCTGGTCTTCTTCGTACTCGTACAGCGACGCCTGGTCTCCGGACTGGGCGGAGCGGTTAAGGACTGACATGGTGCATCCGATCCCGGCGCCCCTGAGCGCCGCCTACCCCGCCGGCACGGCCGGATTCGTCCTGGACCGGGACACCGTGCTCGACGCGCCGGAGGGCACCGGGGGCGTCGCCTCGCTGCTGCGCTCCACCATCGGCGCGGCCACCGGGCTGCCCCTCGCCCCCGGTGCCTCCGGCCCCGCCGTCCGGCTCCGCCTCGACGCGGACACCGCCGATGCCCTGGGCGAGGAGGGCTACCGGCTCGCGGCGGACCCGGACGGCGTCACGCTGACCGCCGCCGCCCCCGCCGGGCTGCACTGGGGCGTCCAGACGCTCCGCCAGCTGCTCGGCCCGGACGCCTTCCGACGCGCACCGGTGGACCCGGACCGGGTCTGGACCGTCCCGGCCTGCACGATCGAGGACCGCCCCCGCTTCGGCTGGCGCGGCCTCATGCTGGACGTGGCCCGGCACTTCATGCCCAAGGCCGATGTCCTGCGCTACCTCGACCTGATGGCCGCCCACAAGCTCAACGTCTTCCACTTCCACCTCAGCGACGACCAGGGCTGGCGCGTCGAGATCAAGCGCCACCCCCGGCTGACCGAGGTCGGCGCCTGGCGGGCCCGTACCAAGTACGGCCACCGCGCCTCCGAGCTGTGGGACGAGACGCCGTACGGCGGCTTCTACACCCAGGACGACATCCGCGAGATCGTCGCCTACGCCGCCGCCCGGCACATCCGGGTGGTGCCCGAGATCGACATCCCGGGCCACTCGCAGGCCGCCATCACCGCCTACCCGGAGCTGGGCAACACCGATGTGGTCGACACCTCGGCGCTGACCGTCTGGGACGACTGGGGCGTCACTCCGAACGTGCTCGCCCCCACGGACACCGTCCTGCGCTTCTACGAGGGCGTCTTCGAGGAACTGCTGGAGCTGTTCCCGGCGGACGTCTCGCCGTTCGTCCACGTCGGCGGCGACGAATGCCCCAAGGACCAGTGGAAGCAGTCCCCGACCGCGCAGGCACGCATCGAGGAGCTCGGCCTCGCCGACGAGAACGAGCTCCAGTCCTGGATCATCCGGCACTTCGACGCCTGGCTGACCGCGCGCGGCCGCCGCCTCATCGGCTGGGACGAGATCCTGGAGGGCGGTCTCGCCGAGGGCGCCGCCGTCTCCTCGTGGCGCGGCTACCGGGGCGGGGTCGCCGCCGCGGAGGCCGGGCACGACGTGGTGATGTGCCCGGAGCAGCAGGTCTATCTGGACCACCGTCAGCACGGCGGCCCCGACGAGCCGATGCCCATCGGCTACGTCCGCACGCTGGAGGACGTCTACCGCTTCGAACCGGTTCCGCCGACGCTGTCGCCCGAGGCGGCCCGGCACGTCCTGGGCACCCAGGCCAATGTGTGGACCGAGGTCATGCAGAACCGCTCCCGCGTCGACTACCAGGTCTTCCCGCGCCTGGCGGCCTTCGCCGAGGTGGCCTGGTCGGCCCTGCCGGCCCCGGACGAACGGGACTTCGCGGAGTTCGAGCGCCGGATGGCCGGGCATTATGCGCGCCTGGACGCGCTGGGGGTCGAGTACCGGCCGCCGGCCGGGCCGCTGCCGTGGCAGAAGCGCCCCGGGATCCTCGGCCGCCCGATCGAGGGAGCACCCCCGAACGTGTGAGTCCGCCCGCCCTCCGGTTGCCGCCGTCCCCGTCCCCGCGACGGGGGCGGCGGTGCCGTTTCCGGCGTGACCGCCGCCCGTGCGGGCCCCGCGCACCGGTCGGCACATGTCCCCGTATAAGTCGTACAAGACCGCCCAGGAGTGGCAATTCACCATCTGCTCCGAATCTGGGTGAAAGCGGACCATCCCCCTGGTCAGGGACGGATGCTCCCTTCGTGGACCCTCGCGTCGGCCCGGTCCGAAGATGTGCCAGAGTTGCCACGTCCGGGCTTCGAGCACGTACCGTACGGCGAAACAGGCGGGACAGCCGGGACACCGGGAAGGGGCAGCTGGGTTGACCATGCACGCACCGCAGGCGACGCAGTCCGTCATGCTGCCTGCCTCGCTGGACGAGGCCGTGGCGGCCCTCGGCGCCATGCCCATGGCCGTCCCCGTGGCAGGCGGAACGGACCTGATGGCCGCCGTCAACAAGGGGCTCCTGCGCCCCTCCGGGCTCGTCGGCCTCGGCCGGATCAGCGAGCTGCGCGGCTGGCACTACCAGGACGGCCACGCCCTGCTGGGCGCCGGTCTCACCCACGCACGCATGGGACGGCCCGATTTCGCCGCCCTCATCCCCGCGCTCGCCGCCTCCGCGCGCGCCGCGGGCCCCCCGCAGATCCGCAACGCCGGCACGCTCGGCGGCAACATCGCCACCGCGGCCCCGACCGGCGACGCCCTGCCCGTGCTGGCCGCCCTGGAGGCCGAGCTGGTCATCGCCGGCCCCGGCGGCGCCCGCCGCGAGATCCCGGTCTCCCATCTGCTCGCCGGCCGCGAGATGCTCCAGCCCGCCGAGCTGATCGGCTTCGTCCGGGTGCCGCTCCTGCACGCCCCGCAGGTCTTCCTCAAGGCCACCGGCCGCACCGGCCCCGGCCGCGCCACCGCCTCCGTCGCGATCGTCCTCGACCCGGCCCGGCGCGGGGTGCGCTGCGCGGTCGGCGCCATCGCGCCGATGCCGCTGCGCCCGCTGGAGGCGGAACGCTGGATCGCCTCGCTGATCGACTGGGACGGCGAACGGGCCCTGGCCGCCGACGCGCTGGCCGCCTTCGGCGAGTACGTCGCCGCGGCCTGCATCCCGGACCAGGCGCCGCCCGCCGACGGGGGAGAGGCACCACCCCTGCCCCCGGCCGTACTGCACCTGCGGCGCACCGTCGCCGCACTGGCCCGACGCGCGCTGGGGAGGGCACTGTCGTGAGCAACGAGGACCGCGCCGCACAGGGGCACGGGGGCTGGGAGCCGACCGCGCACGGCGAGTACGACGCCGACGCGACCGCGTTCGTCCAGCTGCCGCCCGAGGACCTGGCGAACATCCCGCTGGCCGCGCCCGGCCAGGGCTATGTGCCTCCGATGATCCTGCCGCTGACCCCCGCGCCCGGCGTCGACCCGGCCACCGGCGGCTGGCCCGCCCCGCAGCCGGAGCCCGGCACGGAGCCCGCGCCCGCCCCGGTGCACTGGCCGGACCCGAACCAGCAGAACCGGCAGCAGCCCGCGTACGGCTACCCGCAGCCCGCGCAGGAGCCCGAGCGGTACGCCGACGACCCCGGCGCCACCGCCCACTGGAACTTCGCCGAGGCCGGCGGACCGGCCGAACCCGCCGGCCACACCGGCCAGTGGACGATCCCGGTCGCGAACGGGGACCTCCCCGAGGAGTCCGGGGAGTTCTCGGCCTCCGCGCTGGCCGCCGACTGGTACGCGGACCGCACCCCGCCGGCCACCCTGCCCGGCGGCGCCCCCGCCCCGTGGGCCACGCAGCCCGAACCGGAACCGGAGCCCGCGCACGCCCCGGCCGACGACCCCGCCGCCGAGGCGGAGTCCGCCCCCGCCGAGGCGGACGGCCTCCCGGCGGACGGCCCGGAACCGGAGCAGACGCCCGAGCCCGCCGAGTCCGCCGCCGCCTCCGGTGGGCACGCGCCCGCCGACGAGGAGCCCCCCGTACCGGAGCAGTCACGGGCCGAGGACACGGAGCGGACCCCCGAAGGGCCCGTACCCGCCCCGGAGACGGACCCCGCGCCCGAGACGGACACCGCCGCCGACGCGACCGCCCTTCCGGAGACCGACGGGGCCCCGGCACCGCAGGACGCGCCCGGAGCGGACGCCCCCCTCGCCGCGTCCCCCGATCTGCCCAGCGAGCACCCGGCCGTCTCCTACGTCCTCCACGTCAACGGCGCCGACCGGCCGGTCACCGACGCCTGGATCGGCGAGTCGCTGCTCTACGTGCTGCGCGAGCGCCTTGGCCTCGCTGGGGCGAAGGACGGCTGCTCCCAGGGCGAGTGCGGGGCCTGCAACGTCCAGGTCGACGGGCGCCTCGTCGCCTCCTGCCTGGTCCCCGCGGCCACCGCCGAGGGCAGCGAGGTCCGCACCGTCGAGGGCCTCGCCGTCGACGGCGAACCCTCCGACGTCCAGCGGGCGCTGGCCGCGTGCGGGGCCGTCCAGTGCGGCTTCTGCATCCCGGGCATGGCCATGACTGTCCACGACCTGCTGGAGGGCAACCACGCCCCCAGCGAGCTGGAGACCCGCCAGGCGCTCTGCGGCAACCTCTGCCGCTGCTCCGGCTACCGGGGCGTCCTCGACGCCGTCAACGAGGTCATCGCCGGCCGCGAGGCCGCGGCCGAGGCGGCCGCCGCACAGGAGGCCGCCGGTCAGGACGAGGCCCGCATCCCGCACCAGGCGCCCCCCGGCGCGGGTAGTGTGCAGGCCCATCTCCAGGACGGAGGCATGGCGTGAGCAACGACGCGGCCACCGCGGCGGGCGCGACCCACACGGCGATCAGCATCCCGGCACTGGACGGTGCCGGAAGCCCGGCCCCCGAACGCCCCCGGCTCGGCATCGGCGCCTCGCTGCCGCACGCCGACGCCCGCCCCAAGACCGAGGGCACCTTCCCGTACGCCGCCGATCTGTGGGCCGAGGGACTGCTCTGGGCGGCCGTGCTGCGCTCCCCGCACCCGCACGCCCGCATCCTGTCCGTCGACACCTCCGGCGCCCTGCGGATGCCCGGGGTGCGCGCCGTCGTCACGCACGAGGACGTCCCCGGCGACGGCTCCTACGGGCGCCGCGTCGCCGACCGCCCGGTCTTCGCCTCCGACCTCGTCCGCCACCACGGCGAGCCGATCGCCGCGGTCGCCGCCGACCACCCCGACACCGCCCGGCTGGCCGCCGCCGCGATCGCCGTCGAGTACGAGGTGCTGGAACCGGTCACCGACCCGGAGAAGGCGTTCGCCGCCGAGCCGCTGCACCCCGACGGCAATCTGATCCGCCACATCCCGCTGCGCTACGGCGATCCGGAGGCCACCGGCGAGGTCGTCGTCGAGGGGCTGTACCGGATCGGCCGCCAGGACCCCGCGCCCATCGGCGCCGAGGCCGGGCTCGCCGTGCCCCGCCCCGACGGCGGCGTGGAGATCTACACCGCCTCCACCGACCCGCACACCGACCGGGACCTGGCCGCCGCCTGCTTCGGCCTCGAACCGGACCGGGTGAAGATCGTCGTCACCGGGGTGCCCGGCGCGACCGGCGACCGCGAGGACCCCGGCTTCCAGCTCCCGCTCGGCCTGCTCGCCCTGCGCACCGGCTGCCCGGTCAAACTGGCCGCCACCCGCGAGGAGTCCTTCCTCGGCCACGCCCACCGCCACCCCACCCTGCTGCGCTACCGCCACCACGCGGACGCCGAGGGCCGGCTCGTCAAGGTCGAGGCCCAGATCCTGCTGGACGCGGGCGCCTACGCGGACGCCTCCTCGGAGTCCCTGGCCGCCGCCGTCGCCTTCGCCTGCGGTCCGTACGTCGTCCCGCACGCCTTCATCGAGGGCTGGGCCGTCCGGACGAACAACCCGCCCTCCGGCCATGTCCGGGGCGAGGGCGCGATGCAGGTCTGCGCCGCCTACGAGGGCCAGATGGACAAGCTGGCGGCCAAGCTGGGCATCGACCCGGCCGAGCTGAGGCTGCGCAACGTCCTGGCCACCGGCGACATCCTGCCCACCGGCCAGACGGTCACCTGCCCGGCCCCCGTCGCCGAACTGCTGCGCGCCGTGAGCGAGGCCCCGCTGCCCGCGCTCCCCAAGGACTCCCCGGAGGACGACTGGCTGCTGCCCGGCGGACCCGAGGGCGCGGGCGAACCCGGCGCCGTGCGGCGCGGCGTCGGCTACGCGCTGGGCATGGTCCACATGCTCGGGGCCGAGGGCGCCGACGAGGTCTCCACCGCCACGGTCCGGGTCCACGACGGCGTCGCCACGGTCATCTGCGCCGCCGTCGAGACCGGACAGGGCTTCTCCACCCTGGCCCGCCAGGTGGTCCAGGAGACCCTGGGCATCGAGGAGGTGCACGTCGCCTCCGTCGACACCGACCAGCCCCCGGCCGGCCCGGCGACGCACGGCCGCCACACCTGGGTCTCCGCCGGTGCGGTCGAACGCGCCGCGAAGATGGTCCGCACCCAGCTGCTCCAGCCGCTGGCCCACAAGTTCGGCATGTCCACCGAACTGCTCCAGATCGCCGACGGCAAGATCACCTCGTACGACGGGGTGCTCTCCACCACCGTCACCGAGGCGATGGACGGCAAGGAGCTCTGGGCCACCGCCCAGTGCCGCCCGCACCCCACCGAACCGCTGGACGAGTCCGGCCAGGGCGACGCCTTCGTCGGCCTGGCGTTCTGCGCGGTCCGCGCGGTCGTGGACGTCGACGTCGAGATCGGCTCCGTCCGGGTCGTCGAGATGGCCCTGGCCCAGGACGTCGGGAGGATCCTCAACCCCGCCCAGCTGGCCGCCCGCATCGAGGCCGGCGTCACCCAGGGCATCGGCGCGGCACTGACGGAGAACCTGCGCACCGCCCGCGGCCTGGTCCGCCACCCGGACCTGACGGGCTACGCGCTGCCGACCTCCCTGGACGTCCCCGAGATCCGCATCGTCAAGCTGGTCGAGGAACGCGACGTGGTCGCCCCCTTCGGCGCCAAACCCGCCTCCGCCGTCCCCGTCGTCACCTCGCCCGCTGCGGTCGCGGCGGCCGTCCGCGCCGCCACCGGCCGCCCGGTCAACCGCCTCCCGATCCGCCCGCAGGCGGCGGTCGCGACGCCCAAGGCCTGACGTTCCCCGTCATCGCCGCACCGTCGCCCGTGCGGCGATGATGGGAGCATGCACATCCGCGCAACGGAGGGTCCGGGCCAGGGGGCGACCCTGGCCCAGCTCCTCGCCCTGATCGCCCCGGGCACGCTCGACGTCGTCGCGGCCCCGCTCACCACCGCCGTGCCCGCCCTGGACGTGGTGCTGCACGACGCCGGGGAGGACCGGGACGAGGACTCCTGGGCGGCCACCGGACTGGTCCTGCTGGCCGTGGGCGTCGAGGCCGGGTCGCCGGAAGCCGCCGACGTACTGCGCGCCGCGGACCGGGCGGGGGCGGCGGCCGTGGTCGTGCGGCGCGGCGGCCGGGGGCCCCGGGCCTCGCTCGTGGAGGCGGCGGAGCGGGGGCGCACCGCCCTGCTGACCCTGCGGCCCGGACAGGGCTGGACCGAACTGCTCGGCCAGTTGCGGACGGCCCTGGTGCACAGCCTCCCGGACCGCTCCGGCGACGCGGCCGGGGTGGCCGGACTGCGGCTGGGCGATCTGCCGGGCCTGGCCAACACCGTGGCCGACCTCGTCGGGGGAGCGATCACGATCGAGGACCCGCAGTCCCGCGTGCTGGCGTACTCGCGCATGGACCACGAACCCGACCCGATGCGCCGGCTGACGATCCTCGGCCAGGAGGTGCCCCGCTGGCGGGTCGTCGAACTCCGCGAGAGCGGCTTCTTCCGGACCCTGTGGAACACCGACGACGTGGTGCGCCTGCCCGCCGACGACCGCTACGCCGAACGGCTGGCGGTCGCGGTGCGGCACGGCTCCGAGGTTCTCGGCTCGATCTGGGCCGCCGCCGACGGACGGCCGCTGGCCGGGGACGCGGCGGCCGCCCTGCGCACGGCCGCGCGCGCCGCCGTCCCCCATCTGTCGCACCACCGGACCTGGGGCCGGGCCGCGGCCCGCGCACGCGAGGAGACCGTGCACGCGCTGCTGGCCGGCAGCACCCGTGCGGCCCACGACGCCGGGATCGTCCGGGGCCGGCCGTACGCGGTGATGGTCGCGGAGGCCCACCCCGGGCCGCCGGGGGAGGAGACGGTCCCCGAGGCCCCGGGGGACCGGGTGCTCGACGTGCTCGCGCTCCAGGCCGCCGCCTACCGCCCCGGCTGTGTGACCGCCCGCTCGGGACGGCGGCTGTACGTGCTGGTGCCGGCCGCGGACGGCGAGGCGGACCCCGCGCGCACGCTGCTGGCGACGGCCCGTTCGGTGCCGCGCGGAGCGGTCCTCGCCGGGGCCGGACCGGTGGTGGCGGACGTGGCGGGCCTGCCCGGCTCCCGCGAGGCGGCGGAGCTGGTGGTGCGGGTCCTGCGGGATCGGGCCGGGCGCCGTCCGGGGACCGGATCGGCGGTGGCCTCGTACGAGGAGGTGGCGGCCGAGGCGACGGTGCTGCGGCTGCTCGACCGGGTGGAGCCGCTGTGGGCACGGGTGGAGGGGCCGGTGCACGCGATGCTGGCGCACGACGCGGCGCACGGCTCGTCGTTCGGCGAGTCCGTCGCGGCCTATCTCGACGCCTTCGGTGACACGGCCGGGGCCGCCCGGCGGCTCACCGTGCACCCCAACACCCTGCGGTACCGGCTGCGCCGGGCGCGCGAGCTGTTCGGCGTGGACCTGTCCGACCCGGCCGTACGGCTCCTGGCCGACCTGGGCCTGCGCCTGGCCCGCCGCCCGACCGAATCCTGATCACTTGGTTGTCCAACGGCACAAAGGAATCCTCCGGGCCTGGTCGTGGCCGACGAAGACAGGCCGGGCCTTCCGCACCGAAGCTGAGCACATCCCCCCGCCGCCGGACGCACGGCGGTGCAGGAGCGGCCCCGGTACTCAGGAGTGTGGTTCAGGTGTCTTCCCCTTCGGTCTCCCCGCGCGAGCGCGCCCGTGACGCGGCCCTCGCCCGCGCGGTCGGGGAGGGACTGCTCGGTCCCGGCGCGCCCCTCGTCGGACTGCTCGACGTCGACGGCGTCCTGGCGGCCGTCGACGCGCTGAACGAGGCGTTCGAGGGGCCGGCCACCGTCCAGCACACCTTCGCCGCCAAGGCCTGCGGACTGGTGCCGGTCCTGCGGCTGCTCGCCGAGGCCGGCATGGGCTGCGAGGTGGCCTCGCCCGGCGAACTGGAGCAGGCGCTGGCGGCCGGCTTCACCCCGGACCGGCTGGTCTTCGACAGCCCCGCGAAGACCGTCGAGGAGCTGGAGTTCGCCCTGGAGCACGGCATCGCGATCAACCTGGACAACTTCCAGGAGCTGGAGCGCGTCGACCGCCTGCTCGCCGGCCGCGAACCGTCCGGCCCCATCGGACTGCGCGTCAACCCCCAGGTCGGCGCGGGTGCCATCGGGGCGATGAGCACGGCCACGGCGACGAGCAAGTTCGGCGTCGCGCTGCGCGACCCCGGGGCCGAGGACGCCGTGATCGACGCCTTCGTACGGCACCGGTGGCTCAACCGGCTGCACGCCCACGTCGGCTCGCAGGGCTGCCCGCTCCCGCTGATCGCCCAGGGCATCGGCGCCGCGTACGACCTCGCCGAGCGCGTCAACGGACGGCTGGGGCACGCCCGGATCACCGGCCTGGACATCGGCGGCGGCCTGCCGGTCAACTTCACCGACGACGACGACCGCCCCACCTACGCCGACTACGTCGCCGCGCTGCGCGCCGCCGTCCCCGGGCTCTTCGACGGCCGCTACACCCTCGTCACCGAGTTCGGCCGCTCCCTGCTCGCGAAGAGCGGCACCATCGGCTCGGTCGTGGAGTACACCAAGTCCGCCGGCGGCCGGCGGATCGCCGTCACCCACGCGGGGGCCCAGGTGGCCACCCGTACCGTGTTCATGCCCGAGTCCTGGCCCCTGCGCGTCGGCGTCCTCGACGGAGCGGGCCGCCCCAAGGAGGGCCCCACCGAGGTCGTCGACATCGCGGGCCCCTGCTGCTTCGCCGGGGACCTCACCGCGACCGCCCGCGAACTCCCGGTGATCGAGCCCGGAGACGTGGTGGCGCTGTACGACACCGGGGCGTACTACTTCTCGTCGCACTTCTCCTACAATTCCCTGCCCAGGCCCGCTGTGTACGGCTATCGCACGAATGCGGCCGGACAGGTCCGGCTCGCCCTGATCCGCGAGGCCCAGAGCGTGCGCGAGGTCGTCGAGGAGAGCGGCCTGGCCCACGCCGACGCCCTGGTGGCCCTGTGCGCGGACGGCCCGGAGCACGGAACGACGAAGGAGGTGGCGGAGTGACACGTGTCCTCATATCCGCCGACATGGAAGGGGCGACGGGAACGGTCTCGCCGGCCGACGTCGCCGCGGGAACCCCGCGCTACGAGCGGTTCCGCCGGCTGCTCACCCAGGACGTGAACGCCGCCGTCGCCGGGTTCGCCGAGGCGGGCGCCGACGAGATCGTCGTCAACGACGCCCACTGCGGCATGGACAACGTCCTCATCGAGGAACTCGACCCGCGCGCGGTGCTGATCGTCGGCCGGCAGAAGCCGCTCGGCATGCTGGAGGGCCTGGAGGAGGGCATCGACGCGGTGGCGTTCGTCGGCTACCACACCGGCGCCGGCGACGAGGGCGTCCTCGCCCACACCTACCTCTCGCACAGCATCACCGGCGTCCGCATCGACGGCGAACCCGTCAGCGAGGGCGCGTTCAACGCCCTGGTCGCCGCCGAGGCCGGCGTCCCGGTCGTCCTCGTCACCGGCGACGACCTCACCTGCCGCGAGGCCGCGGCCTACGCGCCCGGCTGCCGGACCGTCGCCGTCAAGCGTGCGATCTCCCGGCACGCCGCCGTCTGCCGCACCCCGGCCGTCACGGCGGCCGACATCCGCCGCGAGGCCGCCGCCGCGCTCGCGGCGCCCCCGCCCCGCCCCATCCGGCGCCCCGCGCCGCACGTGGTGGAGACCGACGTGGACAGTCCCCACCTCGCGGACCGCGCGTGCGCCCTGTCCGGAGTCGAACGGTCCGGCCCCCGCACCGTCCGCGTCACCACCCCCGACGCCCTCACGGCCCTGCGCCGCTTCCGCGCCCTCAGCTGGGTGATCGGCGGCGGTCGCGAGGGCGACTGGACCTGAGCCGGACCCCTCCAGGCGGCCCGCACCCCCTTCCGGGCCGCCGCCCTCCCGACGGCGTGCCCGCACCCGCCCGAGGGGATCCCACCCCCCTTGCACGACATTGCCCCCGACTGGAGCTGTGCCATGTCTTCTCCCGTACCGCAGAAGGAACCGCGGAGCCCGCAACCGCCGCTCAGCCGCTCGCTGCGCAACCGCCACATGTCGATGATCGCGATCGGCGGCGCGATCGGCGCCGGACTGTTCGTGGGCAGCGGCTCGGTCATCAAGACCGCGGGTCCGGCGGCGATCGTCTCCTACTGCCTGGCCGGCGCGCTCGTGCTGTGCACCATGCGGATGCTCGGCGAGATGGTCGTGGCCAAGCCGTCCGCCGGCTCCTTCGCCGACTACGCGCGCACGGCGATCGGGCCGTGGGCGGGCTTCACCATCGGGTGGCTGTACTGGTACTACTACGTGATCATCGTGGCCGTGGAGGCCGTCGCGGGCGCGGCGATCCTGCACGCCTGGCTCGATCTGCCGCTCTGGGTCCTCGCCATGGGCCTGATGGTCGTGATGACCGCGACCAACCTGCTCTCCGTGAAGTCCTTCGGCGAGTTCGAGTTCTGGTTCTCCTCGGTGAAGGTCGCCGCGATCGTCGCCTTCCTGATCGTCGGCGGACTCTACGTCTTCGGCGCCTGGCCCGGCGCCTCCTTCGACTTCTCCAACCTCACCGCCCACGGCGGCTTCGCGCCCAACGGGTTCACCGCGATCTTCTCGGCGATCGTCGTGGTCATCTTCGCCTTCGGCGGGGCCGAGATCGTCACCATCGCCGCCGCCGAGAGCAAGGAGCCCGAACGCTCGGTGGCACGTGCCACCACCGGGATCATCTGGCGGATCATCCTCTTCTACGTCGGCTCCATCGTCCTGGTCGTCACGATCGTGCCCTGGGACAGCGCCAAGGTCCTGGCCAGCCCGTACGTCGCCGCCTGGAAGATCATCGGGCTGCCGGGCGCCGGCGTCGTGATGGACGTCGTGATCCTCACGGCCGTCCTGAGCGTGCTCAACTCCTCGGTCTACGTCTCCTCGCGGATGCTGCGCGCGCTCGCCACCCACGGCGACGCCCCCACCTGGCTGGTGGCGACCAACAAGCGCCAGGTCCCGGCCCGCGCGATCCTCGCCGGGACCGTGGTCGGCTGGATCTCGGTGCTGCTGGCCTATCTCTCCCCGGACACCGTCTTCACCTACCTGGTGAACTCCTCGGGCGCGATCGCCATCTTCATGTACCTGATGATCGGGGTGTCCCAGCTGCGCATGCGGCGGAGGCTGGAGCGCGAGGCGCCCGAGCGGCTGACCCTGCGCATGTGGCTCTTCCCGTATCTGACCTGGGTGGTCATGGCCGGATTCGCGGCGGTGCTGGTGGCCATGGCCGTGATCGCCGACCAGCGCACGCAGCTCTTCACCAGCCTCGGCAGCCTGGCCGTCGTCCTCGTCGCGTACGCGGTGCGCAGGGCGCGCGGCAGCCGGCCGGAGACCCTCGCGGAGAGCCGCGAGGCGGACCCGGTGTCCACCTCCTGACCTGCGAGAACGACGAACCGCCCGCCCCCGGCTGCGGGGGCGGGCGGTTCGTCCGTGGAGACCGTGACCGGATTCGAACCGGTGTAACTCGAGTTGCAGTCGAGCCCCTGAGCCTCTCGGGCACACGGTCCTGCGCTGGTGCGATGCCCCGACGTTAGGCCCGTGGCGGGTGGGGGCTCAAGGGTGCGGGCCGCCGTGCCATACGACTGACACACGCCGTTCATGTCCGGCCCGGCGGTCCTACGACCAAGGGCGGAGAACGGAGGCGACCCGCGACAGGGCCCACACGCGTTTTAGGCCCTTACTCTTGAGCGCATGACCGCCCTGGAACCCCGTGACGCCGATGTCGCGCCGCAGCTCGAAGACTCCGCAGTACCCCCCGGGGCGGCCGAAGGGGTTCTCGGGCGGACCTACCGGGCGCTCAGCGTCGGCATCGTCTCGGTGGTCTTCCTGATCGCCTTCGAGGCGACCGCCGTGGGGACCGCGATGCCGGTCGCCGCCCGGGAGCTCGACGGCATCCCGCTGTACGCCTTCGCCTTCTCGGCGTACTTCACCACCAGCCTGTTCGCCATGGTGCTCTCCGGCCAGTGGGCCGACCGGCGCGGACCGCTCGCCCCGCTGGCCACCGGCATCAGCGCCTTCGGCGCGGGGCTCCTGCTGTCCGGGACGGCGGGGAGCATGTGGCTCTTCATCGCCGGACGAGCGGTCCAGGGACTGGGCGGCGGACTGGTGATCGTCGCGCTGTACGTGGTGATCAGCCGGGCCTATCCGGAGCACCTCCGCCCGTCGATCATGGCCGCCTTCGCCGCGAGCTGGGTGATCCCGTCGGTCGTGGGGCCGCTGGCCTCCGGAAGCGTGACCGAGCACCTGGGCTGGCGCTGGGTCTTCGTCGGCATCCCCGTGCTGGTCGTCTTCCCGCTGGCGCTCGCGCTGCCCGCGATCCGGCTCAGGGCCTCGGGCCCGGCGGACCCGGAGGCGCCGGTGGAACCGTACGACCGCCGACGCATCCTGCTCGCGCTGGGCATCTCGCTGGGCGCCGGACTGCTCCAGTACGCCGGGCAGGAGCGGAACTGGCTCTCCCTGCTGCCGGCCGCCGCCGGAATCGCCCTGCTCGTCCCCGCGATCCGCGGCCTGCTGCCCCCGGGCACCGGGCGTGCGGCCCGCGGACTGCCCGCGGTGGTGCTGCTGCGCGGGGTGGCGGCCGGTTCGTTCATCGCCGCCGAATCGTTCGTCCCGCTGATGCTCGTCACCGAGCGCGGCCTCTCCCCGACCCTCGCCGGCCTCTCCCTCGCCGCGGGCGGCGGCACCTGGGCCCTGGGCTCGTACGTCCAGTCCCGCCCCCGCCTCGAACCGCACCGCGAACGGCTGATGGTCGGCGGCATGGTCCTCGTCGCCGCGGCGATAGCCGCCGCCCCGGCGGTGCTCGTCCACGCGGTCCCCGTCTGGACCGTCGCCGTCGCCTGGGCCTTCGGCTGCTTCGGCATGGGCATGGTGATCGCCTCCACCAGCGTCCTCCTCCTCAAGCTCTCCGCCCCCGAGGAGGCCGGCGCCAACTCCGCCGCCCTCCAGATCTCCGATGGCCTCGCCAACGTCCTCCTCCTCGCGGCGGGCGGCGCCGCCTTCGCGGCCCTCGGCGGGGGAGCGGTGGGCGCCGTCCACGACGCGGTGGAGTCGACCGCCTCGGGCTCGCACCCGGCCGCGTTCGCGGTGGTCTTCCTCCCGATGGCCGCGGTGGCGCTGGCGGGGGCGTGGGTGGCGGGGCGGGTGCGGGCGATCTAGCTGGTACTGGTCTGGCCCCACTCGGTGGTACCGTTCTGGTATGGCCATGAACCTGCGTCTGCGCGACGACCAGACCGAAGCCCTCAAGCAGCGTGCCGAGCAGGAGGGCACAAGCATGCACGCCATACTGCTCCAGGCCGTGGACGACTACCTGGCCCGGACCGCTCAGCAGGCCATCGTCCGCAAGACCGCCAAGGAGCAGGCCGCCAAGTGGAGCGAGCTCATGGAGCGGCTCAAGTGAGCTGTGTCTATCTGAGCGCGGAGGACATCCTCGTCATCGCTGATCACGCCTGCCCGGACATGCAGATCGTCGTCCGCGACGCCGGGCTCCTGGAATCCGCCGCGCACCGGCCGTCGGCCGCCATGTTCGGCGAGGAGGCGTATCCCGACGTCGTCGACAAGGCGGCCGCGCTGCTTCAGTCGCTGGCGATCAACCATCCGCTCTTCGACGGGAACAAGCCCACCGCCTGGCTGTCGTGCGTGACCTTCCTGGCGATGAACGGTGTCGATGTCATCCCCGACATCGATGCGGCGGAACGCCTGGTCATCGCAGTCGCCACCGGTGAGTGGGACGACGTCGAGGTCATCGCGAAGGCGCTGCGGGAGCTGGTCGTGGGCGGTGTGTGAGAGCCGTCGCACTTCCGTGCGGGGCGGTGCGGTCCGCGGTGGATCGGGGGCCGCCCCCCGGTAGGGTGGCCCGGTTGTCGTATCGCGTACGGGCCCCCGGTCCGCGCGGACAGCGCCCCACGTACCCGAGAGACCCGAACCGGAGACCGTGACTACTACCGCCTCCCACCACCTCTCACCCGCCTTCCCCGGCCGCGCCCCCTGGGGCACGGCCGGCAAGCTGCGAGCCTGGCAGCAGGGCGCCATGGAGAAGTACATCCAGGAGCAGCCGCGCGACTTCCTCGCGGTCGCCACCCCCGGCGCGGGGAAGACCACCTTCGCGCTGACCCTCGCGTCGTGGCTGCTGCACCACCACGTCGTGCAGCAGGTCACCGTCGTCGCCCCGACCGAGCACCTGAAGAAGCAGTGGGCGGAGGCGGCGGCCCGCATAGGGATCAAGCTGGACCCCGAGTACAGCGCGGGCCCCCTGAGCAAGGAGTACCACGGCGTCGCCGTGACGTACGCGGGCGTCGGGGTCCGCCCCATGCTGCACCGCAACCGCTGCGAGCAGCGCAAGACGCTGGTGATCCTCGACGAGATCCACCACGCCGGCGACTCCAAGTCCTGGGGCGAGGCCTGCCAGGAGGCGTTCGACCCGGCGACCCGGCGGCTCGCGCTCACCGGCACGCCGTTCCGTTCGGACACCAACCCGATCCCGTTCGTCGTCTACGAGGAGGGCAACGACGGCATCCGCCGCTCCTCGGCCGACTACACCTACGGCTACGGGAACGCGCTCGCCGACGGCGTCGTCCGCCCGGTCATATTCCTCAGCTACAGCGGCAACATGCGCTGGCGCACCAAGGCCGGTGACGAGATCGCCGCCCGCCTCGGCGAGCCGATGACCAAGGACGCCATCGGCCAGGCCTGGCGCACCGCGCTGGCCCCCACCGGCGAGTGGATCCCCAATGTCCTCAGCGCCGCGGACAAGCGGCTCACCGAGGTCCGCAAGGGCATCCCCGACGCCGGCGGCCTCGTCATCGCGACCGACCAGGAGTCGGCGCGCGAGTACGCCAAGATCCTCAAGCGGGTCACCGGCGAGAAGGCCACCGTCGTCCTCTCCGACGAGAAGGCCGCCTCCAAGAAGATCGACAAGTTCAGCGAGGACGACTCCCGCTGGATGGTCGCCGTCCGCATGGTGTCGGAGGGCGTCGACGTGCCCCGCCTGGCCGTCGGCGTGTACGCCACCACCATCTCGACGCCCCTCTTCTTCGCCCAGGCCGTCGGACGCTTCGTGCGCTCCCGCAGGCGCGGCGAGACCGCGTCCGTTTTCGTCCCCACCATCCCGATGCTGCTCGACTTCGCCAACGAGATGGAGGTCGAGCGCGACCACGTCCTCGACAAGCCCAAGAAGGGCAGCGACGAGGAGAACCCGTTCTCCGAGGAGGACAAGCTCCTCGCCGACGCGGAGCGGCTGGAGGACGAGGAGACCGAGGAGCAGCTGCCCTTCGAGGCGCTGGAGTCCGACGCGGTCTTCGACCGGGTGCTGTACGACGGCGCCGAGTTCGGCATGCAGGCCCACCCGGGCAGCGAGGAGGAGCAGGACTACCTCGGCATCCCCGGCCTCCTCGAACCCGACCAGGTGCAGCTGCTGCTTCAGAAGCGGCAGACCCGGCAGATCGCTCACAGCCGGCAGAAGCCCGCGGCCGAGGCCGACCTGCTGGAGAAGCCCGCCCACGAGCGGCCGGTCGTCACCCACAAACAACTGCTTGAGCTGCGCAAACAGCTCAACACGATGGTGTCCGCCTACACCCACCAGAGCGGCAAGCCGCACGGTGTCATCCACACCGAACTGCGCCGGGTCTGCGGCGGGCCGCCCAGCGCGGAGGCCACTGCCGGCCAGATCGAGCAGCGGATCAAGAAGGTCCAGGAGTGGGCCACCCGCATGCGGTGAGCGTGCGGGCGCGCACGCACCGGCCCGGTACGAGGACACGCGTCCTCGTACCGGGCCGGTTTCATGCCGGGGGCGCTACCAGGTGAACGCCGACGACTGGACCGATGTCGCCACGCAGTACACCGTGGCGACCGTCGGGGACGACGTCACGATTTTGAGCGTGTTGTTCGTGGCGCTCGCCGGGGGCGTCAGCACCGCGAGATTGGTGGTGTCGCCGGCGGCCAGCGTCCCGGAGGTGATCTTCAGCGGCCCGAGGGTGATCGGATTGGGGTAGGTCATCCCCGGGTTCGCCGTGGCGGAGAACTCGACGACGCCGCCCCCGGACTTCACGACCTTGAGCGTCGCCGTGATGCTGTTCGGGTCGGCACTCGACCCGGACGGCATCGTGATCGCCGAGGACGTCAGCTTGATGGACTTGGTCGTGCCGTTGTCGGCCGCCGTCAGCGTGGCCAGGCCACTGCCCCAGGAGCCGCAGTCGAAGCTGGCCGTCGCCGAGGTCGGGGTCACCGCGAACGCCGTCGGGGAGGACAGCGAGAGCAGCGCGCCGACCGAACAGACCGCGCCCAGTGCCAGCGGCAGGTGTCTTCGGGCGGACCTACGGGTGGTGCCACGGATCGAAGAGATCGACATGACGGGTGGAACTCCTTCCGGTGTGAATTCCGCGTTGTCTTGGTCCGCCGCAGTCGGTGCATTCGGCGGACGTGCGGATCTGCCTGCCGGGCCCGGCATGTCGGGTGCAGTGAAACGGTGATCTTCGAAGAAGTCAACAGACATGCGGAAAACGCCTGGAGAAATGCTTTTCGGGCATTTCAGAAAGGATCAATCGGCCTTCTCTTGACTTCTCTGCACGTGCCCTCCTCAATGTGCGCAATCAATGGTCCATGAAAGGGTGTCAGGTGATCCGACGACGAAGACCCGGTGTGACCGGCCTGCTCGCGGCCTGCTTCGTACTGTCCCTGGGCTGCGCGGGCGCCGCGGCCTCACCGGTCTCGCCCGGCAGCGGCTCGGCCGCCGCCGGAACCGTGACGCCGACCGTCCACTGCACCCTGCCCGCGGGCCAGGGCGAGGCGACGGGACCGCAGGACATGACCGTGGAGCTGTCGCCGGCCGTCGTCGAACCGGGCGGCAAGGTGCACGCCAAGGTGACGCTCGGCCCGTCCCCGGCCACCAGCGGGCTGCCCCTGGAGGACGTGCCGACCATCCCCAGCCTGGACCTGGCGATGTCCGGCGGGGCCACCGGGACCGTCACCGTGCGGGGGCCGGAGATCGCCCTGGACATCCCGTCCGGGGTGCCCATCGAGATCCCGCCGTACGAGGGGGACTTCCTGGTCCCCGCGGACGCCTCGGGCGACGTCTCGTTCGCGCCCATCCGTACGCTCACGCAGACCAAGGTGCTCGGATCGGTCTTCGAGACGCCCTGCGACGTGGTGTCCGGCGGCGACTCGTTCGGCAGCGTCACCGTGGAGGGCTCGGCGGCCGAACCCGCCACCCTGACCGCCCCGGCCGACCCGGTGCGCCCGAGCACCGCCGTGAAGCTGGGCGGCTCCGGGTGGACCCCGGACGCCACCGCCGTGCCCTCGCTCTGCGCGGTCGGCGGGGGCGGCTGCGATCCGCTGAAGTTCACCGCGAACAGCCTGCGGATCGACTCCTACGGCACGCTCACCGGCACCGCGACGCTCGGCCCGTCCGGGGCCGTGCCGAACGGCTCCTACGAGGTGAAGGTCAACGACGGCACCAAGGAGGCCACCGCCCCCCTCACCGTCGAGGCCGTCGCGGCCGGCGAGCGGGCGATGACCCTGTCCCCGGACCGCGGACCGGTCGGCAGCGTGATCACCGTCAGCGGCCGGGGCTACAACCCGGACCGCTGGATCAACATCATCGGGCTCGACGCCTCGGGCACCGGGCTCGACGACAGCGCGGTCTACGTCAAGAGCGGCTCGGACGGCACCTGGTCCACGGAGTTCACCGTGATCTCCGACGCGGTCGCCGCCGTCCAGTCCGACGAGGGCAACGACCCCGCGACCGTCCGCACCGCCCCCTTCACCGTCACCACCGAGGGCGGCGGCGGGGACGGGGCCACCGCCGAACAGCGGCTGACCACCCAGGTCAGAGCCGGGACGCTGAGCATGAAGCAGGCGGGTGACACCGTCGACTTCGGCACCACGATCCTCGGCGACGGCACCGGCGGCCAGCACGCCCGGCTCAACCGGATCGAGGTCGAGGACGCCCGCGGCGTCAACAGCGGCTGGTCCCTGACCGCCACCCTCACCGGGTTCACCGGCCCCGACGGAAGCACCATCCCGGCCGGAGCGGTGCGCTGGACCCCGGCCTGCACCGCGCAGGCCGGCAGCGTGGGCACCCCGGTGGCCGGAGCACCCACCGCCCTCGGGAGCGAGGCGGCGAGCCTCTGCCGGATGAACCCGGACGGATCGCGTCCGTTCACCGGCGGAACGTTCGACGCCGACGCCGATCTCGCCCTCACCGTTCCCGAATTCACCCGGCCCGGAGATTACAGCGCCACTCTCACCCTGACCCTGCTGTAAAGGGGATCCGGGGATATCCCGAAGGCGCCCGCCTGTTCCGTACGGCAATGGAGCAGGCGGGCGTCTTCCATTTCGCAGGCGGAACACTCGCATTCCGTTTTCCTGGGAGGAGTCATATGTTCGCGCACCGCAGATCCGCCGGAGGACGGGCCCGCCCGGCCTGGCGGCGGGCCGTCGCCCTGGGCGCCGGAGCCGTCCTCGTATGGAGCGGGGGCGCCGTCGCCCTCGCCCCGCTCGCCCACGCGGGCACCATCACCCCGACCGTCCACTGCACCCTGCCCGCGGGCCAGGGCGAGGCGGACGGACCTCAGCAGTTCGGCGTGGAGCTGACCCCCGACGTCGTCGACCCCGGCGGCAAGGTCCACGCCAAGGTCACCCTCGGCCCCTCGCCCGCCACCAGCGGGCTCAGCCTCAACGACGTGCCCACCACACCCAGCCTCGACCTCGCCATGTCCGGCGGCGCCACCGGCACGGTCACCGTCACCGGCCCCGAGGTCTCGCTCGACATCCCCTCCGGGAAGCCCATCGAGATCCCGCCGTACGAGGGCGACTTCCTCATCCCGGCCAACGCCAGTGGCCCCATCACCTTCACCCCGCTGCGCAACCTCACCCGCACCAAGGTGCTCGGCTCCACCTACGAGACGGCCTGCGTCGTCACCGCGGGCGGCGGTTCCATCGGCACCGTGACCGCCGAGGGCAGCGCCGGCCAGCCGCCGACGCTGATCGCCCCGACAGCCCCGGTCCGCCCGTCCACCGCGGTCACCCTGTCCGGCAGCCGCTGGACGCCCGGCGGCACGCCCGTGGCCCAGCTCTGCGCGGCCGACGGCGGCGGCTGCGACGCCGCGAAGTTCGGCGCCTCCACCCTCGCCGTCAACGCGTCGGGCCAGCTGACCGGCAGCGCCACCCTCGCGGCGGCGGGCGCGGTGCCGAACGGCTCGTACCTGGTGAAGGTCGGCGACGGTACGAAGGAGGCCACCGCGCCCCTGACCGTCCAGGCCTTCGTGCCCGACGGGCCGCGTGCCATCGCCCTGTCCCGGGGCAGCGGACCCGTCGGCAGCGTGATCACCGTCAGCGGCAGCAACTACTACCAGGACCGCTGGATCAACACCGTCGCGCTCGACGCGGGCGGGGCCACCCTGGACGACACCGCCGTCTATGTGAAGAGCCGCCCCGACGGCACCTTCTCCGCTGAGTTCACCGTCTCCGACCCGGCGATCGCCGCGATCCAGGTCGACGAGGCCAACGACCCGGCGACCGTACTGACGACGCCGTTCACCGTCACCGAGGCCGAGGCCACGCTCTCCGCCGGCACCGCCAAGGTGAAACCCGGCGGCACCATCGGCGTCTCCGGCGACGGCTGGCCCTCCGGCACCGCCCCCGCGGCCGCCCTCTGCGCGGCCGACGGCACCGGCTGCAACGCCGCCGGGATCAGCGGCTCCACCCTGCGGATCAACGCCGACGGCACTCTCTCCGGCACCGTCACCCCGGCCGGGTCCACCGCCCGGGGCGTCTACGCCCTGCGGGTCACCGCCGGGGTCTCCCAGGCCCTGACCCAGCTCACCGTCGCCCCCACCTTCGTCGTCCTCACCCCGGACTCCGGACCCAGGGGCACCTCGGTCACCGTCCTCGGCCAGGGCTTCGCCAAGGTGGCGACCGTGTCCATCGTCGGGCTGCGAGCCGACGGCTCGCAGACCTCCGACTCCGTACGCACCAAGGTGGTCGGCCTCGACGGGGCGTTCTCGCAGACCTTCACCGTCAACGCGGCCGACACCGTCGCCCTCCGGGTCCGCGAGGTCCTCGTCAACCCCCGCACCGAGACGGCCGCGTTCACCGTCCAGGACGGCTCCGTCCCGGCCGGGGCCTCCTTCGCCCTCTCACCGCCCGAAGGACCGCCCGGCACCGTGGTCCAGGTGACCGGCCGGGGCTTCGCCCCCGTCGCCACCGTCTCCGTCACCGGGCGCACCGCCGACGGCAAGCAGACCTCCGACTCCTATGTCACCCGGGTCATCGGACTCGACGGCACCTTCGCCCTCAACTTCACCGTCCGCGACCCGGCGACGAAGGCGATCAGGGCCTGCGAGGTCCTCGTCAACGGAAAAACGGTCCAAAAAATGTTCACGGTGAGTTAACGCCGGTTCACGTCTGATACACAGAGCGTCGCGAGAGCGTCGGCCGACATGGACGCGCGTAGATGCGTCCGATTCGGCCGACGCCCCGCTGACCGGCACTTATGCTCGTTCCCCGCAAGCCGATTTCTCCGGACGCCCGGATTCTGGACGAGGTCTTCCGCTGAGCGGACTGGCTCGCTACTGTCCCAAAAAAGTGAACGCGCCGTGGCAGTGCCGCCGCGGAGCGCAGCCGGTGCCTTGGCCAGGCCGGCGGCCTCTCGATGCGTTGCCGCTGGGACCGGCGACGCACCAAACCATGGGAACCAGCCGCCGCCGCTCACCGAAGAGGAGAGGGCGTCGTGACCGCGGAGACCTCCCAGACGCTCGACCGGGGACTGCGTGTCCTCAAACTGCTCGCCGACACCGACCACGGTCTGACGGTCACCGAGTTGTCCAACAAACTCGGCGTCAACCGCACGGTGGTCTACCGTCTGCTCGCCACCCTGGAGCAGCACACCCTGATCCGCCGCGACCTCGGCGGCCGGGCCCGCGTGGGGCTCGGCGTGCTGCGCCTGGGCCGCCAGGTCCACCCGCTCGTCCGGGAGGCGGCGCTGCCCGCGCTGCGCTCGCTGGCCGAGGACATCGGGGCCACCGCCCATCTCACCCTGGTCGACGGCGCCGACGCGCTCGCGGTCGCGGTCGTCGAACCGACCTGGACGGACTATCACGTCGCCTACCGGGCCGGCTTCCGCCATCCGCTCGACCGGGGCGCCGCCGGCCGCGCGATCCTGGCCGCCCGGCAGAAGCCCGTCGGCGAGACCGCCTTCACCCTCACCCATGGGGAGCTGGAGGCCGGGGCGAGTGGCGCGGCCGCCGCGCTCATGGGGGTCACCGGGGTCGAGGGCAGCGTCGGTGTGGTGATGCTCGCCGACGCGGTTCCGGAGCGGGTGGGGCCCCGCGTGATCGACGCGGCCCGCGAGGTCGCGGACGCGTTGCGCTGACGGGTTCCCGTGGGGCGCGGGGTGCGGGGTGCTCCGTGTTCGGGGTTCCGTCCTCAAGCGCCGGACGGGCTGGTTTGTGCGGGTTCCCCGCGGGGGTGCGCCTGATGTTCGTTGTGTGGGGTCCGGGGTCCCTCCGGGGCGACTCCTCGAACGACGAACGTGCGGGGACCTCGTACACGTACCCCGGTCTGTGTTCGTCGTTCTGCGGGGACGCCCCTGCACGCCCCCGAACCCGGCCGTCGTGCGTCTGCGACAACGTGATTCGCCGGCGGGGGAGACCGCTTGTGGCAGCGGGTCCACCGGCGTGAGGACGCACAACCGGCCCGGGTGGGGGCGTGCAGGGGTGTCCCCGCAGGAAATGGCGTACGACCCGGGTCCCTCACGTACCCGGGTGAACACGCCATTTCTGAGGAGTCACCCCGGAGGGACCCCGCCCCCACCCACCGAACACGGGCGCACGCCGCACCAGGCGCCCCGGGGCGCCCCCGCACGCGGGCCGGTTAGATTGGGCGGGTGCCCACACCTCGTTCGCGCCCCCGCACCCTCGCCCTGTGCGCCCTGCCGGTCCTCGCCCTGTTCGGCGTGGCCGCCTTCGCGCCGCTGCCGTTCACACTGGCGCAGCCGGGGACGACGGCCAACGTGCTGGGGGACGACCACGGCACCCCGGTGATCAGCATCGAGGGCACCCCCACCCGGACCACCACGGGTCAGCTGCGGATGACCACGATCGTGGCGACCGGGCCGGACGCGAAGGTCGGCCTCGGGGATGTCGTCGACAGCTGGTTCCGTACGGACCGGGCGGTCATGCCCCATGACTCCGTCTACCCGAGCGGCGGCTCGGAGAAGGAGATCGAGCAGCACAACCTGGACGACATGGCGAAGTCGCAGGACGCGGCCGTCGACGCGGCCCTGAACTACCTGGGGCGCAAGCCCGGTTCGGTGGACGTCACCCTGCATCTGGCGGATGTGGGCGGTCCGAGCGCGGGGCTGTTCTTCGCGCTGGGCATCATCGACAAGCTCGACGGCGACGGTTCCGGCGGGGACCTCACCGGGGGCCGGACCATCGCCGGGACGGGCACCATCCAGGCGGACGGGGACGTCGGCGCGGTGGGTGGTGTGTCGCTGAAGACGCAGGCGGCCCGGCGGGACGGGGCGACCGTCTTCCTCGTACCGAAGGCCGAGTGCTCGGAGGCGAAGGCCGAGCTGCCCGAGGGGCTGCGGCTGATCCCGGTCACGACGCTGAAGGACGCGGTGTCCTCGCTGCGGGCCCTGGAGCACGGGGGGAAGGTCCCGGGCTGCTGATGCCGGGGCACCGGTTCCCGGCCGGGCCCGGACCGGGTGACGAGGGTCAGACCAGGCGCGGCGCGCGGGTCCGGACGACCGGGGTGCGGGGGATCATGCGGAGGCCCAGCTCGACCAGGCCCCAGCCCAGCCGGGTGCGCAGGTCCTGACGGGGGGCGGCCAGCAGGCCGAGGCGGAACGCGTCGGCGTGGGAGCGCAGTTCGGCGGCGCGGATGCGGTGCAGCAGGAGGTGGTTCTCGGCGTTCATGTCGGGTGTTCCTCTCAGTGGCGGGGCGCGGAAGGTCAGCTGGCGGAGCGCGGGAACATGTGGAGATGGGTGCGGACGACGGCGGACCCCTCGGTCTCCTCGGACACGCGGCCCCGGTAGCTGTTGATCAACGCGTGGATCTCGTCCGCGAGTTGACGGGAGAGCTCGGGGGTGAGGCGGACCTTGAAGTCGCTGAGGTCCGAGGCCTCGAACCATGCGCGGGACCAGTCCTGCGTGGTACCGATCCAGTGGCCCACCTCCTGGGCGTGGACCGAGGCGACCCACTGGAGGACGTTGCCCATGGCGCCGCGCACCTCGGGGTCCGGGTCGTACAGGAACTCCGGGCCGAAGGAGGCGCCCACGTGCACCGCGCGCCACCACCGTTCGCGGCCCTTGCCGAGGGTGGGGTCGTCCTCGACGAATCCGTACGCGGCGAGCTGGCGCAGGTGGTAGCTGGTGGCGCCGCTGGACTCGCCGAGCCGTTCCGCGAGGCCGGACGCGGTGGCGGGGCCGGACTCGCGGAGGCTGTTGAGGAGGTTCAGGCGCAGCGGGTGGGCCAGGGCGCGCAGCCCGCGCGCGTCGATGTCGAGCAGCTGCGGGGGCTTCGCGACCGGGTCGCCGTCCTGGGGGTCCGTTGTGGGCATGCCCCAACCATAGAGTTGCAAAGGAGCCTTTGCAACGGTCTTTTGCAAAAGAATTTTGCAACTTGTCTGTACGGTGCCGGGAGGACCCGGCTTCCTCCGGTTCAGCCGTTCCTGATGAACCCCTGCTCGATCAGCCAGTCCTTGGCCACCTCGTGCGGATCCTCCCCGTCCACGTCCACCTTGGCGTTCAGTACCTGGCCGACCTCGGTGGTCAGCTTCTTGCTCAGCGGGTCCAGGAGACCGGCGATCTCCGGGTACTTGTCGAAGGTCGCGGTGTGGATGACGGGCGCCGCGTTGTAGTTGGGGAAGAAGTGCTTGTCGTCCTCCAGCACCTCCAGGTTCATCGCCTTGATGCGCCCGTCCGTGGTGTACACCTCGCCGAGCAGGCAGGAGTTCGACTTGGACACCTGGGTGTAGATGATCCCGGCGTCCATCTTTTTGATGTTGGCCGCCGGGAGGGACATCCCGTACGCCTTCTCCATCCCGGGCAGTCCGTCGTCGCGCGAGGCGAACTCGTTCTCGACGCAGACCGTCACCGCCGAGGGTTTCTCCTCGGCGAGTGCGGCCACGTCGGAGAGCGTCTTCAGGTGGTACTTCGCGTTGTTCTTCCGGCTGATGGCGAGGGCGTAGGTGTTGTTCAGCGTCGACTGGGGGAGCCAGGTCACCCCGTTCTTCCGGTCCTCGTCGCGGACCGCCCGCCACTGGGCCCCCGGGTCCGTGATCGGCTTCGTGTGGCCCAGATAGGTGATCCAGCCGGTGCCCGTGTACTCGTACATCGCGTCGGCGTCGCCCTTGACGATGGCCTCCCGCGCGCTGATGGAACCGGGCAGGTTCGTCCGGTCCAGGACCTCGGCGCCGGCGGCCTTGAAAATCAGGCCGATCATCTGGCCGAGGATGATGTTCTCGCTGAAGTTCTTCGAAGTGACCGTCAGGGAGGCGCCCTTCAGGGGCTCGCCCTGTCCGACCGAGCCCGGCCGCACGTCGTCCACCATCGGCGAACCGCTTTTCAGTCCGCATCCGGCCAGCACCAGCGCCAGCGCGGCCCCGGCCGCCAGGCCCGTACGCCACCGCCTCATCGTTCCACCTCCAGGCCGCGCGGCGTCAGCGCCACCTCGGCCAGCGAGGCCAGCCAGTCCACGAGCAGGGCCAGCACCACGGTGAGGATCGAGCCCAGCACGAGGACCTGCATGCGCTGGGTCTGGATGCCGGTGGTGATCAGGTCGCCCAGCCCGCCGCCCCCGCCGAAGGTGGCCAGCGTCGCGGTGCCCACGTTCAGGACCAGCGCGGTCCGCACCCCGGCCAGGATGAGCGGGACGGCGAGCGGAAGTTCGACCTTGCGCAGCGTGCCCATCGCGGACATCCCGATCCCGCGCGAGGCCTCCACGAGCGTCGGTTCGATGGCCCGCAGCCCGGCCACCGTGTTGGAGAGCACCGGCAGCACCGCGTAGATCACCATGCCGGTGATCGCGGTGGACGGGCCGATGCCCAGCCAGATCACCAGCAGCGCCAGCAGGCCGATGGCCGGGGTCGCCTGGCCGATGTTGGCGATCGCCGTGACGACCGGGGCGGCCTTGCTCAGCCCCCGCCGGGTCAGCGCGATGCCCAGTGGGATCGCGATGATCAGCACCCAGAACGTGGAGATCGCGGTGAGCCGGACGTGCTGCCACCACCGCACCTCGACCACGTCTCCGGCCAGCGAGTTCTCCGCGATCGAGTCCAGGTCGGCGTTGCTGATCCAGAGGTACGTGACCACCAGCACCACGGCCAGCGCCGCCGGGACGGTCACCAGCTTCTGCCAGGTGATCCGGCGGCGCGGCCCGGCCGGCGAGGCGACGGGCTCCTCCTCCTCGTCGCGGAAGGCGTGGCCCTTGACGTCGTGCTCGCCCGGCGGGCGGTCGCGGTCGGCCGACGGGGGCGCGCCGCCCGTACGGCGGCCGGAGGAGTCGTTCATGCGCCCGCACCGCCCTCCAGCTCCTGGGCGGTCTGATGGGTGCGCAGCTCCTCCAGCTCGTGCTGGTGCTCGATGGCGGTGAGCCGGTCGGCCTCCAGCAGTTCGTGCACGGAGTTCATCAGGGTGTGCATGTCGACGACGCCGATGAACTCGCCGCGCCGCCCGGTCACCGCGACCCGCCCGCCGCTGTCGGTCAGCACCGCCTCCAGCGCGTCGTGCAGCGTCGCGTCCCGGGTCACCGTGTCGTGCACCAGCTGCCCGGCCCGCGCCAGCGAGCCCCGGGCCCGCATCAGGTCGCCGCGCCGCAGCCACTTGTAGGGGCGGTTCCTGCGGTCGAGCATCAGCAGTTCGTTGTGCGGGCCGCTGCGCAGCTTGTTGAAGATCGACTGGAGCGGGTCGTCCACCGTCACGGTGGGGAAGTCGGCGACCTCCACGTCCCGTACGCGGGTGAGGTTGAGCCGCTTGAGTGCCGCACCGGCCCCGACGAAACCGGAGACGAAGTCGTCGGTCGGATTGGTGAGGATGGCCTCCGGGGTGTCGAACTGCGCGATGTGGGAGTGCTCGCGGAGCACGGCGATCCGGTCGCCCAGCTTGATCGCCTCGTCGAAGTCGTGGGTGACGAAGACGATCGTCTTGTGCAGTTCGTGCTGGAGCCGGATCAGCTCGTCCTGGAGGTGGTCGCGGGTGATCGGGTCGACCGCGCCGAAGGGCTCGTCCATCAGCAGCACCGGCGGATCGGCGGCCAGCGCCCGTGCCACGCCGACGCGCTGCTGCTGGCCCCCGGAGAGCGCGCGCGGATAGCGGCCGTGGAACTCGCGCGGGTCCAGGCCCACCAGGTCCAGCATCTCCTCGACCCGGTCCTTCACCTTCGCCTTGGACCAGCCGACCATCTTCGGGACGAGGCCGATGTTCTCCGCGACCGTCATGTGCGGGAAGAGGCCGGAGGACTGGATCGCGTAACCGATCTTGCGGCGGAGCTTCACCGGGTCGATGTCGGTGACGTCCTCGTCGCCGATCCTGATCCGGCCGGAGGTCGGCTCGATCAGCCGGTTGATCATCTTCAGCGTGGTCGACTTCCCGCAGCCGGACGGGCCCACGAAGATGACGGTCTCCCCGGCCCTGATGTCCATCGAGACGTTGTCGACGGCCGGGCTCGGGTTGCCCGGGTACTGCTTGGTCAGGTCCTCCAGCTGGATGGTGGCGCCGGAGGCGGTGTGGTCGGCCGGCTCCTCGGTGTCCGGTGCCGCGGTCTCAGACACGGATCCCCCTCGGGATGGTGAGCCGTCCCAGCAGGACGTAGGCGGCGTCGAAGAGCAGGGCGAGGATGACGATGCCGACCGTGCCCGCGAGGACCTGGTTGATGGCGTTGGCGCTGCCGAGCGAGGCGATCCCGCGGAAGATCTCGTTGCCCAGACCGGGCCCGGAGGCGTACGCGGCGATGGCGGCGATGCCCATCAGCATCTGGGTGGAGACCCGGATGCCGGTGAGGATCGGCGGCCAGGCCAGCGGCAGTTCGACCCGGCACAGCCGCGCGGTCCGCGACATCCCGATGCCCTTGGCCGCGTCCACCAGCGCGGGATCGACCCCGCGCAGCCCCACGATGGAGTTGCGGACGATCGGCAGCAGCCCGTACAGGGTCAGGGTGATCACCGTCGGTGCCACCCCCAGCCCGACCAGCGGGATCAGCAGACCGATCGCGGCGAGCGACGGAATGGTCAGCACGGTCGCCGTCGAGGTGATCGCCACCGAGGAGCCCCAGCCGCTGCGGTAGCTCACCACCCCGATCAGCACCCCCAGCACGGTGGCGATGACCATGCACTGGAAGACGGCGCTCGCGTGCTGGAACGCGTCGGTGAGCAACTGCTGGTGCCGATTCCCCAGGTACTCCCAGAAGCTCACACGTCACTCCTCGGCTCAGTCGGTGTCCTGCGCCGCCTGTTCCACGAGCGGGATGACGCGCAGGGGGACCGGGTTCTCCATGACGATGGCCGTGGAGGCCCGGACGATGCCATCAAATCCGACAACCCGGTCGATCACCCGCTGGAGATCGGCGTTGGAACGGGCCACCAGCCGGCAGAGCATGTCGCCGTGCCCGGTGGTGGTGTGCAGCTCCAGCACCTCCGGCACGCCTCTCAAATGCGCCCGTACGTCGGCGCCTTGGCCCTGTTTGATCTCCAGCGTCGCGAACGCGGTGACCGGATAGCCGAGTGCCGCCGGGTCCACGTCGGGGCCGAAACCCCGGATGACGCCATTCGACTGAAGGCGGTCCAGCCGGGCCTGTACGGTCCCGCGCGCCACGCCCAGCCTGCGCGACGCCTCCAGGACGCCGATCCTGGGTTCACGGGCCAGCAGCACGATGAGCCGGCCGTCCAGATGATCGATCGCCATGGGTCCCCTCCGAGATGCACTGTGATGGTCATCATGTACAGATAGCCCGCTCATCATGGGCATGTGCTAGTCAAAGTGACCAGTGATTTCACGAAGTGTTGCGCACCTTGCGGAGCGGCGGGAACCTTCAGACATGACTGAGACGATGCACAACACCCCCGACACCGTCCGGCAGGCCGACCCCTTCCCGGTCAAGGGAATGGACGCCGTCGTCTTCGCCGTCGGCAACGCCAAGCAGGCCGCGCACTACTACTCGACGGCCTTCGGCATGAAGCTGGTCGCCTACTCCGGACCGGAGACCGGCAGCCGCGAGACCGCGAGCTACGTCCTCACCAGCGGTTCCGCCCGCTTCGTCCTCACCTCCGTCGTCAAGGCGTCCACCGACTGGGGCCACTTCCTGGAGGACCACGTCACGGCGCACGGCGACGGCGTCATCGACCTGGCCATCGAGGTCCCCGACGCGCGTGCCGCGTACGCCTACGCCGTCGAGCACGGCGCCACCGGCATCGAGGAGCCCTACGAGACGAAGGACGAGCACGGCACCGTCGTGCGCGCCGCCATCGCCACGTACGGCAAGACCCGCCACACCCTCGTCGAGCGCACCGGCTACGACGGCCCCTACCTCCCCGGTTACGTCGCCGCCGACCCGATCGTCGAGCCCCCGGCCAAGCGCTTCTTCCAGGCCATCGACCACTGCGTCGGCAACGTGGAACTCGGGAAGATGAACGAGTGGGTGGCCTTCTACAACAAGGTCATGGGCTTCACGAACATGAAGGAGTTCGTGGGCGACGACATCGCGACCGAGTACAGCGCCCTGATGTCGAAGGTCGTCGCGGACGGCACGCTCAAGGTCAAGTTCCCGATCAACGAGCCCGCGATCGCGAAGAAGAAGTCGCAGATCGACGAGTACCTGGAGTTCTACGGCGCGGCCGGCGTCCAGCACATGGCGCTCGCCACCAACGACATCGTCGCCTCGGTCAAGGCCATGCGCGCCGCCGGTGTGCAGTTCCTCGACACCCCGGACTCCTACTACGACACCCTCGGCGAGTGGGCCGGCGAGACCCGGGTGCCCATCGAGACCCTGCGCGAGCAGAAGATCCTCGTCGACCGCGACGAGGACGGCTATCTGCTGCAGATCTTCACCAAGCCGGTCCAGGACCGGCCGACCGTCTTCTTCGAGATGATCGAGCGCCACGGCTCCATGGGCTTCGGCAAGGGCAACTTCAAGGCCCTGTTCGAGGCCATCGAGCGCGAGCAGGAGAAGCGCGGCAACCTCTGATCCCCCGGATCCACGGGGGAGCGACGACGACGGGCGGGCCGGATCTCCGGCCCGCCCGTCGGGCGTGGGGCGGACCGTCAGCCGAACAGCCCGACATCGCCGTCGACGCCCTCGACGCAGCTGTCCTCGGCGGCCTGCAGGGTGATCACGCCGTTCAAGACGTCCTGGTACGACGCGATCAGCGTCCAGCCGCGCTGTTCGAGGACCACTCGGGCCTCGGCGACGGATCCTCCGCGTGTGTCTTCCTCCCGTTGACGGGACTCCCGCCAGTCGCGTTCGTGGAGCCCGCTCACCACTCGGTCGAAGCGGGCGGGGTCGGCGGGCTCGGCCTTGGTCCCGTAGCCCTTGAAGGCGACGGTGCACGAGGCCAGTGAGCCGTCCGTCCGGTTCTCGGCCGAGCGGGCGTAGTCCGGGGCGTTGTTCGGGACCCCCGCCTCCGCGGCCGTGGTGTCGAGGTCTGCGCGTACGACCTTCTCCGGGAGAGGTCCGGTGCCTTGGGGCCGGGGCGCCACCGACTTCGGAGCGGAGGTTCCGGCGCCCGTGCCGCCCGTGTCGCAGCCAGTGGCTCCCACGGCAATGACCGCCAGTACCCATGCGATCCACGTCGTTCTGTTCACGTGCCCCCCCCAAGACCCCGGCGGGCCGGTCGATTCCGGCCCGCCCGTCGTTCGGTGTCGTGGCAGACCTTGACGTCGACCTCGCCGGAACGCGCACGGGCGGGTTCGCTGCGGTCGCCCGAAGATCGAATGAGCGCACGATACCGGTGACGCGGAAGCCTCGTGCGCGAACCCCTTCCGTCACGGGTGGTCCCCGGCGGTCGTGGTCGGCTTCGGACAGGCCCGGCTCGGTCCCTGCGGTCCCGCTATTCGTTCTCGGGTGCGTAACGCAGGAAAACACTGGTGTCGACGGTCCACTCGCCGACCGTGACGATGTCGCCGAACGCGTACTCCACGGTGTTGGCATACCGGGCGTCGCCGCCGCTGCCGACCGGTTTCCAATGATGCAGAACGATTCCGGCGCGCGGGTCGACGATCACATAGTGCGGGATGCGCATGGCGGGGTAGTCGCGCATCTTGGCGACGTAGTCGTTCTCGGGGTTGGACCGCGAGACGATCTCTGCGGCCAGGAGGACGTCCGACGGGTCGATGCCCCGTTCGTCTCCCTCTTCGAGCACCGATTCGGGGATCACGAGTACATCGGGGCGTCGCAGTACCCCGAGCACCTGGTCCTCGACGTCTCCACCCGTGTGGGCCACCACACCGTCGGGCAGTTGGGCGTCGAGCTGCCGCCGCAGACGCAGCGCCGCGAGTTCGTGCCGCTTCACCGGGGACATCATCATGACGATCTCGCCGTGGCTGATCTCGGGGTACTCCAGACCAGCGGGCACGGTGAGTTCTGCGGCAAACTTGCGCAAATGACCGTACACGGTGTCATTCATACGGTCGATGATAGAGGCTGTGACCGTGTCCGCGTCCGGCCGAAGAGACGCGGCCGGGCGGGCCGGATCTCCGGCCCGCCCGTCGGGCGTGGGGGTGGGGATCGGGTCAGCGGCCCGTCGGCGGAGCGGTGGACACCGGTGGGGCGGTGGGGGTCGGCGCGCCCGTTCCGGCCCGCTGTCCGGGTGCGCCCGCTGCCGGGGCCGGGGCCTCGCCCGGTGCCTGCGGGGCCTCCACGGCCGGTGCCGCCGGGTCGGGCGCGTCCTCCCGGGGCGCCGACGAGGGCTGCGCCGACGGTCCCGGATCGGGCGCTGCCGGGGCCTCGCCCGGACCGCCCGCCGGGGGCTGCCCCAGCGTGTCCAGCGCCTCCTGTGCCCGGGGCGCGTCCAGCGGAGAGAAGTGCGGGTTGGTGCGCAGCGCCTCCTCCAGATGGCGCCGCGCCGGACCGACGTCGTTCAACGCCCGCTGGACCATGCCCAGGTGGTACGCGAACGAGGCGTTCCGCCCGCCCGAGTCCACCGCCCGCTGCGCGTACTCCAGCGCCCCGTCCGGGTCGCCCGAACGCTGGAGCGCCCAGCCCAGCGCGTCGGCCACCTCCGCGCTGTGGTGCCCCCGGTCCCACTCCGCCCGCAGCAGCTCCACCGCCGCGGAGGCGTCGCCGTGCGCCGCCTCGAAGCGGCCGAGCAGCAGGGACGTGTCGACCCCCTGCTTCTCCGCCTTCGCCAGTGCCGCGCGCAGCCGGGTGTACTGGTTGACCGAATCACCGTCCAGCCCCAGCGACTCGTACAACTCGCCCAGCTCCAGCAGGTACTCCGGCCCCGGCGCCTTGCTCAGCGCGGCCTGGTAGTCGCGCTGGGCCTCGTCGGTGCGGCCCAGGGCCGCCAGCGCGCGGGCCCGGCCGGCCAGCGCGGGATGGTGCGAGGCGTCGGTGCGCAGGGCCGCGCCGTACTGGGCGACCGCCTCCTCGGGCTCCCCGCGCTCCCACGCCAGATCGCCCAGCCGGGACAGGCACGCCGCCTTCTCCGCCGGGGTCTTCGCCCGGCCCGCGGCGTCCTGCGCGGTGGCCAGCGCGTCCTCGCGCCAGCCCCGCACCCGGTACATGTCCGCCGTCCGCCCGAGCGCGGGCACGCCGGAGCGCAGCGCCGCGTACTTCTCGGCGGCCTTGGTCGCCGAGGTGTACTCGCCCAGGCCGTTGTAGGCGTCGATCAGTTCCGGATAGACGGTCCACTCCTTGGGCCGCCGGGTCCGGACCGTCTCACCCCACTTCTTCGCCGTCACGAAGTCGTGGCGGGCGTTGGCCAGCGCGGCCAGGCCCACCCAGGCCGCCTCGTTGCCGTTCTCGCCCGGCCGCACGGACAGTGACCGCTTCAGCGCCTGCTCGGCCCGCGGGAAGGCCCCCGGATCGGCGGCCCCGCGCCCCCACCCCACGTACGCCGTACCGAGCACCGCCCAGGACGCCGCGTCCGAGGGATGCGTCTCCACCCAGGACCGCCGGTCCCCGATCAGGGCCTTCAGATCGGCGAGCGAGGCGGGGGAGCCCGCCGCCGTCGCGCCCATCGCCCGTGCGACCGGCCCCGGGACCGGCGGCGCCGCGTCCCCGTCCTCGTCGGGCACCGCGACCACCGCCCCGGTCACCAGCACCGCCCCCGCCACCACCCCGAACGCCGCCCTGCGCAGCGTGGTGCGCAGCGAGACGGGCGGCGGATCGGCGAGGTCGCCGGGATCGTGCGGGCGGTGCCCCGCGGGGTCGTACGGCGGATCGCTTGAGGCGCGGGCGGAGTGGTCCGGCCCGGGGGCCGCGGGCGGCTGCTGTGGCGTGACGTCCATGCCGATCACTCTGCGTCAGTACGAAGAGCACACCGCGCCTTGCGATGGCCACCGCCGACGGGTTCACACCAATGGGCCCGGGTGCCAGTCTTGGATCATGGACGATCTTCTCGAACTGCTGCGCGCGGGCCTGCCGGCCGAAGCCCTGATCACCGACCCGGACGTCACCGCCTCCTACGCCCACGACATGGCGAGCTTCTGCGAGGCCGGCGCCCCGGCCGTCGTCGTACTGCCCCGCACCGTCGAGCAGGTCCAGCACGTCATGCGCACCGCCACGGCCCTGCGCGTCCCCGTCGTCCCCCAGGGCGCCCGCACCGGACTGTCCGGCGCCGCCAACGCCACGGACGGCTGCATCGTGCTCTCGCTGGTCAAGATGGACCGCATCCTGGAGATCGACACCGTCGACCGCGTCGCCGTCGTCGAGCCGGGCGTCGTCAACGCCGTGCTCTCCCGGGCCGTCGAGGACCGGGGCCTGTACTACCCGCCGGACCCCTCCAGCTGGGAGATGTGCACCATCGGCGGCAACATCGGCACCGCGTCAGGCGGTCTGTGCTGCGTGAAGTACGGGGTCACCGCCGAATACGTCCTCGGGCTCGACGTCGTCCTCGCCGACGGACGCCTCCTCAGCACCGGCCGGCGCACCGCCAAGGGCGTCGCCGGATACGACCTGACCCGGCTCTTCGTCGGCTCCGAGGGGAGCCTGGGCGTCGTCGTGAAGGCCGTCCTCGCGCTCAAGCCGCGACCGCCCCGGCAACTCGTCCTGGCCGCCGAGTTCCCCAGCGCGGCGAGCGCCTGCGACGCCGTCTGCCGGATCATGGAGGACGGCCACACCCCGTCACTCCTCGAACTGATGGACCGCACAACAGTCCAGGCCGTCAACCGCCTGGCGCAGATGGGCCTCCCCGAGACCACCGAGGCGCTGCTGCTCGCCGCCTTCGACACCCCCGACCCCACCGCCGACCTGGCCGCCGTCGCCGCCCTCTGCACCGCCGCCGGGGCCACCGAGGTCGTTCCCGCCGAGGACACCGCCGAGTCCGAACTGCTGCTCCAGGCCCGCCGGATGTCGCTCACCGCCCTGGAGACCGTCAGCTCGGCCACGATGATCGACGACGTCTGCGTCCCGCGCTCGAAGCTCGGCGCCATGCTGGACGGTACCGCGGACATCGCCGCGAAGTACGGCCTCACCATCGGCGTCTGCGCGCACGCGGGCGACGGCAACACCCACCCCGTCGTCTGCTTCGACCACACCGACCCCGACGAGTCGCGCCGGGCCCGCGAGTCCTTCGACGCGATCATGGCGCTCGGCCTGGAACTCGGCGGCACCATCACCGGCGAACACGGTGTGGGCGTCCTCAAGAAGGAGTGGCTGGCCCGCGAACTCGGCGAGGTGGCCCTCGAACTGCACCAGGGCGTCAAGCACGCCTTCGACCCGCTCGGCCTCCTCAACCCGGGCAAGGTCTTCTGACAGCGCGCGGCCGCCCCACGGGCGACGACGGAAAGGGCCGGACAGGCCCCGAGAGAGCGGGCTCCGGGGCCACCGGCCCCGGCCGCGCCCCGCCGCCCGCCACCCGACCCCCTCAACCCTCCCCGTCCTGCGACTCGTCCGACGGCCAGGGGTCGCTCATCCACAGGTCGTCGGCGGGCAGCGGGGCGAGGAGCTCGGCCAGCGCGTCGTCGATCCCGAGCCGGCCGGCCTCCGTCCCCGGCGGCACGATCCGCAGCGTCCGCTCCACCCAGGCGGCCACGGCCGCCGACGGAACCTCCAGCAGGGCGTTGCCGTCGGGCGAGGTCAGCGCCACGCAGATGACGCTGCGCCGGTCGATCTTGGTGGGCCAGATCCGCACGTCCCCGTGCCCGCACGGCCGGAACACCCCCTCGACCAGCAGATCGCGGGCGAACGTCCAGTGCACCGGGGCGTCCGAGCCGATGTGGAAGGTGATGTGCACGGCGTACGGGTCCTCGGTCCGGTACGACAGCCGGGCCGGTACGGGGATGCTGCGCTCCGGCGAAAGAACCAGCTTGAGCTCCAGCTCACGTTCCACGACGGTGTTCATCAGGTGCGTCCTTTCGGTGCCTGTGGGCCGGTCCCACGACCGCCCGCACAGGGAGAGAGCGCCCTCCCCGTCATCCATTACGCGACTTCGGGAAAAATATTTCGGGGTGCCCGGAAAGGGGCCCAAACCCCGGGACCCGCCCGGTGGGAGGCGGGTGTCTGGTAGATGTGGACCCTATGTATGAGGACCGGGCGGCCGGTCCAACGCCTCGAAGAGATACGGGACCACGGTGATGAGCGCCCCAACCCCGGCACCCGGTGACGACACCCCCCGCGAGGGGTACTACCCCGACCCGTCCATTCCCGGATACGTCCGGTACTGGAACGGCGCCTCCTGGGTGCCCGGCACCAGCCGCCCCGCCCCGCGCCAGGGCGAGCCCATGCCCGCCGCCCCCGCCGGTGAGCCGCCCGCCCCGGTTCCCGCTCCCGCGCCCGCGGCGGTCGAGGAGACCGGACCGGTCTTCTTCGACGAGGAGCCGCGGGACAGCCGTCCCGAACCGGCCTCCGCCTGGAAGGCCGACGCCTCCCGGCAGTCCGGCTTCGGCGGCGACCACGACCGCCGGGTCTCCTGGGGCGGCCGCTCCGGCGAGGGACCCGCGGCGGCCCCCGAGGGCACCGCCCCGGCCGACGCCCGCCCGGCGCTCGGCCCGGCCCCTGCCGCCCGCGCCCTCCCCGCCGGCTCCGCCCCCGCGCCCGCGGACGCCGTCCCGGCGGACCGGGCCCCCGTCGATCCCCGGGTGCCCGCCCAGGCCACGCCCCCGGCGGGCGGGCCGCCCGTGGTCCGTGACGGTGCCTCCGGTGACGCGCCCGAGCACACGGTCGCCATCAGGGCCGTGCGTCCGGGCCGCCCCGGCGGCTCGTCCGACGCCCCGAAGCCGCCCGCCGAGGGCACGGTGACGATCCGCGCGCTCGGCCCGCAGACGCCGTCCACCGAGGGGACGATGGCGATCCGGGCGCTCAACCCGCCCGCGGCCCCGGCCGAGACCGCCGCCCCGCAGGTCGGGCCCACTCCGCAGCCCGCGCCCAGTCCGCAGGCCGGGCCCGCCCCGGCCGGGCAGGAGCCCGCGGGGGCCGGTGCCTGGGCGCAGCACGTCAACCAGCAGGCCCGGCCGGAACCGCCCGCCCCGCAGCAGCCGCATCCCCCGGCGCGGCAGCAGCCCGCGTTCCCGCAGCAGTCGCGGACGGCCCCGCCCGGGATGCCGCCGCAGCAGCAGTCCGAGCAGCCCGTGGTGCCGTGGAAGCCGCCTGTCGACGACCCGTTCCAGCAGATGGCGGCGGCCCGCGCGGCGGGCCGTCCGGCCGCGCTGGGCAAGCGGTTCGCGGCCCGGCTCATCGACGCGGTGGTGCTCGGCGCGGTCGTCGGCGCCGCCGCCGTGCCGCTCGTGACGCGGGCCGCCGACCACATCGAGACCAAGATCGACGCGGCGAAGCTGAGCGGGGAGACCGTCACCGTCTGGCTGCTGGACTCCACCACCGGGACCTACGCGGGTGTGCTCCTCGCGGTCTTCCTGGTGGCGGGCTTCCTGCTGGAGGTCCTGCCGACCGCCAAGTGGGGCCGTACGCTCGGCAAGCGGCTCTGCGGGCTCGACGTACGGGACATCGAGTCCCAGGACACCCCGGGCTTCGGCGCGGCGACGCGCCGCTGGCTGGTCTACGGGGTGCTGGGCCTGCTGGTGATCGGCGTGGTGAACGTGGTGTGGTGCGTGTTCGACCGCCCGTGGCGCCAGTGCTGGCACGACAAGGCGGCCCGCACCTTCGTGGCGGGCTGAGTTCCCCGCGCGGTTCCGGGGCGTCCCCCGAACGCACCTGAGCCGTTGCGGGGGAAGGTGCGGCGGGGTGCACTGCCCCCATGAGCAACGATCAGCCGACGTCCGGTCAGCCGCCCGAGGAGGACCCGTTCCTCAAGAAGCCCCATGACCCTCCGCCGTCGTCGGGCTCGCCCTACGACAGCGCGCCGCCCCCGCCGCCGTACGATCCCGGCCAGGGCGGCGGTCCGTACGGCGGGGCGGATCCGCTGGCGGGCATGCCGCCGCTGGCCGAACCCGGCAAGCGGATCCTGGCCCGGCTGATCGACTTCCTGATCATCTCGATCCCGCTGTACCTGATCTCGCTGCCCTGGGGCGGTGCGGTGGAGGTCTCGGACGGCAACGGCAACGACGACGTGAGCGATGTCTTCGCCCAGACGTACAGCGGCCACCAGTTGCTCTGGTCGCTGATCGGGCTGGTGGTCTACGTCGCGTACGACACGTACTTCACCCACAAGGACGGCCGCACCGTGGGCAAGCGGCTGCTGAAGATGCGGGTGGCGATGCTCAACGACGGCCGGGTGCCGGACACCGGGAGTGCCTTCCTGCGGGCCGTGGTGCTGTGGCTGCCGGCGCTGATGTGCTGCCCGTGCCTGTGGTGGCTCATCAACATCGTGCTGATGTTCACGGACAAGCCGTACAAGCAGGGGCTCCAGGACAAGGCGGCCAAGACCGTGGTGGTGGTCACCACCTGACGGGGTGCCCGGCCGCGCGACGGCCGGCCGGGCCCGCCGGGGTCAGTGCCGGAGCGAGTGCTCGCCCACGCGGGGGGCGGCGGAGCGGGCGGCCGGGATCGTGCTCTGCACGTCGGGGCCGGTGCCGGTGGCGGGGTGGACGGGCACGGTGAGGGGGCCGCTTGCCGCGTTTCCCGTGCGTCCACGCGTCCGGAGAGGTACGGTGACGGCCACCAGAAGGCCGAGCGCGAGCGCGGCCGTGCCGATGAGGGCGATGCCGGTGCCCGAAGTGGCCCCGGACAGCAGCAGCATGGCGAGGGTCGTGAAGACGACGGTCGCCGAACCGAGTAAGAGCTGTGCGGCAGTCGGTCGCGGCATGGCGGTATCCGTCCTCGGGACGTCGGATGGGCGGTCGCTCGACACGTATTCGCTGTCTAGGACTCTACGACGGTGCATGCCCGAGCGGAACACTTAGTAAGCGTGACCTAACCCACGGTGCCGGTGCACGGGGGGCGCATGGAGTCATATCGTGCGCCGATCGAGGGGCGGGGCGCGCCGGTTGAAAGGGCGAGGCCGTCCGGATACCGGAAACGATCTCCTGCATAGTGCACTTGGTCTGTTCAAGTCAAGGTCTGTCTTTTCTTCTGTAACTCCGGTCGAATAGCGTCACTTGTGACGCGTATCCGCGCGCGGCCCCTACACACCTCCAGGCCGCAGCCGCGGGCGCCGGGGAGGACTGCATCACGTGATCATTAAGAGACGGGCGCTTCGCACCGGAGCGGTTGTCGTGGCCATGGCCGCGACCGCCGCCACCGCGTCGGCCTTCGCCACCGCGCAGGCGGATGACCAGGCGTCAAGTGCCCCCACCGCCATCGACCGCCGTGACCCGGGGTCGGCCAAGGGCAACACGCACGACCTGGCGGGCCCGTTCAGCAAGCAGCAGGACGCTCAGCGTCAGGCCGCCCTGGAGCAGGTCCTGGACGGCGACAAGAAGGCGTCCAAGCGCGGCGCCTCCCAGGTCGTCAAGCTCGACGACAAGAAGTACGTCGAGCTCGGCCGTGAGAAGACCGACAAGATCTTCACCGTCCTGGTGGAGTTCGGTGACCAGGTCGACAACACGACCATGTTCGACCCGGACGGCGAGGGCCCCAAGCCGCCGGTCAAGAAGTACGGCGGCACGCCCGGTCCGGCGCACAACACGATAGCCAAGCCGGACCCCAAGAAGGACAACAGCACCGCCTGGCAGGCCGATTACAACCAGGCCCACTTCCAGGAGCTGTACTTCGGCACGGGGGCCGGCACCAACTCGCTCAAGACGTACTACGAGAAGACGTCCTCCGGGCGCTACTCGGTCGACGGCGAGGTCTCCGACTGGGTCAAGGTCCCGTACAACGAGGCGCGCTACGGCTCGAACTACTGCGGTTCGACCAACTGCGCCAACGCCTGGGACATGATCCGCGACGGCGTCAACGCCTGGGCCGCGGACCAGAAGGCCAAGGGCCGTACGCCGGAGCAGATCAAGACCGATCTGGCCCAGTACGACCAGTGGGACCGCTACGACTACGACAACGACGGCGACTTCAACGAGCCCGACGGCTACATCGATCACTTCCAGATCGTGCACGCCGGCGAGGACGAGTCGGCGGGCGGCGGTGCCGAGGGCACCAACGCCATCTGGGCGCACCGCTGGTACGCCTACGGCACCAACGTGGGCGCGACCGGCCCGGAGCAGAACAAGGCCGGCGGCACCCAGATCGGTGACACCGGCATGTGGGTCGGCGACTACACCGCGCAGCCCGAGAACGGCGGACTGGGCGTCTTCGCCCACGAGTACGCCCACGACCTCGGTCTGCCGGATCTGTACGACACGACCAACACCGCCGAGAACTCGGTCGGCTTCTGGTCGCTGATGTCGGCGGGCTCCTGGCTCGGCACCGGCAAGGGCAGCATCGGCGACATGCCGGGCGACATGACCGCCTGGGACAAGCTCCAGCTGGGCTGGCTCGACTACGCCGAGGCCAAGGCCGCGACGAAGTCGACCCACAAGCTGGGCGTCTCCGAGTACAACACCAAGGACAAGCAGGCGC
This sequence comes from Streptomyces sp. NPDC057682, assembly GCF_042799575.1. Taxonomy (NCBI): domain Bacteria; kingdom Bacillati; phylum Actinomycetota; class Actinomycetes; order Kitasatosporales; family Streptomycetaceae; genus Streptomyces; species Streptomyces sp. NPDC057682. The sequence continues at coordinate 289,504 of NZ_JBHVIN010000009.1, read as the reverse complement.
TCGTCGTCTCGCTGCCCGACAAGGCCGTCACCACCGCCGTCACGACGCCCGCCGAGGGCGCCAAGCAGTGGTGGAGCGACATGGGTGACAACCTGAACAACACCCTGTCGCGTCCGGTCGACCTGACCGGCAAGGCCAAGGCCACGCTCGACCTCGCCGGCTGGTGGGACATCGAGAAGGACTACGACTACCTCTACACCGAGGTGTCGGACAACGGCGGCACCAGCTGGACCGCGATCGACGGCACCGCCGACGGCAAGGCCCTCCCGCGTGACGCCAGTGACAAGCCGGCCCTGACCGACGTGTCCGGGAAGTACCAGAAGCTGTCGTTCCCGCTCGACGCCTACGCGGGCAAGAAGATCGACATCCGCTTCCGCTACACCACCGACGGCGGCGCGGGCGGTGTGGGCTTCGCGGCCGACACCATCTCGGTCACCGCGGACGGCGCGGCGCTGTTCTCGGACAACGCCGAGGGCGACGACAACGGCTGGACCGCGAAGGGCTTCTCGCGCGTCGGTGCCTCCTTCACCAAGGACTACCCGCAGCGCTACATCGCGGAGAACCGCCAGTACGTCTCGTACGACCAGACCCTCAAGGTCGGCCCGTACAACTTCGGCTTCTCCAACACCCGTCCGGACTGGGTCGAGCACTACCCGTACCAGAACGGCCTGATGATCTGGCTGTGGGACGGCTCGCAGAAGGACAACAACGTCTCGGTCCACCCGGGCCAGGGCCTGATCCTGCCGATCGACGCGCACGCCAAGCCGCTGAAGTGGGCGGACGGCTCGATCATCCGCAACAAGATCCAGCCCTTCGACGCTCCGTTCAGCTGGTACCCCACCGACGGCTTCACGCTGCACAACGGTGACGTGGCCACGAAGATCCGGCCGCAGCTCGGCGTTCCGGTCTTCGACGACCACAAGGGCACCTACTGGTACAAGGAGAACAAGACCGGAAGCGTGCAGGTCGCTGACACCAACACCCGGATCGCGATCCTCAGTGAGCCGCTCGACGGTTCGCAGATGATCGTCCAGGTGGGACCCTCGCACAAGTAATCCGGTAAAACCGCAGGTCACACCATGATCGGCCGTCGCCCCCTAGCGGGCGGCGGCCGATCGTGTTTAGGTGCCTCTTGTCCAACTTCTTATTGACACGATGTCTCACGGGGGAGCGCGGAGCATGGCAGGCGGAGGATTCAGCAAGTTGCCGAACGGCAGTGTGGTCGTCGCGATCACCCTGCCCAGTCCGGCGGGCGGCGACGGACCGGACACCTCCGTCCGCGTCCTGGTGCACGCGGCCAACCGGGCCCGCGCCCTGACCCGGCTGCGCAATCTGGGGCTGCGCGCCGTCTATCTCCGCGGCAACGCCGAGCCGCCCACCCCGGACGAGATCACCGCCGTCCTGCACCACCCCGACGGGCTCCTGTGGCGCGCGAGACCCGAGCGGGCCCAGGAGCTCTGGCACCCGATACGGGCCCTGCTGCGGCCCGCCGTACCGGCCGGGCAGGGCTGAGAGGCCGCTCCGCGCCCCGCGCGACGGCCTCGGACGGCCCCGGACGCCCCGGAGGCGGGTTCAGACCACCGGCTTGCCGGTGAGCACCACGCCCGCCTCCCGCAGCTCGGCCAGCGCCCGGTCCGTCGTCGCCTCGGCGACCCCGGCCGTCAGCTCCAGCAGTACGTGCGTGCCGAAACCCTCGCGGACGGCGTCCAGCGCGGTCGCCCGCACACAGTGGTCGGTCGCGATGCCGACCACGTCGACCTCGGTGACCTCGTGCGCGCGCAGCCACTGGGCCAGCCCCACACCGTTCTCGTCCAGGCCCTCGAAACCGCTGTACGCGGCGGCGTGGGCGCCCTTGTCGAAGACGGCGTCGATCGCCCCGGAGGCGACCGCGGGGGCGAAGTTGGGGTGGAAGCCCACCCCCTCCGTACCGGCGACGCAGTGCGCCGGCCAGGAGTGCTCGAAGTCCGGCGAGGCCGAGAAGTGGTCGCCCGGGTCGATGTGGTGGTCACGGGTGGCCACCACGTGCCGGTAACCGGGCTGGGCCTCGCCGATGAGGTCGGTGATGGCGGCGGCGACATCGGCGCCCCCCGCCACCGCGAGGCTCCCGCCCTCGCAGAAGTCGTTCTGGACGTCCACGACGATCAAGGCGCGGTGCATGACGGGTGTCCTTCGGTGGGGGAGGGGAGGGGACTGCGGTGACAGGGGGTGGTTTCGAGCCTAGGGACTCCGGTGCGGGTTCGGGAGGGGAACGCCCCGCTCCGCCCGTTCGGAGGGTCCGGCGGCGGGTACCGCGGCGTCGCGGGCCGCTTCACCCGCGCCACCCGCCGCCGGGCCCTCCTACACGTATTCCGTGGGGATCACGGGCTCGCCGCGCGACAGCTGCATCGCCGACATCGGCAGCCCCGCGCGCGCCGCGATGTGCCGCTCGCGCGCCGCGTCCAGCGGCTCGCGGGCGACCACCTCGCCGCCCCGGACCAGCTCCGTCAGCAGCTGCCGGCCGGCCAGCTCCGCGGGGACCGGACCGGTGCCGATCACCTCGGCCTCGGCCACCCCGTCCGCGTCCAGCCGGCGCGCCGCCCACTTGCGCCCGCCCTTGGAGGACTTCGCGCCCAGCGACTTCTTCGCCACCGGAAGCAGCTCGTCGGCCGGATCGGCCGAGCCCGCGCGGGCCACCAGCTTGTAGACCATGGAGCAGGTGGGGTGCCCGCTGCCGGTGACCAGCTGCGTGCCCACCCCGTACGCGTCCACCGGGGCGGCGGCCAGCGAGGCGATGGCGTACTCGTCCAGGTCCGAGGTCACCACGATCTTCGTCTCCGTCGCCCCCAGCTCGTCCAGCTGCTGGCGGACCCGGTGGGCGACCAGCAGCAGGTCCCCGGAGTCGATGCGGACCGCGCCCAGCTCGGGACCCGCCACCTCGACCGCCGTGCGGACCGCGGCGGCCACGTCGTAGGTGTCGACCAGGAGCGTGGTGCCCCGGCCCAGCGAGTCCACCTGGGCCCGGAACGCGTCGCGCTCGGAGTCGTGCAGCAGGGTGAAGGCGTGGGCGCTCGTCCCGACCGTCGGGATGTTGTAGCGGAAACCCGCCGCCAGGTCGGAGGTGGTGTCGAAGCCCCCGACGTACGCGGCGCGCGCCGAGGCCACCGCGGACAGCTCGTGGGTGCGCCGGGCCCCCATCTCGATCAGACCGCGCCCGCCGGCCGCCGCCGACATGCGCGAGGCCGCCGCGGCGATCGCCGAGTCGTGGTTGAGGATGGAGAGGATCACCGTCTCCAGCAGCACGCACTCGGCGAAGGAGCCCTCGACGCGCAGGATCGGCGAGCCGGGGAAGTAGACCTCGCCCTCCGGGTAGCCCCAGATGTCGCCGCCGAAGCGGTAGTCGGCGAGATAGTCGAGCGTCGGCCCGTCGACGATGTCCTGGTCGCGCAGGAAGCCGAGCATCTCGTCGTCGAAGTGGAAGTTCTCCACGGCGTCCAGCACCCGGCCGATGCCCGCGACGACGCCGTAGCGCCGCCCCTCGGGCAGCCGGCGGGTGAACGCCTCGAAGACCGAGCGCCGGCCGGCGGTGCCGGCCTTGAGCGCGGCCTGCACCATCGTGAGTTCGTACTGGTCCGTGAAGAGCGCGGTCGACGGCACACCGACCCGTCGCCCGAGGTCCGCTGAGTTCATGCCGGGGATGCTACCCCTATTTCGTCAAAGTGACGAGATGGGGGTTCGGGACCCGGCGCGGCGCGGGGCCGTTTGTGCGCCGGGCCCCCCGGAGTGGCAGCATGGGTGGAGTGAGTGTCGCCCCCGCAGAGATCGAACGTCCCGAGTCGGCCGAGGAGAACCTCGTCGTCCCCGAGCCCGACGTCCCCTGGGTGACGCTGGTCCACAACGACCCGGTCAACCTCATGAGCTACGTGACGTACGTCTTCCAGGCCTACTTCGGCTACTCCAAGGACAAGGCGCACAAGCTGATGCTGGACGTCCACCAGAAGGGCCGCGCCGTCGTCTCCAGCGGCAGCCGCGAGGAGATGGAACGCGACGTCCAGGCCATGCACGGCTACGGACTGTGGGCCACGCTCACCCAGGACCGCAACTGACCCTCCGCACCGCCCCGTCCGACCCGCCCGACCACCATCGGAGTCAACCCATGGCCGGCCACTTCGAGGCCACCCCCGGCGGCGGCGCGGCCGTCGCGCTCGACGAGGTGGAGATCGCGATCCTGCGCTCCCTCGCCGTCCAGCTGCTGGAGCTCATCGGCCCCGGCGACGCGCCCGCCGACGGCGAGGACCCGCTCGCCGCGCTCTTCGCCGAGGGGCCCAGCGAGCCGCCCTCCGACCCCGCCCTCGCCCGCCTCTTCCCCGAGGCCTACGGCGACGAGGACAGTGAACTGCGCGCCGCCTCCGCCGAGTTCCGCCGCTTCACCGAGAACGACCTGCGCACCCGCAAGCGCGACGACGCCCTCGCGGTGGTGCGGTCGCTGGACGCGCTGACCCCGGACGGGGACGGAGGGGCCGTCCTCACCCTCGACGCCGACGGCTGCCGCCACTGGCTGGGCTCCCTCAACGACCTCCGGCTCACCATCGGCACCCGGCTGGAGGTCTCCGACGAGGACGACGGCCAGGAGGGCTCCCTCTACCGGCTGCCGGACAGCGATCCGCGCAAGCCCATGGTGATGGCCTACCTCTGGCTCGGCGGCCTCCAGGAGACCCTCATCGAGACGCTGATGCCGTAGCGCCCGTCCGGCTCCTTGGCATGCCGCCCGGGATTCCGCAAGCCGGAACGCGGTCCTCTCACCTGATAAGTCACTCTTCCCGCAACCGGGCCTTTTATCCGCCTTTTCCCGCGCCGCGCGCTCCATACTGCTCGCCGCAATCATGGAGAAAGGCGGGTACGCCCATGACATCGGCGCAGATCGACGACCAGGGCCAGGACGGTCCGCACCCCGCGTCCGCCCCGGACACCGCCGCGCCCGCCGAGGGCTACCGCAGAGCCCTCGGCGCCCGCCAGATCCAGATGATCGCCATCGGCGGAGCCATCGGCACCGGACTCTTCCTCGGCGCGGGCAAGGCCATCGCCAAGGCCGGACCCAGCCTCGTCCTGGCCTACGCCGTGGCCGGTCTGGTGATCTTCCTCATCATGCGGGCCCTGGGCGAACTCCTCATGTACCGCCCGGTCTCGGGCTCCTTCTCCGAGTACGCCCGCGAATTCGTCGGCCCCTTCGCGGGATTCGTCACCGGCTGGACCTACTGGCTCTTCTGGGTCGTCACCGGGATCACCGAAGTCACCGCCGCCGCCCAGTACATGACCTTCTGGTTCGCGCTCCCGCAATGGGTCTCCGCGCTCGCCTTCACCGTCCTGCTCTACGGTGCGAACCTCATCTCCGTCAAAGTCTTCGGAGAGCTCGAATTCTGGTTCTCCATGGTCAAGGTCACCGCCATCGTCGGCATGATCCTCATCTGCGCCGGCATCCTGACCCTCGGTTTCTCCGACGCCGGCGACACCGCCTCCCTCAGCCACCTCTGGGCCGACGGCGGCTTCTTCCCGCACGGCGTCAAGGGCACCCTGATGACGCTCCAGATCGTCATGTTCGCCTTCCTCGCCGTCGAACTCGTCGGCGTCACCGCGGGCGAGGCGGAGAACCCGGCGACCGTCCTGCCCAGGGCGATCAACACCGTGCCGTGGCGCATCGCCGTCTTCTACGTCGGCGCCCTGGTCATGATCCTGTCCGTGGTGCCCTGGACGGAGTTCTCCCCGGACGTCTCCCCGTTCGTCGAGGCCTTCGAGAGGATGGGCCTCGGCCTCGGCGCCGGCATCGTCAACTTCGTCGTGCTGACCGCCGCGCTCTCCTCCTGCAACTCCGGCATGTACTCCACCGGCCGCATGCTGCGCGACCTCGCGCTCAACGGACAGGGCCCCGCCCTCTTCACCCGGCTGACCCCGGGCGGCACCCCCCTCGTCGGCACCACCTTCTCCGCCGCCCTGATGCTCGTCGGCGTCTGGATCAACTACCAGTGGCCCGGCGACGCCTTCACCTACGTCGTCTCCTTCGCCACCATCTCCGGCATGTGGGCCTGGATCATGATCCTGGTCAGCCAGCTCCGCTACCGCCGCCTCGCCGACCGCGGCCTCCTGCCGGCCTCCCCGTTCCGGACCCCCGGCGCCCCGTACACCAGCGTCCTCGCCCTCGCCTTCATCGGCGTCGTGATCGTCATGATGGGCATCGACGAGGACACCAGGATCTCGCTCTACTGCGCCCCGCTCTGGGCCCTGCTCCTCGGCGTCTCCTACCTGGTCCTGCGGGCCCGCAACCCGCGCGGCAAGGCCTTCACCGGCCGCTGAGACGCCCATGTCCCAGCATGCGGGCGCCCGCGTACCACGCCTCGGTACGCGGGCGCCCGTCTCCTATCCTGGGCGCCATGCTGACCATCACCCAGGCGCTGTACGACCAGATCGTCGCGCACTCCCGCGCCGACCACCCCGACGAGGCGTGCGGCGTGGTCGCCGGACCCGCCGGGACCGGCCGCCCCGAGCGCTTCATCCCGATGCTCAACGCCGCGCGTTCGCCCACGTTCTACGAGTTCGACTCCTCCGACCTCCTCAAGCTCTACCGCGAGATGGACGACCGCGACGAGGAGCCCGTGATCGTCTACCACTCGCACACGGCGACCGAGGCCTACCCCTCGCGCACCGACGTCACCTACGCCAACGAGCCGGGCGCCCACTACGTCCTCGTCTCCACCGCCGACACCGACGGTGCCGGACCCTTCCAGTTCCGCTCCTACCGCATCGTGGACGGCGAGATCACCGAGGAGGAGGTCCGGGTCGTCGACGCCCACCCCGCGTCCTGACCCCTCCGGCGGGCTCCGGACAGGGCCGCCCGCAGCGGCCCTGTCCACCTGTCGAACGCCGGACATCCACCAGGTGAGATCACATTCCGGATCCGGCACCGGGAATCGATACGATGAGCGCATGGTTCTCCCTGACGTGAGCGACAAGACGCCGGGCATGCTGCTCGTGGCGCGCCTGCACGTCGACCTGTGCCGACTCGCGAGCGCGATCTGTACGTACGACCGGACCGCCGGCCGCGAGGGCTGAGCAGGCCGGGACACGGCCCCGCCCACCGGGCGCCGTCCTTCACGCACCGACCCCCGCGCGGGGGCAGAGCCGCGCGCCCACGCCACCTCTCCGCTTCGACAGGAGCCCATGCCATGGCCATCGAGGTCCGCATCCCGACCATCCTCCGCACCTACACCGACGGCGCGAAGGCCGTCGAAGGCACCGGGGACACCCTTGCCGAGCTCTTCACCGACCTGGAGAGCCGCCACGCCGGCATCCGGGAGCGCATCGTCGACGGCGAACAGCTCCGCCGCTTCGTCAACGTCTACCTCAACGACGAGGACGTCCGCTTCCTCGACGGCATCTCCACCAAGCTCAGCGACGGCGACAGCGTCACGATCCTCCCGGCCGTCGCCGGCGGCATGAACTGATGCGCTATGACAGCCCGCTCGCCGCAGTGGGCAACACCCCGCTCGTCCGCCTGCCGCGGCTGTCACCGTCGGACGACGTCCGCATCTGGGCCAAGCTGGAGGACCGCAACCCCACCGGCTCGATCAAGGACCGCCCGGCGCTCCACATGGTGGAGCAGGCCGAGAAGGACGGCCGGCTCACCCCCGGCTGCACCATCCTCGAACCCACCAGCGGCAACACCGGCATCTCGCTCGCCATGGCGGCCAAGCTCAAGGGCTACCGCATCGTCTGCGTGATGCCGGAGAACACCTCCCAGGAGCGCCGCGACCTGCTCGCCATGTGGGGCGCCGAGATCATCTCCTCGCCCGCCGCCGGCGGCTCCAACACCGCCGTCCGCGTCGCCAAGGAGCTGGCCGCCGAGCATCCGGACTGGGTCATGCTCTACCAGTACGGCAACCCGGACAACGCGGGCGCCCACTACGCCACCACCGGCCCGGAGATCCTCGCCGACCTCCCGTCCGTCACCCACTTCGTCGCCGGGCTCGGCACCACCGGCACCCTGATGGGCGTCGGCCGCTATCTGCGCGAGCGCGTCGACGGCATCCAGATCGTCGCCGCCGAGCCGCGCTACGACGACCTGGTCTACGGCCTGCGCAACCTCGACGAGGGCTTCGTCCCCGAGCTGTACGACGCCTCCGTCCTCACCACCCGCTTCTCGGTGGGCTCCGCGGACGCCGTCACCCGCACCCGCGAACTGCTCCAGCAGGAGGGCATCTTCGCCGGCGTCTCCACCGGCGCCGCGCTGCACGCCGCGATCGGCGTCGGGAAGAAGGCGGTCAAGGCCGGCGAGTCGGCCGACATCGTCTTCGTCGTCGCCGACGGCGGATGGAAGTACCTCTCGACGGGCGTCTACACCGCGCCCACGACGGAGGCCGCCATCGAAACGCTCCACGGCCAGCTCTGGGCCTGAGCCGAGCACACCCCCGGACGCCGGGGGCCCGCGACCGACACGGTCCGGGCCCCCGGCGTCCGCCGTTCCGCGCCCCGGCGCACGGCGGGCTTCCATCGAACCGGTGACAGCGCAGGTGAGTTCCCCCACAACGGCACGCCCCGAAGGAGCGACGGGGTGCCGCGCGCCTTACGCTCGACGAACCCGTTCCACGCACGAACCCTCCCGTTCCCACGTTTCGGAGGTTCACGCTCCATGAAGCTCACCGTCGTCGGCTGCTCCGGCTCGTTCCCTTCCACGGGATCGGCATGTTCGAGCTACCTCGTAGAGGCCGACGGCTTCAGGCTGCTCCTCGACATGGGCAACGGCGCCCTGGGCGAGCTGCAGCGCCATGTCGGTCTGTACGACCTCGACGCCATCTTCCTCAGCCATCTGCACGCCGACCACTGCATCGACATGTGCGCGTACTTCGTCGTCCGCTACTACCCGAACAGTGGTACGCGGCCGTCCCGCATCCCGGTGTACGGCCCCGAGGGCACGGAGGCGCGGCTGACCACCGCACACGCCGACACCCCCTCCGAGCACGCGATGGGCGAGGTCTTCGACTTCCACACGCTCAAGCCCGGCTCGTTCGACATCGGCCCCTTCTCGGTGCGTACGGAGAAGCTCTGCCACCCCGTCGACACCTTCGGGATCCGCGTCGAGCACGGCGGCCGCTCGCTCACGTACTCCGGTGACACCGGACCCTGCGAGGCGCTGGACGAGCTGGCGGAGGGGGCCGATCTCTTCCTCTGCGAGGCATCGTTCCTGCACGGCAAGGAGGACATCCCCGACCTCCATCTGAACGGCCGCCAGGCCGGTGAGCTGGCCGCCCGCGCGGAGGTGGGCCGGCTGGTGCTCACCCACATCCCGCCGTGGACCGACGCCGACCGGAATCTGGCCGATGCCCGCGAGGTCTTCGACGGCCCGTCGGAGCTGGCAGTCCCGGGCGCGGTCTACGAGATCTAGTGCCGCGGCAGTCAAGGTTCGCCCCCTTCTCCGCCCGCACGACGAAGCCCTCACCTGCCGCCGGGCAGGTGAGGGCTTCGGTCTGTCGGGGGACCGGTCGGGGGCTTACGCCTTGGTCAGGTCCTCGACCTCCTCCTCGGGCTCGCGGCCCGGGGTGGTGAGGTTGAACTTGATGATCGCGAAGCGGAACGTCACGTAGTAGATGACTCCGAAGACCAGACCGATCGGGATGATCATCCAGGGCTTCGTGGCGTGGGTCCAGTTCAGGGCGTAGTCGATGAACCCGGCCGAGAAGTTGAAGCCCGCGTGGACGCCCAGGCCCCAGGTGACGGCCATCGAGACGGCGGTCAGCACCGCGTGCAGGACGTACAGGACCGGCGCGATGAACATGAACGAGAACTCGATCGGCTCGGTCACACCGGTGACGAACGAGGTCAGCGCCAGGGAGACCATCATGCCCATCACGGCCTTGCGGCGCTCGGGGCGGGCGCAGTGCGCCATGGCGATCGCGGCGGCCGGCAGACCGAACATCATGATCGGGAAGAAGCCGGACTGGAACATACCGGCGCTCGGGTCACCGGCCAGGAAGCGGGTGATGTCACCGTGGACGACCTCGCCGGCCGAGTTGGTGAAGTCACCGAGCTGGAACCAGGCGACCGTGTTCACGAACTGGTGCATGCCGATCGGGATCAGCGCGCGGTTGACGCCACCGAACAGGGCGGCGCCGCCGGAGCCGAGGCCGGTCATCCACTCACCGAAGTTGGAGATGCCGTCACCGATCGGCTCCCAGACCAGGCCGAAGAAGACACCGACGACGACGCCGACGAAGGCCATGATGATCGGGACGAGCCGGCGGCCGTTGAAGAAGCCGAGCCAGTCGACCAGCTTGGTGCGGTGGAACTTCTGCCACAGGACCGCGGAGAGCAGACCCATGATGATGCCGCCGAGCACGCCGGGATCGTTGTACGTGGCCGCGGTGTCCGCGCCCTTCTGGATCACCGCCTCGGTGACCGGGAAGGCCTGCAGGACCTTGCTGTAGACGAGGAATCCGACGAGCGCGGCGAGCGCCGTCGAGCCGTCGGCCTTCTTGGCGAAGCCGATGGCCACGCCTATGCAGAACAGGATCGGCAGGCTGCCGGTGATGGCACCGCCCGCGTTGCCGAAGACGGCGGCGACCTTGTCCCAGCCGAGACCGTCCTTGCCGAAGATGTCGTCCTGACCCAGCCGCACCATGATGCCGGCGGCGGGCAGCACGGCGATGGGCAGCTGAAGGCTGCGACCCACCTTCTGCAGGCCCTGGAACAGGCCGGAGCCCCGCTTCTTCGCGGGGGCCGCCGTAGCGGTGGCCGTACTCATCAACTTCCTCCAGTAGACAAGGCGCCGCCGGGGACAGGGTGTTTGGGGTGGGCGACGACCTGGAAGACGCGAGGCGCAGGCATCGCGTGGTCTGGACCACTGAGTGGTGTAGACCAGTTGTAGCACGGTGAGGGTTAGATAAGGAACCTGCAATTTCCGACTACTTCGCAGTAGCCATCGTCCACGCACAGTGACATGCCGAAGGCCCCCGGACCGCAGGGTCCGGGGGCCTTGGCGAGACGGGGCGAACACCCCGTGGAACAGCTACTTCGTGAGGTTCTTCTCGATCTCCTCCTCCAGTTCCTCGGGCTCGCGGCCCGGGGTCTGGAGATTGAATTTGGTGATCGCGAACCGGAAGATCGCGTAATAGACGACCGCGAAGGCCAGGCCGATCGGGATGATCAGCCATGGTTTCGTCGCCAGGCTCCAGTTGATGACGTAGTCGATCAGACCGGCCGAGAAGCTGAAGCCGTCCTTCACGCCGAGCGCCCAGGTGACGGCCATGGACACACCGGTGAGGACCGCGTGGATCGCGTACAGCAGGGGCGCCACGAACAGGAACGAGTACTCGATGGGCTCCGTGATTCCCGTCACGAACGAGGTCAGGCCGACCGAGACCATCATGCCGCCGACCGCCTTGCGGCGATGCGGTTTCGCGCAGTGGTAGATCGCCAGCGCCGCCGCCGGCAGCGCGAACATCATGATCGGGAAGAAGCCCGAGGTGAACTGGCCGGCCGTCGGGTCCCCGGCCAGGAAGCGGTTGATGTCACCGTGGACCATCGTCCCGTCCGGCTTGGTGTAGTCGCCGAACTGGAACCAGACGAAGGTGTTCAGGAACTGGTGCATGCCGATCACCAGCAGGGCGCGGTTGGCGATACCGAAGATGCCCGACCCGAGCCAGTTCAGATCCACCAGCCACTTCGAGAAGCTGGTCAGACCGTCACCGATGGGCTGCCAGACCCAGGCGCAGAGGGCGGCGAAGAGCAGGCCCACGAAGGCCATGATGATCGGGACGAGCCGGCGGCCGTTGAAGAATCCGAGCCAGTCCACCAGCTTCACCCGGTGGTACCGCTGCCAGAACCACGCCGCCATCAGGCCCATGACGATGCCGCCGAAGACCCCGGGGTTCTGGTACGCCGCCGGCGTCACCGTCGCGTCGCCCGCCACACACGTACCGAACCAGACGCCGCCCGACACGAAGGTCGAGCCCTTGTCGCAGTCCACCGGGAAGGCGTGCAGCACCGCGTAGTAGACGAGGAACCCGGCCACGGCCGCCAGGGCCGTCGAGCCGTCCGCCTTCTTCGCCATGCCGATCGCGACACCGACGCAGAACAGCAGCGGCAGACCGAGCCCGGAGTCGAGCAGCGCGCCGCCCGCCGCCGCGAAGACCTTGGCGATGTTGTTCCAGCCGAGGCCGTCGTCGCCGAACACGTCCGGCTGGCCGAGCCGGTTGAGAATGCCGGCCGCGGGCAGCACGGCGATCGGCAGCTGAAGACTGCGGCCCATCTTCTGGAGACCCTGGAAGAAGCTGTTCCACCAGGTCTTCTGAGGGATCGCTGCGCTGCTCGCGCTCATCGGCGTCCTCCCGGATCGGGCCATATTTGGCGGTTGCCGCAGACTGGTGTAGACCAGTTGCGGTACGGTGCGGAGCCCGCCCGGAAGGCAGGGCGCCGGTGATCGTCATCATGGGTGACGGTGCGGCTACTCGCTCGCGAAGTTGGGCCAACCGTGCGTTACCGTGACGAAACGGACCCATGGTGGGCCGTCGCATGTTCGTGAAAACCCAGGGAGAAGGCCATGGCCAGCAAGGCTGAGAAGATCGTCGCCGGGCTCGGCGGAATCGAGAACATCGAAGAGGTCGAGGGCTGCATCACGCGCCTGCGCACCGAGGTCATCGACCCGAGCAAGGTCGACGAAGCCGCGCTCAAGGCCGCCGGCGCCCACGGCGTCGTCAAGATGGGCACCGCCGTCCAGGTCGTCATCGGCACCGACGCCGACCCCATCGCCGCCGACATCGAAGACATGATGTGACCCACCGTTGAACCCCGCCGGACCCACCGGCCGGCACCCCCGCAGGCCCCTCCCACCCGGACGGGGCCTGCGGCGTCCCACCCCGCCCCGCACCCCCGCCGCACCGGCCGGGACGCCGCCGCCCACCCGATAGGGTCGACGCCATGTCTCGTATCGACGGCCGCACCCCCGAACAGCTCCGCCCCGTCACCATCGAACGCGGATGGAGCAAGCACGCCGAAGGATCCGTCCTCGTCTCCTTCGGCGACACCAAGGTCCTCTGCACCGCCTCCGTCACCGAGGGCGTCCCCCGCTGGCGCAAGGGCAGCGGCGAGGGCTGGGTCACCGCCGAGTACTCCATGCTCCCCCGCTCCACCAACACCCGCGGCGACCGCGAATCCGTCCGCGGCAAGATCGGCGGCCGCACCCACGAGATCAGCCGCCTCATCGGCCGCTCCCTGCGCGCCGTCATCGACTACAAGGCCCTCGGCGAGAACACCGTCGTCCTCGACTGCGACGTCCTCCAGGCCGACGGCGGCACCCGCACCGCCGCCATCACCGGCGCCTACGTCGCCCTCGCCGACGCCATCGCCTGGGCCCAGGGCAAGAAGATCGTCAAGGCCGGCCGCAAACCCCTCACCGGCACCGTCGCCGCCGTCAGCGTCGGCATCGTCGACGGCACCCCCCTCCTCGACCTCTGCTACGAGGAGGACGTCCGCGCCGAGACCGACATGAACGTCGTCTGCACCGGCGACGGCCGCTTCGTCGAGATCCAGGGCACCGCCGAGGCCGAACCCTTCGACCGCACCGAACTCAACGCCCTCCTCGACCTCGCCACCGCCGGCTGCGCCGACCTCGCCGCCCTCCAGAACGACGCCCTCGCCCGCACCCTCGGCGCGTAAAGAAGCAACCAAGTCCCCCCGCACGGCGTCGATACGCATACGGGCGCACGGAGTCGAAACCGTGCGCCCGTCCGCGTATCCGCACCCGGGGAGGGACCCACCATGGCCGTACGCCACCGACGTCACCGCCGCACCGCACTGGCCCTCGCCGCCGCACTCCTCGCCGCCACCACCGCGGCCGGCTGCGGCGCCCTCGACAAGACCCTCGACTGCGTCCGCACCGCCGACGCCATCGCCACCAGCGTCGACAACCTCCAACAGGCCGTCGCCAACGCCTCCAGCGACCCCACCCAGGCCTCCGAATCCCTCGACGAGATCGAGAAGGAGATCGACAACCTCGGCGACACCACCGACAACGCCGACCTCGGCAAGGCCGTCAACGACCTCGGCACCGGCATCGGCAACGTCCGCGACGCCATCGACAAGGGCGACGACACCCCCGATATCACCCCCGTCACCGACGCCGCCGCCGAGATCGGCAAGGTCTGCACCCCGTAGACCCCGGACCCCACGCGCCGAGCCCCGGACGGCCCATGCCGTCCGGGGCTCCGCCGCACCCGCACCCCGCCCCGCCTCAGCGGGCGGCGGACAGCCCCTCCCAGAACGCGCAGTGGTGACCCGCCGCGAAATCGGTCCGCCCCACCGCACCCGACGCCAACCGCTGCACAGAACCGTCACCGACCCGGAACGGCTCCCACCGCGGCAGCCCCGCACCGTTCACCCGACCCGTCGCCGCGAACCGGCTCCAGTACCCCACCACCGTGTCCGACAGCCCCGACTGCGCCGCGTCCAACGGCTCGAACAGCCCGTTCTCGAAGAAATACGCCAGATCGACCATGTGCCCCGTCCCCAACGGGAAACTCGCCGGCCGCGGCACCCCCCGGAAATACGGAGCCGACTCCTCCGCGAACTCGTACGCGTACACCGACGTATGACGCGCCAGCGCCCGCTGCGTCCGCAGCGCCGCCACCGACCAGTCCGCATCCGTCAGCACCGCCGACCACGCCGCCCCCGGCGCCACGTACCGCCCCACCGGATACTCCGCCAGCACCGCAGGAGCATCCGCGCCGAACCGCTGCCGGACCTGCTCCTCGTACCCCTCCGCGGTCATCGGACGCCCCGTCATGATCTCGTCGAGACCCGCAAGACCGCTCATCTCGTCCCGCGTCGAACCGTGCAGCACCGGCACCCGCGCGAACCGCCCCGCCGCGATCGCCTCCGCCGGCGACTCCGGCAGCACCTCACCGTCCACCACCGGCCGGAACCCCTCGTGCCCCGACACCGACGCCCCCACCAACTCCTCCGTGGACCTGCCCCGCAGACACGCCTCCACCGCCGCCGGCTCACGGCACCCCGACGCCTCCACGACCGCCTTCCCCGTCACCTCCGCCTGCTCCCGAGTGAACGAACCGTCCGGCCCCACACACCCCGCGCTCTGCACGATCGCCTTGTCGAACAGCCCCCGCGCCCCCGGCGACACCAACTGCGCACACACGCTGTACCCGCCGCCCGACTGCCCCATGAGCGTCACATTCCGGGGATCACCCCCGAAAGCACCCGCGTTCCGCGCCACCCACCGCAACGCCGCCTGCTGGTCCAGCAGCCCCAGATCGGCCGAAGCGCCCAGCCCCGGCGCCGACAGGAAACCGAACACCCCCAGCCGGTAGTTCACCGTCACCACCACCGCGCCCTGCCGCGCCGCCGCCAGCTTCGCCGCGCCGTAGCTCGCGCCGTCCCCGTACGTGAAGCTCCCGCCGTGAATCCACACGATCACCGGCAACGGCCGCACCGGTTGCCGCGCCGGGGCCGTGACATTCAGATACAGGCAGTCCTCGCCGCCCCCGCCCGCGATCGCGATCGGCTGGTCCGTCGGCTGCGCACACGCGCTGCGCGGGGCGCGGGCGTCCAGCGTCGCCGACCAGGGCCGCACCGGCTGCGGCTTCTTCCACCGCCGCTCGCCGGTGGGCGGGGCCGCGTACGGAATCCCCTGGAACGTCCGCACCGCACCGGCGGCCGAGCCGAGGACCGGCCCCTCCTCGGTGACCACCCGGACCGGGGCGGCGGTGGCCGGACCGGCCGGCCGCGCGACGGCGGGCCCGGCCGCCAGAGCGGTGGCGGTCAGCGCCGCGGCTACGGCGGAGGCGGCGAGTGCGGCGATACGTGACGAGATGACGGACATCGGGACTCCCCGGAATCGACGTGATCGGTTCGACGCGTCAACGCTAGCCAGAATTTGGGCAGTTGTGCAATACGCTTGTTCAAGGCGATTGCCTCATGCGTTCGTCTCATACGATCGTCTGGCGCACCCGTGCACCCCTTGCTACGATCCGCGCCATGGGAACCGGAAACCGGGAAAAACTGCTGGAAGCCGCCAGGCAGTGCCTCTTCGAGAAGGGGTACGAACGCACCACGGTCCGCGACCTCGCCACCGCGGCGGGCGTCAGCATGGCCGCCATCGGCTACCACTTCGGATCCAAGGAAGCCCTGCTCAACCAGGCACTCTTCGAAGCCCTCGACACCGGCGACCGGGCCTTCGGACCACCCGCCGAAAGCGACGACCCGGCCGCGCTCTGGCACCGCCTCATCGAGGCCTTCTCGGCCAACAAGACCTTCTGGCTCGCCAACCTGGAGACCGTCCTGCGCGCCCAGCGCGACCCCGCACTCCGCGAACAGATGGCCGCCGGCCTGCGTCAGGGCCGCAGCGGCATGGCCCGCGAAATCACCGGAACCCCCGAGGCCGAACTCTCCGAGGACACCGTCCGCACCCTCGGATCCGTCCAACTCGCCCTGGTCAGCGGCCTGATGATGCAACACCTCACCGACCCGGACTCCGCCCCCACCGCCGACGAGGTCCTCGCCGGCATCCGCGCCCTCGCCGCCCGCCTCCCCGAGGAGCCCTGAGACGCGGCCCGCCCTCCCGGCGCGGCGATAATCGAGCCATGACCCGTCTCATCCTCGCCACCCGCAACGCCGGGAAGATCACCGAACTCCACGCGATCCTCGCCGACGCCGGACTCACCCACGAACTCGTCGGCGCGGACGCCTACCCGGAGATCCCCGACGTCAAGGAGACCGGCGTCACCTTCGCGGAGAACGCCCTCCTCAAGGCCCACGCCCTCGCCCGCGCCACCGGCCACCCCGCCATCGCCGACGACTCCGGCCTCTGCGTCGACGTCCTCGGCGGCGCCCCCGGCATCTTCTCGGCCCGCTGGTCCGGCACCCACGGCGACGACCGGGCCAACCTGGACCTCCTCCTCGCCCAGCTCTCCGACATCGACACCCCCCACCGCGCCGCCCACTTCGCCTGCGCCGCAGCCCTCGCCCTCCCCGACGGCACCGAACGCGTCGTCGAAGGCCGCCTCACCGGCACCCTCCGCCACACCCCCGCCGGCACCAACGGCTTCGGCTACGACCCGATCCTCCAGCCCGACGGCGAAACCCGCACCTGCGCCGAACTGACCGCCACCGAGAAGAACGCCATCAGCCACCGCGGCAAGGCGTTCCGGGCACTGGTACCGGTGGTGCGGGAACTGGTGGGGTGACGCAGCGATGCCCGACCCCGTGACGGGGTCGGGCATCCTGGTGTCGGGTACGCCCGGTCGGATTCGAACCGACATGCACGGCCACCTAAAGGCCGCCGCTCAAGCCGTTGGCGTACGGGCGCATACCTTCGCAAGCTTACCGCCTTGGGATTACTGGCGGCTGCGGTTGGAGAACGTGGCCGTCTGGCTATGGCACGACGGGCAGAGGTACCGCAGATTCTCCCGGCGGTTGTCGAGCCGGTCACCGTTGATGTGATCGATCTCCAGGACGAGACGGTTGCCTCGCCACGTATCGCCTGTTCCGCACAGCACGCACGTGCGGGGGACCCCGATGTCGTCGAGTGCCCTCCTGAGATGTGCCGTGCGCGTCCGGGGCGCCCCGCTTCCCAGGCGGACGAGGATGTCGGCGGCGGTCTTGCGGTGCGGAGAGCGGGTGCCTGCCGCGTGACCCCGGCCGGTGAAATGACTGGTCGACAGGCCCTGTGCCTCGATGTCCCGTTTCAGCCGCGCGCGAGCCCCGCCGTTGTCGGCGTGGCCCAGCACCCTCAGAACAGCGGCGAGGGATCGCGAGGCGGCCACCGCGGGGGCCAGCTCGTGGCGGGGGACGGAAGGAGTTCCGTACCGGCGCCCGCTGGTGAAGTGCGACGTGTCTATCCCCAGGCGATCGAGCCTTCTCCGGATGTATCCGTACGGGCTGTCACTCGGGGGTAGGCCCATGTACGCGAACATCTCTCGGATGCTGCGTGAATTCGCTGCCGCTTCGGCAAGGAGCTCCTTCGGGTACGCCCGCTCCGCGCGATCCGGCAGGGCCTCATCGGTGAAGTGGGCCGTGTCGATGCCGTAGTGGTGGAGCCGGTTGCGCACGTACCGATACGTCCTGGGCCCCAGCGGTGCGTCGAGCAGGCGAAGGACGTCGACGAGGCTGATTGCACGCGCCGCCGTCCGTTCGAGCAGATCGCGAGGGTATGTCGCGCTCATTGCGCCGCACCGCGATTTCGCCCACGGTAAGTAGCGGTTGCCGCATGGCAGTTGGGGCACAGGATGCGGAGGTTCTCCGGACGGTTGTCCCACCAGTGGCCGTTGATGTGATCGACTTCGAGTCGAAGCGGCCGGTTCTGCCATGTGCCTCTGTTACCGCATGCGGCGCACGAGTCCTCGACCCCGAGGCGTGCGAGTTCCGCACGTAGCCGCTCGCCACGCGTCCTGTGGTCGGCCGGACTGCCGAGGACCAGGAGGTTCTCAGGCGTTCTCTCGGGGCGGCGCGGCTGTGAGCGCACGAAGTGCGAGGTGTTGAGCCGGAGCGCTCTGATGCGGCGGCTGATGTGCGCGTGATTCCGCCCACAGGACTGATGCCCAGGCGGCGTACGACCTCGGCCACACTCGTGGAGCGTGCCACCAGATCCCGCAGCCTCTCTTCGGTGTGGCGCACTCTGCTGTCGGTGAAGTGGGAGATGTCTATGCCCCACTCCGCCGCCCTTCTGCGCATGTGGCGCCGGCTCCCTGGCGTGGGCGTACCCCCGCACCACCGCACGGCGTCGTCGGCGGTGGTGGCCATGAGCGCTGCTTCCCGCAGCAACTCGCGCGTATAGCGACCCGGCAACGTTCCCCTCCGCATCCGGCCACCCGTTCGCAGCCTCGTACGGATCAACGAACCGCTCGGCGGAGGGTCACGTCCGATATCCGACAAGATGAGGAACGGCCCGTACCGCTTCCGGGGAAGCCGTACGGGCCGGGGGCGGAGGGGATCAGAACTTCGGGTCCGGGGTCTGGGAGGCCACCAGTTCTTCCGCTTCCTCGGGGGTTTCGACGGAGGGCGGGGAGCCGGCGAGGGGGCGGTTGGCGGTTTCCTTCATGCAGGCCACCGCGATCACGCCGACGAGCGCCGCCGCCATGGCGTAGTAGGCCGGCATCAGGTTGGTGCCGGACCAGCTGATGAGGGCGGTGATGACGAGCGGGGTCGTGCCGCCGAAGATCGACGCGGAGAGGTTGTAGCCGACGGAGAGGGAGCCGTAGCGGACGTTCGTCGGGAAGAGGGCGGGGAGGGCGGCGGACATGGTGCCGAGCATGCAGACCAGGGAGAGGCCGAGCATCGACATGCCGATGATGATGGCGGGGATGCTGCCCTGGCGGATCAGGAGGAAGGCGGGGAGGGAGAGGACCAGGAAGCCGAGCATGCCGGTCATCAGGAGGGGCTTGCGGCCGAAGTGGTCGGAGAGCTTGCCGACCTGGTTGATGATCAGCATCAGGGCGACCATGACGCCGAGCAGGATCAGCAGACCGTGGGTCTCGCTGTAGCCGAGTTCGTCGGAGAGGTACGTCGGCATGTACGACAGCAGCATGTAGTCGGTGATGTTGTACGCGCCGACCAGGCAGATGCAGAGGATGAGCGTCGGCCAGTACTCGCGGAAGATCTTCGCGAGGTCGCCCTTGGCCGTGGTCTCGACGCCGTCCGCCGCCTCGGTGGCGTGCGCGGTGCCGCCCTCCAGCTTCTGGAAGGCGGGGGTCTCGTCGAGCCGGAGCCGGAGGTAGAGGCCGACGAGGCCGAGGGGACCGGCGACGAGGAAGGGGACGCGCCAGCCCCAGGACTCCATCTGGGCGTCGTTGAGCATCGCGTACAGCGCGGTGACCAGGCCCGCCGCGCCGACGTAGCCGGCCAGGGTGCCGAACTCCAGGAAGCTGCCGAAGTAGCCGCGCCGCTTGTCGGGGGCGTACTCGGCGATGAAGGTGGAGGCGCCCCCGTACTCGCCGCCGGTGGAGAAGCCCTGGAGCATGCGGAAGAGGATCAGCAGGACGGGCGCCCAGATGCCGATCGCGTCGTGGGAGGGGATGACGCCGATCGCGAAGGTGCCGATCGCCATCATGATCATCGTGAGGGCGAGGACCTTCTTGCGGCCGATCTTGTCGCCCATGGGGCCGAAGAACATCCCGCCGAGGGGGCGGACGAGGAAGGCGACGGCGAAGGTGGCGAAGGAGGAGAGGAGCTGGGTGGTGTCGTTCCCGGACGGGAAGAAGACATGGCCCAGGGTGGCGGCCAGGTAGGAGTAGATGCCGAAGTCGAACCACTCCATGGCGTTGCCGAGCGAGGCCGCCTTGACGGCCCTCTTCACCGCCTGGTCGTCCGTGATGGTGATGTCGGAGCGGCGCAGCCTGGGGTTCCGGCGCTTGCGGATGGCGCGGAAGAGGGCGGGGTGGCGTTTGACCGCTTCGGGGTCGGCCGCCTGGTGGGGGTCGGAGGCCGCCATGGCCGGGTCCTTTCCTCGGTGGGTGTTCCAGGAAAGGCTTCTGCGCGAAGGTGGCGGGCGCAAACCCATCGGCCCGGGGATTGGGATGTCCCTCACATGGTTTCGGCCGTTCGGCCCAATCCCCGGGTGGTGCGGCGGGCGGGGCGGTCAGATGCCGAGGTCCCTGATGATCTTGGCGACGTGGCCGGTGGCCTTGACGTTGTAGAAGGCGTGCTCGACCTTGCCGTTCTCGTCGACGACGATCGTGGAGCGGATGACGCCCATGACCGTTTTTCCGTAGTTCTTCTTCTCGCCGAAGGCGCCGTAGGCCTCCAGGGTGGTCTTGTCGGGGTCGGCGACGAGGGTGACCTTGAGGTTCTCCTCCTCGCGGAACTTGGCGAGTTTCTCCGGCTTGTCGGGGGAGACGCCGATGACGTCGTAGCCGGCGGCGGCGAGGACGTCGAGGTTGTCGGTGAAGTCGCAGGCCTGCTTGGTGCAGCCGGGGGTGAGGGCGCGCGGGTAGAAGTAGACGATGACCTTGCGGCCCTTGTGGTCCGCGAGCGAGACCTCGTTGCCGTCGGCGTCGGGGAGGGTGAAGGCGGGGGCGGTGTCGCCGGGCTGGAGTCGCTCGCTCATGGTTCTCCTTCGGGGCATGCGGGGTGTACGGGACCGAGCGTAACGGGGGTGCCGCCGGGTGCGGGGGCGGTGGAGCTGACAGACTGTCGATGAAGGTTTACCGGACGACGACCATGGAGGCGGCGCGGTGTCGGATACCAGGACCCCTGCGCAGATCGAGGCGGACATCATCAGCCGGCGTGAGCAGCTCGCGGTGGTGCTCGACGAGATCGGGGTGCGGGTGCACCCGAAGACGATCATGGGCGATGCGAAGGCGCGTGCCGCCCAGGCGGTGGACCGGACGGCCGGGCGGGCGTTCGTGGCGGTGAACCGGACGGTGTCGGACGTGAAGGCGCAGTTCGTCACGGAGGACGGTGCGCCGCGTCTGGAGCGGGTGGTGCCGGTGGCGCTGGTGGCGGCCGGTGTGGTGGGGCTGCTGGTGGTGTCGCGGCGGAAGCGGCGTTGACGGGGGTTCTCGCTCGTCCGTTCCGGGGTGGCCCCCGTCCGGGCCCCGCGTCACCCCCTCCGGCGCGCGGCGGGCGGGTGGGCGGGTAGGTTGCGGGGCGTGAGTGAGAACACCGACGACAAGCTGCCCATCCGGATGCTGCACGACCGTGTGCTGGTCCGGTCCGACACGCCTGAGGGCGAGCGGCGTTCCGGGGGCGGCATCCTGATTCCGGCGACGGCCGCGGTCGGCCGGCGGCTGGCCTGGGCGGTGGTGGTCGCGGTGGGGCAGAACGTGCGGACCGTGGAGCCCGGGGACCGGGTGCTGTACGACCCCGAGGACCGTGCCGAGGTCGAGGTGCGGGGGGTGGCGTACGTGCTGATGCGGGAGCGGGATCTGCACGCGGTGGCGGCGGACCGCTTCGAGGGTTCGGTGGATTCCACGGGGCTGTATCTGTAGATGTGCACGGGTGAAGGGCCTGGTGACCGGTGTCACCAGGCCCTTTGCCCGTTCTTTGCTACGGTGGGGTGACCCCCGACGAGACGCGCCGTACCGGGTTTCCGCAAAGACGACGCACCCGTTGTCCGCGTGTTCTGTGGTCGGAGGTGCCGTCATGGCGTGGGTTCTGCTGGTGGTCGCCGGTCTGCTCGAAGTGGGCTGGTCGATCGGGATGAAGTACACCGACGGGTTCACCCGGCTGTGGCCGAGTGTGTTCACCGGGTTCGGGATCGTGGCCAGCATGGTGCTGTTGTCGCAGGCGGCGAAGACGCTGCCGATCGGTACGGCGTACGGGGTGTGGGTCGGGATCGGTGCGGCCGGTGCGGCCGTGCTGGGCATGGTGGTGCTGAACGAGCCGGCGACCGCGGCCCGGATCTTCTTCGTGTGTCTGCTGTTGGTGGCCGTGGTGGGGCTGAAGGCCACGTCGGGTCACTGATCACGTCCCCGTCCCCGTCGCCGTTCCCCGTCCGCGTGTCATCGGTGCGCGGCGGGCCGCGCGCGGGTGGGGCTGGGGGCGCGGGTGCCGTGAGGGCCCTCGAAGACGCCTCCGTCGCCGCCTCCGTCCTCGCCGTCGCCTCCGCCGTCCTCGCCTCCGTCCGTTCCGCCGTCGCCCTCGCCGCCGGTGCCGCCGTCCGTGGTGCCGCCGGGGGTGTCGGTGGTGCCGGGGGTGGTCGGCGGGGCGGCGGGTGAGGTGGGCGGGGTGCTGGAGGGGGTGCGGGGGGCGGTGCTGGACGGGCCGCGGGTGGGGCGGCCGGTGTCGCCGGGCGCGGTGTTCTGTTCGCTGGGGAGTTCGGTCTCGTCGGTGCCGCTCTCCAGGTCGAGGTCGAAGTCCTGGACGGGGGTGCCGCGCAGGGCGGCCGCGGTGTAGGTGGCCCAGGTCTGGGCGGGTGCGCCGCCGCCGTTGATGCGGGGCAGGCCGAGCGCGCCGTAGAGGGATTCCTGGGAGCCGGTGTCGGGGTCCTGGCCCATGACGGCGATGACGGTGGCGAGGCCGGGGGTGTAGCCGGCGAACCAGGCGGCGCGGTCCTCCTCGGCGGTTCCGGTCTTGCCGGCGGCGGGGCGGCCCGCGCCCTGGGCGGCGGTGCCGGTGCCGCCGTCGACGACGCTGCGCAGGATCGAGGTGGTGGTGTCGGCGGCCTCGCGGGTGACGGCCCGGGTGGTGGGCCGGGCGGGGAGGTCGATGGTCTCGCCGTCCTTGGTGACCTTGTCGACGAGGGTGTGGGCGGTGTGCCTGCCGTGGTTGGCGAGGGTGGCGTAGGCCTCGGTGAGGTCGAGGACGCTGGCGGTGGCGGGGCCGAGTGCGATGGAGGGGGAGGCGGTGAGGTCGGGGGTGTCCTTGGGGATGCCGAGGTCGACGGCGGTGGAGCGGACCTTGTCGGGTCCGACGTCCTCGGCCATCTGGGCGTAGACGGCGTTGACGGACTTGTCGGTGGCGGTGCGGACGGTGATGGGGCCGTAGCTGATGTCGTCCTCGTTGGCGGGGTCGTATCCGGTGGGGCCGTCCGGTCCCTGGACCATGCGTTTGTTGGTGCCGTCGTAGATGGTGCTGGGGGTGATGCGGCGGCCGTCCTGGGTGGTGGAGTCGTGGGCGACGGCCGAGGTGAAGACGAAGGGCTTGAAGGTGGAGCCGACCTGGTAGTCGCGGCGGGTGGCGTTGTTGACGTACTGCCGGGTGTAGTCGATGCCGCCGTACATGGCGAGGACGCGGCCGGTGGCGGGGTCGATGGAGGTGCCGCCGACGCGGACGTTGCGGTCGGCCTTGCGGTCGGTGGAGGTCTTGGAGAGGACGTTGGTGTCGACGGCGGAGACGAGGGCGTCCTGCTTCTTCCTCTCCAGGGTGGTGGTGATGCGGTAGCCGCGGGTGGCGAGGGTCTTGGCGTCGAGGATGCCGTTGTCGACGAGGTAGTCCTCGACGGCCTGGACGATGTATCCGCGTTGTCCGGAGAGGCTGTTGGCGGGCTTCACGGCTCCGGGGGTGGGGAAGGTCATCGCGGCGCGGTCGGCCTCGTCGAGCCAGTTCTCCTTGACCATGCCGTTGAGGACGTAGTTCCAGCGGGCGAGGGCGGCGGGTTTGTTCTCGGGGTGGGTGACGACGTCGTAGGCGCTGGGGGCGTTGAGCAGGGAGGCGAGGTAGGCGCCTTCGGCGGTGGTGATGTCGCCGACGTCCTTGCTGTAGTAGGCCTGGGCGGCGGCCTGGATGCCGTAGGCGTTGCGGCCGAAGTAGCTGGTGTTGAGGTAGCCCTCGAAGATCTGGCTCTTGGACTGTTCGCGGTTGAGCTTGATCGCGATGAAGAATTCCTTGATCTTGCGGCCGACGGTCTGTTCCTGGCCCAGGTAGTAGTTCTTGACGTACTGCTGGGTGATGGTGGAGCCGCCCTGTTTGCCCTTGCCGGTGAGGGTGTTCCAGCCGGCGCGGAACATCGCCTTGATGTCGATGGCGCGTTCGGAGTAGAAGTCGCGGTCCTCGGCGGCGAGGACGGCGTGCTGGACGGTGAGGGGGACCTGGGCGAGGCGGACGTTCTCGCGGTTGACCTCGCCGTCGCGGGCGATGACGCTGCCGTCCTTGTAGAGGTAGACGTTGGACTGGGCGGTGGCGCTGGCGTTGGCGGGCGGGATGTCGACGAGCTGGTAGCCGGCGATGAAGCCGCCGATGAGGAGCAGGGCGATGAGGAGGACACCGCCGAGGACCATGCGCCAGGTGGGGATCGCCCGCCGCCAGCCGGTGCGCCTGGGGCGCTTCGTCTTCTTCGGATCCGGTCCGCCGGGCGGGCCGCCGGCCGGGGCGTCCTGCCCGGCGGGGGCGGCGGCGTCGGCGTCGGCAGGCAGGTCCCTGGGGGGCCAGCCCCGGGGCCCGGGCTCCCCGTTCTGCTGCGGTGGCTCGTCGCTCATGTCGGTGCGGACTCCTCGGCCTCGGTCAGTTCCCCCATAGTGCCCTTTTCTATGGAATAACCCCCGGATCGACCTTCGAAAAGCGGTCGCGGCGGCGGGTTGGGGCGCACTAGAGTCCTGCGCTTTGGTGTCCGCGCGGTGCGGGGCACCCGGGACACGGGGCGGTGGTGCGGGTGCGGGTGTACGCGGTGGTGGCGGCCGGTGGTTTCCGGCGGCATGCCACGTACCGGATCGAGACGGCGGCGGGGGTGTTCACCAACACCGTCTTCGGTTTCATCCTGGCCTATACGTACGAGGCGCTGTGGGACGAGCGGCCGCATCTCGGCGGGTACGACATGGCGCAGGCGCTCACCTACGTGTGGCTGGGCCAGGCGCTGCTGATGACGTGCGTGATGATGGGCGGAGGCTTCGAGGACGAGCTGATCGAGCGCATCCGTACGGGGGATGTGGCGGTCGATCTCTACCGGCCGGTCGATCTCCAACTGTGGTGGCTGTCGGGCGACATGGGCCGGGCGGCCTTTCATCTGCTGGGGCGCGGTGTGGTACCGGTGGCGGTCGGTTCGCTGGCCTTCGAGCTGGCGCTGCCCGGGTCGGTGTGGACGTGGGCGGCGTTCCTGGTCGCGGTGGCGCTGGGGGTCGTGGTGAGTTTCGCGATCCGCTATCTGGTGGCGCTGTCGGCGTTCTGGCTGATGGACGGGGCCGGCGCGGCGCAGGTCTCGTTCCTGGCGGGGCTGTTCTTCTCGGGGATGCTGCTGCCGCTGAACCTGTTCCCGGGGCTGCTCGGTGAGATCGCGCGGGCGCTGCCGTGGTCGGCGATGCTCCAGGTCCCCGCCGATGTGTTCCTCGGCAAGCACACGGGCGCCGGTCTGCTGCGGGTGTACGCCTTCCAGGCGGGCTGGGCGGTGGCGCTGCTGCTGGCGGGCCGGGCGCTCCAGTCGGTGGCGACGCGCCGGGTGGTGGTCCAGGGTGGCTGAGCCGGTGGACGTCCCGGGCACGGTGGCCGTGGACCCGGTGCCGGGCGTGGTGGCCGTGGACCCGGCCCCGGACCTGGGTGCGCCGTGGTCGAGGGCGGCCGAGGGGGTGCGGGCGTACGGGCTGATCGTGGCGATGTGGATGCGCTCGACGATGGCGTACCGGGCGTCGTTCCTGATGACGGCGGCCGCGAACTTCGCGGTCACGGCCTTCGACTTCGTGACGATCGTGCTGATGTTCTCGCACGTCGACGTGCTGGGCGGTTTCACACTGCCGGAGATCGCGCTGCTGTACGGGGCGGCCGGTACGTCCTTCGGGCTGGCGGACCTGCTGATGGGGTCGATGGACCGGCTGGGCCGGCGGGTCAGGGACGGCACGCTGGACACCCTGCTGGTGCGGCCGGTGCCGGTGCTCGCGCAGGTGGCGGCGGACCGGTTCGCGCTGCGCCGGCTGGGCCGGGCCGCCCAGGGGCTGCTGGTGCTCGGCTACGCGCTGGTGGCGCTGGACGTCGACTGGACGCCGGCGAAGGCGGTGCTGCTGCCGTTGATGCTGGTCAGCGGGGCGGCGATCTTCGGGGCCGTGTTCACGGCCGGGGCGGCGTTCCAGTTCGTCGCCCAGGACGCCTCGCAGGTGCAGAACTCCTTCACGTACGGGGGAGCGACGCTGCTCCAGTACCCGCCGTCGGTGTTCGCGGCGGATCTGGTGCGCGGGGTGACGTTCGTGGTGCCGCTGGCGTTCGTGAACTGGCTGCCGGCGTTGTACGTGCTGGGGCGGGACTATCCGTTGGATCTGCCGCGGTGGGTGGCGTTCCTGCCGCCGCTGGTGGCGGGGGTGTGCTGGGTGCTCGCCGGGCTGGCGTGGCGGGCGGGGTTGCGGTCGTACCGGAGTACGGGGAGCTGAGGCGTGGTGGACGAGGACTTCATCGAACTCGTGGATGTGGAGAAGGTGTTCACGGTGCGGCGGCGCACCGGGCTGCTGCGGGGCGAGCGCCGGGAGGTGCGGGCCGTGGACGGGATCGGTTTCCGGGTGGCGCGTGGCGAGATGGTCGGCTACATCGGTCCGAACGGGGCGGGCAAGTCGACGACGATCAAGATGCTGACCGGGATCCTCACTCCGAGCGGTGGCACGCTGCGGGTGGCGGGCATCGACCCCTCCCGGGAGCGGACCCGGCTGGCGCGCCGGATCGGGGTGGTGTTCGGGCAGCGCACCACGCTGTGGTGGGACCTGCCGCTGCGGGACTCGTACCGGCTGGTCCACCGGATGTACCGGATCCCCGACGCGCGGTTCCGCGCCAATCTGGACCGGTGCGTCGAACTGCTGGACCTGGGTGAGCTGTTGGACGTGCCGGTGCGGCAGCTGTCGCTGGGGCAGCGGATGCGCGGTGACATCGCGGCGGCGCTGCTGCACGATCCGGAGGTGCTGTACCTGGACGAGCCGACGATCGGCCTCGATGTGATCTCCAAGGCCAAGGTGCGGGGATTTCTCCGGGAGTTGAACGCCGAGCGGGGCACCACGGTGCTGCTGACCACCCATGATCTGACCGATATCGAGCAGCTGTGCCGGCGGGTGATGGTGATCGACCACGGGCGGCTGATGTACGACGGCGGGCTCGACGGGCTGCACGAGGCGGGGGAGAGCGAGCGGGTCCTCGTGGTCGACCTGGCCCGCGAACTGCCGCCGATCCGGCTGGAGTCGGAGCCCTCGGTGCGTACGGTCAAGGTGGAGGGCGTCCGCCAGTGGCTGGCTTTCCCGGCCTCCGCCTCGGCGGCTCCGCTGGTGGCGCGGATCGCGGCGGAGTATCCGCTGATGGACCTGTCGGTGCGCGAGCCGGACA
This sequence comes from Streptomyces sp. NPDC057682, assembly GCF_042799575.1. Classification (NCBI taxonomy): domain Bacteria; kingdom Bacillati; phylum Actinomycetota; class Actinomycetes; order Kitasatosporales; family Streptomycetaceae; genus Streptomyces; species Streptomyces sp. NPDC057682. The sequence continues at coordinate 261,811 of NZ_JBHVIN010000009.1, read as the reverse complement.
TCGAGTCCGTGATCGCCCGGATGTACGCCTCCGCCGACGGCCCCCGGGAGCACGCCCGTTGACCCGGTCCGGAGCCCCGGCCCCGGGCCCGGTCGGGGGTCCGGGCGGGTGGGGTGGCCGGTGACGGGGGCGGCCCCGTTCAATAGGCTGCGCGGTATGACAAGCGAACTGCCGGAGATGCGTGCCTCCGATGCCGAGCGGGAACGGGTCGCCGAGGTCCTGCGCGAGGCCGTCGCCGAGGGCCGGCTGGAGATGACGGAGTTCGAGCAGCGGCTCGACGCCGCCTACAAGGCCCGCACCCACGGGGAGTTGGAACCGCTCGTCCGCGATCTCCCGGCGCCCGGCCGGAGCGCGGCGGCCCCGGCGGCCGGCCCGCAGCGCGTCGGTTCGGCGGCGCGCTGGCAGGAGCGGATCGGCCGGCGGCCGACGTCGCAGCGGGCGATCGCGTTCTGGGGAGGCTTCAGCCGCCGGGGGAACTGGACGGTGTCCCGGGTCTTCACCGCCTTCGCCATGTGGGGCGGCGGCGAGATCGATCTGCGCGAGGCGAACTTCGAGGACCGCGAGATCGTCGTCCGCTGCTTCGCGATCATGGGCGGAATCCAGGTGACGGTCCCGCCGGAGCTGAACGTCGACGTCCGCGGCATCGGCGTCATGGGCGGGTTCGGCGAACGGGCGAAGGACGAGGGCATCCCGTCACCGGACGCGCCCCGGGTCCGGATCACCGGTCTCGCGCTGATGGGCGGGATCGGCGTGGAGCACAAGCGGAGCAAGACGGAGAAGGCCCGGCTGCGCAACGAGGAGCGGCAGCGCCTGCGCGACGCGGAGCGCCCCCGGCTGGACAAGGGCGACAGCTACTGACCTTGCCCGCCGGGTACGCCTCTTGCTTCACGGCGCCCCGGGGACGCCCGGTCGGTCACAGGGCGTCGGTGGCCGGGCCGGGGCGCAGCAGGGCGGCCACGTCGGGCAGGGAGCCGAGGACCCGGTAGCCGGAGTCGTTCAGGTGCAGATGGTCGCCGGAGTCGTAGGCGGGGCGGAGCCGCTGGGGGGCCTCCGGGTCGCGGACGGCCCGGTCGAAGTCGAGGAACCGGTCGAAGACCCCGCCGGCCCGGATCGTCTCGTTGACCCGCATCCGCACCGCGTCGCGGGCGGGGGTCCAGTTGCGGTGCCCCTCGTACGGCATGAGCGTCGCGCCGACGACGTCGAGGCCGCGGGCGTGGGCGCGCCGGGTCAGGGTGCGCAGGGCGTCGGTGATGCGGGCGGGGTCGGTCTCCTGCGGGGAGGCCTGGACGTCGTTGATGCCGAGGGCGATGACGACGGTCCTGGCCCCGGTGACGCCGAGGACGTCGCGGTCGAAGCGGTCCAGGGCGCGCGGCCCGCTGCCGTCGCGCAGCAGCCGGTTGCCGGCGATGCCCTGGTTCACCACCGCGTACCGGCCGTGCAGCCGGTCGGCGAGGACGTCGGGCCAGCGGCTGTTGGTGTCCGTGGTGGAGCCGCTGCCCGCGGTGAGCGAGTCGCCGAACGCGACGACGGCCCCGGTGGCGGCCTCGGTGCGGACGTCCACGGCGGTGAGGTAGCGCCAGTCCGTGGTGGGCCTGCCCGCCTCCGGCAGTTCGGTCGTGGACGTCTGGTGGCTGTTGGGGTGCACGGTGACCGGGCCCCGGGCGGTGGGGGTGCGCAGGGCGACGACGAGGTCGGCGTCGGCGGCGACCCGCACGGCGACGGCGTCGCTGACCGTCTGCCTGCCCACCGCGACGGTCACGGAGGGCGCGCCGCGGAACGTGACCGGGCGGCCGTCGACCGTCACCCGGTCCACGAGCAGCGGATGGGTGCCGAAGAGATTGGACAGCGTGACGCGGGCCGCGTCACCGCCGGCGCTGGTGTGCACGACGTTGCGGACGGTGCGCAGCCGGAGATCGGTGCCCGCGTCCGGGTCGGGCACCCCCTGGACGGGGGCGGCGGTCCAGGTGGCGAGCCAGAGGCCGGTGGCACCGGCGGGCGCGGCGGGGGTCCGGGCGGCGCCCTGCGGTCCGGGGGCGGCGGCCGCCTTGGCGCGGGCTCCGGTGAACAGCAGCGAGCCCGCGAAGGCCACCGCGGCGGTGAGCGCGGCGACGCCGGCCACCAGGGCGATGAACAGGGCGTACCCGTGGCGCCTGGGCATGGGCGGTGTGTCTCCTCGGTCGTGCGGGGTGGGGGGCTCCCATGATGCGGCAGCGCGCGGGGAACCCGACGTGCGGCCCGGGAGTAGATCAGACAGGGACAATGCGTACCGGGCGCCGGGGACGCCATGGACGCGGACGGGTGGAGCGGATGGACGGGATGAAACGGATCGAGGGCGCCGGCCACGACACCGGTGCGGACACGGACGCCGCGGGCGCGGAACGGTCCGGCGCGGACGCTGCGGGCGCGAATCCGTCCGGCCCCGGACGGGGTCCGGGCCGGGGGGCGGGTCCGCTCGCCTCGTTCGCGTACACGGCGGCGGACGAGGAGAAGCGTCGTGGCGTACGCCGGATGAAGACCACGGCCACCGGCCTCCTTCTGCTGGTCGCGCTGGTGTACGCCCTCGCCACCTGGGCGGGGAACGCGGGAGTGGGCGGCTGGCCGGGCTTCGTCGCCGCGGCCGCCGAGGCGGGCATGGTGGGTGCGCTGGCCGACTGGTTCGCCGTCACGGCCCTCTTCAAGCGTCCGCTCGGTCTGCCGATTCCGCACACCGCCATCATTCCCACCAAGAAGGACCAGCTCGGGGCCTCCCTCGGTTCCTTCGTCGGGGAGAACTTTCTCTCGGGAACGGTGGTGCGCGACCGGATCCACGCGCTGGCCGTCGGCGGCCGGGTCGGCGCCTGGCTGGCGGAGCCCGCCCACGCGGACCGGGTCACGGCCGAGCTGGCGACGGCGCTGCGCGGCGCGCTGACCGTACTGCGCGACTCGGACGTGCAGGCCGTGGTGGGCGAGGCGATCACCCGCCGGGCGAACGCGGCGGAGGTCGGCCCCGGCCTCGGCAAGATGCTGGAGAAGGTCGTCGCGGACGGCGGCCACCGCAAGGTGGTGGACCTGGTCTGTGCACGGGCGCACGACTGGCTGGTGCTGCACGGCGACTCGGTGATGGACGCGGTGCAGGGCGGCGCCCCGGGCTGGACCCCGCGCTTCGTCGACCGGCGGGTCGGTGAGCGGGTCTACAAGGAACTGCTGCGGTTCGTCACGGAGATGCGGGACATGCCGGGGCATCCGGCGCGCGGCTCCATCGACACGTTCCTGCGGGACTTCGCCGCCGATCTCCAGGGGGACACCGAGACCCGGGCCCGGGTGGAGCGGCTGAAGTCGGAGATCCTGGGGCGCGGCGAGGTCCAGGACGTCATCGCCTCGGCCTGGTCCTCCGTCCGGCAGATGATGATCGCGGCGGCGGAGGACGAGCGCAGCGAGCTGCGGCTGCGGGCCCGCGCCTCCCTGATGGCCCTCGGTTCCCGGCTGGCCACGGACGGCCGCCTCCAGGCGAAGCTGGAGGGCTGGCTGGAGGACGCGGCGGTGTACGTCGTGACGACGTACCGGACGGAGATCACCTCGCTGATCAGTGACACCGTGGCCGGCTGGGACGCCGACCAGACCTCGAAGAAGATCGAGGCCCACATCGGCCGTGACCTGCAGTTCATCCGTATCAACGGCACGGTGGTGGGCGCCCTGGCGGGGCTGCTGATCTATTCGGTGTCCCGGGCGTTCGGAGCGTAGCGAAGCCGCGTACGCGGACGCACCCGTGCCGGCCCCGTTGCGGACCGTACGGACACCGGCGCCGCCCCCGCCTCGCGGGAGCGGCACCGGTGCGTGTGCGCGTGCGGGCGCGTACTCAGGCGGCCCGGCGGGTGACCGCCCAGGACGCGGCGGCGACCGTGCCCGCGACGGTGAAGACCGCCGGCCAGGCGCCCAGCTTCTTGGCGAGGGGGTGCGAACCGGCGAAGGCGGCCACATAGGCCGTCGTCAGCGCGGCCGCCGCCCGCGGTCCGGCCTGCCGGTTCCACTCGTACGCCGCCGCGCCGCCCGCCGCGGCGAGGGCGACGCCGCCCAGCGGCCGCTTGCCGGTCCACCGCGCGAGGGCGTAGCCGCCGACCAGTCCGCCCGCCGCCACCGCCGCTGCCGGAACCTTCGCCATCGCCGCCACCTCAGCCTTCCCGTAGACCTCGCCGTGCCCGGGACCCACGCCCGTACCGGCTCCGGTCTCCGAGGCTAACGCCAGGACCCGGGGAACCCGTCGCGGCGGGGGTGCACAAGCGTTTACCCTGGGGGTGAACAGATGTGCACCCCCAGGCCCGGGGGCGCCGCCGCCGAGCACGCAACGGAGAACCATGCCCGCGGACATACCGGTCCCCGCAGCCCCCGCGCCCCCCGCCGCCCAGGCCCCGCACCCCCGCTTCGCCGTCGGCGTCCTGGCCTTCTGCGGCGTGGTCGTCGCGGTCATGCAGACGATCGTCGTCCCGCTGCTCCCGCACATCCCCGCGCTGACCGGCGCCACCCCGGCCGCCGCGAGCTGGCTCGTCACCGTGACCCTGCTGACCGGCGCGGTGTTCACCCCGGTCCTCGGCCGGGTCGGCGACATGTACGGCAAGCGCCGGGTGCTGGTCGCCTCGCTCGCCGTCCTGGTCATCGGCTCGGTGCTCTGCGCGGTCAGCTCCCACATCGGCGTCCTGATCACCGGCCGGGCCCTCCAGGGCGCGGCCATCGCCGTCGTCCCGCTGGGCATCAGCATCCTGCGCGACGAACTGCCGCCCGAGCGCGTCCTGTCCGCCGTCGCCCTGATGAGCTCCACCCTCGGCATCGGCGCCGCGGTCGGCCTGCCCGTCGCAGCGCTCGTCATCGAACACTTCGAGTGGCACACGATGTTCTGGGTCTCCGGTGCCATCGGCCTCCTCGACATCGTGCTGGTGCTGCTGTGCGTACCGGAGTCCCCGCTGCGCAGCCGGGGCCGCTTCGACGCCCTCGGTGCGCTCGGGCTGTCGGCGGCCCTCGTCTGTCTGCTGCTCGCCGTCACCCAGGGCGCCGACTGGGGCTGGGGTTCGGCCCGCACGGTCGGCCTGCTCGTCGCCGCCGTGGTGATCGCCCTGCTCTGGGGCGCGTACGAACTCCGCGTCCCCACGCCCATGGTCGACCTGCGGGTCTCGGCCCGCCCCGCCGTCCTGCTCACCAACATTGCCGCACTGCTCGTCGGCTTCGCCTTCTACGCGAACTCCCTGGTCACCGCCCAGATGGTGCAGGAACCGAAGGCCACCGGCTACGGGCTCGGCGCCTCGCTCGTCGTCAGTGGACTCTGCCTGCTGCCCGGCGGGGTGGCCATGGTGGCGCTCTCGCCCGTATCGGCCCGGATCTCCGCCAAGCACGGTCCGAAGACCAGTCTGGCCCTGGCCACCGCGGTCATCGCCGTCGGCTACGGGGTGCGCTACTTCACCAGCCACAGCCTGTGGCTGATCATCGCGGGTGCCACGGTCGTCGCCTCCGGCACCGCCATCGCCTACTCGGCGCTGCCCGCGCTCGTGATGCGCGGCGTCCCGGTCAGTGAGACCGGCGCCGCCAACGGACTCAACACCCTGATGCGCTCCATCGGACAGGCCTTCTGCAGCGCGACGGTCGCCGCCGTCCTGGCCAACATCACGTTCCGGGCGGGCGGCCGCACGGCCCCGACGCTCCACGCCTACCAGCTGGTCTTCGTCATCGCGGCCGGAGCGGCCCTGGCGGCCCTCGCCGTCACCCTGTTCCTGCCCGGCCGCACGCCCGCCGCCGGTGCTGCGGGTACGGTCGAGGAGAGCCGAGGGACCGCGGACACCCACGAGGGGGGTGTGCGGGCGGCCGGAATCCAGGAGAGTGCGTCATGACCGGTGGCCGGGCCATCGCGGCGGCCCCCGTCACCGACGGGCCGGCCAGCGGCAGGGACGCGATCCTGCGCGCCGCGCGCCGGGCCTTCACCCAGCGCCCGTACGCCGAGGTGACCATCCGGAAGATCGCCGCCGACGCCGGGGTCAGCCCGTCCCTCGTGGTCAAGCACTTCGGCCGCAAGGAGGAACTGTTCAACACCGTGGCCGACTTCGGCCCGGCCGCCGCCGAACTCCTCGACGCCCCGCTGGACCGGCTCGGCCGCCACATGGTCGTCACCCTGGTCACCCGCCGCCGCGCCCTCAACTCGGACCCGCTGCTGCGCGTCGTCTTCTCGCTGGGCAACCAGGACGAACGCTCGCTGCTGCGCGACCGGTTCCACGAGCAGGTCACCGACGCCCTGACCGCCCGACTCCCCGGCGCCGAACGCGCCCTGCGCGCCGAGCTGCTGGCCGGTCATCTGCTGGGCCTCGGCGCCACCCTCAGCCTCCACCGCGAGGGCGCGGGCGCCCGCGCCACCCCGGAGCACATCGCCGACCTCTACGCCCCGGCGCTCCAGAAGCTGATCACCGGCTGAGGCGCGGCCGGCCCGGTGGGCGCCGCCCCGGCCGGGGGCCGTGCCCGGCTGAGGACGCCGGGCCCGGAGCCGTGCCCGGCTGACGACGCCCGGCCGGGAGCCGTCGCGGCGCGGACGGACCGGATCAGGCGGATTCGAGGACGGGGCGCAGCTCCAGCGCCTCGGGCGTCGGGAAGCCCCGCGCGATCCGGACGGCCTCGTCGTGGTCGGCCACCTCCAGGACGAACCAGCCGCCCAGGCTCTCCTCCCCGCCGTGCACCGGCCCGTCGGCCACGGTCGCGGACCCGTCCGCCGCCTTGCGCACGGTGACGGCGCCCCGCCCCTCGGTGTCCAGGGCGTCGCCGCCCGCCAGCTTGCCGGCGGCGGCGAGTTCGCCGATCCAGGCCTCGTACGACGCCCGGTAGGCGTCCCGGTCGGCCTTGATCAGGGCGCGCGAGGCATCGGTCTCGAAGACGACGAGGGCGTACTTCATGGGTGTTCCCTTGTTCGGTGGGTGGGACATCAGAGGGGGAGGGGCAGGGAGGGAGGGGGCAGAGGGGGAGAGGCGGGGGAGCCGAATCCGGCGGGCTCAGACCCCGTGCCCCGGATCGACGCGGGCCAGGAAGCCCGTCTCCAGGGCCGTCCACAGGGCGCCGTCCGGTCCGACGGTGATGCCGTGCGGTTCGGAGGCGGGGGTGGGCAGGTCGTAACCGGTGATCCGGGCGTCCGGGGTGATCGAGCCGACGCGGTTGCCGCCCCACTCGGTGAACCACGCGGTGCCGCCGGCGTCGACGGTCACGGCGTGCGGCCGGGCGGCGGGGTCGGGCAGCGGATGCTCGGTGACACGGCCGTCGGGGGAGCGGTGGCCGATGCGCCCGGCGGCGATCTCGGTGAACCAGACGCCGCCGTCGGGGCCCGCCGCGATGCCCACGGGACCGGCCGCCTCGGTGGGCAGCGGATGGACCGTGATGCCGCCGTCCATGCCGATGCGGCCGAGGGCGCCGGCCTGGTTCATCGTGAACCACATCGCGTCGCCGGCCGCGGCGATGGCGGAGGGGAACGCGCCGGAGGAGGGCAGCGGGTACTCGGTGACCTCGCCGTCGACGGTGATCCGTCCGACGAGATCGGCGGCGGTCCCCGTGTACCAGAGAGCCCCGTCCGGCCCGGGGGCGATCCCGAAGGGCCCGCATCCGCCGGACGGCAGCGCGTACGCGGTGACCTCCCCGGCGACCGTGATCCGGCCGATGCGGTGCGCCCGGTACTCGGTGAACCACAGGGCGCCGTCGGGCCCGGCGCAGATGACGGTCGGGCCGCAGTCCGGGTCCAGCCGGTGGACCACCGGCTCCTCGCCCGGGACGAGCCGGCCGATCCCGCCGCTGTGCACCAGGGTGAACCACAGCGCCCCGTCCGGCCCGGTGGTGACCGCGTACGGGCCGCTGTCACGGTCGCAGACCGCGTACTCCTCGACGGTGGGGGACGTCGTCACTGCTGTGGCTCCAGACACTGGACGGGGCGGACACGCCGCCGGTCGTGCACCAGCATGCGGTCCGCCCCGCCCGTGATCAACACCCTTTACCTCAACGACCGTTAACCCGGGGGTTCACAGCCGTCGCGGGGTGCGGTCTCAGCTGAAGACGACCGAACGGATCTTCAGCCGGCTGGACGCGTGGCCGCCGTCGGGCCGCAGGGTGAAGTAGTCGCCGTCGCAGTCCGGTCCGGTGAAGACCGTGGCGGTGGCGTCGGTGTTGTTCCACGGGGTGTCGCCCGGGAGCGTGCGGCCCGGGTCGGCCGCACCGGGCAGCGCGACGCACTGACGGCTCGGCGGATTGATCAGCCCGGTCTGCTGCCGGCTGCCGTCCTGCGCGGTGTACGTGTAGGTGAAGTCGCCCTGGGCGGCGCTGGCCGAGCCGGGCAGGGTGACGACGAGTGCGAGCGCGCCGAGGGCGGCGGCGACGGTGGTGCGAAGTCGCATGGTGGAAAAGCTCCTTGAGGGGTCGGCCCCGGTGGGGTGAGCAAGATCGTTACGCCGCCGAGTCTGGCCCCCCGCCGGTCGCCGGAGCGCACGCGTTCACCCGCACGTGGGAAGCTCTCACCCGTACGGGAACGAGGGCGTCGCCCGCCGTGGGCCATGTGGGTCACGCCGGGTCCGCCGGGCCCGGTCCGGTGCGCGGACCGGCCCTGCCCCCGGCCCGTGACCGCGCCGCACCCGTGCCCGCCCGGCGGGTGCTCCCCTGCCGAACTCGGCCCGCAGGGCGTTCCGTTCACCGTCTCAGGCGGCGGCCGGCAGGGCGTACCGCACCTCCGTGGCCTGTTCCGACAGCTCCCACAGCCGCTGCCCGGTCCCGGGGTCGGCCGCCCCGGCGGACAGCTCCACGCGCGTCGGTGCGCCCCGCAGCTCGCCCCTCCCGTCCGGGCCGATGAACGCGCCGCCCGCCAGGCCCGGTTCGGTCGCCGCGTACAGCTGCGGCAGGGCGCCGCGCTCCGGGCTCTGCGCGAGCGGCGCGAGGAGCCGGCCGAACAGCAGCCGCACCGGGGCCACGGGCCCGTCGTGCTGGAGCCCGGTGGCGGCGTACCCGGGATGGGCGAGCAGACTGCGCACCGGACTGCCGGCGGCGGTCAGCCGTCGGTGCAGCTCGTGCCCGAACACGGCGTTGGCCAGCTTCGACTGGTTGTAGTAGCCCATCGGGGAGTACCGGCGTGCGCCCGTGAGGTCGTCGAAGAAGAGGCGGGCCTTGCGGTGATTGGCCGACGTCACGGTCACCACCCGGGGGTCGGCTCCCTTGGCCAGCGCGCCGAGCAGCAGTCCGGTCAGGGCGAAGTGCCCCAGATGGTTCGTCGCGAACTGGATCTCGTGCCCCTGCGGACCAAGGGTGCGGGGCGGGGCCATCACCCCGGCGTTGTTGACGAGCACGTCCAGCCGGGGATGGTCGGCGCACAGCCGGCCGGCGAACGCCCGTACGGAGTCGAGGTCGGCCAGATCCAGTACGCGGACGTCGAGACGCGCGTCCGGCTGCGCTGCGGTGATCCCGGCGGCGGCCTCGCGCCCCCGGCCCTCGTCCCGCACGGCCATGACGACCTGCCCGCCCCGGCGGGCGAACGCCCTGGCGGTGGCCAGGCCGAGGCCGCTGCTCGCCCCCGTGACGACGAGGACGCGCCCGCTCTGGTCCGGGATCCGGTCGGCGGTCCAGTGCGGTCGATGTCGTTGCTGTTGTCGGCGCCGCTGTCGTTGTCGCTGCCGCTGTTGCTCAGTCATATGACACAGACTGCTCCGGGTGTCATCAAGTGTCAATGTGTCACTGGGTGACATCGAGGGCATGGGGTACCCTGACGGGGTGAACAGCCGACCCGACCTGACCCTGGCCCAGCGCAAACGGCAGCTGGTGGCCGGTGAACTGACCGAGTCGGCCCTTCAGTTGCTGGCCCGCAAGGGGTTCGACGCGGTCACCATCGACGAGATCGCGACCGCCGCGGGCGTCTCCAAGCGGACGTTCTTCCGCTACTTCGCGTCCAAGGAGGACGTGGTCGTCCAGTTCCTCGCCGACATGGGCACCGGCATCCGCGCCGAACTCGCCGCCCGCCCCCCGGAGGAACCCCCCTCCACCGCCTTGCGCCACGCGGTATGGGTGCCCCTCGGGGAATGCGCCGACCACGGCGAACGGGCGCTCCGCGTCGTCCGGCTCATCCTCCGTACGCCCGCCCTCCACGCCCGCTTCCTCGAACGCCAGGCGCAGTGGCGCGAGGACCTGGCCGCTGAACTCGCGGAGCGGCTGGGCCTCGACGCCGACGCCGATCCCGGCCTCTACCCCCGGATGGCCGCCGGCATGGCACTCAACGCCTTCGACGCGGTCCTGCACCGCTGGAGCGCGGGTGAGGGCGTGGTTCTTGATGTGGCCCCCGCCCCGGACGCCCTGCTCGACCGCGCCTTCGCGGTGATCGCACCGGCCCTGGACGCGGGACCAGGGGCGCGCGCCTGAGCGGGGCCCGCGCCCTCGCCCCGCGCCCCGGAGGCTCTCCGTTCGCATTGCTTCCTCGTCGAAGGGCCGCGCCCGCACCCCGGACACCCTCCACAGTGGGAGCCGTCCGCCGGCCGTCGTCCGCACCACCGACACCGGCATCACGCGACCGAACGGGGAGAATCCATGCGCAGGATCCAGAAGTTCGCCCAGCTCACGGCAGGCGCCGCGCTGATCGCCGGCACGCTCGTCGCCGGGGCGCCCTCGGCCCAGGCCGCCAGTTGCAGCGGCGGCAGCTCGGGCATGTACTGCGGGAACTACGCGCCCACGGGGCTGCTCAACCACCCGTGTGTGGAGTCCGGGCCCGAGTGCGGCAACATCAAGGTGGTCGACACCCTGCGCACCTCGTACAGCTGGTTCAAGTGCTACGTCCGAGGGGAGCAGCACAGCGGGGGCAACAACATCTGGTACTACACGAACGGCGACGACTACGGGAACTACGGCTACATCGCCGCCGCCCGCGTCTTCACCAGCGTGGACCCGGCACCGGGCCTCCCGCGCTGCTGACGGCGGTCCCGCCCGTGCGCGGCGGGCGCCACCTCCGCCGCGCACCCGGTCAGCCGTCCGAGCCCTCCGAGCCGTGCGAGCCCTCCGAGCCGTCCGCGTCGAGGAACGCCGCGATCACCGCGTACAGCGCCTCCGGCCGCTCCAGATGCACATCGTGGCCGGCCCCGGGGACGCAGACGGCCCGGGTCCGGGGCCGCCGGCCGCGCATGGCGTCGGCGGCGGCGGGCGGGATGATGCCGGACTGCCCGAGGACGAGGAGCGCCGGGCAGCGGACCGCCTCCCACTCCTCCCAGACGGCCCGCCGGGTGAGTTCGGCGATCGACGCGACCATCACGTCCCGGTCGAAGCGCGGCCACCACCCTCCGTCCCGCTCCTCCAGACCGGCCGCCCAGCCCTCGCCGAGCGCCCCGCCGCCGTGGAACCGCACGGCGTCCTCGTACGAGGGGAAGGGCTTCGGCCACGCGTCCAGCCACTCCCCGATCTCCCGTGGCGTCGCCGGATCGGTGCGGCCCGCGGCGGCCTCGACGAGCACCAGCGCACCGACGTGCTCCGGATGCGCGGCGGCGGTCAGCAGCGCGGTGTGCCCACCCATCGACTGACCGACGACCACGGGCCGCTCCAGCCCCAACTCCGCGATCACCGCGACGACATCGGCCACGTACGCCGCCCGCGAGACATCTCCGGGACGCCGCTCGCTCGCCCCGTGCCCCCGCTGGTCGAGGGCGACGATCCGCCGCCCCGGCCCCAGCAGCCGGGCCAGCGTCTCCCACTCCCCGGAGTGCCCCGCCAGCCCGTGCAGCAGCAGCACGGCCGGCCCCGGACCGCCGGAATCCCGGCAGGCCAGCCGCACCCCGTCCCGCACGACCACCCGCTCCGGCCAGGCGGTGAGAGCCCGTGCCCAGCCGTCCGTACCGGGGACGTGCGCCCCGCCACCGCTCATGTTCCGGACCCGCCCTTCGTCGCGCGAACGCCCCCCGGCGCTCCCGGGCCCAAGCACATCAGATGCCGGACGGGCGGGCGGGAGAGGGGGGCGCGGGGAGAGGGGCACGCGCGGGGCGGAGTGCAGGCTGCGTCGGGGGCTACGCCTCCTGGTAGGCCTCCAGGTCGGTGATGACGGCCCCGCACCGTCCATTGACGAGGGAGGTGAACGTCAGGTCCGTGCGCTTGGCGGTCGCGAGGAAGGTGACGTTCACGTCCTGCCACTGCGGGTTCTTGTGGTCGGGCCGGCCCGCGTTCATCAGCAGGGGCTTGCTTCCGGTGGGCGTGAACGTGAACGTGTTGTCCAGGGTGGTGTCGCACTCCGAGTACATCTCGGTACCCAGTCGGAACGACAGATGGACGATCCGGCCGGGCACGGTCCTGACCTCCTGGCGGATCTCGCCCTTGCCGTCGCCGTTCAGCGAGACGGCCTGGGAGGAACTGCCCGTCTGCGCCCACTCGGCGGACTCCAGGTTGGCGTCCCCCTTGGTCACGTCCCAGCCCTTGATGAAGGTGCTGCCCGCGTCGACGTCCCGCCACTGGCTGCCCGGCAGGAACGGCTGCTTGAAGGAAGGGTTCTCGATCTCGATGTCCGTGACGGCGGCGGCACCGTTCGCCGGGGTGGCGGCGAGCAGCCCGAACGTGACGGCGGACAGGGCGAGCGCGAGACGGCGTGCCGAGGGACGACTGAACATGCGTGATTCTCCTGACGTGAAGTCATGAAGGTGGGGGGAGAAGGCGGCGCGTGCCGCAGGCCCACCTTTGCCCCGGGGTCGGCCGACCCCGGGGAGGGCAGATCAGGAGAAACGATTTGGCGTCCCTCGTTCGGCGCACCGGACAGACGCTGATGGCTGAGTGGTCCTGTCGGCCGCCGTACCGCGGCTCGACCGCCCCGCCGTGCCGGACCACCGATGGGGCAGGACCTGGCAGGGCGAGGCAGCCCGGAGCCGCCCGGGGCGGGGGCGGCTGCCCCGGGCGGCTTGCCGTGCCCTCCGTCGCGTACGGAGATGCCGACGGCCGGTGCTACGAGACGGCGCAGGCCGCCCCGCTGAGGGTGAAGGCCGTCGGCTCGGCGTTGGTGCCGTTCTGGCTGCCGGTGAAGCCGACCGTGACCGTGCCGTTGGCGGCGATGGTGGAGGTGTACGAGGCCGGGGCGACGCTCACCGTGCCACCGCTCTGGGTCGGGGTGCCGCCCCACATGTTGGTGACGGTCTGGCCGTTGGCGAAGGAGAAGCCGAGCGTCCAGCCGTCGATGGCGGTGGTGCCGGTGTTGCGGATGGTGATCTCGCCCTGGAACCCGCCCTGCCACTCGCCGACGACCTTGTACCCGACGGAGCAGCTGCCGCCCGGTGCGGTGGAACCCTCGTCGGTGGTGACGCTCACCGCGGCGGACCGCGCCGAACGGTTTCCGGCCGCGTCACGGGCGTACACCGCGAAGGTGTAGGCGGTGTCCGCGGTGAGACCCGTGACCGTGACGCCGGGGGTGGTGGAGGAGGCGACGACGGTCTCCGTGGTCCCGCTGACCCGGACGACGTCGTAGCCGGTCACGGCAACGTTGTCGGAGGACGCGGCCCAGGTCAGCGCAGCCGAGGTGTCGGTGACGGAGGAGGCGGCCGGGGTGCCCGGGGCGGTCGGGGCCTCGGTGTCCGCCGAGGTGCCGCCGTAGACCGTGGCCTCCTGGGAGGTCTGGGCGATGCCATTGGCCCCGTGGAAGATGCGCTCGCCCCAGGAGCTGAGCTGCGCCGGGTCGAAGCCGATGGTCAGATCGAGGATCGGGTCGGTGTTGCCGCTCCAGGACCAGGCGATCCAGCCGAGCTGCAGCCGCTCGGCCTCGGCCATCATCGTGTCCTCGTCCGGGTCGCCGTACTGGTCGGCCGGCCCGCCGAACTCACCGATCACCAGCGGCAGTCCGGCCTCCACGAATGCGTTCAGATAGTCGGTGACCTTCTGCGCCGTGTTGTAGACGCTGTACATGTGGATCGAGAACAGCAGGTTCCCGGTCGTGTCCGCGTCGTACACCGCCTGCGCGTTGTCCCGCATCACGTTCTGCCAGTCCTGCCCCCAGTTGGGCGCGTCCACCATGATCGTGTGCGCGAACCCGGCCGCTCGCAGCTTCTTGATCGCCGCCGTCGTGGGTGCCGTCCAGCCGGCCGGGTCGGTGTTCCCCCAGGGCTCGTTCCCGATGTTGATGATGACGTAGTCCTCCTGGCCGGCCAGGACGTCCTTCAGCCCGATCCAGTAGTCCGCCGCGTGATCCAGCGTCCCGGCGGCGGAGTCCTCCCCGTACCCGGTGGTGTCGTGCACCTCCAGCACGCAGATCAGCCGGTTCGCCTTGCACTGCGCGATCACGGCCGCCACGTCGTCGGGCCCGTTCTTGCTCCACCGGTACCCATCCGACAACACGACCCGGACCGTGTTCGCCCCGGTCGCCTTGATGTCGGCCAGCGACTGCGTCTCGCCCGGGTACCACGTGTGCGCGTGATTCACCCCGCGCATCACGAAGTCGTTCCCGTTGCCCTCGACCAGCCGCCCGTCACTGATATGCAGCCCCGCCCCGGCGGCCGCACCCCTTTCCGCCCCCGCGACCTGCGCCGACGCGGCCTGCGCCGACGCGAGCCCGCCCAGCGCGAGCAACCCGAGCAGGGTGGCCAGAACGGTCAGAAAGGTCGTAACAGGACTCTTCGCCATGCGCCTTGCTGTATGCCTCGTCGTGCCTCTCGCTGTACTCACTGCGGCTCCAGATGGGGGAGGAGGAGAGTGTGGACCACATGTGGGAGCGCTCCCACATGTGCGCCTCCATGAAGCCATTCAGTCAGGGGCACGTCAATAGGTCGGATGGCTTGGGTTGGGGGGAGCGCTCTCGCGGGTGCGGGTGCGGGGGCCGCCCGCCCGGCGCGGTGGTGGTCGCGCTGTCGTGGGGGCCACTCCCGCGTGCGCGGGGACCATGTGACGGTGCCGTCCTTGATGGACCGGGCGAGGGGACCACCCCCGCGTGCGCGGGGACCACCCCACGGTCAACGTGATGACCGTCCGGGCCACGGGACCACCCCCGCGTGCGCGGGGACCACTCCACGACGGTCGCGGCCGAGGTGGAGGCGATGGGACCACCCCCGCGTGCGCGGGGACCACGTCACCCCGGAGTTCGCCAGGACGAGCGCGCTGGGACCACCCCCGCGTGCGCGGGGACCACCGTAGAGGTCGCTGGCGCGCGCGAAGAGGTCGGGGACCACCCCCGCGTGCGCGGGGACCACAGGAACTGACCTGCGGTGTTATCCGGGCAGGCAGTGGATTTTACCCACTTTGCCAAACTCGGGCCTATGGGCCATACATCTCATTCCTTCGCACCGCTCCATCTCTCGCGCATTGCCACTTCGTGGTCCTGACGCCCCTGCTTCGATGGTGGTCCAGGGGGCACCTTGCAGGGGCGGGGCTCGCAAGTTTCGTGCGCGTCCATCCAAGGGAGCTGCGCGGGTCCATCCCCGCACACGCGGGGAGCAGCATGCGGCGAGTTCGGTGGCGACGCTGCGGCTGGGACCACCCCCGCACGCGCGGGGAACGCAAGTCCATACCGTTCGCCGCGTAGTTCCTCCCCGGACCACCCCCGCGTGCACGGGGACCACACTGACGGCGGAGCCGTCACCGACGCGGGGGCGGATCCACCCCCGCGTGCGCGGGGATGGACCTGCGTCGGGCTGCCGTACGTCGCAGACCGGTGGATCACGCTGAACTCGCTGCTGCCGACACCAGCGATGAAGGAAGAGAAGGCGTTGGCGGAGACGGTCATGATCGGGCCATCGGCCTGCTTGGAGTCACGGACGGGCACGGTCCCGGATGTGGCGGCGAAGTTGGTGGCGACCTCGATGCAGTCGCCGCCGTTCGAGCTGTACGAAGACTTGCGCCAATGGGGGGATCCGCTCGTCACGGGGTGCCCTTTCGTAACTGACTGATCATGGCCAATGACGTTGCCTGGGACAGCGTCTCGCCTTGCAGTTGATGGTAGGCCGTGAGCATGGGCAAGACGGATGACGGTTCCCGGTCGACGTATCCCTGAACCTGGGACTCGGCGTAGGCGACAACTGACCGATCGGACAGGGTGAGCAAGTTGATGGGCAGGTCGAACGCCCGCCGTGCGCCTATGCCGAACGGTGAGACGTGAATGATCCAGTTGGGATGGGAAGCCAACTCTTCCAGGCGTTGGAGTTGGGCGTTCATCACCTTCGGACCGCCGACGGCCTGAAGAAGGCAGCTTTCGTCCATGACGACGAAGACCATCGGTGGTCGAGTCCGAACCAACGCCTTCTGCCGTTCCAGTAGGAACGAGACTCGCTCCTCGGCCTGTTCGGGAGTGAGCGATCCGCGATGGATTTCACCATCAGCCAGAGTCTGCGCGTACTCCTGCGTCTGCATCAGCCCAGGTACGAGGCCGATCCGGAAGAGCCGGATCTCCACGGCGCGGTTCTCGTAGCCGACGTACTCCGGAAACCCTTCCAGCAGGCTGCTGTGCTTCATCTCGCGCCACTCGCGCTCGAAGGACTCAGGTGTGCCGACCAGGTCGAACGCCACATCTGCTTTGCGTGAGAAGGGCAGAGTCGCAGATTTGCGACCAGTTTCGATGGCCGAGACGTGCCGACCTGTGCAGCCGATCATCGAGGCGAGGTGATCCTGAATCCAACCGTGCTGCTCCCGCACGCTGCGTAAACGCGCTCCGTAGGCCGCCTGAGGCGATGCGTCCGGATTCAGTTCCTTGATGTTGACCAACATGCCCTCCCTGGCCGCCACGTTGCCGACTTCGTGAGGCTAGGGCCACGCTGGCGCTCCTGGTAGTGAAACCGCTACGGAGGGACACGAAAGCGTGCCTGAAGAAGAGCATGGAACCGCGCCGGCCCCCGCCCCAATTCCTGTCCGCACCACCGCTGACGGGCTGAGCCGTGAGCTGCGGGCGAGCGCCGACATCTCCCGTTACGCATCGCTCGCGGCGTTTCCGCCGTGCCGGTGCGGGGCGCCGATCTGTCCGGACGCCCCGTCGCCGGCCACGACGGAACCCGATGACGCAACGGGCGGCATCCGTGAGCGCGTACGCGAAACGAACACGATGCGCGCCAAGTACCGGCTGCAGATGCCTCGTACACCGCAGCGCCAGCACTCATCGGAGGGATGAAACAGATGGCGAACAAAGCGAATTCCGTTACGGCACGCGTGGGCGGCGACCTGGGTCGTGCCGAGGATGGGGCTTCCGATATCGGCGGGCGGACGGATCCTGCGTACGCCACCCGTGAGGAGACGGCATACGCCCTCGCCACCGGCGGCATCCTGAAGCCGGCGTGGCGGGACGCCTATACGCGCGTACCCCGTGAGGCATTTCTGCCGGACACGATCTGGCCGTACGACGCGGAGGCCGGGAGGGCCGTCCATGTGTCGCGGGCCGAGAACCCGGACGTGTGGCGGGGGTACGCGAGCGCGGACGTGCCGATCGTCACGCAGTGGGACGACGGGCAGCACGTGGGGCGTGAGCCGGGCCGCATGCCCACGTCGTCGGCGTCGATGCCGAGCGTCGTTTTCCGGATGCTCGACGCTCTGACCGT
This sequence comes from Streptomyces sp. NPDC057682, assembly GCF_042799575.1. Taxonomy (NCBI): domain Bacteria; kingdom Bacillati; phylum Actinomycetota; class Actinomycetes; order Kitasatosporales; family Streptomycetaceae; genus Streptomyces; species Streptomyces sp. NPDC057682. Next base: position 244,325 of record NZ_JBHVIN010000009.1, on the reverse strand, counting down.
GGACGACTACTGCCGCGTCCTGGAGATCGGCACGGGAACCGGCTGGAACGCCGCGCTCCTCGCTCACAAGGTCGGGGACGAGAACGTCGTCACCGTCGAAGTGGACGAAGCGGTAGCGGTTCGTGCCCGGGAAGCGCTGGCGCACTTCTTCGGCGCGCCCATGGACGTCCTCCACGGGGACGGTCGCGCGGGTGCGCCGGGACGCGGCACGTTCGACCGCGTCATCGCCACGTGCGGGGTGCGCCAACTCCCGTACGCGTGGGTCGCGCAGACGCGTCCAGGCGGGGTCATCGTGGCTCCTTGGGGCACGGCCTTCACCAACACCGATGGGATCGTCCGGCTTCGGGTGGAGGCGGACGGCGGGAGTGCGAGCGGGAGGTTCACGGGGCCGGCCGAGTTCATGAAGCTCAGGGCGCAGCGCTCCGTCCCGATCCACCACGAGGCGTACGCCCGTCAACTACCCGACGCCGCTGCGTCGATGGAGCCCGGTGACGCGGTAAGGGACCTCGCCGCGTCGGGTCGCTTCGGCGCGCTGACCTTCGCGCTGGGGCTGCGCGTACGCGACTGCACGCACACCGCCGCCTCGAAGCGTGACGGCGCCCGACCCCACTGGTTCTACAGCCTCAGCGATCGATCCTGGGCGTGCGCTCTGCTCACCGACGGCAAGGAGCCCGCCCGCGTCTGGCAGCAGGGGCCCCGCCGCCTCTGGGACGAGGTCCGGGCCGCCCATGACTGGTGGGTGGGCCGAGGGCGGCCGGGGTGGGGGCGTTTCGGTCTCACGGTGAGCGGGGGCGGGGAGCGGGTGTGGGTGGATGAGGCGGGTTGCTTCGTCTAGGGGCGCCGTGGGTGTGGGGCCGGAGGGCCCGCCCGTGCCGGGTCGCAGCGCGCCCTCGGTGAGCACGGGAGGCGTGCGTGAACCAACGTGTCTGCTGAGGTTGTTGGCCTACGCTTGCTGCGGGAGAAAGGTCAGGTCGTGGAGATCGCACCCCGCATGTGCGGGGATGGTCCCGACGCCACGGCGCCGCGCTCGGCGGTGTGCCCGTGTTCCCCGCGTGTGGCGGGGATGGCCCGGTCTCGCCGTGTTGGGCGGCGGAGAGCCAGGTGTGCTCCCCGCATCTGCGGGGATGCCCGTTTGTTGTCCGGGGACAACGAGCGTCGGGGAAGTGGTCTCCGCGTCCGCGGGGGTGGCTCGGTCTCGCCGAGGGCGACGGTTGCGGGACGACGAATGCCGCAGTTCGCGCCACGGCCCTGCGGCCGGACCTGTCCCGACACCCAAGCTGGTCATCGCCACGGCCCTGCGGGCCGGGCCTCTCCCGACACCGGGACCGACCTGCCGGGATGCGCCCTTCGATAACACGCTTCACGCGGCCTTTCGGATTCATCGTGCCAGCCAGGCGAGTACGGCGGTGAGGCGGAATCCGGCGCGGTGGATCGTGGCGGTTCGTCACAACGGATGGGCGGACCGCGCCACCGCATGGGGCTGTTGACACACCGCTTGACCGTGTTGCGTCGTGTGCGGTTCTCGCGGTCGAAGGCAGGCGGACGGCCTCCGGCCTCCGGACCGGCCTCCGGCCTCCAGCGGTCGATCCGGCGGCGACGTCAGAGCGCTGCTTCCGTTCGGCCCTTTTGGAAGTGCCCGGGTCCGAGGCCACTGGTAGATGTGATCACACCCGTGAAAGCCGCGGTTTTCCCCAGGTCAGAAAGGGCCTCTGGATGAAGATCCGTCGAAGACTTTCCACCCTCGTTCTCACCGCCGCCACTGTCGGTATCGGTGTACTTGGTGCTCAGCCAGCCCTCGCCGACGGGGGCGGAGACCAGGGCTCCTGCGGTCATCACAGCAAGGAATGCCAAGGACCTCCCGGACCTCCCGGACCGGCGGGCCCGGAGGGTCCTGCCGGTCCTGCTGGTCCCGCTGGCCCCGAGGGTCCTGCCGGACCCGCTGGCCCCGAGGGTCCTGCTGGTCCCGCCGGTCCCGCCGGAGTTTCGGGGCCCAGTATCACGGTGAACGGCCCGTCCGTTCCGGCGGACGGCACCTCCGTGGCCACGGCCACCTGCCCGACCGGCTACACCCTCGTCGGCGGCGGGTACACCTCGGACGGCCCCAACACCTACGCGGGCATTGGCGAGAAGGGCCACCCCAACAGCACCAACACGGGCTGGGAGGTTCCCGTACCGCTGGATTCCACTCCCGGTGCCGCGATCCACGCCTGGGCGATCTGCCTGCCGTACGGGTAGCCATCGTCCCGGACCGGTCCTCTGAAGGCGGCCCCGATCGTTCGAAGAGGCGGGAAGGTTCCGCCGGGGACGGTCGGGGCCGCCGGACTGAATCTGGGCCGATTCACCCGGATCGTCTCGCCGCCGGACGGGCCGGGCAGCCGTATTGAGGACGCGATGCCACCGGCCGTCGGCTGGACGGTCAGGGCCGGTGCGCAGACACCCGCGTCGGAGACCGGGTCGGGGCCGGGCGCCTCGGCGGCGGACGGCGAGCAGCGGGCAGCGCGTAGCGAATCACGCGTAACGTGGCGGACATGTCGAATCCGCCCATGTCCCGGCGGCGGTCCGGGGAGCGGCCCTCCGGGGAGCGGCCGCCCGCCCCCACGCTCTCCCTGCGTCCGCTCGGTTTCACCCCGGCGGAGATCGAGGGGATCGTCGCGCTGTACGCGAGCAATCCCGGGTACTGCCGGGCCTCGGGGGAGTACGACCCCGACGGCGTCGATGCCGAGCGTGTCGAGGCCGACCTGCGGGAGGAGGCGGCGGCGGAGGGGAGCGAGGTGCTGGTGGTCCGTGATGCGGAGGGGCGGCTTGCCGGACTCATCTGTCTGCTCGACCGGCATCCGGGGGACGGGCTGCCGTGGATCGGGCTGTTGCTGGTCGGCGGGGCGTTGCACCGTACGGGCGTCGGACGTCGGCTGGTGGGGCTGGTGGAGGAACGGTTCCGGGACGAGGGGCGGAGCGGGATCCGGCTCGCCGTCCTGGAGAACAACCCGGCCGCCCTCGCGTTCTGGACCTCCCTGGGCTGGGAGGAGTTCGACCGCCGGAGGGACCGGGCGATGGACCGTCCGTGCGTCGTGATGCACAAGCGCCTCGGCTGATCCGGGCACCCACGGGGACGGGACGGGGCGGCTGCAGGACGGGCCCGGGGCCGGAAGCGGGCCCGTACCCGCACCGCCCCCGCGCCCCCCGTACCGTCACCGCCCCACCCCACAACAGCGACCTGAAGCGAGCCCGCGACCGGCGCCCACGGCGGGTACGCTCGGCGGCCGAGGCGAGGGGGAGTTGAGGCGCCTGCCACGGCGCGACCCCGTCGTGGGCGCTACCAGACGCCGGAGCAGTTCCTCACGGACCTCGAAGCGACGCCCGAGGCGTACGGGGATTCGAGAGTGGTGTGACGCGTAGCGATGCGCGCACGCGACGGATGTACGTACGCGACGGATGTGCGTACGCGAGAGGTGTACATACGACGACAGGCGTACGTACGGATGGGCGGAGGGTGCCGTGGTGGATATGTGGACGGGCGCGAGGGTACGGCTGCGAGGCGTCGAGCCCGAGGACTGGCAGGGGTTCCAGGACCTGGCCGGGGACACCGTGGACGCCCGGAACGCGGATCTGGTCGAGCCGCCGCGTTCCGCCGAGAGCTTCCGCGCGTGGACGGCGGAGCGGGCCGGCCGGGCCCCGGGCGGTGAGGCGTTCCGCCTGGTGGTGGAGGGGCTGGCGGACGGGGCGTTCGCGGGGTCGGTGACGGTGGGGGAGACGGACGCCCGCGCGGGACGGTTCCGTACGGGCATCGAGATCAGCCGCGCGCACCGCCGCAAGGGGTACGCGGCCGAGGCGACCGGGATCGTCCTGACGTACATGTTCGCCGAACAGCGCGCGCACAAATGCGAGGTGGAGGTCTACGCGTTCAACGAGGCCTCGCTGGCCCTCTACCGCGGGCTCGGCTTCACCGAGGAGGGCCGGCTCCGCGACCACGAGTACTTCGCGGGGGCGTACCACGACGTGGTGCTGCTCGGGATCACCGAGGATGCGTACTGGTCGCAGCGGGAGCGCCCCTCGGTGCGGTGAGGCCGAGGCGGGGGGCCGGTGCGGTGAGGTCGGGGCGGCGGGGCCGTCGTGGACCTCACCGCCCCGGGGACCCCGGGGTGCGGGGACGGACGCGGGATCAGTAGTGCCAGCGGTTGGCGCCGGACTGGAAGCCGCACGTGATGCGGCGTCCGGACGCGTCCGTGGTGGTGGCTCCGACGTCGGCCTTCCGGCAGAACTGTCCGGCGCGGTAGCAGTTGCCCGCGTTCGACCGGATGCTGCACACCTCCGTACCGGAGGAGCCGCCGCCGCTCGCGGAGGAACCGCCGTCCGAACCGCCCGACGAACCGGAGCCGCCCGAGGAGCCCGAACCGCCCGAGGAGCCCGAACCGCCTCCGGAGGACGACGACGTACCGGACGACGCCTTCGGCGGGTTCGCGCACGACTCGCTCGCCACGACGGCCTTGAAGGAGACCCGGGTCGACGCGGTGTACGTACCGCTCGACGGACTCTGCTTGCACACCTTCCAGTTGGAGGCGTGCACGACGTTCCGGTGCAGCTCGCTCGCGTCCGCGTACGAGACGGCGGCGACATGGTGGCCGCGCGCGTCCGTCACGGCCTTCTGGAGGTTCCACCCCGTGTAGTCGCGTACGGGGACCGCCGCGACGGGCTCCTTCGACGGCGTCGCGGACGGCGACGGCGACGCGGACTCCGACGGCGTGGGCGTCGGGCTCGGGCTCGGCGAGGCGGACGCGGAGGCGGCGGCCGAGGGCGAGGTGCTGACGGTGGCCGAGGCGTCGTCGTCGCCGGTGCAGCCGGTGAGGCCGAGGGAGAGCGCCACCAGCCCGGTGACCAGGACTCCGTAGGCGCGACGCGCCCTACCGCCGCCCCTGGTGCCCCGTACACCGCCGGATATCGAAGACCTCGGTGCAACCCGAAGAGACATGCCACCCCCTGCGTTCCTGCTCTCGGAAATCCGCCGCCGCACACGGGCGGCCCTCCGGGGCACGAGCCGCCCGGAGCGCGAGATGAGGAGGATCCTAAGCCTGTTGTGAGGGTTGTGTGTAGCTGATGGCGACATTGTGTGTGCGAAGGGAGGCGGTCGTTCCGGGCCGTGACCGAATCGGTCGTGGTTCGTGTCCGCGTGAACACCTGCGCTGGGGAGGGTGGTTGGGGAACGGGGGGTGTGGCGATGGGGTCGTACGGGCAGGGGCGCGGGGGCGAGCACGGTGGTGGAGGCGGGCGTGGAGGCGAGGGCGGGCGCGGGGGTTCGGGCGTTGTTCTGCGCGGGGGCGGGGACGGTGGTCCGCGCGGGGGCGGCCGTCGCACGCTCCTCCTCCGCCTTCTCCTTCTCCTGCTTCCGCTGCTCCTGACCGGCTGTTTCGGACCCCCGTCGCCGCAGGTCAGCGCTGTGCGGGGGGTGGAGGAGGCTTTCCGGGTCCCGCTGCCGGTGCCGACGGACGGTACGGGCGGCTGGTCGCTGGTGGACCGGAGGCTGGGGGTCGTCGGGCAGGGCACGGCGGTGGCGCGGATCGACGAGAAGGGGAAGGTGCTGTGGCGCACGACGCTGCCGGCCGCGTTCGCGCTGACCGGCCGGCCGGGCGGGCCGCACGCGACCTCCGCGCCGCCGTACGGCACGCTGACGCTGGTCGGCGCGGCCGAGCACGGACGGCTCCCGAGCCTGGGGACGATCGACCCGGCCACCGGCGTCTTCACCCGGCTGACCGTACGGCCCCCGCGGCGCCCCGCCGGAACGCTGCGCCTGATCAGGGTCACGTCCTCACCCGGCACCCGGTACCAGGTCATCGCCGCCACCTGCCTGCCCGGCGACCTCTGCACCCTCACCTCATGGGACGGGCTCACCGGCAAGGTCCTGTGGACCCGGCACCCCCACGGGCCGGCGGTCTTCGCGGAGCCCTGCAGCCGCGCGTTCCCCTCTTCGCCCCCCGAGGTCAACGAGTCCTGCGACCCGCTCGTACTCGTCGCGGACGGCCACCTCATGGTGGTTCCCGGGGGCGAGGAGAAACCCCTCTCCCGGCCCCTGCGCCTCCCCCCGGGCGACATCGGCCAGGTGATCCGCACCCGCTACCGCGTCATCGTGACCACCGTCCCCCACGCCCCCGACTGCCGGGCCCGAGCCGCCGCGTACGACGCCGACTCCCCGGCAGCCGCCCCGGTCTGGCAGCGCACCTTCACCTGGAACCAGCCCCAGGCCCCCCTCCGCGACGGCTGCCGCTACGACCCCTCGATCCCCCTGATCCAGTCCTCCGACCTGGTCCTGCCCGACGCCGCCGGCGCCCTCATCGGCGACGACTACCACGGCACCTTCCCCCGCCGCCTCGACCCCGGCGAGTACCCCGTCGCCCACCGCAACGGCATCGTCGCCCACCGCCCCGACGGCACCTACCGCACCCTGAACCCCGCCCTCTCCGAGGGCGCACGCCCCCGCCCCCGGAAACTCACCCCCGACGCCCAGTCCCTCCGGAACGGCCTCTGGTACCTCCCCGGCACCGGCCGCCACGGCCAGATCCTGGCCCTCGACATCGACAACACGATCACCTGGCACCTCCCGTCGAGCGGCCCCCCGTTCCTCCTGACGGGCGACCGGCTGGTCTATCCGGAGGGTGGGGAGCTGGTGGGGGTGCGGTCGGTGGGGTGAGGGGCGTGTGCGATCACTCGCGCAGCGCCTCGCTGAAGAACCCGATCGACGGGTCCTCCGGCGTTCCGATCAGCATGGCCCGGTCCAGGAGCCCGTTGTTGTGTTCGCAACTGGTCTCGGGCAGCAGCACGCACGCATGGCAGGCGGCCAGGTTGATGCCGCCGACGCCGCTGCCCCCGGACTCGACGCAGAGCGGGTCGGCCGAGCACCACTGGGCTCGCAGCAGCGCCGAACGCAGCGCGGACTCCAGGCGGTCGGGTTCGCCCTGGGCGACCAGCCCGCCGAGGCTGCCCGCCGAGTCGCTGGTGGCGGTGCAGACGAGGAGACCGGCCATGGTCTCGTCCGTGTACAGGCGCTCCCGGAGCGAAGCGGCGGGGTAGCCGCCGTCCAGGCTCCACTCGTTGATGAGGGCGTGGGACAGGGTGTGCAGGAGGACCATGCGCGCATCGGCCGGGGAGTCGGGAACCGAGGCAGGATCCTTGGCACGCTCGCGGAGCATGCGGAGATGGTTGCTCCGGATGCGGTCGGCGCGGGCCGCCACGGCGGCGCTGCGGGCCCAGTCGTCGAGGCGCTCTTCGTCCAGGCGCAGGAAGACGCCCTCGCCCGTGACCTCCATGGCCGGGAGCCAGTCCATCGGTTGCAGGGAGAGCGGGGCCTCGTGGACGTCCGTGTGCGTCTCGGGCATGTCGACGCGGGAGAACGCCTTCAGGGCGCGGACCTCACGGAGCCGCTTCACCAGCATCGGGCCGGTCACCCCGTAGGGCGCCAGGCCCGTCGCGGACGTGCGCGGTGGCTCGCAGACGAACGTGTCCCTGTGGTCCGTCCCTTCCTCGGGACGGCCGGCGACCAGGCGTTCGTACTCCTGTCTGCGCAGCGCCACATAGGCGCTGTCGGTGCCGTGGTCCTCGTCCTGGGCGGTGTCCTCGTGGTTCTCCGCCTCCAGAAGGCTCATGACCCGATCGACCGAGAAGGTGTAGTTCTCCTGGGCGCCGATGGCCTTGAGGAAGCCCTCCATTCCGATCGGGTTGTCCTTCATCGCGCGGAGGGTGTCCCAGTGGGGCTCCAGACGAGTCGTGTGACTGTCGCTCCACGGGGGAATCGACAGGGCCGTTCTCACGACGGGCTGCCAGACGACGGACGAACCGCGCTGGAGGGTGCGCGGCTTCTCCGCGCAGTCCTCGACGGCCGCCTTGCCCAGCCAGGGGCGCTTCCCGCCGCAGTAGACCTTCAGGTCCGCCAACGCGGTACGACGGAACGCGCCCTCCATGGACACCTCCGGGATCCCGCAGGTGCAGGAGATCAGGATCGACCGCAGCGACGCCGTCCTTCCGCTGGTGCGCATCCGCAACTCACCACCGCACAGACCGGCCTCGCCGTCCTGTCTGTTGTTGCGGTGCGCCCACTTCCAGTACGGGAAGTCCTCGATGTGTCCGCGCGGACAGGCCATGACGAAGCGCGAGGGAACCAGGTCCTCGGCACACTCCCCGCACTCGTTCTTGCCGGGGGGAGAGTTGAAGCGGCTCACGTGCTGGAGTGCGTTGCACTCGGGGCAGGAGTGCCAGAGGGGAAATCGGCGGACCCGGACACCGTCCTTGCTGGTGTCGTCCGAGGCCGGCGGAAGGAGGAACGACTTCACGCCGAGCACGCGCGCCAGACGGTGCTCGTAGACGGTCGGCGCGTCGGTCGTGTTCCAGGAGTCGGTGCCGCTCACCATGAACGACTCGTTGTCGACGGCGACGATCGAACCGACCCCGTAGGTGGTGATCATCTGCGCGCGGCGCACCGAGCCTCGACGCGGAAAGCTGCGTTCGGGCGTGCCGGCCGCCCTGCGGCGTCGGGCAGGGGGCGGTGTCATCGGGATGCCTCCATGAACAGGGCTGATTCGGCGTCCACGTCACGCAGGCTCCAGAGCGTGGACCAGGTGTGCGGGTCCTCGTCGTCGAACGCGCTCAGCAGGGAAGGCGTCCGGTTGCCGCGACGGGGTTCGTACACGAGTCCGCCGTGTGCCTCGGCCTCGCCCTCCCACCAGTCGACGAACGCGTCGAAGGCGTCGGCTGTCGGCCGGAGCTCGTCCGCGTCGACCGACTCGACGCGTGCGAGCAGCGGGACGCGGACCACTCGCTCCAACTCCTCGCGGAACTCGTGGATACGACCGGCGCCGTCGTTCGGCCCCGCGGCCGGAATGAGGATGCGGGCCAGGGCCACGACCACGGCGTGCAGGCCCCGGTCGCGTGCGCGCGAGGAGAAGGGCGTCACGCTGGTGGACTCGACCTCGCGGTACAGGGCGGAGTGGAAATGCTGGAAGCTCTCGTAGTGGGAACGGTCGCGGGAACGCGACGAGTTCAGCATCACCGCCACCAGGCCCGGATGCCGGCGCCCGACGCGGCTGGTCGCCTGGATGTACTCGGCCGTCGTCTGGGGCTGGCCCATGACCGCCATCAGGCCGAGCCGGTCCACGTCGACACCGACCGAGATCATGTTCGTGGCCAGCAGGACATCGGCCACATCCGGATCCGGCAATCGTTTCTCCAGCTGCTTGAGCAGCCTGGGAACATCACTGGAACTGGCCCGACTCGTCAGCTCGATCTGCTCGTCCACCCTGCGCACCGGACGTTTGTCGCGCGCGGCCAGGTACTCGACGTAGTCGACGACGTCGTCGTTGACCTGCAGTTCGGCCGCGGCCAACAGGCGGAGGCTGTTGAAGTAGCCGACGAGCGTCCAGTACGCGTCGCGCACCTGGTCGTCGACGTCGACCTGCTTGGCCCGGTGGAGGAGATTCGCGTAGGTGCGGATGAGCAGCGTCGCCTGGCTGGTGCTCGGTGTGAGGAGCCCGACGTACTGACGACTCGCCTTGCGGTCCCTCGGCGTCTCCACCGCGAACCAGGAGTCCCGTGCGTCGATGCCCGCCGGGGGGAACTGCGCGACCTTCCGGTCGAAGAGCATCCTCCCCTGGTCCGAGGCCCGACGGATCGTGGCGGTCGAGGCGATGACCTTCGGGCGGTTCGACAACAGGTCCACGGCCGTCTCGTACAGACCGGTCAGGGTGCCGAGCGGGCCCGAGATGAGGTGGAGCTCGTCCTGGACGATCAGCTCGGGGGGAGGCGTGCCGTCCGCGCGGTCCCGGTTGAAGAGCGAGGCCGTCTCCACCCGCCACGGCATCGCGGCGAACTTGTCGACGGTGGCGATCACCAACGTGGGCCGGGCGTCGTACACGGACTCGTCGACGAGGTGGACCGGGAGACCGTCGCGGAAGTCGCACCAGTCGTCGGGACAGCGGACACGCATCCGCCGGGCCTCCGCGTCGACCTCGTACTGGAACGCGTCCAGTCGTGTGCCGCACCAGGGACAGGCGTGCAACTGGACCGGGTTGCGCTCCTGGAGCTCGCGCTCCTTGCGCAGCTCGACCAGGCTCTCCTCCGCGTCCGAGAGACGGTTGGGGGTGGCGGACTGACCGACCCACATGCCGATGGAGATCGGCTCGTCGCCGAGCGCCGCCACGTTGTCGAGACGGATGCGCTCCATGGCGCAGATGAGGGCCGCGGCCCGCTCGAACTGCTGAAGGGTCAGCAGGCGCAGGGTGTAGCGCATGAGCACGGTCACGCCGGCACCGCGTTCCTTCAGCCTCAGACGCCGCAGGAACGTGGTGAAGGCGATCAGCCCGAGGTACGCCTCGGTCTTGCCACCACCGGTGGGGAACCACAGCAGGTCCGCGATCCCGCGGTCCTCGTGCGTGGGGTCGACGATGCCTTCCAGACACAGCAGCACGAACGAGATCTGGAAGGGGCGCCAACGACCGCGCGTCTCGTCGGGCGCGCCCTCGCGTCCGTTGCGCACCCACTCGCCCCGGGCCCGTTGATGGGCCATGGCGCGATTGGCCAGTCGGAACGCGCGCATCGCGTCGGGGTCCTCGGCGAGGATCCGGATGCCGTGCCGCATCCGTGCCAGGGCCGTGCGGCAGTGCGCGATCTGCGCGTGTGCGGGATCCGCGTAGAGCGTTCCCCGGAAGCCGGCGGACTCGGACTCCCGTCGGTCGATCCACTCCTCGTAGTCGGCCGTCAGCCTCGTCAGCGAGGCCAGGACCTCGCTCTCCGGACGGGTCGCCAGACCGTGCATGGTCAGGGCCGAGTCGTCGATGTCCGGGTTCGAGTCGGTCAGCAACACCTCGTGCGCCGGCAGGAACTCCGTGCGTACGGAGGTGACGGCGGAGCGCTCACCGTGCGGGGCACCGATCGGTGGCGGGGTCCAGTCCCACTCCGCCGCGCAGCCGTGCCCCATCGCGAAGGTCGGGGCGTGGCGGTGGAGCAGCCTGGACGCGGCCACCTCGGGGTCCACCGCGCGCCGGCCGGCGGGCCGCTCCACGAAGGCGGGCGCGCCCGACGGCGTCGTCACGGTGAGTCGGGGCTGGTAGAGGCAGTGCGCGTCCTGGAGCTCCCGTTCACTCACCCGGTGGGTGTTGATCAGGGTGACGGTGACCGTGACGGTCCCGGCCATCGGCGGGCGCACCAGGATCTCCACACGGACCCCCTCGTGCAGGGGCGGCGGACGATGCAATGTCGGGGCCGTGACATCGACGGTCGTGGGACCGAGGTCGAGGGCACGCCGGCGCCAGTGCTCCTTCTGGTCCCGGACGGTGCGGGCCTCCGCCCGCGAGGCCGAGATCGCATGTCCCCGGGCGTCGACCGGGTCGTACATCGCGGCCTCCGCGTGCACGACGATGCTCGACGACTGCGTCGGGTCCACGGCGAACGTGATCCCCATGGAGGAAGGGCGGCGGTCTCCCGTGCCGGAGGTCCCGAGATCCGGCGCCGGTTCCTCGACGTCGCCGCGTCCCCGGGACAGGGGGACCGTGTCCAGTCCGTCCACCTCGGCCTCGTCGTCTTCCATGGCCCGTTCGGCCCCCGGGTCCGAGGGGCGGGGGAAGAGGACTCCGACGGGGTAGGCCGTGACCGGGGGGTCCTGGGTCAGGATCTCGTCCGGATGCCCGGGGCCCATCAGGTCGCGGCGGAGCTGATCGACGAGCTCCTCGCGTACCGCGTAGTGGGCGGCGTGCGGCTGCGACACGTCCCTCATCGGTCGTTCTCCTCGTGTGTGTGCGCGTCGGTCCACCGGTGGCGACCGAGCCCCGACATGCGGGGGACCATCCAGACACCGTGCTCGCCCAGTCCGGCGCGTGACCCGGAGGCCGTGCTGCCCGCCACGCTCTCCAGACAGTCGACGCGGAATCCCTCGACGATCGTGGGCCAGCTGACGTCCCAGGTCCTGTTGATCTTGAGCGAGCTGTACAGGTCCTGCCGGAAGGCCTCCGAGGCGACGGCCACAGGGCGGTCCCGGTGGAACACCGTGTACGGCGGGCTCTCGTCCGAGGCCAGGGGCATCCTGTGCTGCAACCGCAGCTCCAGCGCGTCCCCCGGGGCGACGGAGGAGGCCAGGTAGTCCTGCACCTCGCCGGCGTCGTGCTCGAAGCCGTCGGTGCCGGGGGGATGCTCGCGGGACACGTCCGTGCCCGCCGCCGAGATGCCGTACCGCTGATACGCCTTCCAACCGGCCGCGTAGTACCGGCCGGTGCGGCGGTCGCGGCGGATCAGGGCGGTGTCGGGTGCGTCCAGACGGAACAGGTCGTCCCGGGGGCGGGTCATCGCCACGTACAGGGCGCGGGCCTCCGCGGCCGGGTCGACATGGGTGTGCTGCTTGCGCAGTTCGGCGAGCGTCGGCGGCTCGACCACGATCACCCGGTCGAACTCCAGGCCCTTGGCCCGATGGACCGTCGACACCACGAGACCGGCCGGTTCCGCGGTGGCGAGGTCGTCGGGGAACCTTCCCTGCGCCACCGCCCGTCGGACGGCGGCGACGTCCAGGGTGCCCCGGGGCCCCCGCGCCACGGTGCGCAGGGACCGCCAGATCCTGGAGAGGTCGCCCACGGGCACGACCGGCCCGGAGCCGATCAGCTCCAGGAAGCGTTCCTCCGTCAGCGACGTCGATCCGGTGCCGCGCAGCACCGCCGCCACCCATGCGGGCACCGGCCGTGCCTGGAGGTCCCGCTGGAGTCGATGACGCACACCGTGGGCGAACAGCCGCTCCGAGAGGGCGAGAGCCTGTCGGTTGTCCCGGCACAGGATCGCGCACGTGCCCCCGAAGTCCCTCAGGGAGTCGAGGGTGAATCCGTCGTCCACCGACCCGAACGAGGGGCAGGTGCGGAGGACGTCGATCAGCCGTTGTCGGACGTCCTCGCCCGCGGCCTCCGCGGCCGAGGACTCGGACGGCAGTCGGTGCAGCGAGGCGCCGAGGGGCAGGGCGAGCTTCGCCTCGGGGGTGCGCGCCCTGAAGTTGGCGGTCAGGTGCAGCTCCACCAGATCGTCCGGGTAGGAGGCCCGCAGCCAGTCGAAGAAGTAGTTCGTCTCCGCCGCGCGGGCGTCCTCGTCGGACACCTGGAATCCGTAGATCGCCTGTGCCCCGTCACCGACCACGGTGAAGCCGCAGCCCTCCTGGAAACGGTCGAGCAGCGTCTCCACCATGTCCCGTCGATCGCCGACCAGGTCCTGGACCTCGTCGACCACGACATGGGCGGGTGCGCCCTGCTCACTGTTCTCGACCGCACCCCGCAGGATCGCCTCCGTGGCCTCCCCGATCCGTTCGTCGAAGCGCAGCGCGCTCCAGTCCCGGTCGGGTTGCTCGTCGCGCAGGAGGGCGTACGCCCAGGAGTCGAAGGTCTGGACGCGGACCCGGCGGGCCTCACGGGCGTGGAGTGCGATCCGCTCCCGCAGTTCCCGCACCGCGGCCCGGGAGAAGCTGAGGACCAGGATCTCCCGGGCCTCCAGCGCCGCCTCCTCGTCGCCCATGAGCGCGTCCAGCCGGCGGACGAGCGTGTGCGTTTTGCCGGAACCCGCGCCCGCCGTCACCAGCAGTCGGGTGTCCCAGGGCCGCCCGACGACGTCCCGCTGCTCCTCGGTGAGCGGCGGGCTGTCGAGGTACGCGTCGGTCACTGGGCCCTCCACAGGTGCTCGAACTGGGTGAAGGCCAGGGCCTTGTCGTAGTTCGTGATGTTGTCCCGGACGTTGAGGATCAGGCACTCCTCCTTGCCGCCGTTCTCGGGGCCGCGGAGCCCGCGCCCGATCATCTGTTGGTAGACGTTCGGGCTGTACGTCGGACGGGTGATGACGACCGCCCGGGTGGCGGGCGCGTCGAAGCCCTGTGTCAGCACGCCGTAGTTCGTGAGGACCCGCACACGTCCTCCTCGGAACGCGTCGATGCTGCGCCGGCGCTCGCCCGTGGAGGTGGCGGAGTCCACCGACGCCGCGGTGATGCCGAGGCCCTTCAACCTCGCGGCCAGGACCTTGGCATGGGCGACGGACGTGGCGAAGACCAGCACCGGCCAGTCGTCCGGCATGGCGGCGATCTCCTCCAGGATGCGGCTGTTGCGATCCTGGTCGTCGGCGAGCCGCTGCTCCGCGGACTTCGCGAGCAGGCTCAACTGATCGGCCTGCGCCTTCTCGACCTCGGTCAGCTCGATCGTGCCGCCCGGCAGCTCCCGGTGGCGGACCCGCGCCAGCATGCCGAGTTCCTGCAGTTCGGCGTACGGATCGCCGGAGGGGAACACCCCGTCGTCGAGCCGGGTGGCGCCGAACCGCTGGACGAGACGCTTGGTCTCCGCGTCGTTCGTGTTGCGGAAGGGGGTGGCGGTCAGTCCGAGCAGATGGCGTCGCGTCTCGTGCGCGGTCAGTCCGAGGTGCGTGAGGATCTCCGTGTACTGGGGCGAGATGGCGACATGGGCCTCGTCGACGATGACGAGGCAGGCGTCGCGCAGCCACGCGTAGTTCTCGGTACCGAGACAGTTGCGGAGCTTGGCGTCCGTGGCGACGACCAGGTGCGGACGCCCGGTGACGGGTCCCGCCTCGTTGGTGGTCCACAGCCTGCTGATCGTCAACGGGGTGTTCGCCCCCACCTTCGACCAGACGAAGCTCCAGCTCTGCACGGCCTGCTCGCAGAGTTCCTCGGTCTGGGCGATCCACAGAATGGGGCCGTTCAACGTGCCCATCTGCTTGACCCACCGGATGACGGCCTCGGCCGCCACCCGCGTCTTGCCCGCGCCGGTGGGCAGGGAGAGCATGGCGCGCTGCGGGCTGAGCCGGTCGAGCATGGCGAAGACCTTCGCCGCCAGCCGTTCCTGGTAGTCGTGGAGACGGGGGAAGGCCGTCGGTCCCGCGACCTCGATCCGGGGTGCCGGCGACGGCGTACGCGCACCGGCGAAGGAATCGGGGAAGCCGAACTCGGAGACGAACTTCACGGCCGCCGACGCCCCGGTGAAGCCGGACGGGGCATGGCTCGGGTAGGCGAGCTGCAGGTCCCGTGCGTGCACCTGGAGTACACCGTCGCCGTGGGCGTCGTAGGCCAGGCGGGCGATGCGCCGCGGGGACGGCTCCTCACCGCCGGGCGCCGGCGGTTCGCCCTCCAACAGCCCCGGGGGAAGACCGGCCCGGAGCGCGGGCGCGCCGATGAGCAGTTCCAACTTCTCCTCGACGCTGCTCGCCTGCCGGACCCGTCGCAGGGAGGCCTGAAGCTCCTGGTCCGCCTCCTGTCGGGCCTGCGCGTCGAGCACCGCTCGGCATCCCGACTCCTTGAGCCCCCACCGCAGTTCGCGGTCGGCGGCGACGAGCGTCGCCAGACGGTCCGCGGTCTCCAGCACGAGGACCGTCGTGCCCTGCAGCGCGCTGTCGAGCGGGGTGGTGGTGGATCCCTGAGGTGTCCTGAGTACCTCCTCCAGCTCCGAGCAACGCAACAGTCGCTGGCTGTTCACCGTCGGACCCAGCCGCTGGCGCAGCGTCGGGAACTCGTCCGTCAGGAGCACCGGCTCACCGACCGCGACGTGGCGGTTCTCCTTGTTGATGACATCGGCGTGGCGCAGCATTCCCCATGTTTTCACCAACAGCGCCGCGTCCTCCGGCCCACCTGCGAACAGGGCGGGGATCTGCTCGGCGCGCAGGGCCCGGTACTCGGCCTCGGTCGCCGCCACGGCGATCTCGTGGTCCTCACGGGTGGCCCACTCGGTGCCCACGCGGCAGCGGGTGAGTTGGTCGGGGAAGTCCACCTCCAGACGGGTCAGCATCACATAGGTGCGCCCGACGAAGGCGTCGTCGTCGCTGGTGCGGAGCTGTTCGAGAAGGCGGTCCCACTGTTTGGTCGGGACCTCGTCGACCAGCACGGGCAGGTGCAGCTTGCGGGCCTTCTCCTCGCTGATGTCGGCGACGGGCAGCACGTCCGCGTACGCCTTCAGCTGCGGGCCCACGGCGTCGGTGAGCGGGACCACGCCCTGGGACGTGGACACCCGTCCGTGGCGGCGCAGCATCCAGCGCAGCGGTGAGTAGATCGGCTTGCGGGTCGACGCCTGGACACCGACGTGCAGGGTCCAGGTGTCGATGACGCTGTCGTCGGGCAGCGTCCTGACGAACGCCGCGCGGCCCTCGTCCGACAGCAGCTCCAAGAGGTGCAACGGGCCACCGACGGGCGAGCCCTCCAGCTTGATCCGGGAGATGCTCGGCCGGGCGGCCTTGCTGCTCAGGGTCCGGCAGTAGCTGTCGTACATCGCGGTCCGGTAGTCCTCGAACCACGTCTCGTTCGTCGGTCGGTGCCCGTGCGTGGGCCTGTCCCGCATGCCGAATTCGCGCAGGGTCCGCAGATCGTCCGAGTGGAAGGACGGGTCCACCGCCACGGAGGCGTCGCGGGATCCGTCGCCGGGCACGACGGGGCCGGGCAGCAGGCACTCCCGCATCCGGTGGAACCGCCCGTCCACCGTGCGCACGGACAGGGTCCCCAGCGGATCGGGCACCCGGGCGGTGACCTCGCCGCTGACCCGGCTGCCGCCCGCGTTGTGGAACAAGTCCCAGAAGCGGGCCCAGTCCTGGGGGCCGTAGTTCTCGACCCCCTGTTCCAGCACGCCGATGAAGCGCCCGCGGGGGTCGGCCTCGCGGATGCCGATCTCGCCCAGGTCACCGATCAGGGACTCGTCCTCCGAGAGCCTCGGGTCGACGTACGTGGTGCCGTCGCGCAGTCCGTCCTGCACCGTGCGGCGGAAGACCTTGCCCACGACGGGGGCGACGAATCCGCTCTCCTCGGTCAGTACGATCCGGGCGCTGCGCGCCTCGGCGGCGAAGGGGGAGCCGTCCCGGATCATCGCGGCGAGGATGCGGATCGCGACGGCGGAGGCCTCGACCGTCCCGTCGGACACCAGCGCTTCCAACCACTCCCGCACGGTCGCGCGGCGTTGCTTGGTCTCCTCCAGGATGTGGGCGACCTTGCCCGCGCGGAACTCGGCGTCCTCGATGGACGGATGGATCCAGTCGGACGGGCGGCCGGGGTAGGCGCTCCACATGCGCAGCCATTCCGGCCTGAGCGGCACCTTGTTGTGCGACGCGGGGTGCACCCGGAGGTCACGGGGGACGCGCAGCACGCCGTCCTGGTCGGGAAGCGACGGTCGTTCGGCCGTCAGTTTCCAGATCTGTTCCGTCAGATACCTGTCCGCCCAGTTCAGCGTCTCCTTCATCCGACCGGGAAGCAGGGGAAGGTAGGCGGCCGGGTCCCGCCGCGGGGCGAGGTGCGGCAGGGAGTCGACCACGAGACCTGCGGCGACGCGGATGATCTCCTGGTTGAACGGGCTGGAATCCAGAAGGTTCTGCCGGTCCTCGTTGGTCTTCCACGCCCCGTTGAGAACACCGCTCAGGGTCATCGGGTACTTCGTCGGGAAGAACGACCAGAACTGGCCGCGACCCCGGGGCGTGGTGAGCACCGTGTCGCCCGTGTACTCGGGAACGGCCCAGGAGATGTCGATGGTCCCCCGGTCGTGCATCTCACCGGCGCTCGCGCGGGCGGCCTCGGAGGGCCGGTGGGCGTGGGTGAAGACCTTCCACGTGGAACCGGATTGGGGATGCCCGGTGCGTGTCTCGCGAACGGTGTGCAGGAACCCGTCGTGGTCGGCCGTGATCTCGCGGCGGACCGGCGGAAGGCTTCGGGTGTCCTCCAGGACCACGGTGCCGACATGGGAGGAGAACAGCTGGAACAACACGGGGAATTCACGTGATTCGCCGGCCCTGGCCGGGGTGTCGTGGATGTCGCGTCCCAGCCGGTCGGCGGCTCCGGGCAGGAGAGGCAGCCGCACCACGGTGGTCGCCCAGCCGAGAAGGGTGTCCAGGACGGGGTCCGCGAGCCGTTCCCTGTCGGCGTCCAGGGGACGGGCCATGCGCAGCACCGGTGCCTCGAAGGCCTCCTCGGGGGAGGCGCCTCGCGCCTTCCTGATCTCCTCGTACGACCACACCCGGTCGAAGCCGAACGCCCCTGAGATACTGAAGAACTGGGGAGTGTCCGTGACCGCCAGGATCGATTTCACGCCGACCCCGAACCGACCGATCTGGCCGCCCCGCTTCCGCGACACGCTCATCCGGAGAATGGTCTCGGCGCCCTCGGGCGTGACCGGCGTTCCCTCGTTGGCGCAGTAGAGATGCGCATCGGTGAGAACGACGTGGACCTTCCCGCCGGGCGTGGCGGCGATCTCGTCCGCGGCATTCTGTACCAGCTCGAACAACTGGCGGTCTCCGTAACCGCCCTGGGTGATCCTTCGCTCGCCGTTGGCGTGCTCCAGAATCAGTCCGGGATCCACGCGGTACGTCTCCAGGACGCGCGCCGACTGGTCGAGGATCTTCCGAATGACGGGCGAGGCTCCCGAAGTGCCCGTCACATCGCTGTGGTTCAAGGTGATCCCATTTCATGGCCGTGAGATGAACGTGGGGGGAGCGGGGGCCGGCCGCTGCGGGGCACGGCCGGCCCTTCGAACTCAACGATAGGTGGCGGACGTCCGACGAGGAGCCCGGTCAGTCCAGGTCGATGACGAGGACGAGGACGATGGTGCGACGACGGGGAGCGGGCCCGCGGCGCCGGGGCGGACGCCGGGTGTCGCTCCGGTTCGACGGGTGCGTCAAGGACACCCGGACACGGCGGCGGCGCGAACGCGAGGACCGACGGCGACGGTCGCGCGGGTCACCACCGCGCGGGGACTCCTCCTCACCGGGACCGGACGTGCGGGCGGCGTCCCGCCGTGCGCGGGCGGCGCGGAGGGCCTCGATGCGGGCACGCGTCGTGCCGATGGCATCGAGGAACTCGGACCGCAGCTCCGGGTCCTCGATGGAGTCGTACCGGTCGACGAGGTGGAAGTCGTCGTCGGGGTCGTTCGCGCTCGAACTCATGATGATGTGTGCCCTCTTTTGCGAGAATTGTGCGGCGTGAAAGGGTGCCGGGTTCAGGGAATGCCGGTGGCGCACGTGCAGAGGGCTGAACACACGGAATGCGTGGAATGCGACGTGTGAATTCAGCAGGCGAAAGGTTTCTTTGGACGAGTGGACCCGAATGAGGTCCCGGAGGAGCGGGGTGGGAGAAGAGAACCGCATTTCTCGGGTGAGAGCAAGGGGCTCCGCGAACTTCTTGAATCCCGGTGCACGCCGACGTGTGATGGTGTCAGGGCACAGCAAACAAGGCACCTGGACAAGCGTGCTTTCCGAGCCCGGGTAGGGCTCCGCGTCGACTCTGCCATTGATCGGGGGAGAATGCAAGGGCCGAATGAGCTCTCGCAAAAGGGGGCAATTCGGGCCAACCGGGGAAGCGGGTCGACCTGGGACATCGGTTGAATTTCTGAACCTTGTGGTGCATTTGGATCGATGGAAGTGATGGACCTTCCGAGCGTCCCCATCGGGTGTCAAATTTCGTTGTCGGCCCTGCTTGGCGTGTCAAATTTCGTTGTACGGTGGTCCCCATGGTTGTGAGCGCGACTGAGGAGTGGTGACGTTGGACAGCGGCATGGACTTCGGTCCCTGGCTCGCCCGACAGCTGAAGCAGTCGGGGCTGAGCCAGGCCGATCTCGGCGAACGCATCGGCATGACACGGGCCGCCGTGTCCGCGTGGATCACCGGACGGGCCACGCCCCGCGAGGAGACCATCGCCAAGATCGCGGAAGCCCTCGGCACCGACCTGGGCACCATTCACACCCGCACCGCGGACACCCTGTCCGGCCGTCCCGTCACCTGGTACCACCGCCCGGGATACGCCGACGGTGGCCGCGACTTCGGCAACGCGGCCGCGTTCGCCTTCGAGGCCGATGTCGAGGTGCTGGCGCGCGAGGCGACGCAGAACAGCCTCGACGAGCGGCTCGACCGCGACCAGCCGGTTCGAGTGCGTTACACGCTGCACGAGTTGACGGGGGAGACCCTGGCCCGGTTCCGCGAGGAGATCCGCTGGGACGAACTGCTGCCGCACTACCGGGCGGCGGCGGCGCAGGACCAGAAGGTCGGTCGCGTCATCGCCGCGGGGATGCGTGACATGTACGAGCGCGACCGCCTCGTTCTCCTGCGCGTCGACGACTACAACGCCTCGGGTCTGACCGGTGACGACTACGAGACCGGTCGATTCGCGGCCGTGGTCCGTCGGCAGCTCGACAGCCACAAGTCGGGGAGCGGCGCGGGCGGTTCGTACGGTCTCGGGAAGGCGACACTCTGGGCGACGAGCCGTCTCGGCCTCGTCCTCATCAACTCCACCCTCTCCGAGCCCCACGAGGGACGCACGCAGCGCCGTCTCATCGGCCGGCTGGAGCTTCCCTGGCGCGAAGTGGACGGCGCCCGCTGGGCGGGCCCGGCCTGGTTCGGGCGCCCCGATCCGGATGCGACCGACTCGAACGTGGCCCGTTCGTGGTGGGCCGACGAGGACAAGGTCGAGCGTCTCCACCTCACCCGCGAGAGCGACGAACCGGGTACGTCGTTCCTGATCGTGGGCGCCCACGACGTGGCGAGTCTCGTCGACCCCGACGCCGAGAGGAACGGCGGCGAGGACGACGACAGCGTGACCCGGATGCACAAGCGGCTCGTCCAGGCGCTGGGTCGGAACTTCTGGGCGGCGATGACCGTCGGCGAGACGCGGCACCCTCTCCTGGAGGCGTCCGTGAGGACCTTGCGCAACGGTGCCGAGATCATCGCGGAGGAGCGGGTCGATGCCCGCACCGAACAGCCGGCACGCACCCGAGCCCTCCAGGCGTTCCTCGACGGCACGACCGTGGAGCGTCTCACCGAGTCCGGCCAGGTGGCCATGAGGACCGTGACGCTGGACGTGCCCGCCCCCGCCGGGGGGAAGGGGAAGACCGCGCACAGTGCCGTCCTCCTCGTGACGGAGGGGGACGACGTCACCAAGTCGAACCATCTGGTCATGATGCGGGGCAACCGCATGACCGTGCGGACGGCCCGGGTGAGGGATCTGCCGCTGGGGACCAACCCCTTCCAGGCGGTCCTCCTCGCGGGCCACGCCGCCGGCGACGATGCCCCAGGCGCCGACGAGGCGGAGGACTTCCTCCGGACCTCCGAGCCGCCCGAGCACAACAAGTGGGGACAGACGGAGGAACTGCGCACGCGGTACTCGCCCTCGGCATGGCGACGGATCACCGCACTCACCGCCGACGCGAACCGGGCCGTACGCGAACTGGTCGTCGTGCCCCGGAAGAAGCGGGCGGGCGGGGCCGGGCAACTGCGCAAGAACCTGACCATCGGCGGCAAGCGGCCACCCCGCCCCGCCGGTCCCGCCGTGCTGCCGACCCTGGAGGATCTCGTGGCCACCGTCGACGCCGACGGAGCCTGGTGCGTCACCGGCGAGGTGAAGGTTCCCACCGGTGGGGACTCCTTCCTGCTGAGTCCGGTGGCCAAGCTCGACGTGCGTTCGGGACCGCGTCCGGTCCTGGCCTGGTCGGAGCTCGTCGCCGTTCACAACTGCGAAGTGGTGGACGGGGCGCTGCACTTCGCCCCGCACGCGCGAAGGGCGACGTTCAAGGCGAGGACCGACGTCTCCACGCACCCCGTGAGCGCCGTGTTCACCGGACTGATCGTCGAACTCGCCACCGACCGGGGAGGCCGGGCATGAGGGGATATCCGTACGAGCGGCTGGCCGGCTCGGTGACCTTCCGGGTGACCGCGGTGGAACTGCGCGGTCCCGGGGAGATCCGGGAACCGCTCGACACCCGGGCGTTCTCCACCGTCGAGCAGGTGGTGGCCCTGGGGTTGGCCGAGCGGAACGACTGGGAGACGGCACGGCTGACACTCACCGCGGTGATTCCCGGACGCGCGAGCGCCTCCGACGGGCCGTGGACCGACATCCGGGTGGCGGTCGTGCTCACCGAGGGGGCCACCAACGCGCGCACCACGGTGTGCCTGGAGCCCGGTGCGGAGGGCGGGCGCGAATGGGTCGGACACCTCGACCTGTGGCGGGACGACCACCTCGACCGCGCGACGATGACCGTCCATGTGATCGCCACGGTCGGCGGGGTGCGGGGACGCGTGATCGCCGCGTCGGACAGGGACTGGATCGTCGATCTGAAGTCCGACGTCCCGCTCCGCGAGCGGGAACTGGAGGTCGCCCAGGTCGGGTTCCGGGAGGGGCCCGAGTGGCTGCGCGCCTTCGGGGACATGCCGTGGACCGTCGACACCTCCGGAGAGGTGCCCACCGTCCATGTGAACAGCGACTTCGAAGGCATGGCCGATCTGATCGAGGGCCACGGCACGGCGACCGAGAGTCTGGTCCGGGACCTCCTCCACGCGCAGATGTGCACGGACGTGTGGACGGCCGTGTTCCACACCGCCATCGGTGATCTGGAGGTGGAGGAGGACGGCACGCCGCTCTTCCCCCAGGACTGGCGGGGCGAGGTGCTGCGCGAGATGCTCCCCGACGTCGTGCCCGGCCGGCCGTTGGAGGACGCGCTCCGCGTGGTCCACACCGGCAGGACCGGAGCGTCCGGATGGACCGAACTCCAGCCCCTCATCCACTACGCGGCCACGCGCAGGGCCGATGTGCCCAAGGTGCTGACCGCGACCATCCGCGGCCTCGACCGACTCGACAGGGAGACCGACTCGTGACCAGCAAGCCCAGTCATCTCCCCGAGCGTCTGGCGCACCTCGCGGACCTCAACGCAGCCCGTTACATCACCGAGGGCCTGCTCACCGGCAAGGAGGACGTCCCCGCGATCGCGCTCAACAAGGTCGCCGAACCCCTGCCCGGTGACGCGTTTCGGGGCACACTCCAGCCGGTGCGCGATCTGATCGACGACGCCCTGCACGAGTTCGGCGAGGGAAAGCCCACCGCCGCCGATGCCTGGCTGGCACCCCGTCTCCACGCGACCCTGCGGCTCACGCGCCGCGAGGCGTCCGACCGCGGCCTCTGGAACTACCTGGCGCTGGGGGTCGCGCCCGACTATGTCGTATGGCGGCACACCACGGAGCCCCGCAAGGGAGAACCGCCGAGGGTCGCGGCGACGCGATTCCGCGGGGCGTCCTACACCCAGGCGTTCGCCCGGCTGTGGTGGGCGGCGGAACTGTTCAGGAACGGTCCCGACTACGGCCCCGTCGAGGTGGCCTGCACGCACCAGGACGTCCTCAACACGGCCCTTCGGCTCGCCGTGATCGACCACCGTCCCACGGCGCGGGCGCTGATCGGACTGATCGAGCGGGGCACCGTGCGTACCGGGCGCGAGATCAATGCCCTGGTCCAAGCGGTCAACGCGTCCGCCGCCACGCTCATGTACGACGTCCTCGCACCGGACGTGGAACGCGACGGCCGGCCGTCGGCGGAGTGGATTGCCGCCGCCGAATGGGCCATGGCCGTACCGCGCAGGACCCTTCCGATCGGGCCCGACGAGGAGAAGGCGCCGGAGGAATCGGTGGCCGCTCTCGTGGAGCACTTCGCGGAGCTGTTCGCGGGAGCCCCCGTACGCGGGAAGAATGCCGAGGGCGAAGAGGCGGAGTGACGGGCCCGGGGCCCCGCGTCAGGGGCCTTCGGCCGTGTCCTCCGAGGACGCGGACGGCGGCTTCCACTCGGCGAGCCGCGTGAACCACTCGTCCTTCGGTGCCTCACGCAACAGCGCGAAGCTCAGGACGTGCAGGGAGAGGCGCGGGGGCACGGCATTGCCGATCTGCTGGGCCACGTCGGTGGACCGCCACGGATAGCGGGCGGGGAACGACTGGAGGAGCCCGCCCTCCTCGAACGACAGCCGGTCCAGTTCCTCGCCGACCTCCTTCTCGCCCGACTCGTTCTCCTTCAGGAGGAAGAGCCGGTTCCGGCGGAACTTTCCGGTGATCGTCGCGGCCGGTTCCTCCGAGGTGCGGCGGCCCCGGTTCTTGGGGTCGCCGCCGGAACCGTAGTTGGAGACCAGGACGAAGTCGCGGGGCCGGGTGGCCGCCAGGGTGGCGCCGATCGACACCCAGGGGTCCTTCTCGGGTTTCCGGGACTTCGGCTCCCGGGCCGGCTCCGACTCCTGGGACGCGAACAGGCCCTGCTGTGCGGTGGGCGGTTCCTCGCGGAGCGGTGCCGGGGCCGCGGCAGGCAGTCCGCCCTTGCGGTAGGGCTGGTGGGTCTTCTCGGGGAAGTCCGGCTCCCTGTCCGTGTTCTCCGGGTCCCACTGGGCGATCAGCACCGCGCGCCGGCGCGTCTGCGGGACGCCGAAGCGCTCGGCCTGCAGTACGTGGGCATCGGCGGCGTAGCCGATGCGCTTGAGCAACTTGGCGTAGAACCTCCACACGGGAAGCACGGTGGGGACCTGTTCGAGGACCACCACTTCGTACGGCCGGCGGCGTTCGAGCTTCGCCTCCATGATCCAACGCAGCGGCTGGAGGACGAACCCCGTACGTGCGTCGGACATGGCGTCGGTCTCGGCCTTGACCACCTTCCACACTTTCCGGAAGGTGGCGAGGTCCTCGGGGGCGGTGAGGCACTCGGCGAGCCGCTCCACGTCCTTCAGAGCCTTGTAGCCCTCACGCTTTCCCGCCACGGAGAACGACTGACACGGCGGTCCGCCGGTGAGGACGTTGGCGTCCACGACCTCCGGATCGCACGGCCCCAGCGCGGCGACGTCCTTCTCTGTGGTGGTGCGCAGACCGGCCGCGGCACGCGTCGCACGAGTCGGGTCGTCCCACTCCACCCCGATGCTCTCCACCCCCATGATCGTGGCAGCGATGTCGATGCCGCCCGGACCTGCGAAGAGATCCACGATGCGGAAATGCGCAGGGGAGGGCGAGGGGTGGTGCGGGGCGGTCATGGTAGGGCAGTCTAGCCGGCCGGCCGGCGTGATCCGAGCGCCCTCGTGGCGTTCACCCACTCAGGGCCTCCGCGACGGCAAGGCCCAGTGCCTTCCCCACAGGCGGCGGGGAGGCGTGACCGATCTGGCGGTACCGAGCCGTTTTCCTTCCCGCGAAGAGCCAATCGGCCGGGAAGTCCTGCAACAGCGCGGCCTGGGCGTCCGTGAGCTTGATCAGGTCCGAACGGCCGTCGTCCTCGGGGCCCGGGACCATATCGGCCAATGCTCCGCCGTTGACCCCCATCCGGGCCCAGGCCGCCTTCGTGCCCGACGGTCCCAGATCGGCGCCGCCCCGATTGTCGGAGCCGCCGACGAGCGTCGGCGCGACGGCGCTCGCCGCGTCCGCCCAGGCGTCGGCGCCGCTCCAGCCGCGGGCCGCCATCGAGCGCCGCAGCGCCTCACCCACCGAGGTGTGCGTGGTCACCGTGGGCGAGGGCGGGCGGAAGCGCTCGGCGTACCGTTCCTTGAGGGCGACGAGCACACCCTGCTTCCGGACCTGCGGCACACCGAAGTCCGCCGCGTTCAGCACGAACCAGTGGAGCCGGTACCCGAGGTGTTCCAGTTCCTCGTGGACGAAGGCGCGGAGGGGCGCGAACGCCGCGGCTTCGACCAACCCCGGTACGTTCTCGATGATCAGGGCGCGTGGCTGGATCGAAGGAGCGAGGAGGACCGTCGCCCGCAGGAGCAGCTCCTCTTCGTCGGTCTCCGCCCTCGTCGCCGTCGCGCTTGACCGGAGGCGGGGGAGACCGGCGGACAGCAGGTCGACGTCGTAGGTGTACGGGTGCTCGTCCGGTACGAAGTCCAGCAGGTCCGTCTCCAGGACCTTCCAGTGCGGCCGGTTGAGCCCCAGCGTCTCGCACGCCACGGCTTTTCTGTCCAGCAACAGCACTGGCTCGAACCCGGCCTGCTCCAACCCGAGGGCCAACCCGCCGGCCCCCGCGCACACGTCCACGAACCGCAATCCGCTCACGAGCCCCCGCACTCCTGCCCCGTCCCCCGTCCCGTCCGTCGTTCGGCGTTCTCACGATCCACCGTCGCGGCCACCTGCTCGGCGACCTGCGTCGGGGCCTGGTGCTCCCAGAAACGCAGCACCGTCCACCCCTCGGCGACCAGGTGTGCCGTCGTCTCGTCGTCCCGCGCCATGTTCCGGTCCAGCTTCTGGCGCCACCACTCCGCGTTCGACTTCGGTTGCGTGGCGTGCTCGGGGCATCCGTGCCAGAAACACCCGTCCAGGAACACCGCCACCTTCGCCCTGGTGAAGGCGATGTCTATGGTCCGCCGCGACATGTGGGGAACCCGCTCGTTCAGGCGGTAGCGGTAACCGGACGCATGCAGCAGCTTCCGGACGGCCACCTCGGGGGTGGTGTCGCGGCTGGCCTGCCGGCTCATCCGGGCGGAGACGGCGGGGGAGGACGGTTTGACGGTGTTCATCACTGCTCAGTCTCCTACGTTCCGCCTTGCCCGTGATCGGCAACCGGAAAATCATCCGGACCCACCGGTGGTGACGAACGACCCCTCGCCGCCCGTCCGCCGGCCGGGACCGGGTCAGCCAGGGTTGACGGGCGGACCGTCGAACCCGGTGGCGATCGCTCGTCGGCGTAGTGCCTCGGCCAGGAACTCCATCTCCACCCGTGTGCCGACGAGGCCCGTCTCGCGGAGGGTCGTCGCTCGGGCCCGTGCCTCGGGCAGGGGGAGGTGGAGCGCGTCGCGCAGGGCTTGCAGGACGGCTACGGGGTTCGGTTCGGGGTTCGTCAGCTGGAGGCGCACCGGGCCGTGCTCGGCGAGGAGGGCGTCGCGGATTCTGGTGGCGGTGGGGCCGGACACGCCCTGCTCGCACCACGCGTGGGGGCAGCCGGTGCACTGGCCGGTGATGCTCCACCGCACCCGGCCGCGCTCGATGTACTCGCCGAGCTCCAGGGTGAGGGGACGGCCGCACTTCTCGCAGCGCGTCGTGGTGGTCACCCCTTGCGCGATCATCGCTCTACCGGCTCCGCCAGATCCCGCACGAACACCAACCCCCGCTTCCCGCTCAGCGTCACTTCCTCGCCCGTCGGGACGAAGCCCGTGCGGGTCAGGACGGCGCGGGAGGCGGTGTTGGTGGTGGCGGCCGCGGCGTGGAGGGTGGTGAGGGCGTAGGTGGTGGTGCAGAGGGTGAGGAGGTCGTGGACGGCGGTGGTGGCGAGGCCCCGGCCGGTGGCCTTCTCGGCGAGGCGGAAGCCCAGGTCCGCCGTGCCATCGGTGACGTCGACGATGTTGAAGCGGCCCAGGATCTCGCCCGTCCCCTCCGCCACGAGGACGTGGAAGTGGCAGACGCCGGCGGACTGTTCGGCCAGCAGGGAATCGAGGCGGGCCTCGAACTCCGCGAAGTAGGCGTCGCCCCGGTCGGGCACCGAGGCCGCGAAGAAGGCGCGGTTCTCGCGTTCGAAGGCGAGGAGGGCCGGGGCGTGGTCCGCACGCAGGCGCTCCAGACGGGGGCGAGGGGTGTGGAGGGGCATGGGCATGGGCGGAGGGTACGCGGGGCCCGCGCCCCTCGGCATCGGGATATCGGAACCCGCGCCCCTCGGCATCGGGATATCGGAACCCGCGCCCCCCGGCATCGGGATATCGGAACCCGCGCCCCTCGGCATCGGGATATCGGTGGGGGAACAGCGGCGTCGGGGTGTTCGATGCTGCCGGTCCCCCTACCCGTCCGGGCGGGCCCGTGGTCACCCCGCCCCGTGGCACTCCCGGTACGTCCGGTCCGCGCCGCACCAGCACGGGGCGGAGCGGGGCGGGGGCCAGGGGAGGGCGCGGCCGCGGGCGGCGAGGGTGGTGGCGTACTGGGGGAGGAGGTCGGGGTCGGCGGGGGAGGCGGCCTCGGAGGCGGCGAAGGCCTCGTAGGAGGGGACGGTGCCGGTGACGATGCCGAGGTTCGGGGTGCCGGTGGCGTGGAGGTCGCGGAGGGCCGCTTCGATGCGGGCGAGGTGGTCGGCGTGGGAGGGGTACTCCGTGGCCAGGCCCGGGTACGAGGCCAGGAGTTCGCGCAGTTCCGGCTCCGGCCAGTGGAGTACGGCCACGGGGAACGGGCGGGACAACGCGCTGCGGTAGGTGCCGAGTTCGGCGCGGAGGCGGGTGATCTCGGCGCGCAGTTCGGCCGGGTCCGAGGAGCCGAGGGCCCAGAGCCGCTTGGGGTCGTGGAGTTCGTCCAGGGGGACGGCGGCCGTGTGGAGGGCGTCCGCCAGCTCGTCCCAGGCGTCGTGCCCGGCGCCCATCAGCCTGCGCACGCGGTGGCGGCCGGTGAGCAGCGACTGCGTGGCGTACGGGACCTCCTCGCCGGGGGCGATGAGCAGCGTCAGCGCGGCGGAGAAGAAGTCGTGGGCGGCTTCCAGCTCGTCGTGCGCCTCCAGGGTCTCCGCCGCGATCTCCCACGGCGCGGCTTCCCGGGGCGCCGCCGTCCGGATCCCGTCGATGATGGCCCTGGCCTCCGCCTCGTGGCCGTACTCCCACAGGTTGGCCGCGTTGAGCGCCTTCACCAGATACGGGTGCTCCGTGCCGGGGTGGTCGAGCAGGGTGTCGTAGAGCGCGGTCGCCCGGACGCGCTC
Organism: Streptomyces sp. NPDC057682; assembly: GCF_042799575.1. Lineage (NCBI taxonomy): Bacteria > Bacillati > Actinomycetota > Actinomycetes > Kitasatosporales > Streptomycetaceae > Streptomyces > Streptomyces sp. NPDC057682. Next base: position 215,929 of record NZ_JBHVIN010000009.1, on the reverse strand, counting down.
CCCGGCGAGTTCCAGATGGGCGGCGGCCTGGAGCAGCAGGGGTTCGTGGTCCTCGGGATACTGCGCCGCGGTGCGCAGCAGGCGCTCGGCTTCGGTGGTGTGGTCGGCAGGCGTGTCGGGGCGCATGTCCCACACCGTACTGCCGTATCTCCGCGCGGCGGAGGCTTGTTCCGGCTGGGGGATCGGCGCCGCGGCGCGGACGGGGGCGTGGGGGCAAAGGGACGGCGGGTGTTCTCCTCCCCCACGGGAGAAGGACCGTGCGCGTTCTTCTTCCCGTGGGCCGGGTGACGGGCCGCGAGCCTGCGGGAGGGGGCGGGCCGCGTCGTGGGTCTGGTGACTTGCCGGGGCCGGGCCTATCGTGCGGCCGTGCGCGGGCTGATGCGGATGCGGGAGCGGGTGCGGGAACGGGAGTGGCTCCGGGACCGGGACCGGCAACGAGGCCGGGATCGAGAGCGGCAAGGGGTGCCGGAACGGCAACGTCGGCGCGGGCGGATTCCCGTCGTCGTGCAGCGGGACCTGCGCGGGCGGCGGCTGGCCGCGCGCGGGCTGTGGACGGGGGCCGAACTCGTCATGACCCTCGGTGTCGTCCTGCTGCTCCTCGTCGCCCATCAGCTGTGGTGGACCAACCGGCAGGCCCGTGCCGAGGCCGCGCACACCGTGGACGCCCTCCGACGGGACTGGGACGACGGGGAGCCGACCGCCGGCCCGGACCCGGCTGCGGGGCCCGCCGACGACGACCCCGCCGTGACGGACGACGACGGGGGCGGGGAGGAGGGCGGCGACGGTGGTGGCCGGGCGCGCCGGGTCGCCGCGTCCCCGCCCCGCGCCTCCCAGGCGTACGCCGTCCTCCGCATCCCGCGCATCGGGCTGACCGCCCCCGTCGCGCAGGGCATCAGCAAGCACGGCGTGCTGGACAAGGGGTACGTCGGCCACTACCCGCGCACCGCGCAGCCGGGGGCTGCCGGGAACTTCGCGCTCGCCGGGCACCGCAACACCCATGGCGAGCCCTTCCGTTACATCAACCGGCTCCGCGTCGGCGACCGGATCACCGTCGAGACCCGGGACGCGGTGTACACGTACACCGTCGACAAGACCCTCGCCCGCACCCAGCCCGGCGACGGCGGGGTCATCGCGGCCGTGCCGCGCAGCAACATCAAGCCGTACACGGGCTACCGCACCGCCGGTTCGTACGTGACGCTCACGACCTGCACGCCGGAGTTCACCTCGCGGTACCGGCTGGTGGTGTGGGGGAAGCTGACCGGGGCGCGGGAGCGCTGACGGCGCCGGACGAGGACGAGGCCGTAAGCTTCCGCGACGTGCTCAGACGACGTCCGCAGGTGCTGTGGTTGCTGGTCCCCTATGTCCTCTACCTGGGGGCGCTGCCCTTCGTGAACCGGGTCGAGCCCGTCGTGCTCGGGCTGCCGTTCCTCTTCTTCTGGCTGCTCGGGGCGACGCTCCTCACCCCCGTCGCCGTGTGGCTGACCCGACGGGGGGACCGCCGGTGAACGCCGCCGTCGCGACCTCCGTCTTCGGGGTCTTCATGGTCGCCACCGTGGCCCTCGGCCTGCTCGCCGTACGGGGCCGGCGCGGCGGCGGGGGCGGGCTCGCCGAGTGGTCGGTGGGCGGGCGGAGCCTGGGGACCGTGTTCATCTGGGTGCTCATGGCCGGTGAGGGCTACACCAGCTTCAGCTACCTCGGCGCCGCCGGCTGGGGGTACAACTACGGGGCGCCCGTTCTGTACGTCGTCGCGTACATGTCCTGCGGCTACGCCGTCGGCTACGTCGTCGGGCCGATGCTCTGGGCGTACGCGCGCCGGCACGGCCTCGTCGGGATCACCGACATGGTGGCGCACCGCTTCGGGCGGCCCTGGCTGGGCGCGCTCACCGCCGTGCTCGCGACCGTGTTCCTGCTGCCGTACATCCAGCTCCAGATCACCGGCATGGGCGTCGTCGTCTCGACGATCTCCTACGGCGCGATCAGCCTGAACTGGGCCTACTTCATCGCCTTCGCCGTCACCACCGGCTTCGTCGTCGTCAGCGGGCTGCGGGGCAGCGCCTGGGTCTCCGTGCTCAAGGACCTGCTGGTCATCGTCACGCTCGGCTTCCTCGCGCTCTATGTGCCCGTGCACTACTTCGACGGGTACGGACCCTTCCTGGACCGGCTCGTCACCGAGAAGAGCGAGTGGCTGACCTTCCCGGGGCACGGGGACAGCGGCCTCGGACAGGCCTGGTTCATCACCACGTCGTTCCTGAACTCCCTCACCGTCGTGATCTTCCCGACCACCGTCGCGGGCTACCTCGGGGCCAAGAACGCCGACGTCCTGCGCCGCAACGCCATGTGGCTCCCCGCCTACAACGTCCTGCTCTTCGTCCCGATGCTGCTCGGCATGGCGGCGCTGTTCGTCGTGCCGGGGCTCGTCGGCGCGGAGTCCAACCTCGCCCTGTTCAAGCTGGTCGTGGACTCCCTGCCCGCCTGGTCCGTCGGGGTCATCGGAGTGGCCGCCGCCCTCTCCTCCATCGTGCCCATGGCCGTGTTCATGCTGGTCATCGGCACGATGTGGGGGCGCAGCGTCCTCTCGCTCGTGCCCCGGTGGGAGCGCCACCAGAAGGGCGCCGCCCAACTGGTCGTCGTGATCGCGGGCAGTCTCGCCCTGCTCCTCACGTACACCGCCCCCAACACCCTCGTCCGGCTCTCGCTGATCTCGTACGAGGGAATGGCGCAGTTGCTCCCGATGGTGCTGCTGGGGCTGATGTGGCGGCGGCTGACCCTGGCCGGGGCGTTGAGCGGGCTGGTCGTGGGGGTGGGGGTGGTCTGCGGGTTCGTGTTCACGGAGAACGATCCGGTGTGGGGCGTGAACGCCGGAATCGTCGCGCTCGCGGCGAATCTGGCCGTGGCCCTCGCCGTCACGTACGCCGGTCCGCGCGACCGGGACGACCGCCCGGACGACGAGGTGCTGGCCCGCGACGAGCTGGAACCGGTGGCCGAGCCGGCGGCGGCCGGCGGGGCGGGGTGAGGCACGGGGTCCGTACGGGCCCCGCCCTCATCCCCGTTCGCGCAGCAGCCGCAGGGCCGCCGTCGCCACCAGGGCCAGTCCCACCGACAGCAGCAGCGCGCCGTCCGCGCCCCAGCCGGTCGCGGCGACGGCGATGGTCACCGCGACGCCCGCCGAGGAACCGATGTAGCGGGCGGTGTTGTTCGCGCCCGAGCCCATCGCCGCCCGCTCCTGCGGCACCGACTCGATGGCCAGCCGGGGGAGCGCGGCGTTCAGCAGACCGCTGCCCGCCCCGGACACCACCAGGGCCGGGAGCAGCCGCAGCCACTCCTCCCCGCCCAGGTGCCCGCCGGGGTCCAGGGTGCCCAGCAGGACCAGGGCCCCGGCCGCGTGCAGCACGAATCCGGCGGCGGCCTGGCGGCGGGCGGCCACCCGGCCCGTCAGCCGGCGGGCCTGGAGCGCCACGGCGAACGCCGAGCCCGACCAGATCAGCAGCAGCCATGCCGAGCCGAGCGATGACACCCCCAGGGACCGCTGGAGCAGTGTCGGCAGATAGCTGAACAGGCCGATCACCGAGAGCCCCGTGAACAGTCCGCCGGCCGCCGAGGCCAGGAACGGACGGCCGCGCAGCAGGGCCGGGTCGATCAGCGGGGCCGCCGCCCGCCGCTCCACCGCGAGGAAGACCGGAACCAGTGCGAACGAGGCGAGCAGGGGCAGGACCACGGCCGGGCGCGCCCAGCCGTCCCGGCCGAGCGTCAGCGCGGTCAGCAGCGCCGTCATCGACGTGCCCAGCACCGCCGCGCCCGCCAGATCGGGCCGACCGCCGCGCGGGGAGCGGGACTCGTCGAGGACCCGGGCGGCGACGGCCGCCGCCGCCAGGGCGGCCAGGCCCAGTACGGCGTACGGCAGCCGCCAGTCGAACGGTCCCAGCCACCCGGCCAGCAGCGGGCCGAGCGCGATCCCGGCGCTGACGAACGCGCCCCAGACCCCCGTCGCCCTGATCCGCTCGTGCCCGGCCGGGAACGCCCCGACGAGCAGCCCCAGGCTCGTGGCCAGGATCGCGGCGCTCGCCGCGCCCTGGGCGACCCGGGCCAGGGTGAAGGTGAGGGTGTCGTGGGCCAGGACGCCGAGCCCGGAGGTGAGGCCGAGGGCGAGCGTGCCGGCGAGGAAGAGCCGGCGCCGGCCGTAGTCGTCGGCGAGGCTGCCCGCGACGAGCAGGACCACGGCGAGGCCGAGCGGCGCCCCGTTCAGCAGCCAGGCCTGGCCGGAGGGCGGGGTGGCCAGGGCGGCGGAGACGCCGGGCAGGGTGGCCATGGGGGCGGTGTAGTTCATCAGCGCCACGGCGGTGGCCGCCGAGGTGATCGCGAGCGTCGCGCCGGGGCGGCGGGTGGGGGAGCCCTGGCCGCCGTGCGGCGCGGCGGCCGCCGGGGCGGCGGTGCGGGGTCTGGGGCGTACGGGCTGGGGCATGGCATCGCTCCGGGGGTCGCCGGGTGGTGCGGAGGCCGTCCGCACCACCCGGCGCATCGGTGAGTTCGGTGACTGAACTCTCTGGGTCGCTGACGCTAGCACGGTCAGTTCGTTCACCGAACCCATATCCCGGTAAAGTTCGGTCACCGAACTCTGGCTGGGTACAGTGGGCCCATGGCCCTCGGCAAGGACTACGTGAACCAGCAGTGCTCCATGGCCCGCGCCCTGGAGGTGGTCGGTGAGCGCTGGACCCTCCTGGTGGTCCGCGACGCCCTCTACGGCGTGCGCCGCTACAACGACTTCCTCGTCCACCTCGGCATCCCGCGCGCCGTCCTCGCCACCCGCCTCCAGACCCTCACCGAGGCCGGGGTCCTGGAGAAGCGCCTCTACCAGCAGGCCCCGCCGCGCGAGGAGTACGTCCTCACCGAGAGCGGCAAGGCCCTCTGGCCCGTCGTCCGCGCCCTCAGCAGCTGGGGCCTCGACCACCTCCCCGGCACCCTGCCGATGCGGCTGTTCGTCCACGCGGAGTGCGGCACGGAGGTCGACGCGTACGGCATCTGCCCGGCCTGCTCCCTGCCCGTACCGCCCGAGGAGACCGAGATGCGGCCCGGCGAAGGGCTCGACACGGAGACCGACAACCCGGTCGACCGCGTCTTCCTCACCCCCCGCCGGCTCCTGCGGCCCATCGAGGCCGATCGTGTATAACGGGTGAACGGGTGAGAAGCGCCGCGCCCCGCGCGCGGCGGCAGAGCGGAAGGGGGAGGGCCGTGGAGACACGCCACCGCGACCGCAACCGCCTGCGCGGAGCCCTCGCCCGGGTGCTGCGCCCCGCCGGAATCCTGCTTTTCTTCCTCACCGAGGTCCTGCTCGCCGAGGGCGGCAGCCTCTCCGCCGCCGTGGCCCTCGCCGCCACCGCCGCCGCCGGCACCGCGCTCGTCGCCTGCTCGGTCATCAGCGCCCGCTGCGCCGCCCCCGTGCCCCGCACCCGGGTCCGCACCGCCATCCGCGACCGCGAGAAACGCACCGCGTTCCTGCCGCAGCGCGATCCCGACGCCAAGGGGCGCCGACGACCCCGAGCCCCCGGCCGTGCCCTCCTGACGGCCGCGTAGGGACCACGACCGCTTTTCCCTCTCCCCTCCCCGTCCGGTGCGCGCACAGCGCCCCGTGCCGTACGCGGAGACCCCGCGCGGACCCGTCATGCCGACGCCAGCAGTTCTCTTCCCGGCACGACGAGACCCCCGGAGGGCTCACCCATGTCCGCTTTCATGTCCGCCTTCGCGAGCCTGGTCGGCGCGCTCGCCGATCTCCTCCACCCGCTGTTCCAGAACGCCTCCACGGCCGCCGCGATCGTCCTGTTCACCGCGCTCGTCCGCCTCGCCGTGCACCCCCTGTCCCGTGCCGCCGCCCGCGGCCAGAAGGCGCAGCGCCGGCTCCAGCCGCAGATCGCCGCCCTGCGCAAGAAGCACGCCAAGAACCCCGAGCGGATGCAGAAGGCGCTCATGGAACTGCACCGCGAGGAGAAGGTCTCGCCGCTCTCCGGCTGCCTGCCGAGCCTCCTCCAGATGCCCGCCTTCTTCCTGCTCTACCACCTCTTCTCCAGCACCCGGATCGGCGGCGACGCCAACGAACTCCTCGGCCACCAGCTCTTCGGCGCCCCGCTCGGCGAACGCTGGCGCGACGCGGTCGCGGACGGCGGGCTGCTCGGCACCCAGGGCCTCGTCTACGCCGGACTCTTCGTGATCGTTGCCGCCGTCGCCACGTTCAACTACGGACGCACCAAGCGGCAGATGGCGGCCAACCCCGTCACCCCCGCCACCGGTCCCGACGGGCAGCCCGTCCCCGGCATGGGCGCGATGACCAAGGTCATGCCGCTGATGTCCTTCTTCACCCTCTTCACCGTCGCCTTCGTCCCGCTGGCCGCCGCGCTGTACGTGGTCACCAGCACCACCTGGACCGCCGTCGAGCGGGCCTTCCTCTACCGCGACCAGCCCACCGCCGGCCCCGCCGTCGCCACCACCGCCTGACGCCCGCCCCGGCCCGCCGGTCCAGTGTGTGAACAGGGTCTTGCGGAGTGATCGGATGTCTTGGAGGATCGGACAAGCCTGCGATGGCCGCCACCCATCGACGGGCCCGACTCGACCAAGGGGAGTAAGACCGTTGAAGCTGCTTCGTGTGGGTACGGCCGGCGCGGAACGACCGGCGCTGCTGGACGGCGACGGAACCCTGCGTGACCTGTCGGGAGTCGTCCCCGACATCGACGGCGCGCTGCTCGGCGACGCGGACGCGCTGGCCCGGGTGCGGGCCGCCGCGGACGCGCCCGGCGGGCTGCCCGCGCTCGACGCCGAGGGGCTGCGGGTGGGCCCGCCGCTCGGCCGGATCGGCAAGATCGTGTGCATCGGGCTGAACTACCACGACCACGCCACGGAGACCGGCGCGCAGATCCCGCAGGAGCCGATCCTCTTCTTCAAGGCACCGGACACCGTCGTCGGACCGGAGGACACCGTCCTCGTGCCGCGCGGCAGCGAGAAGACCGACTGGGAGGTCGAACTCGCCGTCGTCATCGGGCGCACCGCCCGCTATCTGGACTCCGCGGAGGAGGGCCTGGCCCATGTCGCCGGGTACGCGGTGGCGCACGACGTCTCCGAGCGCGCCTTCCAGATCGAGCGCGGCGGCACCTGGGACAAGGGCAAGAACTGCGAGACGTTCAACCCGCTCGGGCCGTGGCTGGTGACCGCCGACGAGGTGCCCGACCCGCAGGCCCTGGAGCTGCGGCTCTGGGTCAACGGCGAGCTGAAGCAGAACGGCACGACGGCCGACCAGATCTTCCCGGTCGGCGAGGTCGTGCGCTATCTGAGCCACTTCATGACGCTCTACCCGGGCGACGTCATCAACACCGGCACCCCGGCCGGAGTGGCCATGGGCCGGCCCGACCCGAAGCCGTATCTGCGGGCCGGTGATGTCGTGGAGCTGGAGATCGCCGGACTCGGGCGGCAGCGCCAGGAGCTGAAGGACGCGTAAAGATCGGAGGGGTGGCTTCCGTGGGGACGTCGGAAGCCACCCCGGCGATCCGTCAGCGGCCGATCCGCGTCGCGAACTGCTCCAGCGCCTCGACCACCAGCGCGTGGTCCTCCGCCTGCGGCAGCCCCGAGACCGTCACCGAGCCGATGACCCCCGCGCCCTCGACCGCGAGGGGGAACGAGCCGCCGTGCGCGGCATAGACGTCCGGGTCCAGCCGCGAGGCCTCGTCGAACGTCGTCCCCTTGGCCCGGAACCGCGTCCCGACCAGGTACGAACTCTCGCCGTACCGCTCGACGACCCGGCGCTTGCGGTCGATCCACGCGTCGTTGTCCGCGCTCGACCCGGGCAGCGCGGCGTGGAACAGCTGCTGCGCCCCGCGCCGGATGTCGATCGCGACCGGCGCGTGCCGCTCCCGGGCGAGCGCGACCAGCAGCCCGCCGAGCGCGTACGCGTCGTCGTACCCGAAGCGCGGCAGCGTCAGCCGGCGCTCCTGGGCGATCAGCTCGGAGATGGTCGGAGCGGTGTGGCTCATACGGGCAGCTCCTCGGAGCCGGCGGCGGGAACCCCGGACAGGGTGACCGTGACGCCCTCGCGGGCCGAGCGGCGCGCGGCCTCCAGGACGTCCAGGGTCGCGGCGGCCTGCCGTCCGGTCACGGGAGGCGCGCCGCCGTCGCGCAGGGCGCGGGCGACGGCCGCGTAGTACGCCGGATAGTCGCCCGGCAGCGTGGCGACCGGGTCGCCGCCGCCCGTGAGCGGGGACTCGCCCGCGCCCAGCCGGCCCCACAGCTCCTCGTCCTCCACACCCCACGGTTCGTCCGTCCCCGGGCGGGCCCCCTCGCGCAGGGCGGCCTCCTGCGGATCGAGGCCGTACTTCACGTACCCGGCGTCCGAGCCGAGCACCCGGAAACGCGGACCGAGCTGCGGCGTCGTGGCACTGACGTACAGATGCGAGCGGACCCCGCCCGCGTGGGTGAGCGCGAGGAAGGTGTCGTCGTCGGCCGCCGCCCCGGGCCGCCGCACATCGGCCTCCGCGTACACCCGCACCACCGGGCCGAACAGGACGAGCGCCTGGTCGACGACATGGCTGCCCAGGTCGTAGAGCAGCCCGCCGATCTCCGCCGGGTCGCCCGACTCGCGCCAGCCGCCCTTGGGCCGCGGGCGCCAGCGCTCGAAGCGGGACTCGAAGCGCCGCACCTCGCCCAGCCGGCCCTCCTCGACCAGGGCGCGCAGGGTCAGGAAGTCGTTGTCCCAGCGGCGGTTCTGGAACACCGACAGCAGCAGCCCGCGCTCCTCGGCCAGCGCCGACAGCGCCCGCGCCTCGGCCGCGGTGCCCGCCACCGGCTTGTCCACGACCACCGGCAGCCCGGCCTCCAGCGCGGCCGTGGCCAGCGGGACGTGCGTCTTGTTCGGCGAGGCGATCACGACCAGGTCGAGCGCGTCCGCCCGCTGCCACAGCTCGTCCGGCGAGGCGGCGAACCGCACCCCGGGGAACTCGGCACGGGCCTGCTCCCGGCGCTCCTCGTTCGACGTGACGACCGTGTCCAGGACGAGGCCGTCGGTCGCGGTGATCAGCGGGGCGTGGAAGACGGAACCCGCCAGGCCGTAGCCGACGAGTCCGACGCGCAAGGGGGGCCGGGGCGCGCCGGAGGTCCCGGGAGTCGTGAGGGCAGTCATGCACTCCACTTTGGCAACGCTGTTGCCTAAGTGCAAGCGGGGGAGACAATGGGGCGGTGAACAGGAGCAACAGCGGAGCGAACCTCCCGGCGCTGCGCAGCCACAACACGGCACTCGTGCTCGACCTGCTGCGTACGGCGGGCGAGCGCGGCATCAGCAGGCTCGGCCTGGCCGCGCGCACCGGCCTCACCCCGCAGGCCGTCAGCAAGATCACCGCCCGGCTGCGCGCCGAGGGCCTGGCCGCCGAGGCCGGCCGCCGCGCCTCCACCGGCGGCAAGCCGCGCACCGTGCTGCGCCTGGTGCCCGAGGCCGGGCACGCGGTGGGGCTGCACCTGGACCGCGACGGACTCACCGCCGTGCTGGCCGACCTCGCGGGCACCGTGGTCGCGAGCCGTACGGCCCCGCTCGACCTCGGCGCCCCGCCCGGCGAGGTCGTCGCGGCCGCCGCCGGCGCGGTCGACGCGGTCCGGGGCGACGGCACCCGTCCCGTGCTCGGTCTCGGCGCCGCCGTGCCGGGGCCCCTCGACCACCGCGGCGGCGTCCTGCACCGCGTCACCGGCTTCCCGCAGTGGGACGGCTATCCGCTCCGCGACGCCCTCGCCGCACGCACCGCCCTGCCCGTCGTCATCGACAAGGACACCAACGCCGCCGCCCTCGGCCTCGCCCTCCAGCTGCCGGAGCCGGCCGACTTCGCCTACCTCCACCTGGGCACCGGCCTCGGCGCCGGACTGGTCATCGGCGGGGAGGTCCACCGGGGCGCGCGGACCGGGGCGGGGGAGTTCGGGCACCAGACCGTGCAGCTGGACGGTCCCGTGTGCGGCTGCGGCGGACGCGGCTGCATCGAGGCCCTCTGCCTGGCGGCGGTCGCCCGGGGGGACGTGACGGAGGCCGCCCGGGTCCTCGGCACCGGCGCCGCCAACCTCGTCGGACTCCTCGACATCGGACGTGTGGTGCTGGGCGGCCGGCTGGTCGCCGCCGACCCCGAGGCGTACGTCCGGGGCGTCCGCGCCGTGCTCGACGAACGGGCCCGCCGCGACGGGGCCCTCGGCGTCCCGGTCCCGGTCGCCACCACCACCGGGGGCGACCGCCCGGTCGCCGAGGGGGCCGCCCAGCTCGTCCTGGCACCGCTCTTCGGGAGGGTGGCGGGGGACTCGGGAGGTACGGAGCGGGACTCCGGGCGTACGGAGGCGGAGTAGCCCTCCGGCGGGAGCAGCCCCTCCGCGCGGGCCCCGCCTCGGCCGCCGGTCCGGTGTAGCGGCCCCGCCCCGGTCCGAACGGGCGGTTCGTCGCCGCCGGCCGGGGGACCCGGCGGCATGTCGGACGGGGGCGGGGCGTGGTGCTGTGGCAGCGTCGCCGTGTTCCTGCCGGTGAACTCCGGGCCCGGGGCGAGCCGACCCACTCCCAGCGAAGGCTGCCCGTCATGCCCCCCACACCGCCCTCCCCGAACCCTCACCCCGAGACCTCCGCGCCCGCGCCGCCCCCGGCCACCGGGCGCACCCGGCACGGGCTCGCGCTCGGGCTGGCCGCGGCGAGCGTGGTGCTCGGCGGGACCGCGCACGCGTCCGCCGCGCCGCAGCGGGGCACCGCCGACCGCAACGCCACGGTGCCCCGGGCCTCCTTGACCGACCAGCAGCCGGAGTGCGGGGACGAGAACGCCCCGGACTTCCCGATCGACACCCGCATCCACGGCGGCCCCGACACCTACGCCTCCGGCGGCGGCTACGGCACCTGGTTCCTCGACCTGACCAACACCACCACCCGGCCCTGCCACGCCATCCACCCCGTCCTCGTCCTCACCGACGAGGAGCGCACCCTGACCGCCGACCAGATCCAGCTGGAGTTCTCCGAGCGCACCCGCCCCGGCGTCGAGCACCGGGTGCACTGGGAGACCACCGACCGCGACGAGCACATCGGGGTCTTCGGCGGCGACGGCGACTCGTTCCCCGGCTTCACCGTGCCGCCCGGCCGCACCGTCACCGTCCAGGTCCGGCTGGCCTTCACCTCCGACACCAGCCCCGGGCGGATCACCGCGAACGCCGCGATCGTCCAGCGCCGCTCCGGCGGCGACCCCGCGGGCGGCGGCGGTGACGGGGAGTGGGTCGGCGAGTCCGAGGACTACCCCTTCACCGTGGTCGACGACGACGGGGCCCCGTCCCGCGACGACGCCGACGACCCCGGCACGGACGTCCCCGGCACCGGCCGGGACGGCACCGCCGGAAGGCACCCCGTCGCCCCCGGCCTCGATCCGGCGGGCGTCCCCGAACTCGCCCGCACCGGCATCCAGGTCCCCGTCCCCCTGCCCGCCCTCACCGTCGCGGGCTTCCTGATCGGAGGCGGCGCCGTCGTCCTGGGCGCCCGCCGGGCCCGCCGCACCGGCCACTGACCGGCACCGGCGGGTTCCGGCCGCCGCGCACCGCCGCGCCCCTAGCCGTTCATGTCCGTCTGCCACGATCGGCCCGTGGACTACCCGCACGGCCAGACACCTGGCGCACCGATCCGTTCCGGCATCCCCGAGCACGGCCGCATCCCGAAGTACTACGCGGTCAAGGCCCATGTCTCCGGCCTCATCGACGAACTGGGGGAAGGAGGCATGCTGCCGCCGGAACGCGACCTCGCCGTGCGCTACGAGGTCTCCCGCGAGACCGTGCGCCAGGCCCTGCGCGAACTGCTCCTGGAAGGGCGGCTGGCCCGGCAGGGCCGGGGCACCGTCGTCGCCGGACCCAAGCTGGAACAGCCGCTCTCGCTGGCCAGCTACACCGAGGGCGTCCGCCGCCAGGGCCGCACCCCCGGCCGCCGGCTCATCGGGCTGGACCGCTTCCCCTGCACCGAGGTGCTCGCTCCCGAGGTCGGGGCGGAGCCCGGCGAGCCGGTCTGGCACCTGGAGCGGGTGCTGCTCGCCGACGACGACCGGGTGGGGCTGGAGAGCACCTACGTCAGCGTCGCCCGGGTGCCGGACCTCGCGGAGACCTTCGACCCCGACTCCTCCTTCTACGCCCACCTCCGCGACCGGCTCGGCATCGCCTTCGGGGGCGCCGACGAGAAGATCGAGACCGTGCTCGCCACCCCGCGCGAGGCCCTGCTCATCGGCACCCCGCCCGCCCTGCCCATGCTGCTCCTCCACCGGATCTCCCGGGACACGTCCGGCCGGCCGCTGGAGCGGGTGCGGACCCTGTTCCGCGGCGACCGCTTCTCCTTCACCGCCCGCCTCGGCGGAGGCGGCTGACCGGACGGGGCCGGACAGGGCCGTACGGGCCGGGTCGAGCGGGCGGGACCGCGCCGCGCCTCGGAGCCGTACGAGAGCCCTGGCAGATCACGAGAAGATAACGGGTCTAGTCCAAGCTTGGGGCCCAGTTCACCGTCCCGTTGCCGCTCCGATCCGTGCGGGTCATCCGTCCCCAGCAGCGTGGCCGGTGTGAGAGTCATCGTCGTAGGAGCCGGCGTGGTGGGCACCATGCACGCCTGGCACGCAGTCAGCCGCGGCCACGAGGTCGTACAGATCGAGCGCGAGAGCGAGGCGCGCGGGGCATCGCTCCGCAACTTCGGACAGATATGGGTCAGCGGCCGGGCGGGCGGCGAGGAGCTGGACACCGCCCTGCGCGCCCGCGAGCTGTGGGAGGGGATCGGAACCCGCGTCCCGGGACTCGGCTTCCGGCCCTGCGGATCGCTCACCCCGGTCCGCACCGACCGGGAACTCGCCGTCGCCGAGGCGGCCGTCGCCCGGCCCGACGCGGCCGCCCGCGGCTACAAGCTGCTCACCCCCGCCGAGGCCCGCGCCCTGAACCCCGCCCTGCGCGGCGCGTTCACCGCCGCCCTGTGGTGCGAGCGCGACGCCGCCGTCGAACCGCGCACCGCCCAGCTCGCCCTGAAGGCGGACCTGCTGGCCTCCGGCCGCTACACCTACCTCGGCGGACGCGAGGTGCGCGAGGTCACCGGCCCCGCCGCCGTCCGCGACGACCACGGCGACACCCACCGCGGCGACGCCGTGGTCCTCGCCACCGGCGCCTGGCTCGGCGGCCTCGTCCGCGAACTCGCCGGCCCCGGCCTGCCCGTGCGCCGCGTCCGCCTCCAGATGATGCAGACCGACCCGCTCGGCGAACCGCTCACCACCTCCGTCGCCGACGCCGACAGCTTCCGCTACTACCCCGCCTACCGGGGCCCGGCCCTCGACGCCCTCAACGCCGGCCAGGCCCAGACCCCCACCGCCGCCGCCCACCGGATGCAGCTCCTCATGGTCCAGCGCGCCGACGGCGGACTGACCATCGGCGACACCCACGCGTACGAGCACCCCTTCGCCTTCGACACCGTCGAGGAGCCCTACGAGCACCTCGCCGCGGTCGTCGAGTCCTTCCTCGGCCGCCCGCTGCCGAGGATCCGGCGCCGCTGGGCCGGGGTCTACGCCCAGTGCACCGACACCGCCCGCGTCGTCCACCGCCAGCAGGTGAGCGACGGCGTCTGGCTGGTCACCGGGCCGGGCGGCCGGGGGATGACCTGCTCGCCCGCCATCGCCGAAACGACCGCCGACGAACTGGGCTGGTGACCACCGTGACCACCGAGTCCATCGCGACCACCGCGGCTGCCGAGACCACCGCGACCACCGCGGCTGCCGAGACCACCGCGACCGCCGAGACTGCCGAGTCCATCGCGACCACGGCGACCGCCGAGAGCACCGACAACACACCGGACCACCGCATGCTGAATCTCATCGTCCTCGACATGGCCGGCACCACCGTCGCCGACGGCGGCCTCGTCGAACAGGCCTTCGCCGCCGCCGCGGACCGCCTCGGCGTCGAGCCGGGCTCCGCCGGCCACGCGGCCATGCTCGACCACGTCCGCGCCACCATGGGCGAGTCCAAGATCACCGTCTTCCGCCATCTCTTCGGCGACGAGGCCCTGGCCCAGCGGGCCAACGCCGCCTTCGAGGAGGCGTACGGCGCCCTCGTCGACGCGGGCGGAATCGCCCCCGTCCCCGGCGCCCGCGAGGCCATCGGCCGGCTCACCGACGAGGGCCGCACCGTCGTCCTGACCACCGGTTTCGCCCGCACCACCCAGGACGCCATCCTCGACGCGCTCGGCTGGCGCGACCTCGTCCCGCTCACCCTCTGCCCCGCCGACGCGGGCGGCCGCGGCCGCCCCTACCCCGACATGGTCCTCGGCGCGCTGCTGCGCACCGGCGCCGTCGACGACGTCCGCCGCACCGTCGTCGCGGGCGACACCACGTACGACATGCTCAGCGGGGTGCGTGCCGGGGCCGGGATCGTCGCGGGCGTCCTCACCGGCGCCCACGACGCGGACCGGCTCACCGCCGGCGGGGCCACCCACGTCCTCGGCTCCGTCGCCGAACTGCCCGACCTCGTCGCACGGGCCGAGGCATGACCGCCGGGGCCGAAGCCGTCCGCGGCGGCATCCGCTTCGACCGGGTCACCGTCGCCTACGGCGGCACCGTGGCCCTCGACGGGCTCGACCTCACCGTCGAACCCGGTGAGGTCATGGCCCTGCTCGGACCCTCCGGCTCCGGCAAGACGACCGCCCTGCGCGCCGTCGCCGGATTCGTCCGGCCGTCCGCCGGACGGGTCTTCCTCGGCGACCGCGACGTGACCGCCCTGCCGCCGCACAAGCGCGGCATCGGCATGGTCGTCCAGCAGTACGCCCTCTTCCCGCACCTGCGCGTCCAGGAGAACGTCGCCTTCGGCCTGAAGGCACGGAAGACCCCCCGCGCGGAGATCCCCGGCCGCGTCGCCGAGGCACTGGCCCTCGTCGGCATGGGCGACTACGCCCGGCGCTACCCGCGCGAACTCTCCGGCGGCCAGCAGCAGCGCGTCGCCATCGCCCGCGCCCTCGCCGTCCGCCCCGGGGTCCTGCTGCTCGACGAACCGCTCTCCGCGCTCGACGCCCAGCTGCGCTCCGGCATGCTCGCCGAACTGGCCCGGCTCCACCGCGAACTGCCCGACGTCTCCATCCTGTACGTCACCCACGACCAGATCGAGGCACTGACCCTCGCGGACCGGATCGCCGTCATGGACCGGGCCGGGCTCCGCGACTGCGGCACCCCGCAGGAGCTGTACCGGCGCCCGCGCACCGAGTTCACCGCCTCGTTCGTCGGCAACGCCAACCTGCTGCCGGTCACCGTCTCCGAGGCCCCCGACACCGTCGACTTCGCCGGACACCCCCTCGCCGTCCCCACCGGCCAGGTGGCCGGCGGGGTCACCGCCACCCTCTGCGTCCGCCCGCACCTGATCGGCCTCGGGGACGGCCCCAACGCGCTGACCGGCACCCTCACCGAGGTCCAGTGGCGCGGCTCCACCCACCGGCTGCACCTCGACGTCGGCGGCCACCGGATCACGGCGGACCTGCGCGAACTGCGCGAGACCCCCGCGCTCGGCGACCCCGCGACCGTGCACTTCGCCGCCGAGGACGCGGTGCTGCTGCCCGCCGGAGCGGGGGCCTCCCATGACTAGCACCGGTACGGCCCCGCTCCGCCGACCGGAAACCGTCGCCGCCACCGGACTCCCCGGCGGCTCGACGGCCACCATCCCGCCCCGGACCCGCCGGCCGGGCGCCGCCGCCTGGGCCGTGCCGCCCGTGGCCGTGCTCGCGCTCGTCTTCCTCTACCCGCTGTTCCTCGTCGTCCGGCAGTCCTTCGGCCCCGACGAGGGCGGCACCTCGCTCGCCCCGTACAGCGAGGTCCTGGCCTCCGCGTCGTTCCGCTCGGCGCTTACCACCACGGTGTGGCTGGCGGCCGGTGCGACGGTGGGCTGTCTGGTCCTCGGCTTCGTCCTCGCCCTGGTCATCGCGTTCGTCCCGTTCCCCGGCGGCCGGGCCGTCGCCCGGTTCGTCGACGTCTTCCTCTCCTTCCCGTCCTTCCTCATCACGCTCGCCCTGCTGTTCGTCTACGGCAGCACCGGGATGGCCAACGGCGCCTGGACCGGCGTCACCGGAGCGGCCGAGGGCCCCTTCCACTTCCTCACCACGCCCTGGGGCGTCCTCCTCGCCGAGATCACCTACTTCACCCCGTTCGTGATGCGCCCGCTGCTCGCCGCCTTCTCCCAACTGGACACCGCGCAACTGGAGGTGGCGTCCTCGCTGGGTGCCGGGCCCGCCCGGATCATCCGGCAGGTGATCCTGCCCGAGGCCCTTCCCGCGCTCCTCGCGGGCGGCAGCCTCGTCCTCGTGATGTGCCTCAACGAGTTCGGCATCGTGCTGTTCACCGGGGCCAAGGGCGTGACCACCCTGCCGATGCTCGTCTACGGCAAGGCGATCCTCGAATCCGACTACCCGGGAGCCTGCGTCGTCGCCGTCGTCAACATCGTTCTCTCCGTGGGCCTCTACGGCCTCTACCGGGCGGTGAGCCGACGTGCTGGTGCATAGCCGGGCCGGGACGTGGGCCGTGCGGGCCGTCTTCCTGCTGCTCTTCGTCCCCCTCTTCGCCCTGCCGCTGCTGGTGATCCTCGCCGCGTCCCTCGCCACCCACTGGTCCGGGGTGCTGCCCTCCGGCCCGACCCTCGACCACTACGAGGCCGCCACCTCGGGCGCGTCCCTCCAGGCCCTCACCACCAGCCTGGTCACCGCCGCCGCCGCGAGCGTCACCGCGCTCGTCGTCGGCACCTGGGCGGCGCTCGCCGCCGCCTCGCTCGGCCGGCGCGGCAAGCGGTTCCTCGACGCGCTGTTCGTGCTGCCGGTCGCCGTGCCGTCCGTCGTCGTGGGCCTGGCCGTCCTCGTCGCCTTCAGCAGGCCGCCGGTGCTGCTCAACGGGACGCGCTGGATCGTGATCCTCGCGCACACCGTTCTGGTCATGGCGTTCGCGTACACGTCGGTCTCGGCGGCGCACGTACGGCTCGACCCGATGTACGCGCAGGCGGCGGCCAGTCTCGGCGCCCGTCCCGCGTACGTGCTGTGGCGGGTCAGGCTGCCGCTCCTGCTGCCGTCGCTCACGGCGGCGGCCGGGCTCTGCTTCGCCCTGTCCATGGGCGAACTCAGCGCCACGATGATGCTCTACCCGCCGGACTGGACCCCCCTCCCGGTGCAGATCTTCGCGGCCACCGACCGCGGTTCGCTCTTCACCGGGGCGGCCGTCGCGGTGGTCCTGATGGCGGCGACGCTCCTCGTGCTGTTCGCGGTCTCCCGCGTCCGCACCCGGGCCTCCTACCGCTGACCCCCTCCTTCCCCCTCCGCAGATCCCCGTTCCCCCAGGAGACACGACTGCCATGCGCACCCACCACCTCCGGCCCCTCGCCGCCGTCACCGGCGCGCTCGCCCTCGCCGCCACCCTCTCCGCCTGCGGCGGCTCCTCCGCCGCCTCCGACGAGAAGGTCGTCACCGTCTACAGCGCCGACGGCCTCAAGGGCGAGAACGGCGACGGCTGGTACGACAAGGTCTTCAAGGACTTCGAGAAGCGGACCGGCATCAAGGTGAAGTACGTGGAGGGCGGCTCCGGCGAGATGGTGCAGCGCGCCGTCCGCGAGAAGACCAACACCCAGGCCGATGTGCTGGTGACCCTCCCGCCGTTCATCCAGCAGGCCGACGCCAAGGGCCTGCTCCAGGCGTACGCCCCGGCCGGCTCCGACCGGGTCGCCGCCGCCGACAAGGCCGCCGACGGGAAGTGGACCTCCGTCGTGAACAACTACTTCGGCTTCGTCTACAACCGCAAGGAGCTGACCACCCCGCCCGCCACCTGGGAGGAACTGCTCGACGGCCGGTACGAGGAGAAGATCCAGTACTCCACCCCGGGCGTCGCCGGCGACGGAACGGCCGTGCTCATCAAGGCCATGCACGACTTCGGCGGCCAGGAGCCGGCCATGGCGTACCTGAAGAAGCTCCAGGCCAACAACGTCGGCCCGTCCGCCTCCACCGGCAAGCTCGCCCCCAAGGTCGACAAGGGCGAACTCCTCGCCGCCAACGGCGACGTCCAGATGAACTACGCCCAGTCCAAGGACATGCCGAACCTCGGCATCTGGTTCCCCGCGAAGTCCGGCGGCAAGCCCACCACCTTCGCGCTGCCCTACGCCGCCGGGCTGGTGAACAAGGCCCCGCACACCGCCAACGGCAAGAAGCTCCTGGACTTCATGCTCGCCGAGCAGGCCCAGAAGGACGTCAGCGCCGTCGGCGGCGGATTCGCCGCCCGCGGCGACATCACGGCGACCGACGCCAACGCGGCAGAACTCAAGAAGCTGATGAACGGCGTCGAGGTCTTCCAGCCCGACTGGGCCGACATCGGGACGAACCTCGACACCTACGTGGACGCCTGGAAGACGGCCACCGGCAGCTGACCCCGCGTCCGTACGGCCCGTACGGCCCATCCGGACCGACCGCCTAAGATCGGGGACGTCGGCGCTGCACAACGCGGTGCCGCCGGCGTCCCCGCATCGACGTACGGCGACTGGAGTCCCACATGGCAGAGCGCAAGCCGATCTCGTCCTGGCTCACCGACATGGACGGTGTCCTCATCCACGAGGGGACCCCGATCCCCGGTGCCGACGCCTTCATCAAGCGGCTGCGGGACTCGGGCCTGCCCTTCCTGGTCCTCACCAACAACTCGATCTACACCGCCCGGGACCTGCACGCGCGGCTCAACCGCATGGGTCTCGACGTGCCCGTCGAGAACATCTGGACCTCCGCCCTGGCCACCGCCCAGTTCCTGGACGACCAGCGCCCCGGCGGCACCGCCTACGTCATCGGCGAGGCCGGACTCACCACCGCGCTGCACGACATCGGCTACGTCCTCACCGACCACGACCCCGACTACGTGGTCCTCGGCGAGACCCGGACGTACTCCTTCGAGGCGCTCACCAAGGCGATCCGGCTGATCAACGCCGGGGCCCGGTTCATCTGCACCAACCCCGACGAGACCGGCCCCTCCGCCGAGGGCCCGCTGCCCGCGACCGGCTCCGTCGCCGCCCTCATCACCAAGGCGACCGGCAAGGCCCCCTACTTCGCCGGCAAGCCCAACCCGCTGATGATGCGCACCGGGCTCAACGCGATCGGCGCCCACTCCGAGTCCAGCGCCATGATCGGCGACCGGATGGACACCGATGTGCTGGCCGGTCTGGAGGCGGGCATGCAGACCTTCCTGGTGCTCACCGGGCTCACCACGGTGGCGGACATCGACAAGTACCCGTTCCGCCCGTCCACCGTCGTCGACTCCATCGCCGATCTGGTCGGCCTCGTCGACGCCGGCTGACCCGGCCGGGAACGGGACCGCCCCGCACTCCACCGGCCCAGCGCCCCGGGCCTGCGGATGCGGAAAGCCGCGCCAGGCGTGAACCTTCGATGAGGAGGTTCACGATGCGTTCCATACCGCTCACGTTCTGTGCCGCCGCGGTGGCCGCGGCGACCCTGGTGCCCGCGTCCGCCACACTGGCCGACTCCCCGGCCGGCCACGGCGACGGCCGGTCCCGGGCCACCCTCACGATCACCCCCGCCTCCGCCACTCCCGGCGCGGAGGTCGATCTGAGGGTCGAGGGCTGCAAGGGCAAGGAGGCCCGGGGCAGCTCCGACGCCTTCGTCACCGAGGCGCGCTTCTCGCCCGCCGCCGACCGGGGCGCGCTCTTCGCCGAGGCCCGCATCCGCTCGGACGCCGAACCGGGCGACTACGACGTCCGGGTCGTCTGCAAGGACTCCGCGCACACCGAGGTCAGCGGCGCGCTGACCGTCGTGCACCGGGGCAGGCCCATGCCCGTCGCCCCCGTACGGGCCGGCGGCGGAGGCACCGCCGTGCTCGCCGACAAGGCCGCCCAGCAGGACGGACCCGGAACCGCGCACGCGGTGACCGGCCTCGCCCTGGCCGCCGTCGCGGCCGTCGCCGTCGCCCTCCGCAGCGTCCGGCGCCGCCGCCCGGCCAGCGACTGACATGTCCGCCTCGGACCACTCGGCGGGGCACGGCAGGCTGCTCACCGGAGTCGCCTGGGCCGTGCTCCTGCTGGGCCTGTGGCTCTGGGGGCGCGGGATCACCGACGGGAGCGGCGCCACGTCCGCCCCGACCACCGGCGACGTCGCCGCGGTCGGGCGCCCGCTCGGCGTACCGCTGCCCCCGGCCCACGACCCGATCGACGGCGCCGCCCCCGCGAGCGTCGCCATCCCCTCGATCGGCATCCGGGCCCCCGTCGTCGCCCGCGGCCTGGACGCCGACGGCGCCATCGACCCGCCGTCCTTCGCCACGCCCCAGACGGTCGGCTGGTACGGCGACGGCACCGAACCGGGCGCCGAGGGCCCGGCGCTCTTCGTCGGCCACGTCGACACCGAGACCAAACCGGCGGTCTTCTACGGGCTCAGCGCGGCCCGCCCCGGCGCCCGCATCGAGGTCACCCGGACCGACGGCACCGTCGCCGAGTTCACCATCGACGACGTCCAGGTCTTCACCCGTCAGCGCTTCAACGCCCAGAAGGCGTACGGCCCCCGCAAGGACGGCCGGGCGGAGCTGCGGCTGATCACCTGCGGCGGCACCTACGACCGCGAGGCCCGCGCGTACACCGCCAATGTCGTCGTCTCCGCCTATCTGACCGGTGAGAAGGCGGCGGGGAAGGCGTCGAAGGAGCCCCGCACCGAGGTGGCGGCCGGCCCCGGCTGACCCCTGCGCGAGCGAGCGCGGCCCGGCCCGGACACGGGAGGCCGGCGGTGGCGGCCCGGACGGCGCCCTGCCGGCACTGTCCACTGTAGGCGCGCCGACTGCCCACGCCCAGACAGTTTCTGACGGAACGTCGATAACTGGTCACCCTGTGCACCCGGATACTCCGGACGGAGCGGGGTGAACCCGCCGTAACGGTTCTCCGGGGACGTCGTGAGCGTCCGGGCCGCCTCCGGCCCCTGTGCCAGGATGGACGCGATGCGACAGGGCACCGCCGTCGCGTACGAGGGGGAGTGGATGTACGGCAGTCACAACGGCCGGTTCGGCATGCGGGGGATGTGCGCGGCCGCCGCGGGCGCCGCGCTGCTGCTCGCGGGATGCTCGTCCGGCGACGGGGACTCCCCGAAGGACGGGAAGAACCCGGCTGCCATCGGCCAGCAGCCCAAGGAGAGCGACCCGTTCTGGGTCAACCCCGACGGGAACGCCGCCCGGCAGGTCGCCCGCTACACCGAGGACGGCGAGAAGGAGAACGCCGCGCTCGTCCGCCGCATCGCCGCGCAGCCGGTCGGCGAGTGGATCGGCCCGGACAGCCCGGAGGCCGAGGCCAAGGGCTACACCGAGGCCGCGGAGCGGGCCGGCCGGCGGGCGCTGCTGGTCCTCTACAACATCCCGCACCGCGACTGCGGCCAGTTCTCCAAGGGCGGCGCCGCCGACGGCGACGCGTACCGGGCGTGGGTGGAGGCCGTCGCCCGCGGTATCGGTGACCGCGGCGCGACCGTGATCCTGGAGCCGGACGCCGTGCTGCACCTGGTCGACGGCTGCACTCCCCAGGAGTTCCACGAGGAGCGCTACGACCTGCTCAAGGGGGCGGTGCGGCGGCTGAAGCGCCAGTCCGGCACCACGGTCTACGTGGACGCGGGCAACGCCGGCTGGCACACCCCGGACGCGCTGTTCCAGCCGCTGCGCCAGGCGGGGATCGACGGGGCGGACGGCTTCGCGGTCAATGTGTCGAACTTCCAGACCACCGAGGTCAGCACCGAGTTCGGCAAGCAGCTCTCGGCCAAGGTCGGCGGCAAGCCGTTCGTCATCGACACCAGCCGCAACGGCAACGGCCCCTACACCGGCGGCGCCCCCGAGGAGAACTGGTGCAATCCGCCGGGCCGCGCCCTGGGCCGGACGCCGACGACCCGCACGGACGACCCGCTGGTGGACGCGTATCTGTGGATCAAGCGCCCGGGGGAGTCCGACGGCGACTGCAAGGGCGGACCGAAGGCCGGCGACTGGTGGCCGGAGTACGCGCTGGGTCTGGCGCGGGGCACGAAGGGCTGAGCAGGCCGTACGGCCACCGGAACGGACCGGTGGCCGTACGGACACGCCCTACGGGATCTCCACCCAGGTGGCCTCGGACGGGGTGCCCTTGTCGTCGGTGACGAAGAGCATGTACCAGCCGGAGGGCACCAGGGCCCGGTTCTTCGGCACGGTCACCGAGATCCCGCCGTCGGTCTTCTTCAGGTCCAGTGCCACCGAGCGCTGGTCGGTGTCGGTGACATGGGTGACCGCGCTCGGCCGCATCAGCTTCGCGGAGGTGATGGAGTCCGCCTGGTTGGTGGTGAACATCGCCGTGGCCCCGCGTTCGATCCGCTTCGGCCCGGCGGTCAGCTCGGGGCGCCCGTCGCGGTACAGGTACGGCGGGGTGTAGATCTCGATGCGCTGCTCGAAGACGCCGGGCCGGGTGTTGGCCTTGTCCGAGTAGAGCGAGTCCGATCCGAAGATCATGACCCGGCCGTCGGGCAGCAGCACCGAGCCGGAGTGGTAGTTGCGCCCCACCGCCGGGTCCGCGACCCGCTGGTACGTGTCCGTCTTCGCGTCGTACAGCCGGGCCTGGAGGACGTCGGAGCCGCCGCGGCCCCGGTAGTCGTTGGAGCCGCCGGTGACCAGCAGCGAGTCGTCGGGGAGCAGCGACGCGCTCGGGTAGCGGGTGCCCTCGTCGAGGGAGGCGCCGTCCTTGAACTTCGGGTCGGCGGCCTTGAGGTCGACCAGCCGGGACTTCTCGCTGGACTTGTCGGACTCGCCGACGCCGCCCCCGCCGATCACCATGAACTTCTCGTCCTGCGCCGGAGGCAGCCGGACGGTCGCGGAGGTCTCCATCCTGTCCGGGTCGCTGAGGCCGGGGATCTTGGTGAACCTGTTGGTCGCCAGGTCCCAGACGCCCGGGTCGCGGCCGACATTCGCGGGGCCGTAGCCCGCGTTCGAGCCGGAGTAGAAGAGCTTGCCGTCGTCGAGCAGGAAGACCGCGGGGTAGGTGGGGAACTTCCGGACGATGCCGGTGTACGTCCACTTCTTGGTCTCGGGGTCGTAGATCTCGTCCTTGCCGGGGACGATCTGCCCGATCTCGTCGAGTCCGGAGAGGGCGAGGACCTTGCCGTCCTCCAGCGTGGTGAGCGTCGGATACCAGCGGGCCTCGTTCATCGGGTCGACGGTGATGTACTTCTCCGCCACCGGATCGAACTCGAAGGCCTCCCGGATGCCCTGGAAGTCCTTCTTGTCGAGGGCCAGCTTCTGGGCTATCCCGTACACGTTGCGGGTGTCGGACCCGGAGAGGCCGGATATCCGGTAGTTGTCCTCGGTGCCGGTCTCGTACGCCGAGCCGGACTTCTCGGCCTCGACGTAGATCCGGCCGAGCCCGGGGTCGTTGCGCAGGAAGGCGCCGGTGTCCTTGTCGAAGACCTTGGTGGCCTTCTCGACCAGCACCGGGTCCTTGGTGACGAAGGACTTGCCGTTGTCCTTGCCCGTGAAGCGGGTGCCCGCGGGGAGCGTGATCGGCTTGTCGGGGTCCTCGTTGTGCACGATCATCAGGCCGCCGGCCTTGGTGACGTCGCCCTTCAGCTTCTCGTAGCGGCGGGTGCCGCCCGCGATGAGGAGCTTGCCGTCCGGCAGCTGGGTGTGGCCGGCGCAGAACATGTCCTTGGGCGTCGGGATGTTCTTGAAGGTGTTGGCCTTCGGGTCCCACAGCACGGACCGGAAGCTCTTCGCGTCGAAGTTCTTCTGGTTGTTGCCGGAGCCCGCGACGAGCAGCACCTTGCCGGTGTGCAGCAGGGCCGCGTGGATGGTGTTGATCCGGAACTCGGAGGGGATGTCCAGGAAGTCCCAGTGCCCGTTGGCTTCCTTGTAGCTCGCCTGGTTGATCTTGTAATCGTGGTAGCGCTCGGTGCTGAAGCGGTACAGCCACGGCCCGTTCGCTCCCGCGAGCGCGAGAACCACCGCCGTACTGATCGCCATGCGGCGGGTACGGCGGCTCGGACGGTACTTCATCGTTTACGTCCCCCAAGGGCGATCTGCATGGTCTGTTCGTTGTCCGCCCCCCGCGGCTCGTCCTGCGGGGCGGGGGCCGGCGGGCCGCTCGGCGGCGGCGGTCCGGCCCGGCGCTTCTTCTTCTCGGCGCGGATCGTGTACCGCCAGCCGAAGATCGGCGCGGCGGTGATCAGCAGGGCGAGCGAGGCCCAGGTGAGCATCGCCGGGTGGCTGTGGCCGAGGACCAGCGAGGCCACGATGGAGCCGGCGAAGACCGCGATGAAGAAGAGGTGGATGCGGAAGGTGCCGAAGAGCGTGTCCGGGCTGGAGGAGTCGCCCTTGGGCGTCACCACGAAGGAGCTCTTGCGGCGCAGCACGGCGTCCATCAGGGAGCGCGCGTAGACCGGCGCGGAGAGCGCGGACATCATCATGCCCGCGAGACCGCCGGAGCCCTCGGGCTCGTGCGGCGAGACGTTGTGCCGGCGGTTCCAGACGTACAGCCCGATCTGGAGCGCCGAGGCGTTGCCGTACAGCATCATCCAGACGACCGGGTCGATCTGCACGCCCGAGGCGCCCATGCCCAGGAACAGCGCGCAACTGAGGGCCGCGAGGATCCAGTTCAGCGCGGACATCGGGTAGAAGATGATCATCATCGTGTAGTTGAAGAGCTTGCCCGCGGGCAGCGAGGCGAAGCCCTTCCAGTACTGCTTGAGGATCGTCTCGTACGTTCCGCGCGACCAGCGCAGCTGCTGGGTGAAGAAGTCGGTCCAGGCGGTCGGGCCCTCGCCCACGGCCAGCACGTCCGGGGTGTACACGGAGCGCCACTTGCGGCCGGTGTGCGGATTGCGGGCGCGGTGCATCTCGAAGCCGGTCGCCATGTCCTCGGTGATCGAGTCGTAGAGACCGCCGATCTGCTTGAGGGCCGAGATGCGCACCGCGTTGCTGGTGCCGACGAACATGGGGGCGCCGTAGCGGTTGCCGGCGCGCTGGATCAGCGCGTGGAAGAGGAACTGCTGCGATTCGGCGGCCTTGGTGACGAAGGTGTCGTAGTTGCCGTAGACCTGCGGACCGATGACGAAGCCGACGTCCGGGTCGCGGAAGTAGCCGAGCATCCGCTCCAGGTAGTTGGGCAGCGGTACGTGGTCGGTGTCGACGGAGGCGAAGAAGTCGTACGCGTCACCGTGGGCGTCGAGCCAGGCGTTGTAGTTGCCGTGCTTGGTCTTCGCCCGGTGCGGGCCCTTGGCCTGGTTCCAGTGCGCCACGCCCTTGCGGGAGAAGTGGTGGACGCCCAGGCGGGCGCAGACCTCCTTGACGGCGGGGTCGTCGCCCTCGTCGAGCAGCCAGACGTGCATGAGTCCGCGGTGGCGGATGCGCACCGCGGCCTCCAGGGTCTTCGTCACCATCTCCAGGGGCTCCTTGCCCGGGACGAAGGAGGTGAGGAAGGCCACCCGGGTGCCGTTCTCCGGCACGACCGGGACCGGGTCCCGCGCCACCAGCGTGGCATGGGCGTTGGAGAGGACGTTCATCGTGCGGAACAGCTCGATCAGACCGATCGAGACGAGCATCACGACGTCCAGGACGAGCAGGGTGTCGTTCTTCAGGTTCGGATCGCGCTGGGTCCAGTGCTCGGGCTGCATCAGCCAGACGAAGAGGCCGAGCGAGACCAGCGGTGCGGCGCCCAGCAGCAGGGCCGCGCGTATCCGGTGGGGTTCCTGGGACAGGAGCGAGCGGTACTTCACCCGGTACGGAGTCGTGGGGTCGGGCTGGGTCAGTGGCCCGGCGAGCCGGCTGTAGTGCTCGTAGTCGTAGCGGGGCAGCGGCTTTCTCTGCCGCCGTCTCTGGCCCCCGTTCCGCAGCTGTGAGGGTATCCGGAGCTGCGTGGTCCGGGTCGGGTCGTGGTCCTGCCGGGCGCCTGGCGGCGTCGACGTCATGGGTCATCCCCCTGCACGCAGGCGGGGCTGCGTGGTCGGTTCGGTCGTTGCGTCCGTCGCGTGTCCCCCCTGGAACGCGTCGGACGGCTCAGTTCAGTGGCGGGTCACCCTTCCTGGGACATGGAATGACGCCCGTCCGGTTGCATGATGCCGGTGCGGCGCGCTTGACGGACGAGGCCCCCGCCCCGCCCCGCGCACAACCGGAACCTCCCCCTCATATGCCCCCAACTAGATGGGCCCCCGGTGTGATTGGCACCGGCGGCCCTCAGACAGGTTGGCCGACACCGCCCTCGATCGCAAGGGTGAAAGGGAACGGTAACCGCTCGTATGCACGATTTGGGTCCCCCTTGTCGGGGACTGTCGCAGGGGTGTAAGACGAGCATATGGTGTCACTGGGTAATTGAACGATGACCGTCCGTCAACTGCGAGTGGGGTGCGCACGGAAAACGAACAAGGCCCCCTCACGTGAAGTGAAGGGGCCTTGACGCTGCGTGCGCCGCCAGGGACTCGAACCCCGGACCCGCTGATTAAGAGTCAGCTGCTCTAACCAACTGAGCTAGCGGCGCCTGCTGACCTGGAGAACTCTACCCGATCTCCAGGAGTGCTCCCGACCATTTCCCCATCGCCACGGCCTGTCGGATGGTCGTTTTTTCACTTCTGTCCGTCAAAATGCGTTATGTCAGGAGAGTTGAGACACTGACGCCCGTGCAGATGCGCCCAAAGATCTTGACGAGTGCGGAGGGAATCGCATGACTGTGCCGGCCTTCGAGGAGTACGTACCCGCCGTCGACTGCACCTGCCCGGGGTGCGCCGCCCGCCGGCGCACCGCCGCCGCGGGGCTGCCGACCCGCTACGGAGGACATCCGGCCGCGCACGGCGCGCGCCGGGCGATGGTCCTGGTCACCACCGCCGGAGTGGTGCTCGGCGGCGGCGTGGCGGAGACCGCCGCCGCGGCGGCCGCCCCGGTCCCGGTGACCGACCCGCTGCCGGGGATCGACCGGGCTCCGCTTCCGGGCATGGACCGGGCCCCGCTCCCGGACATCGATCCGGTCCCGTTCGCGGACACGGGGGCGGTTCCGGGGCCGGACCCGGTGGCGGCGGCCGGACCGGAGACCCTGGGCGATCCGGAGACCCTGGCCGATCCGGCGGACGACGCGCTCGACGCGGTGCCGGAGAGCCCGCAGGGCGTGCCGGGTCCGGTGCGCGGCACGGGTGCCTCGGGCCCGCCGTCCACCACGACCGGCACTCCGGCCCTGCGCCCGGCCACCCGGACCGAGATCATCGACCGGGCGAAGAAGTGGGTTTCCGCCCGGGTCCCGTACAGCATGTCCGCGTACTGGTCGGACGGCTACCGCCAGGACTGCTCCGGCTATGTCTCGATGGCCTGGAACCTGCCGGGCAACGAGTGGACCGGCAGCCTCGCCGCGTACGGCACGCGGATCTCCCGCGAGGAGCTCCAGCCCGGGGACATCCTGCTCTTCCACAATCCGGCCGATCCGGCGAAGGGCTCCCACGTCACGATCTTCGGCGGCTGGACCGACTCCGCGCACACCCACTACACGGCGTACGAGCAGACCAAGCCGCGCGCCCGCAAGCAGACGACGCCCATGGCGTACTGGTCCCACTCGTCGAGCTACGTCGCCTACCGCTACAAGGGCCTGACGACCGGCACGAGCGGCAGCGGTTCGGCCACGACCTCGTTCCCGGGCGCGGGGGTCTTCGGCACCGGCGAGCGCAACGCCCACGTCACCGAGCTGGGCCGGATGCTCGTCGCGCGCGGCGGCAAGCGCTTCTACAAGGTCGGCCCCGGCCCCGCCTGGGGCAGCGCCGACCGGCAGGCGACCCAGGCCTTCCAGCGGGCCCAGGGGTGGAGCGGCAAGGAGGCCGACGGCATCCCCGGCCCCGACACCTGGCGGCTGCTGGTGAACGGGACCGGCCGTGACATCCCCGCGGCCGGATCCACCACCGGGCGCGGCGGCACGGCCGCGGCCCCGGCCTTCCCCGGAAGGGGCTCTTTCCGGCCGGGTCGGTCCAACAGCCATGTCGAGCGGCTCGGCAGGCAGTTGGTGAAGAAGGGATACGGCAAGTACTACCGGTCCGGTCCCGGGCCCCGGTGGACCGAGGCGGACCGGCGCAATGTCGAGGCCTTCCAGAAGGCCCAGGGCTGGCGCGGCGCCCAGGCCGACGGCTATCCGGGGCCCGAGACCTGGCGGCGACTCTTCGCGTGACGCGACGCAGATGAAGGAGACGGGTATGCGATTCACCGTGTCGGACGGCTCAGGGACCCCCGAGGACCGGGAGGGCCCGGACCGTACGGAGCCGGAGTACGGCGAGGAGAGGTACGGGACGGTCCCGGTGCGGGAGTGGGTGGGCCCCGGCGGCGCGGGCAGCGTCACGGACGCCTGGGCCGCGGCCGCGGACGCCGCCCTCCAGGGGGACGACCGACCGGCGCCCTCCACGACCGCCCCGGACACCGGCCGCGTCCCCGCCCCGGACCCGGCCCCCGAGACCGAGGGCGGCCCGGATCCGGGGGCGGACCCGGACGGAGTGCCGGGCACGGGCTTCCGCGCGGACGCGCGTACGGAACCGGGAGCGGGGCCGGGGACGGGATCGCGGGCGGAGCCGGGTGCGGACCTGCGCCGGGAGGCGCGGACCGAAGCGCGTACGGAACCGGCCGCGGACCTGCGTACGGACCCGGGCCCCGACTCCGTCGTCGATCTCGTGCTCGACCTGGTGCCCGGGGAGAGCGCGCGGGAGGGGGCCGGGTTCGGGGCGACCTCGGCCTCGGTGTCCGTTCCGGCCGCCGGGGGCGGTGGGCCGGCCGGCGGTGCGCGGGACCTGGTGCCGGCGCCCGCCGCCGAGACCGCACCCGGAGCCGTGCGTTCGGCGCCGCCGGCCGCGGAGGCGGTGTCGGTCGCGGCGCGTTCCGGATCGCCGGTTGCGGAGACCGTGCCCGTTGGTGCGCGTACCGGAGCGCCCGCCGCCGAGGCCGTGCCCGTTCCCGTCCAGGCGCCGGAGGACGGGGCCGGGGTGCTCGTTCTCGCGGGTGCCGCCGGTCCGGTTCCGGCGGAGGCGGAGGCGGGTGCGGGCGAGGCGCGGGGTGCCGCTCTGGAGCACCGGGGCGATCCGCGGACCGACACCGGACGGCATCAGGCCGTCATCGCGGGGGAGCGGACCGCCGCCATCCCCGTGCACCTGCTCTTCCGCGACGAGCCCGAGGCCCCGGCGGACGCGGCGGCGCTGCCCGTCGCCGTCCTGGGGACGGCCCCCGGCGGGGAGCGGCCGGCCGGGATCCGGCGGCCCCCGGTGCCGAGGACCCCGCAGGTGCGGCCCTCGACCCGGCCCGCGCCGGTCGCGGACCCCCGGCTCCTCGAACGGCCCGGACCGGCGCTGCCCGGCTGGGCCGCGGTGCTCACCGGCCTCGTGGGGACGGCCGCCGCCGGGGCGGTCCTGTGGTGGAGCGGAGCCCTTCCGGCCCGGCTGCTCGCCCTGGCCGGGGTGGGGCCGCGCCCGTACGACGGAGTGGGCGGCGGGGTCTGGGCGGCGCTCGCGGTGCTCGGCTTCATCGTGCTCTTCGCCCTCGGCGGGCTGAGCCGGGGCCGGGTCGGCTCGGCCTGGGTGCTCACGCTGTTCGGTCAGTACCGGGGCACCGTGCGGCGGACCGGGTTGATGTGGATCAGCCCGCTGCTGCTGCGCCGTCGGGTCGACGTCCGGCTGCGGCACTGGCGCAGCGAGCCGCTTCCCGCGGTCGACGCCAACGGCACGGCGCTGCGCGTCGTCGTCCTCGTCGTCTGGCGGGTCAAGGACACCGCGCGGGCGGTGCTGGGCATCGAGGACCACGAGGAGTATCTGCGCGAGCAGGTCGAGTCGGCCATGGCCCGGGTGCTGTCCCAGCTTCCGGCGGACGCCTTCCACGAGGACGCGCACACCCTGCGCAACGCCGAGGCGGTGGGGGACGCGCTGACGCTGATGCTCAAGGCGGACTGCGAACCGGTCGGCATCGAGGTGTACTCGGCCCAGCCGACCGGGATCGAGTACGCCCCCGAGATCGCGGCGGCCATGCAGCGGCGCCGGATCGCGGCGATCGACGCCCAGCACCGCGACAGCGTGCTGACCTCGGTGGTGGACGCGGTGGACGACACCGTGAACCGGCTGACCGCCCGGGGCCTCGTGGAGCTCGACGACTACGAACGCAAGTCCCTGGTCAAGGACTTGACGGTGGCGTTCTACACCGGACGCGGGGGAGGCGACAGCGCCTGAAGGGATCGTTCCGTATCCCCGGAGGAAAACCGGAAGCCCACCCTCATTGGTCTGGACATGTCCATGTCCCGTCTCTAGGGTGGGCTTTGGTCTAGACCGCACGACCGCACCACCGCGCGCGCAGCCTGCTCATGGAACTTCCCCCACATGTCCGAGGAGCGACAGCAATGCGTAAGAAGGCAAGTGTGGCCCTGGTCGGCCTGGCGGTGGCCGGGGTCTCGATGTTCGCCACCGGCGGCGCCAGCAGCCATGGCTACACGGACAACCCGATCAGCCGTCAGAAGCTCTGTGCCAACGGCACCGTGACCGGCTGCGGCAACATCCAGTGGGAGCCGCAGAGCGTCGAGGGCCCCAAGGGCTTCCCGGCCGCCGGCCCGGCCGACGGTTCCATCTGCTCCGCCGGACACGGCGAATTCGCCCAGCTCGACGACCCGCGCGGCGGCAACTGGCCCGCCACCAAGGTCACCGCCGGTCAGGGCTTCAGCTTCCGCTGGCAGTTCACCGCCCGGCACGCCACGTCGGACTTCAGGTACTACATCACCAAGGACGGCTGGGACCCGACCAAGAAGCTGACCCGGGCCGATCTGGAACCGCAGCCCTTCATGACGGTGCCGTACGGCGGCAAGCAGCCCCCGGCGACCCTGACCCAGCAGGGCACGATCCCCACCCAGAAGACCGGGAAGCACATCATCCTGAGCGTCTGGAACGTCGCGGACACCGCCAACGCGTTCTACGCGTGCTCGGATGTTCAGTTCTGACGCTTGGTCAGTTACCGTGCGGCGCCATGGGGAGCGCAGGCACCGTCGCGGAGCTCGTACAGCGCCAATGGGGCGACCACCGGCCCGGTCTGAGACATGAGGACCTCGTCCTCACTCAGCACCAGGTCGCCTCGGGCGCTGCCGCACGGGCCGCGCTCCTGGCGGATCTGCTGCCTCCGGGCGGCGAACCGCACCTCGGGGTGCTGCTCGACAACACCCCCGAGTTTCCGCTGTGGCTGAGCGCGGCGGCCCTGGCCGGGGCCGCCGTCGCCGGCATCAACCCCACCCGGCGCGGCGCCGAACTCGCCCGCGACATCACGCACACCGACTGCCGGGTGCTGATCACCGAGCGGGCCCATCTGCCGCTGCTCGACGGACTTCCGCTGCCCGGCGTACGGGTGCTGGTCACCGACACCGACGCGTACGCCGACCTGCTCGCCCCGTACGCGGACGCACATCCCGGCGACACCGTCCTGCGGACCCCCGCACCGGACACCCGGATGCTGCTCTACTTCACCTCGGGCTCCACCGGCGCGCCCAAGGCCGCCCTCTGCACCCAGGGCCGGCTGGCCGCGGCCGGGCGGTCGCTCGTCGACCACTTCGGGGTCCGCCGCGAGGACGTCCACTACCTCTGCATGCCGATGTTCCACGGCAATGCCGTCATCGCCGACTGGGCGCCCGCCCTGACCGCCGGGGCCGCCGTCGCCCTGCGCCGCCGCTTCTCCGCCTCCGGCTTCCTCCCGGACGTCCGCGCGTACGGCGCCACGTACTTCACCTACGTCGGCCGCGCCGTGCAGTACCTGCTGGCCACCCCCGAGCGCCCCGACGACCGCGACCACACGCTGCGCCTCGGCTTCGGCACGGAGGCGGGCGCGGTGGACGCGGCCCGCTTCCGGGAGCGGTTCGGGGTGCGGCTGGTCGAGGGGTACGGCTCCTCCGAGGGCGGGGCGGCGATCCAGCGGACCCCGGACACCCCGCCGGGGGCGATCGGCCGGGCCGCCGACCGCGACGACCTCGCGGTGGTCGACCCCGAGACCGGCCGCGAGCGGGTCGCCGCGGTGCTCGACGCCGACGGCCGGCTGCTCAACGGGGAGGCCGCCATCGGGGAACTCGTCAACCGGGGCCGCACGCCCTTCGAGGGCTACTGGCGCAATCCGGAGGCGGACGCGGCCCGGGTGCGCGGCGGCTGGTACTGGACCGGGGACCTCTTCTTC
The DNA here is from genome assembly GCF_042799575.1 of Streptomyces sp. NPDC057682. NCBI lineage: Bacteria > Bacillati > Actinomycetota > Actinomycetes > Kitasatosporales > Streptomycetaceae > Streptomyces > Streptomyces sp. NPDC057682. The sequence goes on along the minus strand of NZ_JBHVIN010000009.1, from coordinate 183,767 downwards.
CGTGACGCCGACGGCTTCCTCTACTTCGCCGGCCGCACCGAGGACCGGCTGCGCGTCGACAGCGAGAACCTGGCCGCCGCGATGATCGAGAACATCCTGGCCCGCTGGGCGGACGCGGCCGCCGTGGCCGTCTACGCCGTGCCCGACCCGGTCGCGGGGGACCAGGTGATGGCGGCGCTGGCGCTGCGCGAGGGGGCGGAGTTCGACCCCGGGGCCTTCGCCGCCTTCCTGCGGGCCCAGCCCGATCTCGGGACGAAGATGGCGCCCCGTTTCGTGCGCGTGGTGGACGCGATGCCGGTCACCGCGACGAACAAGGTGCACCGGGTGGGACTGCGTCGCGAGGGCTTCTGGTCCGGCGGCCGGCTGTGGTGGAACGGCGACGGCCCGTACCGGCCGTTCGGCGAGGAGGACCTCGCCGGGCTGGTACGGGCGTACGAGGAGCACGGCCGCCACCGTCTGCTCGCGTCACACGGCGGAGGGCTGTGAGACGGCGGTCGACTGCGAGGCGTCCTGCCGTGCGGCCTCGGGGCGGGCCGCGCCCGCCCGCCGCAGCCGGGTCGCCGCGAGCACCGCGCCGAGCAGCAGGAGCAGCGCGCCGGCCACCGCCGCGTACTGCATGCTGTGCACGAAGGCCTCCCGGCCGATCGTGATCAGCGAACCGTCCCCGGTGGACAGCGCGCCCGGCAGGGTCTTGCGGGCCGCCTCGGGGGCCGAGGACGGCATGTCGGCGGTGTAGACGGCGGTGGCCACCGCGCCCAGCAGCGCCATGCCCATCGCCCCGCCGAACTCCTGCCCGGTCTCCAGCAGCGAGGCCGCAGAACCGGCCTTCTCCTCCGGGCTGGTCGACATGGCCAGGTCCGAGACCAGCGCCATCACGGTGACGATCCCGCAGCTCATCACGGCGGCGGCGATGAGGAGCACCGCGAGCGAGTCGGTGCCTGCCAGGGCCAGGACGCCGAAGCCGGCCGCCGCGATGACGAACCCGGCGCAGATCACCCGGGCCCGGTCGGTGCGCTGGGCGATCGCGGTGGCGGCCGGGGCGGCGGCACCCACCGCGAGCGACGGGGCCAGCGACCACAGCGCGGCCTCCAGCGTGCTCATGCCCAGGACGGACTGGAGGTACTGGGTGGTGAAGAAGGACGAGCCCATCATGGCGAAGGCGGCCAGCGCGTTCAGCCCGATGCCGGTGGAGAAGTTCCGGTCGCGGAACAGCTCGCGGCTGATCATCGCGTCCGAGCGGGCCCGCTGACGGCGGACGAAGACCCAGCCGACGAGCAGCCCCGCGGCCACGATCAGCAGATTGCGCGCTTCGATCCCGTCGGCGGCGGTCTCCTTGATCCCGTAGACCACCGGCAGCACGGCCCCCATCGACAGCGGCACGCTCAGGAAGTCGAACCGCCCCGGCTGCGGGTCCTTGAACTCGGGTACCAGGACCGGTGCCAGGATCAGCAGCAGCACCATCGCGGGCACGTTGACCAGGAAGACCGAACCCCACCAGAAGTGCTGGAGCATCACCCCGCTGAGCACCGAGCCCAGCGCCACCCCGCCCGCCATCGCCCCGGACCAGATGCCGATGGCCTGCCCCCGCTGCCGCTCGTCGCGGAACATGTTCCGGACCAGCCCCATCGTCGACGGCATCAGCGTCGCCCCGCCGATCCCCAGCAGCGCACGCGCCGCGATCAGCATCTCCGGGCTGGTGGCGTACGCCGCCCCCACCGACGCGGTGCTGAAGGCGGCCGCCCCGATCATCAGCAGCTTCCGCCGCCCGATCCGGTCGCCGAGCGACCCCATCGTGATCAGCAGCCCCGCCAGCGCGAACGCGTACACATCGAAGATCCAGAGCTGCTGGGTGGCGCTCGGTGCGAGGTCCCGGTCGATCGACGGGATCGCGAAGAAGAGGACGGAGACGTCCATCGAGACGAGCAGGAGGGGGAGGAGCAGGACCACGAACGCGGTCCACTCCCGACGGCCGGCGCGTACGCCGTGGCTGGCGGTGGTGCTCGAAGGCTTCGTCATGACAGGGAATATACGGCTGTTTAAAACAGCTGTCTAGTACGTCTGTATAAAACGCTCGTACATCTCTGCGGGCAGCGGAAAACACACGAGGCGGTCTCCGTTGAACGGAGACCGCCTCGTGTGCTGTCTGTGCGCCGCCAGGGACTCGAACCCCGGACCCGCTGATTAAGAGTCAGCTGCTCTAACCAACTGAGCTAGCGGCGCCTGCTGACTCGAAAATAATACCTGGTCCCCGGGGGTGCTGATGACACGTGCCCGCGGGCCCCGGGGAGCGGGCCTACAGGGCCAGCGAGAGCAGGACCGGGGCCGCGCGGCGGTTCAGGGTCTCGGCCGCCGCGCGCAGCCGGTGGGCGTGCTCGACCGGGAGGGAGAGCGCGAGGCAGCCGGCCGACGATCCCGCCGTCAGCGGCACCGCGGCGCAGACCGTGCCCACCGCGTACTCCTGGAGGTCGAGCACCGGCACCGTGGCCGGCTGGGCGTCGAGCTTGGAGAAGAGGACCTTCTCGCTGGTGATGGTCCGGGAGGTCAGGCGGGCTATCTTGTGCCGCGCGAGGTGGTCGCGCCGCCCGTTCTGGTCCAGCTGGGTCAGCAGGCACTTGCCGATCGCCGAGGCGTGGCCCGTGGAGCGGAAGTCGACCCACTCGTTGACCGCGGGGGTGCGCGGGCCGTCGGCGTACTGCGTGACGCGGATCTCGCCGTCCACGTACCGGCTGATGTAGACGGCGGCGCCCACCGAGTCGCGCAGCTGGGCGAGGGTCTGCTGGAGTCTGGCCTCCAGGGCCTGTCGACGGGCGGCGCCGGAGCCCAGGAGCAGCAGCGAGGCGCCGATGACGTAGGCGCCGTCGGTGATCTGCTCGACGTAGCCCTCGCGGCGCAGGGTCAGGAGCAGGGAGGCGAGATGGCCGGTCGGCAGACCGGTCTCGCGGGCGATCTGGGTGTCCGTGACCCCGTTGCCGTGCTTGGAGACCGTTTCGAGGACGCGCAGGGCGTACTGCACCGAGTGGAACGGTGCGGTCGGTTCGGGCTTCAACGCCACGGTGTCCCCCTACCAGGTTGTGACCGCAAGCTCTGGCTCCACGATAGCCGCCAAGGGGGCGTTCGGGGGCGGGTGTTGGGGACTGATCGGGGCGCCCCGGCGCCACTGGCTGGGGCGCACCCGTCTGGCATATGCCAGAGTCATCGGCGCGCGGTGGATGCCGAGGTCACAGCACCGCGTTGAGGAATTCGCGCGTGCGTTCGTGCGACGGGTCGGTGAAGATTTTCTCCGGCGGGCCGGCCTCCACGACCCGCCCGGCGTCGAACATCAGTACCTTTTTCGAGACATCGCGTGCGAAGTTCATCTCGTGCGTCACGCAGACCATCGTGATGTCGGTGTTCCGCGCGATGTCGCCCAGCAGCTCCAGCACCCCGGCCACCAGCTCCGGGTCGAGCGCGGAGGTCACCTCGTCCAGGAGCAGGATCTCCGGCTCCATCGCCAGCGCGCGGGCGATCGCCACCCGCTGCTGCTGGCCTCCGGAGAGCTGCGAGGGGTGCGCGTCGGTCTTCCCCGACAGCCCCACCAGCTCCAGCAGCTCCCGGGCGCGGGCCTCCGCCCGGTCCCGGTCCATGCCCAGCACGCTGACCGGCGCCTCCGTGATGTTCTGGAGCACCTTCATGTTGGGGAACAGGTTGAACTGCTGGAAGACCATGCCGATCTTCTTCCGCGCCTCGCGCAGATGCTTCTCCGAGGCGGGCTTCAGCGAGCCGTCCGCCGCCCGCATGTGCGAGAGCGGTTCGCCGCCGATCCGGATCACCCCGCCGCTGACCTTCTCCAGCGTCATCAGCAGCCGCAGGATCGTGGTCTTGCCCGAGCCGCTGGGCCCGATCAGGGTGACGTGCTCGCCGCGCTCGACCGTGAAGTCCAGCTCGTCGAGCACCACATGGTCGCCGTACCGCTTCACGACCTTGTCGAAACGGATCAGCGGCTGGGCCGGGGCGTCCGGGGCGGGGGCCGCAAGGGCATCCTCGGGGGCCGTGGCCGCCGTCTTCTGCAGGGGGAGGGGCTCAGTGGCCAAGGCGCTTCTCCAGTTTTCTCATCAGCAGCGAGGTGGGGTAGCTCGCGACCAGGAAGACCAGGCCGGCGAGGGTGAACACCTCGGTGTAGGCGAAGTGGTCGCCGCCGTACTTCCGGGCCTCGAAGACCATCTCCTGCACCGTGATCACGGCCAGGAACGGGGTCTCCTTGAACATCGAGATCGCGTAGTTCCCGAGCGCGGGCAGCACCTTGCGCACCGCCTGCGGCAGGATCACCGCCTGCCAGGTCCGCCGGGCCGGCAGCGACAGCGCCCGGCAGGCCTCCCACTGCCCCTTCGGCACCGCGTCGATCCCCGCCCGGTACACCTCCGAGGTGTACGCGGCGTAGTGGATGCCGAGCACCACGATGCCGACCGTCAGCGGCTCCACCGAGGTGAACAGCGCCGCCGCGCCGACCAGCTGCACCAGCAGCGGGGTCGAGCGGACGAACTCCGTCACCGCCTTCACCGGCACCGTCACGAAGCGCGTCGGCGCCCGCCCGGCGACCGCGATCGCCAGCCCGAGGACCGCGGCGACCAGCGTCCCGAGGACGGTGGCCAGCAGGGTGACCTCGAAGCCGTCGAGGAGCAGCGGCAGCGCGTCGCGCGCCGCGCCCCAGTCGAATCCCTCGTTCACCGGGCACCTCCGGAGGCCGGGGCGGTCACGGCGCTGCGGGACTTCAGCAGGCCGCCCCCGCCGGTGTCCAGGCCGAGCCGCCGCTTGGCCGACCGCTCCAGCAGGTTCATCAGCAGCGTCAGCGCGTACGCCAGCACGAAGTAGCAGACGAGCAGCGTCCCGTAGGCGGCGAGCGTCTCACCGGTGCGGCTGCGCAGCTGCTCGATCGCGGTCATCAGATCGGCCGCCGAGATCAGCCAGAGCAGCGGTGTGCACTTCAGCAGCTGGATCAGCAGATTGGTGAAGGACGGGATCATCTGCACCCACGCCTGGGGCAGGATCACCTTGCGCATCCGGTGCAGCGGCGTCATGTTGAGCGCCACCGCCGCCTCGTACTGCGCGCGCGGTACGGAGTTGATCGCGCCGCGCACCACCTCGGCGCCGTAGGCCCCGTAGTTGAGCCCGAACGCGACGACCCCGCAGAGCAGCGGCGTCAGCTCGTACCCCGTCAGCAGCGGCATCGCGTAGTAGAGCCAGAACAGCTGGACGTACAGCGAGGTGCCGCGGAAGAACTCCACGACCACCCGGGAGACGCCGCGCACCGCGATCAGCCCGCTGACCGACATCAGGCCGAGCGCGAAGGCGAGCACCAGGGCCGTCAGGGCGCCCAGGACGGTGGCCTCCAGGGTCACCCACAGGCCCGAGCGGAGCTGGGGCAGATCGTCGGTGAGGGCGGAGAAGAAATCACTCATGCGGTGGGTTCCGTCCCTGTCAGCCCTTGCAGAGGTCGGCCGTCTTCAGGGTGGCCGGCGGGAGTTCGGTGGCCCCGAAGCCGTAGTCCTGGAGCAGCTGCACATAGCGCGACTTGTCCGCGACGATCTTCTTCAGCTCGCGGTTGAAGGCGTCCCGCAGCTCCTCGTTGCCCTTGCGGAAGACGGCGCCGCCGGGGCTGTACTGCTTGACCCCGTCCAGCTCCGGCAGGAAGGCCTCGGTGACCTCGGTCTCCGGGTTGGTCTTCGCCAGCCAGCGCAGCGAGATGCCGGTCAGCAGGAAGGCGTCGACCCGGCCGCCCTTCACCGCGTCCGCCCCGTCCTGCGGCTTCTGGAGGGTCTTGATCTTCCCCTTGGATATCCCGGCGCCCTCGGCGTACGAACCCTCGACCGCGCCGGCCATGACGCCGACGGTGATCCCGGCGGCCTTCGCGGAGGCCAGATCGGTGATCTTCTCCGGATTGCCCTTCTTCACCATCATCGCGGTGGGGGAGATGAACTCCGGCTCGGAGAACAGGGCGTTGGCGCAGCGCTCCGGCGTGATCGCCATCCCGGCGCTGACCACGTCGTACTTCCCGGCCTGGAGACCGGGGATCAGACCGTCCCAGTCGGAGAGCGTCGGCTTCAGCTCGTCGACCCCGAGGGCCTTGAAGATCTCCCGGTGCAGCGCGGGCGCCTCGCCCTTGAGCTCCTTGCCCTCCATGTAGCCGTACGGCGCCTCGTTGGCGTACGCGACCCGGACGTAGCCCTGGTCGCGGAGCTTGTCGAGCGCCCCCTTCCCGTCCGCCGAGCCGGAGTCGGTTTTGCTGCACGCGGCGAGCAGCCCGGGGACGACGAGGAGACCTCCCACGGCGGCCGATCGGTTGAGAAAGCCCCGGCGGGACAGGTTCGGGAAGTCAGCCATGTTCGCAATCTCCTGAAGGGGTCGCACAGTCCGGACAGGGTTGGCGCCTGCCCGATCCCGTACGTCTATGCAGGAAACCGCCTCATGTAATCGAACGGTGGCCGGAGGGTGACCTTCCCGTGTCCGAATCCCGGGTGTCCGGTGCCGGGGTCACGGACCCGGTGTGTAGCCGAGCGCCGGGTCCACCGGATGCGGCAACTCCTCGCCGGCCGCCCACCGTTCGTACAGCGCGACGAACTGCTCGGCCAGCCGGTCGTGCCGGCCCGCGACCGCCCCGGCCCGGCGGGGCGTCACGAGCAGCCCCGGCACCTCCGCCGGTGCGCCGGCCGGTCCGTCCAGCGCCGCCCCCGCGATCCACCGGGCGCGCACCGCGGCGGCCAGCTCGTCCTCGGCCACCGAGGCCGCGCTGCCCACGTTGACGAACACGGCCGAGGGCTGCATCAGCCCGAAGAACCGCCGGTCGAACAGGCCCCGGGTGAGCGGCGTCGGCGGCAGGGCGGCGACCACCCGGTCCGCGGCCGCGGCCAGCCGGTCCAGATCGTCCATGCCGTGGATCGTGCGCCGCGCGGTGCGCCCCACCAGCGCCACCTCCACCCCGAGCGCCATCAGCAGCCGGGCCGTCTCGCGCCCGACCGGCCCGGCCCCGACGACCACCGCGCGCGAACCGGCCAGCAGCACCGGCGTACGGCCCCGCCGGCTCCCCGGCGAACCGGGGAAGTCCTGGGCGAAGGCCAGCAGCAGCCCGGCCACGTACTCCGCGACCGGCCGCTCGAAGACGCCCCGCGCCCGGGTCAGCACCGTCCCGCCCGCCGCCAGCTCCGGGCAGACCACCCGGTCCACGTCGGGGCCCGCCACATGCACCCAGGCCGGACGCCGTCCGGACCCGGGCCAGGCCCCGCGCACCGCGTCGGAGCCGGTGTCCCAGACCAGCAGCGCATCGGCCTCCGCGAGCGCCGCGGCCAGCCCCGCGCCGTCGGTGCGCCGGACGCGCACCCGGCCCGTCAGCGCGCCGAGCCGGGGTGACGGATCGGCGTCCAGAACGAGCAGAACGGGCTGCTCCGGCATCGGGCGGTTCCTCCGCGTCGGCCGAGACGGACGGTCCTTCCACGCTCGCAGCAGCCCCCCGGCCCGTCAACCGGCCGCGACCTCCACCGGCGCGTCCCCGCACCGGATGCGAGGAATACTGGAACCGAGGCGGGGAACGCGGCCGGAACGCCGCGGTCCGCCCCGTCTCGTCCGGGCCGTGCCGCACCGGACAGGAAGGGTGGACATGACGACCGTCGGATTCCTCTACCCGGGCCAGGGCGCACAGGACGACTTCCCGCGCCTGGAGATCCTCCTCGACAGCACCATCAGACTCGTCGTGCACCGCACCGAGTGCCCCGACGACGCCTACCGCGAGGACGCCCTGCGCGCCCTGGGCGCCACCGGACTGCTCCTCCCCGGGATCGAGGAGCTCCAGCGCTCCGGGGTGCAGTCCGTCGTCTGGGCGTGCGACGCGGGCAGCTTCCTGTACGGGCGGCAGGGCGCCCACGACCAGGTGATGGCCGTGGCCCGAGCGGCGGGCGTTCCCGCCTCCAGCACCTCGATCGGCTTCGTCCACGCCGTACGGAGGCTGGGCGCCGCCCGGGTCGCGGTCGCCGCCACCTACCCCGAGGAGATCGCCGCGCGGTTCACCGCGTTCCTCGGCGAGGCGGGCGTCGAGGTGGTCGCCACGCACGCGGCGGGCGCGGCGTCCGCCGCCGAGGCCGCGGAGTGGGGCCCGGAGCGGGTGGCGCAACTGGCCGCGGCGGCGGACCGCCCGGAGGCCGACGCGGTTCTGCTGCCGGACACCGCCCTGCACACCGTCGGCTCGCTCCCCGCGCTGGAGGAGGCCCTGGGCAAACCTGTCCTCACGGCCAACCAGGTCGCGGCCCGGGAGGCCCTGCGCCTGGCCGACCGCCCCGCCTGGGCGCCCCGGCTCGGCGCCCTGTTCGCGGGCCGCGAGGCCGCCCCGGCGCCCGTGACCCCCACCCGGCGCCGGGCGTACGCGCACACCCGGCGGCCCTGACCCGGAGCGGCGCGGCCGGGGCCGGGAACAACCGGGGCCCGGAATAAACGGAGTCATCCTCCTGTTGGGCTTCTCCGGACCGGAAGCAACGACGCGAGCACCACCGGAGAGGCCAGGACGTGGACGAGACCCGAGGCGACGAGATCCGTGGCGAGGCGCGGGGGACGGCGCCCGTACCCCTGTCCGTACTGGACCTGGTGACGGTCGGGAAGGGCCGCACCGCGAGCCAGGCGCTGCGGACCGGGGTGGAGATCGCCCGGCTCGCCGAGTCCCGCGGCTACCACCGCTACTGGGTCGCCGAGCACCACTCCATGCCCGGGGTCGCCTCCTCCTCGCCGGCCGTGATCCTCGCCCACACCGCCGCCCGCACCGAGCGCATCCGGCTCGGCTCCGGCGGCGTCATGCTGCCCAACCACGCCCCGCTCGTCATCGCCGAGCAGTTCGGCACGCTGGAGGCCATGGCCCCCGGCCGCATCGACCTCGGCCTCGGCCGCGCGCCCGGCACCGACGGCGCCACGGCCGCCGCGCTGCGCCGCACCGACCGGCTGAACGAGGGCGCGGACGACTTCCCGCAGCAGCTCATGGAGCTGACCCGGTTCCTCGACGACGACTTCCCCGACGGCCACCCCTACGCCCGGATCCACGCCGTCCCCGGCCCCGTCCAGGCCACCGCCGACGGCGGCGTCCAGTCTCCGGCCCGTCCGCCGCTCTGGCTGCTCGGCTCCTCCGGTTTCAGCGCCCGGCTGGCCGGACTGCTCGGGCTGCCCTTCGCCTTCGCCCACCACTTCTCGGCGCAGAACACCGTGCCCGCCCTGGAGCTGTACCGCGAGTCCTTCAAGCCGTCGGCGGTCCTGGACGAGCCGTACGCCCTGATCGGGGTGGCCGCGCTGGCCGCCGAGGACGAGGCGGAGGCCCGCCGCGAGGTGCTGACCGGCGCCCTGTCGATGCTCCGGCTGCGCTCCGGGCGGCCCGGACTGGTCCCGACGCCCGAGGAGGCGGAGGCGTACGCCTTCTCCCCGATGGAGCGCGAGTTCGTCGACAGCTGGCTCGTCAACATCGTCCACGGCACCCCGGACGAGGTCCGCACCGGCCTCGACGACCTGGTCAAGCGGACCGGCGCGAACGAGCTGATGATCACCGCCAACGCACACGGCGGCGAGGCCAGGCTGCGCAGCTACGGCCTGATCGCCGACGCCTACGGGATGCCCGCGGCCTGAGCCCCGGAGTCCGCGGACGGCCCGGGGCCGGGAACAGTCACGGGCCGGGGACGGTCACGGGCTGCCCGGGGCCTGGGCCACGGCCCGCGCGCCGATCAGTTCCGTGATGCGCTCCGGGGCGACCGCGCGGGAGTACAGCCAGCCCTGACCGGTGTCGCAGCCGATCCGGCGCAGCCGCTCCGCCTGGCCCGCCGTCTCCACGCACTCCGCGGTGACGGTGAGGCCGAGGCGGTGGGCCAGCTGCACCATCGCCTCCACGATCGTCTCGTCGGCGGGGGTGGGATGCGTGCCGTCCTCGTAGCGGAAGCCCCGGACGAAGGCGCCGTCCAGCTTCAGCGCGGAGACCGGCAGCCGGCTCAGATAGGCGAGGTTGGAGTAGCCGGTGCCGAAGTCGTCGATGGCGATCCGCACCCCCATGTCGCTGAGGGACTGCAGCGCCCGCAGCGGCCGGCCCGCCGAGCCCATCACCGCCGACTCGGTCAGCTCCAGCTGGAGCAGCGAGGGGTCCAGGCCGGTCTCGGCGAGGATCTCCGCCACATCGGTGACCAGGTCGGAGTCCCAGACCTGGCGTACGGCGACGTTGACGCTGATGAACAGCGGCGGCTCGTCCGGGTGGGCGAGCTGCCAGGCCCTGGCCTGCCGGCAGGCCGAGCGCAGCACCCACCGCCCCAGCTGCACGATCGAACCGTCCTCCTCGGCGATCGCGACGAACCGATTCGGCGCGAGCAGACCGAACTGCGGATGGTTCCAGCGCACCAGCGCCTCCACCCCGCGCACCACCCCGTCGGCCATCCCGACCAGCGGCTGGTACTCCACGGTGAACTCCCCGCGCTCCACGGCGGGGCGGAGCGTGGAGGAGAGCGCCTGGCGGGTCATGCGGTGGGCGTTGCGCTCGGGGTCGAACAGGGTCCAGCGGGCCTTGCCGTCGGCCTTCGCCCAGTAGAGCGTGGTGTCGGCTGCCTGCATCAGCCCGGTGGCCGAGGTGCCCGCCACCGGACGCTCCACCACACCGATCGAGGCGGAGACCGCGAGCCGCTGGCCGGCCAGGTCGAAGGGCTGCTGGAGGGCGCCGAGCAGGGTGCGCGCCAGTTCGGTCAGCTGCCGGGTGCCGGTCGACTCCTCGACCAGGACGGCGAACTCGTCGCCGCCCAGCCGGGCCACCAGATGCGGACCGAGCGCGTGCTCCCCGCCCTGGGCGGCGCAGTCGGTGAGCCGGGCGGCCACGGCGGCCAGCAGCCGGTCGCCGGTGCGGTGGCCCAGGGTGTCGTTGACCGCCTTGAAGCCGTCCAGATCGAGGTAGCAGAGCCCGATCCGGCCGGCGTCGTCCCGGTACGGGCCCGGCCCCAGGACCGCCGAGAGCCGTTCGAAGAACAGCGTCCGGTTGGGCAGCCGGGTCACCGGGTCGTGCATCTGGAGGTGGCGCAATCGTTTGCGCAGTTCGCGACGGTCGCTGACGTCGGCCACGGACATCAGGACCTGGCCGGGGCCCGCCGCGTCCGCCCGGTCCGGGGGAGCGGCCATCGGCACGACGGTGATCTCCGCCCACAGGGAGCGTCCGTCGGGGTGCTTGAGGCGGCGGGTGCAGCGGAAGCGGGAGCGGCGGCCGTGCAGCACCTCGCGGTACGCGTGCCAGGTGCGGCCGTCCGCGCCGAGGTCGACCAGGTCCGAGGCCGACTGCGCGGTCAGGGCCGCGGCACCGGTCCCGGCCAGCGCGCCCAGCGCCTCGTTGGCGGTGACGATCAGCCCCTCGTGGTCCACCACGGCCATCGGGAGCGTCGCGGCCCGGAAGGCCGCCCGGTAGTCGTGCGCCTCGGCGGCCGTACCGGCGCACCGCCACGCTTCGTCACGTTCCGTGACCTTAGGGGGTGGGGACGAGGGGGTCGTGCCTGCCGGGGGCCTGGGCCCCTCGGAGGTTCCGCTCACCGTTCGCTCCCGCCGTGCAGTTCTGTTCCGGACGCCTCCGGCCGGACCGGCCCGCCGCGTGGAACGCCGTTGTCAGGGGCGCGGACCGCGCGGGAAAGCGAGGTGAAGCATAGAGGCTGGTGCCTCGGCCGTTCCAGCGCCCCGACGGTCCGGGGCCGCTTCCCCCGCGCACGGCCCACGACGGCACCCGTCCGCTTTGTCCGCGACTGACTCTTTCTGCGCGGCTCTGTTCTTCCGCGTTGCTCCGGTGATCGATTGTGACTGTACGTGAGCATAGTGGGTACTCCGGTGGCTGACCCGAGTGGGGCAGCCCAACAGGACGTACCTCCCGAACCGCCCCAAGGTGGTGACCAGGCCGCTGGAGTCCGCACCCGCACCGGAGGTAGATGTGCCGCGTCAGTACGGGCCCCGAAGGGTGGAGAGACCCACCCCGCGCGCGCTCGCCGCCGGACTGATCTCCCTCCTCGCGGTCGCCGCCACCTCGCTCGTGGCCGGCCCCGCCTCCGCCGCCACCGGCACGGCCGAACCCTGCGCCCTGCCCCGCACCGACGCCCACCACTCCCTCGGCCTGGACGACTGGAACGGCGCCTATCCGCGCCCCGACCGCGCCCTCGACGCGGTGATGGTCTTCCTCTCGTTCCCCGACTCCCGGCCCCTCACCACCCCCGCCGAACTGGCCGCCGACTACTTCCCGGCCACCACCCGCTTCTTCCAGCGCGCCTCGTACGGCAAGTTCACCCTGCGCCCGCACCCCGAGCGCCGGTGGATCCGGATGCCCCGGCCCTCGTCCGCGTACGGCATACAGCGCGACTGGGCCGACGACCGGCGCAGCGCCTACCTCCGCGACGCGATCGACGCCGCGAACCCCCGGGTCGACTTCTCCCGGTACGACATCGTCTATCTCGTCGCGGACCCGGACGCCCCCGGCGTCGACTCCGACGCCACCAAGGTCGTCAACTTCGACCGGCCGCTGCGCGCCGACGGCACGGACATCCGGCGCGTGGTCACCGTCTTCGAGCACCACCCGCCGGACCACAACGTCCTCGCCCACGAGACCGGCCACGTCTTCGACCTGCCCGACCTCTACCACCGCCCCTCCGACGGCAAGGGCGACTGGGACACCTACGTCGGCGACTGGGACGTCATGGGCAGCCAGTTCGGCCTCGCCCCCGACCTCTTCGGCTGGCACAAGTGGAAGCTGGGCTGGCTCGACGACCGGCAGGTGGTCTGCGTCCAGAGCAGCCGGGTGCTCACCCTGGAACCGATGTCCTCCGTGCCCGTCCGCGGCGCCTCCATGGGCACCCGGCTCGCCGTCATCCGGACCGGCGAGGGCACCGCCGTCGGCATCGAGGCCCGCAGCGCCACCGGCAACGACGGCACCACCTGCTCCGAGGGCGTGCTCCTCTACCGGATCCGGAACGAGACCCCCTCGGGCGGCGGCCCCGTCGACGTCCTCGACACCCACCCCGGCACCGACGCCTGCTGGGACCGCTCCGTCTACCCGCCGCTCGCCGACGCCCCGCTCCGGGTCGGCGAGACCTACTCGGTGCCCGGCGGGCACGCCACGGTCGAGGTGGCCGACCGGACGCCGTCGGGCGCGTGGACCGTACGGATCACCACCGGCACCTGAGGCGGCCTCGGAGGGTGTCCGGACAACGAAGAAGCCCCCCGCTTCCGCGAGGGGCTTCTTCCGTCGGTGCGCCGCCAGGGACTCGAACCCCGGACCCGCTGATTAAGAGTCAGCTGCTCTAACCAACTGAGCTAGCGGCGCCTGCTGACGTCGTAGACCTTAGCACCCTGATCGGCGGGAGGAAAAATCGAAATACGCGGGGGCGGAGCGGGCACCGCGCGGGCCACCCGGACACAGGCCCAGAGCAGCGCGTCCGGCCCCGGGAGCCAGGGACTGCGGGTGTCCGGGGCGACCAGCCAGCGGGGTCCGGTGTACCCGGGACCGCAGGTCAGGGGCGGGACCGTCACCGCGTCCCCGGCGCCGTGGCAGAGCAGCGGAGGCACCCGCGGGGCGGTGTCCCCGGGGCCAGCCGCCGTCCGCCCGGAGGGCCCGGACGGGCCGCAGCCCCACTCCTCCCAGTCGAGCAGCGAGGGCAGTCGCTGGGCCGTGCCGGGGCTGGCGAAGAGCAGCATCCGGCCCCTGTGCGAGGCGACCGGACCCGAACCCGGACCGTCCGCCCACAGATGCTCCAGCATCCGCCGCCCGAAGAGCGTCGGCACGTTCACCACGTCGAAGGCGGAGCCGCACGGCAGGACGCCCGGGGCCGAGGGATGCGACTCCCACTGGGCCAGGGTGCTGCGCGGATACGCGGTGGCCCCGGCCAGCCAGGCGGCGCCGGCCGCGGTCACCTGGGCGGTCCGGTTCCCGGCCTGCTCGCGCAGGAGGGCGAAGATGTCCTCGCCGTCGCCCCCGGCGGGGGTGCGGGGGCCGTCGCCGTGATGCAGGGTCGTTTCGTCAGGCAGCCATGCGGTCATGTGCACAGGTCTACCCGGAGTGATCACACGGATTCCGAGAGTTGCCGAAAATCGGGACAGGGTGGGGTGCCAGGGGGTATCTTGCGCGGCTGGCATATGCCAGGTGGGTCGACGCGACTACGCGGAGTCATCGGAGCGGCACGGGCGACGCCCTCCGGGGCCCTGCCCGCCGCACCCCGCCGGACGCCCGGAGAACCGGCCGCCGGCACCTCCGCGTCCCGTGCCGCCCCCCCCGCGGTCACCGCGTCAGGGCCGGCGCTCGTTCAGCAGGCTGCGGCCGAACTCCACCATCTTCACCGCGTAGTCCTCGGTCCACTCCGCCCGCCGGGCGATGTCCGCCGTCGACAGCCGGTCGAAGCGGCGCGGATCGGCCAGCTGGGCCGCCGCGATCGCCTGGAACTCCACGGCCCGGTCCGTCGCCGCGCGGAACGCCAGCGTCAGCTCGGTGGCCCGGCCGAGCAGCTCCTTCGGGTCCTCCATCGACTCCAGGTCGAAGAAGTGCTCGGGATCGGCGACCGCCGCCGACGGCTCGAAGAGCAGCGGTGCGGGGCGCAGCCTCTGCTGCTCGTTCCGCTCGGGTTGTGCCATGGGTGTCGTCCTCCTCCGGTGGCCGGGCGGCCACCCTCCATTGTCCGGGCGGGCGCAAGGGCGCCCCGGGGTGCCCACGACCGCCCGCGCCCCCGCACTCAACACCCCGCGCGCACCCGGTGTTCCGCCAGATGTGCCAGCACCGCGTGGTTCGCCTCCCAGCCGTCGGGGGCTGTAGCCGTTGGCCGCCTCCGGCGGCGTGCCGGACTCCGTCCGTCAGTCGGGTGGCGACGCGCTCGGCGCCGGACGGACCGGGGGTCGGTGTGGTGGTCACGGGCGCCAGGCCACCCGGTGTTCCGCCAGATGTGCCAGCACCGCGTGGTTCGCCTCCCAGCCGTCGGGGGCTGTAGCCGTTGGCCGCCTCCGGCGGCGTGCCGGACTCCGTCCGTCAGTCGGGTGGCGACGCGCTCGGCGCCGGACGGACCGGGGGCCGGTGCGGTGGTCACGGGCGCCAGGCCACCCGGTGTTCCGCCAGATGTGCCAGCACCGCGTGGTTCGCCTCCCAGCCGTCGGGGAACTTGACCGTGACCCCCAGTTGCACCGGCTCCGTGGACGGATGCTCGTCCAGCAGCTCCGCCACGCCCTCCCGGCACACCACGATGCACGCGTGCCGGTGCCGGGACGCCAGCACGCACAGCCGGCCCGTCTCCAGATGGAACGCGGTGGCGTCCGGGCGCCCCGACAGCGGATGGAGGACCACCGTCACATCGAACTCGCGGCCCTGGAGCCGGTTGGCCGTGTCCACCGCGACGCCGGACACCCCCAGCTCGGCGAGGGCCGCCCGCACCGCCGCCGCCTGGTCCCGGTGGGCCGTGCCGACAGCCACCCGGTCCGCCGTCACCGGAGCGGGAACCTCGGAGCGCTCGCTGACGGCGGCCCCGCCCCGGTCGAGCAGCCGGCGCACCACCCCGGCCACCGCCCGGACCGCCTCCGGATCGGTGCGCGGGGTGTGCCGGGCCGGAAGCTCCAGCAGCCCCCAGCCCGACTCCGCCGCCTCGTCCAGCACCCGGTCCGCCGCCGAACCGTCCGACGCCACCCCGAACGACAGCCGCCGGTCCCCGTGGTCCGTACCGCTGCGGAACGGGGTGTACGGGTAGAAGGCGTCCGACACCAGCGGCGCGGCCGAGGCCGGCAGCCGCCAGGACACCGGGAGCCGGTGCTGCGGAAGCTCCGGATTGTGCGCGAGCAGCGTGCTCACCGCGCTGGCCGAGGGGTCGTAGCTCAGCCCCGCCCACTGGTCCGCGCCCACGATCGAGAACGGGTCCAGCTGGCCCGGATCACCGACGAACAGCGCCCGCTCGAAGAGCCCGGCCACCGCCAGCAGCGCGTCCGAACGCATCTGGTACGCCTCGTCGACGATCGCGTGCCCCCACGGCTCCACGTTCTTCACATGGGCCCACTTCGCCGCCGTCGAGATGACGACGTCGAGCCCCGCCAGATCCGCCGCCTTCGCCGACTTGCGCACGTTGTCCAGGCCGTCGAGCACCTTGTCGTACGGGTCGGAGTCATTGCTGTGCAGCCGGCCCACCGGCAGCCCCGGGTCCTTCTCCGCCAGCCGTACCACCAGGTCGTCGACCTGCGCGTTGGTCTGCGCCACCACCATCAGCGGCCGGCCGGCCGCGGCCAGCTCCCGCGCGGCCCGCACCACCAGCGTCGACTTGCCGGCCCCCGGCGGGGAGTCCACCACGATGCCCCGGGCGGTCCCGTGCAGCGTGTCCTCCAGGATCCGGGCGGTGGCCAGGTCCGCCGCCGCGCCCGGGTCGAATACGGCCGTCACAGCAGGTCCTCCGGGGTCACGGGGTCGGGACGCTCGGCGGTGTCGGCGCCGCCGGGCGGGCCGCCGTGGGTCCACGGCGTCTCCTCCGCGTCCGGCAGCCGCGGCCCGCCGCGCTGGTCGTGCTCGAACAGGGTCCAGGCGATGCGCTCACCCGGCCCGGGAACGGACCCCGGCGCCGGCTCCCTGCCCCGGCCCATCCGGTCCAGGATCCGCAGCACCAGCGCGGGCGCGCCGTCCTCGCCGTCCGCCGGGCCGTACCCCGCGAACTCCGCCGTCTGCGGCTTGCCGTCCAGCGTGCGGTAGACCTTCACGCGCTCGCCGAGCTGGGGCCGCTCGTCGGTGCGCACGGTCACCAGCGGGCGCGGCGAGGGCCGCTTGGACTCGCTGTACGCCATCTCCACCGCGGCCACCTCGCCGAGGAACGCCTCGCCCGCCAGCCGACGGCCGGCCAGCACCAGCGGATCGTCCAGTGCCTCCTGGGCCTCCAGCTGGGCCTGCGCCGTCTCGCGCGCGGCCAGCTTGCGGGCGGCCGTGACCGCGTCGTCCCGGCGCGGCTGCGGCGGCTCACCGGCCCGCACCCGGTCGCGGTGGCTGGTGAACGACCAGCGGTCCCGCGTCCAGCGGTCCTCCGCCCCGGCCCCCTCCGGCAGCTCCCGCAGCAGGTCCAGGGCGTGCCACACCGCGTCCCAGGTCGGCCGCATCACCCCGGCCAGCAGCCCCCGGATCTCCCGCTCGGCCGCCGTCAGCTCCGCCAGCCGGGCGTCGGCCGCCAGGCCGTCCTCGGCCGAGGCCAGCGCCGTGCGCGCCCGGTCGAACCGCTCGATCGCCGGGGCCAGCAGCCGGTTGTCGAAGTCCGGATCGGTGGCCGGACCGGCCGGCGGACAGAGCAACTGGCCACCGGCGTCCCTGGCCAGCTCGGCGCGGAACGCGGCCTCGGCCCCCGACTCGCCCGCCGGCGGATCGATCCAGGCCAGCAGGGCGCCCAGATGCTGGTCCTCCAGCGAGGACTGGCCGGTCGCCCAGTGCCGGTTCAGCAGGTCCGTGGCGGCCAGCAGCAGCGAGGAGCCCGGCACCCGGGCCCGCTCCCCGTAGTGCGTCAGCCAGCGGCCCAGCAGCGGCACCCGGACGGGCGCCGGATACGGGGTGTCCGGATCGTCCTCGGCGGTGCGCCGGAACCGCATCGAGCGCCCCAGCAGCCGGACGAACTCGATGCCCGCCCGGCTCGGCACGATCAGCTGCGCCGCGTCCAGGCACAGCTCCGCCTCGACCTTCGTCCGCCTGCCCGTCGCGGGATCCGTCTCGTTCCGCTCGACGGGCTCGACCTCGTCCGCGTACGCCTCGACGGCCGGCAGGACCGCCTCGGCCAGCTCGGCCAGGAAGGAGAAGCGCAGATCCCGGTCGCGCGGCTGGGCCACCGTCAGCAGCCGGGGCGCGTCCCGGTCCGTGCCCACCAGCGCGCCCAGCGGCGCGCCCGCCTCGCCCGCCGTGGTCAGCGGCACCAGCACCAGCGGCCGCTCCACCAGATGGCGGTGGCGGACCGTGGCCGTCGGCTGCGCGCGCCCGCTCTCCACGGCCTCCAGCCGGGCCAGGGTGGTGATCAGCGACATGCCGCACCGCCCTCCAGCGCCTCGGCGCGCAGCGCCGCCGCCCGGCGCAGCGCGGCGACCGTCGGGTCCGCCGGATCGCCCTCCTTGCCCGCGGCGGCGGCCAGCACCCCGGAGACCGTGGTCAGTCCGCCCAGCTCACCGCGGACCCCGCGCCCCAGCGCCTCGACCGCACCCGCGTCCCGGGCCCGGGACCGGCAGTGGAAGGCCAGCTCGCAGGCGGCCAGGCACTCCGGCGCATAGGCCGCCGCGACCGCGTCGACGGCGGTGCACAGCTCCTGGGGCGAGGACGCGGGGTCGAAGGTGGTGCCCTCGGGGAGGGCGTCGGCGATCTCCTCGATCCGGGTGAGCCGGGTCAGCTGGCGGCGGGTGACCGCGCGCTGCTTGCGGACGTCGACGACGGAGGCGGTGGGCAGGTTGGAGAAGTCCTTGGGGCAGACCAGCAGCACCCGGTGGTCCACCGTCGCCCCGCCGGTCGCGTCCGCGACCCGCTCCAGCGCCAGGACGTAGACGGCGGACTGGCGGGCGGCGGCGCCGACCTTCGCGGCGTCGGCGGAGCCGTCGATCATGGGGAAGGACTTGATCTCGACGACCGTCCAGGTGCCGTCGGGATGGACCACCACCGCGTCCGGCTCCAGATAGGCGGGGGAGCCCGCCACCTCCAGGGCCAGCATCGGGTGGTCGAGCAGCGTCCAGCCGCCGGAGCCGGTCGCCTCGCGCAGGGCCAGCGCGGTGCGGGCCGCGCGCCCCTCGGGGCCGGCCGCCGCCAGATCGGGCACCGCCACGTCCCGGGGCGGCTCGCCGGGCACCCCGAAGCGGTCGTGCAGCAGCCGCATCAGCTCCGTACCCCCGTCGGCCTTGACGCGGGCCTCGAAGGCGTTGCCCCGCATGAAGGCGAACTGGGACTGGCCGAACGGGGCCGGGGAGCCGAGGGCGGTGGCGAGGGCGCCCTTGTCGACCCCCGCCCCGTCCAGCAGCGCGCGCCGTCTGCAGCCGGGATTGGCGGCCAGGGCGGCCAGCGCGCGGGCGTCCAGCGGACGCGGCGCGACCGCCGGCCCCCTCAGCTCAGCGAGTCGCCGCCGCAGGGTCGCCGCCGGTGGCCCGCCCGGCTCCGGCGGTGACGTCGGCCGGGGCAGCCGGGCCGGTTGCCGCGCTGTCGGCGGGGTCTGCGGAGGAGGTCCGCTGGCCGGGAATTCGCTCACCCGCGGAAGTCTTGCATCCGGCACTGACATCCGGGGTGCCCACCGGCGCGGACACCCGGGCGAAGCGCGCACCCACCGCCGCCTTGACCCGGTCGGCCAGACGCATGACGGGCCGGGCCAGCAGCGCCCCGACCCCCATCACGGCGGCACCTGCCACGGCGTCGAGGAAGTAGTGGTTGGCGGTGCCCATCACGACGAACACGGTGATCAGCGGGTAGGCGACCCCGGCGGCCCGCAGCAGCGGGTGCTTGGCGTGGCGCCAGAGCAGGATGCCGCACCACAGCGCCCAGCCCACGTGCAGACTCGGCATCGCCGCGTACTGGTTGGTCATGCCGCCCATGCCGCGCGGGGCGCTGGCCTCGGTGCCCCACCAGCCGTACGCGCTGTACTGGGCCATCGTGTCGACGAAGCCGTGCGTGGCGTCCAGCAGCCGCGGCGGGCAGGTCGGCATCAGCGTGAAGCCGATCAGACCGAGCATCGTGGAGGTCATGAGCCAGGTACGGGCCCGGCGGTAGACCTCGGAGTGGCGCCGGAACAGCCAGATGAGCACGGCCGGGGTGACCACGTAGTGCAGGGAGGCATAGGCGAAGTCCGCCGGTATGCCTATGGAGGCATGGGCGGTGAAGAGCCGGTTGAGCGGATGCTCGGCGTTGAGGTAGAGCGCCTTCTCCAGGTCCAGGATCCGCAGTCCGTGGTCCACGGCCGTGGACACGTCGCCGCGGACCAGGAGCCGGCCGCCCGAATAGCACGCGTACACCAGGGCCAGGAGCGGAAGCTCGGTCCACCAGCGGGGCCTGGGGCGCTGCTCGGGCGCGGTGGTGGCAAGCGGCATCCGGAAGCTCTCCATCATGTGTTCATGCGGCCGACGACGGGCGTTCAACCGTACGGTGCACGTCGGCCGCGATTCCCCCGGGGGTGCCGGCGGGCACCCCACAGCTGCTCATTCTGTCTGTGGTCACAGGGACGCCGTGACGGCCCTGCGGGTTGCCTCGCGCACAGGTGCGCGATGATGGAAATCCGGACGTTCCGTTCCCCCGCTCCGCCCGTTCCATCCCGGACGGATCCGTCCCCGTCGAAGTCCAAGATCTCAGATCTCCGCACCTCAGGTCTCAGTTTTCCAGGGAGAACCGTCACATGGCACCGCGCATCCTGCTGGCCCGGCACGGCCGGACGGAATGGTCCGTCCGCGGCAATCACACCGGCAGGACGGACATTCCGCTGCTCGACTCGGGGCGCGAGGGGGCCAAGCTGCTCGGTGAGCGACTTCACAGCGGACCGTGGGCGGATCTGCCCGGTCTGGAGGTCCGCACCAGCCCGCTCGTACGGGCCTCGGAGACCTGCGCCGTCGCGGGCTTCGGCGGGCGGGCCGAACCGTGGGACGCGCTGCTGGAGTGGGACTACGGCGCGTACGAGGGGATGACGCCGGCCGAGATCAAGGCGATCCGGCCCGACTGGTTCATCTGGCGCGACGGGGTGCCGGACGGGGAGACGCTGGACGAGGTCTCGGCCCGTGCCGACGAGGTCGTGGAGTGGGCGCGCTCGGCCGACCGCGACGTCCTGGTCTTCGGCCACGGCCACATCCTGCGGGTGCTGGGTGCGCGCTGGCTCGGCGAGCACGCCTCCTTCGCGGCCCGCATCCGGCTGGACCCGACCTCGCTCTCCGTGCTGGGCTGGGCGTACGACGCCCCGGCGATCGAGCGCTGGAACGACACCGGGCACCTGGAGCGGTAGGGCGCGGCGCTACACGGAGGCCCGTGCCGTCGCGTGGCGGTCCAGGAAGTCCTTGACGTCCACCGAGCCGCGGACCCGCGGCCGCAGCACCGACGCCGCGTTCGCCAGCATCGTGCGGATCCGGGAGGACTGGACCTGGTCGAGCAGGTCCAGCACCCGGTGCCCGGTCGCGGCGGCCTCCTCGGTGAGACCGGCGCGGGCCAGGTCCATGGTCAGCTCGGTCCGGTAGAGGGCCAGGTTCCGGGTGAAGTGCGGGTCCTGGAGCCGGGTGGCCCGGCGGGCGTGCCGGGCGGCCCGCGCCCACTCGCCCAGCGCCGACCAGCACTGCGCCTCCAGCATCTCCAGCTCCGCCTCGCGGAAGAACGTCATCCACTCCGGGTCCGAGGCCCCCGGGCCCTTGGCGAACGCGGTGTGCGCCCGGCCGAGCGCCCGTTCGCAGCCGGTACGGTCCCCGAGCCCGGCCCGCCCGCCCGCCTCGCGCAGCGAGAGCAGCGCCTCCAGTCGGGGCGAGCCCAGCGGCCGGGCGGCGCGCTGCCCGGCCTCGGCCGCGCGGACGGCCTCGCGGGGGCGGCCGGTGTCGCGGGCCAGGAAGGAGGTGTTGCAGAAGGCGTGCGCCTCCAGCGCCGCGTCCCCGGCCACCCGCGCGGTGGCCAGCGCCTCCGCGTAGTGCGAGCGGGCGTCCGCGAAGCGGCCCGAGTCATGGGCCAGCCACCCCACGGAGATCGCCAGTTCGCCGGCGCCGGCGTGCAGCCGGTCCGCGGTGGAGCGGCGGGCGGCGACGCCGGAGTCGAGCAGGGCGTAGGCCGTGCGCAGGGGCTGCGAGGCGCGCCGGTAGAGGCCGTCGCCGCCGTGCCGGTCGTCGAGCAGCCGGATCTGGCGCACCGCCCTCTCGACGGCGTTCACCTCCGCCTCGCCGACCCGGCGTTGCAGGGGCAGGGCGACGGCGGGGCCACCGAGGCCCAGGCCCAGGGAGGCGGCCACCGTGGTGCCGCCCGTCATGAATGCGCGACGCAGCACGTCGCTCTCCTCGTCGGTGTCGCTGCCGAGCACGAGCAGCGGGGAAGTCGGGGACGGCGGGGATTCCGCCGCGGGCCTGGCCGCCCGGCCGCGTACCGATTCACGCGGGGAGAAGCCGAGGTCCGCGAGGCTCGCCCCGGGGAACATGTGGAGGAAGACCCGTTCGTACGCGTAGTTGGGGCAGCGGATCTCGCCGGACTCCACGCGCCCGATGTAACGGGCGTCGCACGCGACCTGCTCGCCGATCTCGCGGGCGGACCTGCGTACCGCGGCGGCGAACTCCCCGGCGGACCGCTGTCCGCGCAGTCGCCGGAAGGCGAGGTTGGGAACTGCCCCTGTCGACACCATGGCGGGGCCCTCTCTGGTGCGAGCCGGAAGCCGGTTGCCGGGTCTCCCGGCGGGCAAGAACGTACCTGCCGTGACGAGGCACACACCCAGCGTTTCCCGACAAAACGGGTATCTCGCCCACGATCCGCCATGAACTGCCACCCTTTGCGGCGGTGCTGCACCGTAGCCCTTGACGCGGTCCGCGCGTTGGTCCATGCGGTGGCGGAGTCCGGCTCCGTCCGGCGATGAGAGGAGAGGTCCCTTGTTGCATCCCGGCACGGCGACCGGCGCGCGGACGCCCGCGACGACGACGGCCGCGACCGCGACGAGTGGCACCGAGGTGCCCGCCGGCGGGGACGGCGCGCCCCCGGTCCCCGAACCCTGCGACCTGGTCACCGTCCCCGCGCGGCAGGGCCTGGAGGCGGTCGACATCCTGCGCCGCGGCGCGGCCCAGGAGGCCGTCGGCCCGGTCATCCACGACGGCGCCTGCGCCACGGTCGGCTTCCTGGTGCCGCCCGGCACCGCCCAGGGCTGGGACGTACCGGGCAGCGCCTGCACCCGGACCGACGGCCGGGGACTGCGCATCCCCGCCGACCCCCCGGCCGCCGGAAGCGGCTGGCTGCTGCCGCCCGCCGAGAACACCCCCGTCACCGACCCGGCCGTGCTCAGGGCCGCGCTCGACCAGGCCGCCCGGCTCATCGAGGCGGCCGACAACTGCCGCTGAGCGTCCGTCCCGGGGTGCCGCCCATAATGGGGGGAACGGCACGGAGCGGGGACGAGGGGCAGTGGCACGCAGAGGAACGTCCGGCGGTACGGGCGACCGCAGGCAGCGGGCGGACCGGGGGACCGGGCGCCGTTCGGCGCGCGGCTCCGGCGCCGCCGCCACCGTCTCCGAACCGGTCGGCGGCGGGCTCGCCGCGCTCGTGCCCGACCGGGAGCGCCCGCGCGCCCGGACGCTGACGATCGACGGCGCCCCGCAGTCCCATGTGGACCTCGACGACCCGGCGTACCTCTCCTTCTCCTACCAGCGCCGGATCGGCCACATCGCGGATCTGGCGGCCCCCGCCGGACAGCCGCTGCACGTGCTGCACCTGGGCGGCGGGGCCTTCACCCTGGCCCGCTACATCGCCGCCACCCGGCCCCGCTCCACCCAGCAGGTCATCGAGGTGGACGAGGCGCTCGTCGCCCTGGTCCGCCGGGAACTGCCGCTGGACCCGCAGGCCAGGATCCGGGTCCGCGCCACCGACGCCCGCGCCGGACTCGGCAGGATCCAGGACGGCTGGGCCGACCTCGTCATCGCCGACGTCTTCAGCGGCGCCCGCACCCCCGCCCATCTCACCAGCACCGAATTCCTCACCGAGGTCCGCCGCGTCCTGAAGCCCGGCGGGAGCTACGCGGCCAACCTCGCGGACGGCCCGCCGCTCGCCCATCTGCGCGGCCAGATCGCGACCGCGGCCGCCCTCTTCCCCGAACTCGCCCTCGCCGCCGATCCGGCCGTCCTGCGCGGCCGGCGCTTCGGCAACGCCGTACTGCTCGCCTCGGACACCGCGCCGAGGACCGCCGAGCTGACCCGCAGGGTGGCGACCGATCCGCATCCGGGACGGGTGCTCCACGGTCCGGAGCTGGCCGACTTCACCGGTGGTGCGAGCCCCGTCCACGACGCCGCGGCCAAGGCCTCCCCGGCCCCGCCCCCCGGCGCCTTCGACTGAACCGGCCGGCCCCGCGCGGTCAGGAGGCCACCACGTCGACCTTCGGCGGATGGTCGTGCCAGGTGCAGTAGACCGACACCGTCGTGCCGTCGACCTTGGCGAAGTTCACCCGGATCCAGGTGGAGTTGGTCCACACCTGCACCGACCAGCCCTGGTCCGGGGTGGCGGAGACCAGCGTCGCCGCGTCCGCGCGGAACTCGAAGACGACCCGGCCGCCGTCCGTGGCGTAACTGCGCGCCGTGCCCGAGGAGGCGGCCGCCGGTCTCGGCGAGCCGGCCGGGGTGTGCGAGGGTGCCCGGGACGGGGCCGCCGACGGCGTCGGCGTGGCCCCGGGGGCGGTGCGCGCCGCCGAGGGCGTCGGGCGCGGGCGGTGCGTGGAGGACGCCAGCGTCGTCGCCGCGTCCCGGTCGTCCGTCGTGATCGGCACCGCGCGCGGCGGGTCGTACGCCGTCCCCGCCATCACGGTGTGCACGCCCCACCACGTCAGCGTGACCGCGGCGCCGGTGGCGAGCGACCACGCGAGCGTGTGTACGAGTCCTCGTTGCATCGGGGCACATCCTGCACCACGTGTCCCGGCGGTGTCCTCCCCGCCCGTTCCCCGCCCCCTCCCCGGCCGGACCGTGTCCGGAACGGACCCGAATGGCGTACGGTGCCGCCCATGCCCAGTGTGCTCGTGGTCGAGGACGACCAGTTCGTACGTTCCGCCCTCATCCGGCACCTGACCGAGGCCTCGCACACCGTGCGCAGCGTCGGCACCGCGCTCGAAGCGCTGCGCGAGGTCGCCCACTTCCGGTTCGACGTGGTCATCCTCGACCTCGGACTGCCCGATCTCGACGGTGCCGAGGCGCTGAAGATGCTGCGCGGCATCACCGACGTCCCCGTCATCATCGCGACCGCCCGCGACGACGAGAGCGAGATCGTCCGGCTGCTCAACGACGGCGCCGACGACTATCTGACCAAGCCGTTCTCCGTGGAGCACCTGTCCGCGCGGATGGCCGCCGTGCTGCGCCGCTCCCGGGGCACCGGTGGCCGGACCGCGCCGCCCCGCGTCATCCAGGTCGGCGGGCTCTCCATCGACCCGCTGCGCCGCAGCGCCGAACTCGACGGCACCGCACTCGACCTGACCCGGCGCGAGTTCGACCTGCTCGCCTTCCTGGCGGGCCGGCCCGGTGTCGTGGTCGCCCGCAAGGAACTGCTCGCCGAGGTCTGGCAGCAGTCCTACGGGGACGACCAGACCATCGACGTCCACCTCTCCTGGCTGCGCCGGAAACTGGGCGAGACGGCGGCCCGGCCGCGCTATCTGCACACCCTGCGCGGTGTCGGCGTGAAGCTCCAGCCGCCCGCCGCCCCGGAGCCGCCCGCATGAGATGGGCCCTGGTCAAGGTCTGTCTGGCCGTCACCGCGATGGTCGTGGTCGCCTTCGCCGTCCCGCTCGGCCTGGTCGTCAAGGAGATGGCCCGCGACCGGGCCTTCTCCGACGCCGAGCGGCAGGCCGCCACGATCGGCCCCACGCTCTCCATCACCACCGACCGCGACAAACTGCAGAAGGCCGTCCTCACCACCGAGCCGGGCGCCGAGGGCCGGATGGCCGTCCACGTCCCGGCCTCCGGCGAGACCGGGAGCACCGCCGTGGAGATCGGCACCCGCCGCGCCACCCGCGCGGACCTGGAGACCGTACGGAAGTCGGGGCGGGCCGCCATCACCGAGGTGACCGGCGGCTCCGCGCTGCTCCAGCCGACCTCGCTGGGCTCGCGCGGCACCGTCGTCGTCGAGGTCTTCGTCCCCGAGGACGAGGTCTCCACCGGGGTCACCACCGCGTGGCTGATGCTCGCGGCCGTCGGCATCGCGCTGGTCGTCGGCTCCGTGGCGGTGGCCGACCGGCTCGGGGTGCGCATGGTGGAACCGGCCCGGCGGCTGGCGGACGCCGCCCAGGACCTGGGGGAGGGGCGGCTCGGCACCCGCGTCCCGGAGGAGGGGCCCACCGAACTGCGCTCCGCCGCCGTCGCGTTCAACTCCATGGCCGACCAGGTCGTCCAGCTCCTCGCCAACGAGCGGGAACTGGCCGCCGACCTCTCGCACCGGCTGCGCACCCCGCTCACCGTGCTCCGGCTCAACGCCGCCTCGCTCGGCGAGGGCCCGGCCGCCGAGCAGACCCGGGCCGCCGTCGAGCAGCTGGAGCGGGAGGTCGACACCATCATCCGGACCGCCCGCGAACAACGCCCCCAGACCCAGGGGCAGTCCGGCGGTCCGGGCGCGGGCTGCGACGCCTCCGAGGTGATCCGCGAGCGGATGGCCTTCTGGTCGGCGCTGGCCGAGGACGAGGGCCGGGAGGTACGGCTGGCCGGGGTGGACCGGACCGTACGCATCCCGGTGGCCCGCCCCGAACTGGCCGCCGCCCTCGACGCCCTGCTCGGCAACGTCTTCCGCCACACCCCCGAGGGCACCGCCTTCGCCGTCGACGTCCACCACAGCGGGGACGCCGTGATCGTGCTCGTCTCGGACGCCGGGCGCGGCATCGCCGACCCGAAGGCGGCGCTGGCGCGCGGCGGCAGCGGCGGGGGAGCGCGGGGCACGGTCGGCTCCACCGGGCTCGGCCTCGACATCGTGCGCCGGGTCGCCGAGTCCACCGGCGGCGATGTGCGGATCGGGCGCTCGGTGCTGGGCGGTGCGGAGGTCCGGATCTGGATCGGGCTCGGACCGCAGGACCCGCAGGGGCGCGGGCGCGGCCACCGGGTGGGACGGCAGCGGCGCGGGGTGCTGCGCCGGCGCCCCCGCCCGCGCTCCGGCGCGGGCCCCCGCCTCTGACCGGCCCACAGTCCCCCCGCCGCGCTCCCGCGCCCCGTTCTTAACCCGCGCCGATGCGTTCCTTAAGTCCGCCCTAAGAACGCCAACAGCCGCCCGAATAAGGCGCTTTGCCGGAATCGGGGCCGCTAGCGTGCTTCCGGATCCCCCACTTCCGTATGACGAGGCAGGAACGCGATGGGCACCAGCACGCACCGGCGCACCGTGAGCACCCGGACGAAGGCGATCGGCGCGGTCGTCGCCGCGGCCGTGATCGGCGGCACCGTCTTCGCCCTCACCGGCACGGCCCAGGCCGCCGCCGTGGGTGCCGCGTACACCCGGACCAGCGGCTGGACCGGCGGATACACCGGGCAGTACGTCGTCACCAACGACACCGGCAGCGCCCGGTCCGACTGGACCCTGGAGTTCGACCTGCCCGCCGGCACCCGGATCAGCTCGCTGTGGAACGGCGAACACACCGTCAGCGGACAGCACGTCACGGTGAAGCCCGCGAGCTGGGACAAGGAGCTGGCGCCGGGTCGGTCCGTCACTATCGGCTTCGTCACCACCTCCGACGCAACGGCCGCCGACCCCACCGGCTGCCGCATCGACGGCACCGCGTGCTCCGTCGACACCGGCGCCACCCCGGAGCCCAGCGGCCGCCCCAGCGAGACCGCCACCCCCACCCCGACGGCCTCCGCGACCCCGACCGGAAAGCCCACCGCGACCGCGAGCCCGACGCCGACGCCCACCCCCACCCCCACGCAGACCGGGGGCGGCGGCACGGCGGGGGGCGCCCGCTTCGCCCCGTACGTGGACACCTCGCTCTACCCCGCGTACGACCTGCTCGACACCGCGGCCAAGACGGGCGTGAAGCAGTTCAACCTGGCCTTCATCACCTCCGGCGGCGGCTGCGCCCCGCTGTGGGGCGGCGTCACCGGACTCGGTGACGACCATGTCGCCTCCCAGATCGGTGCCCTGCGCGCGGCCGGCGGTGACGTCCGGGTCTCCTTCGGCGGGGCCTCCGGCTCCGAACTGGCCCTGCGCTGCTCCTCGGCCGCCGACCTGGCCGCCGCGTACGGCAAGGTCGTCGACACCTACCAGCTCACCAAGGTCGACTTCGACATCGAGGGCGGGGCGCTCCCCGACACCGCCGCCAACACCCGCCGCGCCCAGGCCATCGCCCAGCTCCAGAAGTCCCACCCCGGTCTGGACGTCTCCTTCACCCTGCCGGTGATGCCCGAGGGCCTGACGCAGCCCGGCGTCGACCTGATCGCCGACGCGAAGAAGAACGGCGTCGACGTCGGGGCCGTCAACGTGATGGCGATGGACTACGGCGCCTCGTACAGCGGCGACATGGGCACCTACGCCATCCAGGCCGCCACCGCCACCCAGGCCCAGATCAAGGGAGTCCTCGGGCTCTCCGACGCGGACGCCTGGAAGGCCGTCGCCGTGACCCCGATGATCGGCGTGAACGACGTCAGCACCGAGGTCTTCAAGGTCGAGGACGCCACCCAACTGGCCGCCTTCGCCAAGGAGAAGGGCCTCGCCTGGCTGGCGATGTGGTCCGGCACCCGGGACAAGGAGTGCGCCGGCGGCCCCAAGCCCACCGCGGACGCCTCGTGCAGCTCGATCGCCCAGGAGCCGCTGGCCTTCACCAAGGCGCTCGGCGCGTACAAGTAGCACCCGGCAGCAGCGCCCGCGAGCGGTTCCTCCGGGCGGCATCCACCAGAAGCCATCTCTCCCCGCGCATCCCGGCCGGCCCCCCACCCCCCACCGCCCGGCCGGGGTGCGCCCCCTTCCCGCCCCGGCCGGGGGAACCGCCCTTCCCCCGGCCGGGGTGCGTCACGCCTCTTCCCCCGTCGCTCAGTCGAGGGCCGGGACCGGGACGTCCATCCGGTTCACCGCCGAGAGGACCGCGGCCACCGAGGCCGCCACCGCCGAGTCCGCCCGGCCCGCGCCCCAGCGCACCGTCCCCCCGGAGCGGCACTCCGCGTACGCCGTGACCGTCCCCGGCGCCGCACCGCCCTCCGCGCCGTGCTCCGCGAAATCGAGCACCGCGACCGGGACCCCCGCCGCCTCCAGGGCGTGGGTGAACGCCGAGACCGGGCCGCCGCCCGTCCCCTCGTAGTCGCCCTCGCGCCCGTCCACCCGCAGCGAGCAGACGAACCGGCACTCACCGGACCCGGTCGTCTCCGCCGACCACGAGGTCAGCACGACCCGCTCGTCCCCGCCCGGCGCCAGATACGTGGCCGCGAACAGGTCCCACAGATCCTGGGCACTCGCCTCCCGCCCGCTGTCGTCCGTCGCCCGCTGCACCGTCCGCGAGAAGTCCGCGCGCATCCGCTCCGGCAGGCCCACCCCGTGCCCGGCGCGCAGCAGATGGGCGATGCCGCCCTTGCCCGACTGGCTGTTGACCCGGATGACCGCCTCGTACGTACGCCCCACGTCCGCCGGGTCGATCGGCAGGTAGGGCACCTCCCACCGCTCCTGGCCGGTCCGCTCGCGGTGGGCGAAGCCCTTGCTGATCGCGTCCTGGTGGGTGCCGGAGAACGCGGTGTGGACCAGATCGCCGCCGTACGGATGGCGCGGCGGCACGGCCAGCCGGTTGCAGTGCTCGACGGTGCGGCGGATCTCGTCGATGTCCGAGAAGTCCACCATCGGGTCCACGCCCTGGGCGTGGAGGTTGAGGGCCAGCGTGACCAGGTCGACGTTGCCGGTGCGCTCCCCGTTGCCGAACAGGCAGCCCTCCACCCGCTGCGCGCCCGCCAGCACGGCCAGCTCCGCGCAGGCCACCCCGGTGCCCCGGTCGTTGTGCGGGTGCACCGAGAGGATCACCGAGTCGCGGCGGTCCAGATGGCGGTGCATGTACTCGATCTGGTCCGCGTAGACGTTCGGCGTCGCGATCTCCACCGTGGCCGGGAGGTTGTGGATGACCGGACGGTCCGGCGAGGCCTCCCACAGCCGGGTGAGGCTGTCGCACAGCTCCAGGACGTAGTCCGGCTCGGTCAGCACGAAGACCTCGGGGGAGAACTCGAAGCGGATGTCCGCCCCGGGCCGCGCCGCCAGCCGGTCCATCAGCCGCGCCGCGTCCAGCACCATGGAGTGCAGCTCCGCCCGGCCGCGCCCCAGGACGACATCGCGCCAGACCGGGGCGGTCGGGATGTAGAGGTGGACGACGGCCCGGTCCAGGCCCTCGACGGAGGCGAAGGTCCGCTCGATCAGATCGGCCTTGGCCGGGGTGAACACCACCGGGGTGACATCGTCGGGTACGGCCCCGCTCGTCGCCAGATGGCGGACGAAGTCGAAGTCGGTGCGGCTCGCGGACGGGTAGCCGACCTCGATCTCCTTGTAGCCCATCGCCACCAGCAGATCGAACATCCGGCGCTTGCGCGGGGTGTCCATCGGCTCGGCCAGGGCCTGGTTGCCGTCGCGCAGGTCGACCGGGACCCAGAGCGGGGCCTGTTCGGTACGGGCCGACGGCCAGCTCCGGTCGGTCAGGGGTACGTCCACGCGCGCGAAGGCCGGGCGGTAGCGGTGGGAGGGCATCGAGCTGGAGCGCTGCGGATTCCAGCGCGGGGCGTCCTCGGGCACCGGGCCGCGCGGGGTGCAGAGGGTGGGGAAGGCGAACATCGGGGACGGGGCGCCGGCCGGGGGCTCGGGCGTGGACTGCTGAGGGAACTCGGGCATGAACACGGTCTCTTCTCGCATCGCCGGACGCGACCGGCACAGCACGGCACCCCGCGGCGGGGTGCCGATCGCTTCAGGCCCCGCCGCGGCAGCCGAGAAGAAGGAGACCGCGGTACGTCATGATCGGTACACTAGCCAGAAAACAAGTCCTCAGACAACCTGACAGGTGAACGCGTGTCCTCGCTCGGCCCCCTCCACCCCAGCCCCCTGGTCGACCAGGCGACGCGCCATCTGCGCGCCCAGATCACCGAGGGCCACTGGCCGGTCGGCACGAAGATCCCCGGTGAGACCACCCTCGCCCGCACCCTGGGCGTCGGCCGCTCCACCGTGCGCGAGGCCGTGCGCACGCTCTCCACGCTCGGACTGCTCCGCGCCCGCCAGGGCTCCGGCGTCTTCGTCATCGCCGACGAGGCCGCCGAACCGTGGCCGCTGCGGCTGCGCCGCGCCGCCGTCACCGATGTCTACGAAGTCCGGATGCTGATCGAGGTCCAGGCCGCCCGGCTCGCCGCCCGCCGCCGCACCGACGAGGACCTGACCGCCCTGGACGCCGCGCTCACCGCCCGGCGGGCGGCCGGCTCCGGCCCCGACGCCGCGTTCGTCGACGCCGACATCGCCCTGCACCGCACGGTCGTGGCCGCCGCCCACAACCCCGTACTCACCGATCTCTTCGGCGAGTTCGCCCCCGCCCTGCGGCAGGGGCTGATCGATCTCGTCGAGCTGCTCGGACTGCGCCGCGCCGATCCGCACCACGGCGAGGCCGAGCACCACGCCCTGGTCAGGGCCGTCGTGGCGGGCGACGCCGAGGCGGCGGGCCGGGCCGCGCAGGCGGAACTGGAACGGACCCTGGACCGCCTGCGCACCGCCTGAACTCAGGCCGCGCCCGCCGTCCCCGAGGCCCGCCACTCCTGCGCGTACTCGTCGAAGATGGTCCGCAACTGGTGGCCGATCTTCAGGTAGTCGAGATCGTCGAGATTGGCCAGCGAGACCCGGACCGACCACTCCGGGCCCTCGAAACCGCCGCCGTTGAGCAGCACCACGGAGGTCTGCTCGGCCAGCCGGAACAGCGGGTCCACGGGCTCGTAGTTCTGCTCCAGATAGTCGGCGAACTCCTTGCCCAGGGTCCGTTCGGCCTCCGCGAGCAGATCCAGCTCGATGTAGTACGCCGCCCGCTTGGGGTCCTCCGAGATCTTCATGTGGGCGCCCTCCAGCAGCAGTTCGAGCCGCTGGTGCACGATGGCGCGGATCCGGGCCTTGTACTCCTGCCCCTCGTCCAGCATGTCGAAGAGCGAGAAGAGCACCATCATCACCTGCTGCGGCAGCGACAGCCCCGCCGTGTGGTTCAGCGCCACCTGCCGGGAGTCCGCCAGCAGCCGGTCGATGAACCGCATCCGCTCCGGCTCCAGGGTCAGCGAGCCGTACCGCTTGGCCAGCCGGGCCTTCTCCGCGGGGTCCTGCGCGGCCAGCGCGTCGTCGATGACGTTGTCGTCGTGCAGCCCGATCACCCCGAGCCGCCAGCCGGTCGCCCCGTAGTGCTTGGAGTACGAGTACACCAGCAGCGTGTTGCGCGGCAGGTCGGCGGCCAGCGAGCGGAAGCCCTCCACGAAGGTCCCGTAGACGTCGTCCGTCACCACGATCAGGTCCGGGTTGTCCTTCTCCACGATCCCGACGATCTGCTCGGCCACCCGGGGTGCCAGCGCCAGCGACGGCGGGTTGCTCGGGTTGACGCAGCACACCATCCGCACCGACGGGTCCGCCAGCTTGGCGATCTCCTCCGGCGGATAGCGCCACTGCCGCACCCCGGTCTCGGTGAACAGGTTCGCCTCCACGTGCACCACGTCGAAGCCGTACGTGTCCAGTTCCGGAATCTCCAGGTACGGGGTGAAGACCGGCACCATCAGGGCGATCCGGTCACCCTTCTTCAGGATCCCGTTCTTCAGCAGCGAATCGAAGAGGTAGCACATCGCGGCGGTGCCGCCCTCGGTCGCGAACAGGCTCAGCGTCTGCCCCTCCGGCGGCCGGTGGTCGAACATCTCGTCCGCCAGATAGCCGCGCACGATCTGCTCGGCGTGCGGCAGGATCCGGCCCGGCACCGGGTAGTTGTCCCCGATCGAGGAGTCCGCCAGCTCATGGACGAAGGCATCGGGCTCGAAGCCGAAGCGCTTCACCGCCAGATCGAGGCACGCCTTCAGCAGTTCGATGCCGGGCAGCTCCGGATGCGTCCGGGCGAACCGGGCGAACCGCTCCGCGCAGCCGTCCTCCTCCGGCATCCCGCCCAGGTTGTCCGCCGTCCAGACCCGGCGCGACTCCTCGATCGCGAAGTAGCCCAGCGCGTGGTACGCCTCGCGGGGGCCGGTGGCGACCCAGTTCGGATTGCCGCGGCCCGCGTTGAGCATGACCCGCGTCGTCTTCCCCTTCTGGCCGGGCTTGTCGCTCTGCGCCGACTGGGCGATGCTGATGAACTTGTCCTTCAGCTCGAACGGGCTGAGCTGGGCGAACGAGCGGATCTCGGCACGGCTGAGAGTGGCCTTGGGCATGACTGCGCTCCCGGTTCAGTGGTTGAGGATGACGATGACGGCGCCCCACACGGTCAGCAGCACATTGCCGACGGCGTACGGGATGGTGTAGCCGAGCGTGGGGATCTGGGACTTCGAGGTCTCGTTGACGGCCCCGATCGCGGCCGTGGTGGTCTGGCCGCCGGCCAGCACGCCCATGAGGATGGGGAACCTGATCCTCTGCACGTAGTGCCCGACCAGGAAGCCCACGATCAGCGGGACGACGGTGGCGACCGCGCCCAGGAGCAGCAGCCCCCAGCCCGCCGACGAGAGCCCGCTGGTGAAGCTGGGACCGGCGTTGATGCCGACCACCGCGACGAACACGCACAGGCCCAGCGTGTCCATGAACCACTGGGCGCCCGGCGGCACGTTCCCGTACGTCGGGTACTTGCCCCGGATCCAGCCGAAGACCAGCCCCATGATCAGCCCGCCGCCCGAGGTGGACAGCGAGATCGGCACCCCGCCCGCGGTCAGCGCCGGAATGCCGATGCAGCCGCCGAGGAAGATGCCGAGGCCCACCCAGACCATGTCGGTCGCGAAGCTCGTCGGCACCGGTTTGCCCAGCTCCCGCCCGGCCGGACCGACCAGCCGCTCCGGACCGGAGAGCACCAGCGTGTCCCCGCGCTCCACCGGGGTGGAGAGCCGGAAGGGGAACTCCGCCCCGGCCCGGTAGACCTTCTCGATGTAGACCCCGGCCATGAAGGGCTCGCGGCGCAGTTCCTCCACGCTCCGCCCCAGCACGGCCTTCTCGGACACCACCACGTGCAGGGTCTCGGTGCGGTACCCGAGCAGCGCCACGTCGTCGGCCTCCGACCCCACATGCGTACGGGCGTCGAAGTCCACCAGGTCGTGGCGCAGGGCGCTGACCGCGACCGTGTCGCCCTGCCGCAGCACCAGGGACTGGTCCTGCGGCAGGACGCCGCCCTCGCGCCGGACCCCGGTGATGTAGACGCGGCGGCCGAGGGCCTGCTGCTGGGCCTCGAAGTCGGAGATGCTGCGGCCGACGAGATCGGGGCGCTCGACGGTGTACGCGCGCAGCACGGTCTCGTAGTAGCCCTCGCCCTCGTCCGGGTTCTCGTCCGGGGCGTCCAGTTCGGCGGCCAGCTCCGCGCTCTCCTTGGCGAGGTCCCTGCGGTAGAGCCGCGGCAGTACGTTGGCCAGGAGCATCGCGCACAGGATGGTGCCGAGCGGATAGGTGACCGCGTAGCCGACGGCGACCAGGTTCTGTTCGGACTTCACCTGCGAGGAGGAGAGTCCGGGCAGGGTGCCGATGGCGTCCTGGGCGACACCGATGGCGGCCGACTGGGTGAGCGCGCCGCTCATCAGACCGGCGCCGAGCCCGGGGCCGTAGCCGAGCAGCACGGCGAACAGCCAGGAGACCAGCAGCCCGGTCACACAGACCACGACCGCGTTGAGGACCTGCGGCAGCCCGTCCTTGCGCAGCCCGCGGAAGAACTGCGGGCCGACCCGGTAGCCGAGCGCGAACAGGAACATGATGAAGAACAGGTTCTTCACCGTGCCGTCGATCTGGACCTCGAACTGCGCGCCGAGCACCAGCCCGGCGACCAGGCAGCCCGTCACCGCGCCCAGCGCGATCGCCCGGTAGCGGACCTTGCCCAGAAGGAAGCCGAGCGCGAGGACGAGGAAGACCAGCAGTTCGGGGTGCGGCTCGAAGATGTTGCGGTTCAGGAAATCGATCATTCAGTTCCCCAGGACGCCGACGAGGATGGGACCGGTGAGTGGCAGCAGGAAGTTGGAGAGCGCGTAGGTGATCGTGTAGCCGAGCAGCGGGACGGAGCTCTGCGCCACCTGGGTGATGGAGGTGATCGCCGGGGTCGAGCACTGCTGGCCGGCGATCGCGCCGATGAGCAGCGGTTTCTCGATGTGCAGCAGTTTGAGCCCGACGAACAGGGAGATGGTCGCGGGCACCAGGACCATGGCGATCCCGGCGAACGGGAGCAGCGCCCCGTACTCCTTCAGCAGCGGCCAGGCCTGCGGCCCCGCGGTCAGCCCGGTGCAGGCGATGAAGACGGCGAGCCCCAGGTCCTTGAGGGTGTTGGCGGCCTGCGGGGGGAAGGCCCCGAAGGTCTGCTTGCGGGAGCGGAACCAGCCGAAGAGCAGCCCGGAGACCAGGCAGCCGCCGCCGGTGCCGAGCGACATCGGGATGTCGCCGATGCGGACGACGACCTGGCCGAGCAGGGAGCCCGCCACGATGCCCGCACCCAGGTAGATGAAGTCCGTCGCGTCGTTCTTGACCACCGCGCCGATCTTCGCCACGAGCCGGTTGAGCCCGGAGCGGGCGCCGACCAGGGTGAGCACGTCGCCGCGCTGGACCGTGGTCTCGGCGGAGGCGGGCAGATGCTGGTCGTTGCGCAGGACATCGGTGATGTACACCCCGTCCCGGCGGAATTCGGGATGGTCCTGCTCCAACTGGGCGATGCTGGAGCCGGCCGTGGCCTTCTCGGTGACCGCGACCTGCCGGGTGGCCAGGGGGGTGTCGAGGCCCGGGACCGCCGGGGTCTCCGGTCCGATCTCCCGGCCGGCCTCGATGATCCCGGCCCGGCGGCCGACCAGCTGGACCAGGTCGCTCAGGGTCAGTTCGAGATCCGGGTCGGGGTCCATCAGCACGCTGCCGC
This sequence comes from Streptomyces sp. NPDC057682, assembly GCF_042799575.1. Classification (NCBI taxonomy): domain Bacteria; kingdom Bacillati; phylum Actinomycetota; class Actinomycetes; order Kitasatosporales; family Streptomycetaceae; genus Streptomyces; species Streptomyces sp. NPDC057682. Next base: position 148,122 of record NZ_JBHVIN010000009.1, on the reverse strand, counting down.
GTTTGACGGCCTCGACGGTGACGGTGCCGCCCAGCGACGATTCCAGCTCGCCGATGGTGCGGCCGTCGGCGAGGGTGACGAGGAAGGTGCGGCCGACCGTGCCGGGCAGCGCCTCGCGTTCGTCGGACTCCAGTCCGCGGACGCCGCCGCGCATCTTCTCCCAGAGGTCGCGCGAGGCGTCCCGGAGGTTGATGCGCATCAGCATCGGCATGATCTGGCTGGTGTAGAGCACGATGGTGACCAGGCCGAAGAGGTAGCAGACCGTGTAGGCGGTGGCCACGTGCCCCTGGTACTGGGTGATCTGGGCCGAGGTCAGCCCGTCGAGCTTGCCGATGGCCTCGGTGGCCGTACCGACCACGGCGGACTCGGTGGCGGCGCCGGCCAGGATGCCGGAGGCGGTGCCCACGTCGAGGTCGAAGGCCTTGGCCAGACCGAAGGCGATGCCCAGCACGCAGACCAGCTCGATCAGGCAGAGCGCGAAGAACCGCAGGCTCTTGCGATTCAGGTTGGCGAAGAACTGGGGCCCGGCCAGATAGCCGAGCGAGAAGATGAACAGCGCGAAGAAGACCGTCTTGACGTCGTCGTTCACGCTGACGTGCCGGGTGCCGATCAGCAGCGAGACGATCAGCGTGCCGCAGATCCCGCCGAGCGTGATCGGGCCGACGCGGATCTTCCCGACCAGGTAGCCGAGGGACAGGCAGAGGAAGAGGGCGAGTTCGGGATGATCGCGGACCACTCCCATCCGGCCTCACCCGCCCCTGGTGTCATACATGATCATCTGGTGCATAAGGGAGAAATTAACAGCGGGTGAGCTGGGCGGCATGTCCGGTTCGCGGTAGGGGAATCGTGGACTCCGGATGGGTCGATGGGGTGACGATCCGGTCAACGGACCGCCGGCCGTTCCGGCCACCGTCCGGCGCCCGGGTTCGGGGAAAGAACGCGAAACGGGGTCCGGGCGGGCCCCGGGCGCGGGGTCCCGTTCACCTTCCGGCGGGGGGAGCGCGGGTAACGGCGGCCGTTCACCGGCCGCGCCGGAAATCCGGCGCGATCGCGACGGCTTCCCGGCGGTGATCCCAAGATCCACTCCCAACACCGCCCCGACCTGCGGTTATTCGGGAATCTCCAGCTCCGCTTGATGGGGCGGGGCGCTTTGGCAAGCCTTCGGCCGGACACGGTCTCGTGACTTGCAGGACACGCTCGCGCAACGGAAGCGTCTTCAAGTCTTGACACCCACCCCCCCGAGGCAGCAACCTTCCGACATCGACGCATGGGAGCGCTCCCACATCGCTCCGGGTTTTCCCGGGCGAACAGCACTGCCCGTGTCTTCCCCCCCGACCCCACGGCACCCGCGCCCACCAGCGGGAACGCCACGCAGTGAGCCAGTCCCACCCTGGAACAAGGAGTAGTGGAATGCGTATCACCCGCACCGTCGCCGGACGGAGCCGCAGAGTCGCGGTTCTGACCACCACGGGCCTGACAGCGGCAGCCCTGCTGCTGACGGGCTGCGGCAGCGACTCGGACGACTCGGACAGTGCCGGCGAAGCAGGCGGGAAGATCACGCTGACCGTCGCCGACTTCGGGCAGTTCGGCTACAAGGAGGCCGGGCTCTTCGAGAAGTACCACCAGCTGAACCCGAACATCACGGTCAAGGAAACGACCGCGGCGGACGAGAAGGTCTACTACCCCAAGCTGCTCCAGCAGCTGAACTCGGGCAGCGGCCTGGCGGACGTCCAGGGCATCGAGGTCGGCCGCATCAAGGAACTGGTCGACACCAAGGCCGACAAGTTCGCCGACCTGAGCAAGGTCATCGACGTCAACGAGTGGGTGTCCTGGAAGGAGAAGCAGGCCACCACGCCCGACGGCAAGGTGATCGGCGCGGGCACCGACATCGGCCCGATGTCCCTCTGCTACAACACCGACCTCTTCAAGAAGGCCGGTCTGCCGACCGACCGCAAGGAGGTCGCCGCCAAGGTCGCCGGGGGCTGGGAGGACTACCTCAAGCTCGGTGAGGAGTACAAGAAGAAGGCGCCCTCCGGCACGTTTTTCATGGACTCCGCCAGCGCCATGTACAACGCCGTCGTCAGCTCCAACGCGGAGCAGTACTACGACGAGAGCGGCAAGCCGGTCTACAAGGACAGCGCCAGCGTCAAGCAGGGCTGGAACCTGGCGGCCGAGGCCGCGGACAAGAAGCTGACCCAGGGCCTCGCGCAGTTCAACGACCCGTGGAAGGCCGCCCTCCGCAAGGGCACCATCGCCACCGTCGCCTGCCCCGCGTGGATGGCCGGCCAGATCTCGGTGAACGCCGGTGACGGCAACAAGGGCAAGTGGGACATCACCACCGCCCCCGGCGACACCGCCGCCAACTGGGGTGGCTCCTTCCTCGGCGTCCCGACCGCCGGCAAGCACGTCGACGAGGCCACCAAGCTCGTCAAGTGGCTGACCGCCCCCGAGCAGCAGGCCGCCGTCTTCAAGGCGATCGGCAGCTTCCCGTCCAACAAGGGCGCGTACGACCTGCCCGACGTGAAGAACGCGACGCTCCCGTACTTCAACGACGCCCCGATCGGCCAGATCTACGCCGATGAGGCCAAGTCCATCCCCGAGACGATCCTCGGCCCGAAGGACGGGATCATCAAGGACACCATCTCCACCCAGATCAACAACATGGAGCAGCGCGGCACCAAGCCGGACGACGCCTGGAAGGCGGCGACCGAGTCGATCGACAAGGCGATCGGCTGACGTTCCGCAAGCGCGGGCGGCCCCCGGGCCGCCCGCACCTGCGTGTCCCACTCCAGGGGCACTGGGCTCCGCGGGTCGGCCGCGCGGAGGGCTTGGACGGGGCGGCCGGAAGACTCCGGCCGCCCCGTGCAAGCCCACCGCCCGCGCCCTCGCCGACGGCCAGGCCCCGTACCCGGGTAACCAAGCAATCCAGGGAAGGACTCCCGCTCGTGGCCACCTCGACTCCCACCCGGGACGCATACACCCCGCCACCCCGGCGCTCCCAGCAGCCCGTGGACAGCCGCCGGCAGACGTGGCGGAGCCGGCTCTGGCGTTTCGACGACAAGGCGTCGCCGTACGCCTACATAGCCCCGTTCTTCCTCATCTTCGGCGCCTTCGGGCTCTACCCGCTGCTCTACACCGGGTGGATCGCCCTGCACCGGGTCGAGATGACCGGCATGGACCAGATGGAATGGGTCGGCTGGGGCAACTTCGACAAGATCCTGCACGACTCGGAGTTCTGGACGGCCGTCAGCAACACCTTCCTGATCGGTGTGATGTCGACGGTCCCGCAGCTCCTCGTGGCGCTCGGCCTGGCCCACCTGCTGAACTACAAGCTCCGCGCCAGCACCTTCTGGCGGACGGTCATCCTCACCCCGTACGCCACCTCCGTGGCCTCCGCGGCCCTGGTCTTCGCGCTGGTCTTCCGCGCCGACGGCGGTCTGCTGAACTGGGCGCTGGAGTTCGTCGGCCTCGGCCACACCAACTGGGCCAACGGCGCCTGGACCTCCAAGATCGCCATCTCCGTCATCGTCATCTGGCGCTGGACCGGGTACAACACCCTGATCTACCTGGCGGCGATGCAGGCCGTGCCGTCCGATCTCTACGAGGCCGCCTCGCTCGACGGCGCCAGCCGCTGGCAGCAGTTCCGCAAGGTGACCATCCCCTCGCTGCGCCCCACGATCCTCTTCACGATCGTCATCTCGACCATCGGCTCCATGCAGCTGTTCGGTGAGCCCCTCCTGCTGGAGGGCGGCACCATCGGCGCCAGCGGCGGAACCGAGCACCAGTACGAGACGCTCAGCGTCTACCTCTACAACTACGGCTGGAACCTGGGTCATCTCGGTCCGGCCGCCGCCGTGGCCTGGGCGATGCTCGCCCTCCTGCTGATCATCGCCGGGATCAACTGGCTCATCGGCCGCTTCGTACGCAAGTCCGCGGTCTGACCGGGAGCGATATCCATGACCCTCACCAGCCCTTCCCCAGTCAAGGGATCCGCCGTCCCGGCGCGCACCGCACACCGCGCGCCCAAGCGCCGCAGCCGCTTCAAGCCCGGTGCCGGGCAGCAGCTGAAGGGCGGCCCCTTCGCCTACATCGCGCTGATCGTCGTCGGCATCGGCTCGCTGCTGCCGCTGTACTGGACGCTGGTCGCCGCGTCCCACACCCAGGACGACGTCCTGGCCTCCACCCCGCCGTTCCTGCCGGGCGGGCGGCTCCTGGACAACCTCCAGGCCGCCTGGGACCAGGCCCACCTGGGCAAGGCGATCGTCAACAGCTTCATCGTCTCCGCCTGCATCACCGTCGCGACCCTCTTCTTCTGCACCCTGGCCGGCTACGCCTTCGCCAAGATGCGCTTCCGCGGCCGCGGCGCGCTGATGACCGGCGTCATCGCGACGCTGACCATCCCGCCGCAGCTCAGCGTGGTCCCGCTCTTCATGCTCATGTCCGACCTGGGCTGGAGCGGCAGTCTGGAGTCGGTGATCTTCCCGACCCTGGTCAGCGCGTTCGGTGTGTTCTTCATGAGGCAGTACCTCAGTGAGGCGCTTCCGTACGAGCTGATCGAGGCGGCCAAGATCGACGGCGCCAACAACTTCCGCATCGTGCTCAGCGTGGTGCTGCCGGTGGCCCGTCCCGCGATGATGGTGCTCGGCATGCTCACCTTCGTCCAGGCGTGGAACGACTTCTTCTGGCCCTTCCTCTCGCTGAACGCGGAGAACCCCACGCTCCAGGTGGCCCTCGGCCAGCTGAGCGCGTCCTACACCCCCGACCAGAGCATCGTGATGGCCGGCGCCCTGATCAGCACGCTGCCCCTGCTCATCGTGTTCGTGATCTTCGGCAAGCAGATCGTCGGCGGGATCATGTCCGGCGCCGTCAAGGGCTGACGCCCCGCACCCGCCGTCCCGTCCCGGTCACTCCGTACGGCCCCGCCCGCACCGCGGGCCGTACGGGTTCCGGAGTTCCACCTCCATGCCCCTGTCCGTCCATTCCTGGGAGCGCTCCCGCATGACTGCCGTACGACCTGACATCGCCCCGAAGCAAGCGCCCGAGGCCACCAGATTCCCGACGGGCTTCGTCTGGGGGGCGGCCACCGCCGCCTACCAGGTCGAGGGCGCCGCCGCCGAGGACGGACGCACGCCCTCCATCTGGGACACCTTCAGCCGAACCCCGGGCAAGGTCCGCAACGGGGACACCGGCGACATCGCCGCCGACCACTACCACCGCTTCCGCGACGACGTGGCGCTGATGAAGCAGCTGGGGCTGAAGGCGTACCGCTTCTCCGTCTCCTGGTCGCGGGTGCAGCCCACCGGCCGGGGCCCCGCCGTCGAACGCGGTCTGGACTTCTACCGCAAGCTCGTCGACGAACTGCTGGAGGCGGGCATCGCCCCCGTCGCCACCCTCTACCACTGGGACCTGCCCCAGGAGCTGGAGGACGCCGGCGGCTGGCCGGAGCGGGGGACCGCCGACCGGTTCGCCGACTACGCCGCGATCATGGCGGGCGCCCTCGGCGACCGGGTGCAGACCTGGACCACCCTGAACGAGCCGTGGTGCTCGGCCTTCCTCGGCTACGGCTCGGGCGTGCACGCCCCCGGCCGCACCGAGCCCGCCTCCGCCCTGCGGGCGGCCCATCACCTCAACCTCGCCCATGGCCGGGCGATCGAGGTTCTGCGCGGACAACTCCCCGCTGGTGCGCAGACCTCGGTCACCCTCAACCTCCACCAGGTCCGCCCGCTGACGGCGAGCCCGGCCGACGCCGAGGCGGCCCGCCGCATCGACGCCGTCGGCAACCGGGTCTTCACCGGCCCGATGCTGAACGGCGCCTACCCGGAGGACCTGCTCGCCGACACCGCGCACCTGGTGGACTGGTCCTCGCTGGTCCGGGACGGCGACCTGGCGACGATCTCCAGCCCGGTCGACGTCCTCGGCGTCAACTACTACACCCCGACGCTGGTCTCCCTTCCGGAGAAGGGCGAGACGGGCTCTGGCAACGATGTCCACGGCGCCAGCGCCTTCTCCCCGTGGCCCGGTTCCGAGCACGTCGCCTTCCACCTCGCCGAGGGGAAGGAGCGGACCGCGATGAACTGGTCCATCGACCCCAACGGCCTGCACAGCCTGCTGATGGACATCACCCGCGACCACCCCGGCCTGCCCCTGATGGTCACGGAGAACGGCGCCGCCTTCGACGACTACGTCTCGCCCGAGGGCCGGGTGGAGGACCCCGAGCGCATCGCCTACCTCCACGGCCACCTGGACGCCGTGCAGCGCGCGGTCGCCGACGGCGCGGACGTGCGCGGCTACTTCCTCTGGTCGCTGATGGACAACTTCGAGTGGGCGTACGGCTATTCGAAGCGCTTCGGCACCGTCTACGTCGACTACGCCTCGCAGCGCCGCATCCCCAAGGCGAGCGCCCACTGGTACTCCGACGTGATCCGCCGCCACGCCCTGCCGCCGCTGGACAGCGCCTCCTGACCCACCACGCGCACCTTCCACGCCACACCCTCTGAGACCCGGCCCACCGCCGGGTCTCAGTCGTGTCCGGACCTCTCTCCGGCCGCCCACCCGGGGGACCTGCGAGCCGTCCGGCCCACGCGCGTAGAGTGGGAGCGCTCCCACGATGCGGCCCCGGGAGCGGCGGGCCGGTCCCGTCGAGTGTCAAGGGATCCCACACCAGGACTTGGTTTGGTTATCCGACTGTGAGAAATTGACCGCGAACGGGAGGCAGCCATGACGGCAGCGCGAGTACGGAGCGGGGGCCGGCCCACGCTCGAAGAGGTCGCGGCACGGGCGGGGGTGGGGCGCGGAACCGCCTCGCGGGTCATCAACGGCTCGCCGCGCGTCAGCGCGCACACCCGGCAGGCCGTCGAGGCGGCCGTGGCCGAGCTGGGCTACGTGCCCAACCGCGCGGCCAGGGCCCTCGCCGGGAACCGGACGGACGCCGTCGCGCTCGTCGTCCCCGAGTCGGAGAGCCGCTTCTTCGCCGAGCCGTACTTCTCCGACATCGTCCGCGGGGTGGGCGCCGCCCTCGCCGACACGGAGATGCAGCTCCTGCTCACCCTGGTCGGCAGCGACCGCGAGCGCCGCCGGCTCGCCCAGTACCTCACCGCCCACCGCGTGGACGGCGTCCTCCTGGTCTCCGTCCACGCCGACGACCCGCTGCCCGACCTCCTCGAACAGCTCGGCATGCCCGCCGTGATGAACGGCCGCCGCTCCGCCGCCGAATCCCTCCCCTCGGTCGACTCCGACAACTTCGAGGGCGCCCGCGGCGCCGTCGAGCACCTCGTCTCCCGGGGCCGCCGCTCCATCGCCACCATCACCGGCCGCCTCGACGTCTACGCCTCCCAGCGCCGCCTCGACGGCTACCGCAGGGCCCTCGCGGACGCCGGCCTCGAACCCGACGAACGCCTCATCGCCCCCGCCGACTTCTCCGAGGAGGGCGGCGTCCACGCCATGCGCGAACTCCTCGCCCGCCGCCCCGACGTCGACGCCGTCTTCGCCGCCTCCGACCTCATGGCCGCCGGCGCCCGCCAGGTCCTCCGCGAGGCCGGCCGCCGCATCCCCGACGACGTGGCCCTCATCGGCTTCGACGACTCGGCCGTGGCCCGCCACATGGACCCCGCCCTCACCAGCGTCCGCCAGCCCATCGAGGAAATGGGCCGCACCATGACCCGCGTCCTCCTGGAGCAGATCGGCGGCGAGGGGGCGGACCACCCGCAGATCGTGCTGCCTACGGAACTGGTGGTGCGGGATTCGTCGTGAGGGGGCTGCCGTCTTTCCGTTGCCCCGGCCGATCGCGGCGGTCAGTCCTGCCAGTCGGTTTCGCCGCCCGGACCCACCAGGACAGGATCGATTCCCGAGCCGGTGAGGCTCCACGACTCGTAGTCGGAGTGCGGCTCGACGCTGAGCCGGGTGCCGTCGTCGAAGCCGAGGCACAGAGCGCCTGACCCGGTGACCTCGGTCTCGGTGACGGTCCTGGCGAACAGGCCGAGCAGCGGAGCCAACGACGGTCCGGTGCCGGGGGAGAGAAGGACTTGGTGGCCCGAGGCATCGGTGAAGACGCACGATGTCTCGATGACGAGCTCGACATAGAGGCGGACGCGGCCGTCCGGGGTGTGATCGGTGAAGCTGATCCGGACCTGGTGGTCGAAGACCGTGCGCCCGACACGGGTGCCGACGAGCTCCGTGGGTATCTTCACCGTTCCCCCTGCTGCGCTCCTGCCGTGTGCGCCGGGAGGCCGACGACCGGCTCCAAGGCCCTGAGCAGTGTAGGCGGATGTGCGGCGGGAGTTGCCCCGGCCGGACGTCTTGCGGGTTGCGGTTCGGCAGACGGTGCACCCGTGATCGCCTCGGGCGCCTCGGGCGCCTCGGTCCCGGGTCAGGGACCCGGACGCGTGGTGGGATGCCGGCGTTGTCGGAGCCTTCGCACAGGCACCGGGCCGCGACCTCGCGCGCGGACGGTACGGAAGGGGGAATCCCCGAGGTCCGCTCTCAGGCGAGGGGGTGCGGCGAGGCGGTGAAGTCGGCGGAAGGGATCGCGTACCGCCAGGCCGTATCGCGTGCCTGGCACGCTGCGAGCACTTCTACTGGGTCCTCGGACAGGGTGACTCCCACCGTCGTGTCGTGCTCGTCGATGACGAACCGCATCAGGAGGCGGGAGTCGAAGAGCCAGAAGTCCCAGTCGGGCAGCCCGAGTCGTACGGCATCTCTCCGCCACAGGTTACGGATGTCCTCCCCGGCGGCTACGTTGCCCGGCGCGGAGCTCAACAGGAAGCGCTGTCCGGCGGTGGGAGGGTCGTCGACCAGGCGGACGCGTTCGAATCGCCGCCCCTCGTCGGTGGCGGCACGAACGTTGAGCCGCCACGCGTCGAGGGGTTCGGCCGCGATGTCCTCGCCGGCCAGCCAGTGCTGCCACTTCCTGCTCGCGCGGTCGGAACCGTAACCTCGCCTCGTCTCCAGGCGCCAAGCCGTGTGCTTGAAGTCGCGGAACAGGTGGGACACCTCGGAGAACGGGACGAGCTCCGGGCCCGGCGCCACCGGCGGGGATGCGGTCCCGGCCCTGCTCGGCTGTTCCGTACCGTCGAGCAGCTGCCGCAGACGCTGTCGGCGCCGGTCGCGGGGGCGGCATTCCAGTGTGCGAGGCGGATGGGCGTAGGAGTCCTGGCGGGCCGCCGACATCGACTCGCCCGCCGCGATCACCACGTAGGCGCCTGTGATCACCTGGTCGCAGTCGGCGCAGATCATGTCCGCACCGCCCGTCGGCGTTCCTGCCTCCAGCGCCGGGCCAGATGCCGGGCGTCGGAGCACGGACCCGGGACGCAACGGCAGCAGGCGTACGTATGGTCGACCCATGCCCGGTACGCGTCCTCACCCCTGAGCGGGGGCGGTGTGCTCATGCGGAGTACGGGTGTCAACGGGGGCCTCCTCGGGGCAGGAGCGGCAGCGACGGGGGAAGATCTGTACGGATGAGCCGTCGCGCTCGGGGCGGGCCCCGAGGTCGACGGCCGTGGTGGCGGTCAGCTGGGCGGAGCACCGTACGCAGGCGGTGCCGCGCAACTGCTGGGAGGTCAACGACTCCACGGGTGGCAGGGGTTCGGGCAGTGGAGGGCTCAACGAGGGACTCCGTCTCGCAACGGAGCGGGGCGGCTCGGATCCCCGGTCCGGTGGGTTGCCATCGGGGCGGGGGAGTGGATCAGCGGCCGTGCTGATCCCTGCTGGTGTGTCCGAGGGGCCATGACCTGCACGCTAGGAGGTCTCCTGCATACGATTCGCCCTTGATTCGCGGATATTCTCCGGCGGGTTCCGGCGATTCCGGAGAATGCTCAGAAGGGCGCGACCTGGGCCCGTGCTCTGCTGATCAGCCGATGGGCCGTCGATCCGTACACCGCCGACTCCCTGAGCGCGTCCCATACGCGCTGATACACCGTCAGGCTCGGCTCGTCGTCCAGCCACAGCTCCGCGTGCCAGTCCTCGACGATGGCCAGACGATCGTCGTAGATCCAGAATCCGGGTCCGGGCGGCACCGAGACCTGGGCGCCGAACGGAACGATTCCGAGCCGCACTGTGTCCAGACCGATCACGCCGACCAGCCGATCGAGCTGAGCGGCGAGGACTGCCGGGGGGCACACTCCGGCGTGCAGCGCCGCTTCCCACATCACGATGTGGAACGTACGCCCCGACTGGTACAGCAGGTCCTGCCGACGCATTCGGGCTCGAACGGCTTCCTCCAGGTCGCGGGGGGAACGGTGCAGCGCGGCGAAAGCGGAGAACACCGAACGGGCGTAGTCGGGTGTCTGGAGCAGTCCGACGACCATGGAGCTCTGCCACGCACGGAGCTCGGCGGACCGCTCGTACTCGACCAGCAGAGCGTCCTGCACGGGCTTGTGACCGGCACGCAGTTGGCGGCGCCACGAGCGCGTGTAGGACTCCAGGCCTTCCAGCCGGGCCTGGAGCTCCCCCGCGACGCCCGGATGACCGGTTGCCTCCGCCCACTGACTGAGGTCCGACGGGGTCGCCGTCTGCCGGCCTGTCTCCAACTTCGACACCTTGGACTGCGGCCAGCCCAGCCGGGCCGCGAGTTCCCGGCCGGTGACCTCGGCGCGCAGCTCCCGCAGCCGCGCGCCGAGAGACACCCTGGCCTGCTGATGGTCCGTGCTCACATGCCGACGCTACCGCTGCGGCCGGTCGTACGGGACGGCATGGTGCCAGGCCGCCTCGCGCACCTGCGCGTAGCGCAGAACGTCCACCGGATTGGTGATCAGCTCGACCCCGGTCATCCGGTCCTCGTCGTCGAAGACCAGCAGGGCCACGACGCGGCTGTCGAAGATCCAGAAGTCCTCGGCCGGCAGGCGCAGTTCTTCGGCGAATGACCGGGACAGGGTGCGGATGTCCTCCCCGACCGCCGTGTTCCGCCGGGCGTTGTCCAGGAGATACAGCTGTCCCGGCGTGGGCGGGGCGTCAAGGATCCGCACTCGCTCGAACCGGACTCCGAGCGCCGACCGCTCCCGGCGGTTGGCCTCGTGTATTCAGCCGAGAATGCGATCTGACGTCTCAACAGCAGAAGGGCGCCTCTCACCTGCGATGATCTGGACTGTCGAGATCAAGAGCATCGTTCGGGAGAGGCACCCTCCGGGTGAAAGCTACCAGTTGGGACAGTCGGCTCGTGGTGCGGGCCAGGCGTGATGCGGGCTCATGTGGTGAGACCGAGTTCGCGTAGGGCGTCGGCGGGGTGGTTGCGGTAGTGGTCGTGGGCGGCGGCGTTGTTGGTCCAGCCGGCGAGGTGGGCGAGGCTGATCGCCAGGCTGCGGAAGGTCGCGAGGGCTCGGGGCAGGCTGCCGGTGCGGGCCCGGCAGGCGTCCTCGCCGAAGGTCACGTCTCGCACGAAGTGCTGGGCCTCGATGGATCATTGGCCGCGCACGCAGCGGGCGAGGATGGTGGGGGTGGCGTGTTCGGGTGGGGCGGTGGTGATGCCCAGTTCGGCGATCGCGTGCTGTTTTCGGTCGTCGCGGCCGGTGGTGTACCGCTCGATGAGCAGGGCCTGGGCGGCGTACGGAAAGTTCACCTGCTCGTTGGTGAGGGGCTGGACGCGCACGATGCGGATCTCGTGACGGCCCGAGTTCGTCTCCTCGGTGCGCACCACGCTGATCGCGGTATTGGTCTGCTCGTTCCAGTCGAGGGCGTCGAGCTGGGTGAAGAGGGTGGCACGATTCTCTTTGACCGGGAAGAGCCCGAAGGTGCCGCGTCGGTGCAGGTAGCGGGCGTGGCCGGCGACCGTGTGCAGGGCGTCGGCGGTGACGATCGCGCCGGTGATGTCGGCGATCAGGTCCAGGGCGGCGCTGAAGTGCACGGTCTCGTGCGGTTTGTGGCGCATGGCGCGCTGGGCGGGCATCACGCCGGGGTCGACCTGGTGGACGCCGAGCAGGTGCAGTTGCAGACCCTCGTCGTCGCGGGCGCCGCGCACGGTTTTGCCGTCCGCGGCCAGTTGCAGCACCGGCGGTTCTCCGGCGATGCCCGCCAGTGGGTCGGCGGTGTGGGCCTGGATGAAGGCGCCGACGGCGGCGTCGAGTGCGTCGGCGTCCAGGCGGGCCAGGGCGCGGGTGAGGGTGGTGGCCACCGGCAGCCGGGCCGGATCGCCGTCGGGGACTTCGAGCGCGGCGAGGACCCCGGCGCCCTGACCGGACGCCCAGCGGATCACACCGCGCACGGAGAAAACTCCGCACAACAGGGCGCAGGCGACCAGGCCGAGGACCATCGGCCAGGCGTGCGTGACCAGGTGCGACGTGCGGGGATCCGGCACCTGCCGGACCGCATCCAGCAGGGACGGCAGTCGTTCGGGGGTACACAACGTGTCGGGATCGACGTCGAGTTGGCGCACGGAGGGCAGCGTCGGGCAGGATGGCATGCGGGCGCGGCCTTCTGGATCATGCTGAGTGATGTCAACGTGATCATGGAGCGTCGCGCCCTCCGGCGTTCAACTGGCCCTGCACACCCGCAACATCCCACTCAGCGAGCACGCATCACGCCTGGTCTCTCAGGAGCCCGGCGTCAAGAGGACCAGAAGTCCCGCCGGGCATCACTCCGGCGGGACTTCTAAGATCATCTCAGTTCGCCTCTTGCCCGCTCCTCGAGCTCTAGGTGAGCAGCTTCATGAGTCTCCCTCAAGTCTGCCCACGCCTCGGATTGATGAACGATTCCCTTGGCTTCCGGCAATGAGCATGACTGCAAAGCCATAACTACCCTGATGCAGTCGATTACACTGAAGCCATCCGCGCGGAGATCAATTAGGACGGAGTCGATAGTCTTTCCGCCATTAAAAAGAGGGCCCTCCCGTTTCACCACTTCTTCGAGATCGCGAGGCGTAGTCATTATTGATCCTATCATTGCGCATATCTGGCGAGGTTGATGGTCATGTCTACTTGATGCCCGACATTTCCACTCAACCTAACTGCCGTTATTCGAAGCTCCGTGAACCCTTGCCGGGCAGCGGCAGGGGCAATTGTCTGCCTCAATTCCCTGAGCACCGCCGATGAATCGAGAGCTCCACGCGCCATGTCGCCTGTACCATAGACCGCCACATCTGAAAGATGCAGCTTCGCACCGTCGATATGCACGCCGGCAAGCATCTCAACATCACCCTTGTCCGTAGACATAGTGTGGTAGAACGTGTCGCCGTCGCGGAGATTATTCACACCGCACAGGCCACCCGAATTATGCACGAGCACCGGAGTTGAGCCCGCCAGCACATAGTACGTGTGGATGCGGTTGACGGTCAGATCGTGCGTCTGCTGCTGCTTCGTGTAGTGCCGGACTGCGTTGACCTGGGTCGTCGTGCCGCCCGGCTGTTGAAGCGTTGCGCCAGGCTCGATGTCGCCAGCGTTCAGCCACTTCTTCAGGCTGGGCGACCAGAAGGGGTGTGTGTCGGTGGCGACGATCTTGGCGTTGCCAGATTTGGTCTTCACGGTGAGTTCGGTGAAGGCCTTGTCATCGCGAGTGACGATGATATTAATGACCTTCTCGGCTTTGCTCTTTCCCGTGTCCGGGTCGGTTGCGAGGACAGTGTCACCTTCGGTGATGTCTTCGATGTTCTTCGCCGATCCGTCGGCGAGCAGGACCTTTGTGCCAGGGATGAAGCTGTGGGCCTTGCACGCCTTGCGTAGGTCCTCTGCGGCTTCTTCTGCCCGCTCGCCGGCCTTGATGGCTTTTATGGCTTTGGCGGCCTTGAGCAGTTTCGCGACCGGGATGTCCGTTGCTGCCCAGCCGCACTGCGTGAGGTTGCCGTCGCCGAGGCAGTCTCCCCATGCTTCGACGTCCACGGGGAGTGCTACCGCGGTGACGACTGGGCCGACGAATCGCTCATAGAAGTTTTTCGGGTGAGGCGGGCTTTTCACGAACTTCGTCGGTGTGGAGAGCCCGGAGCCCTTGGCTCTGGCGCGGTTCGACCAGAGTATCTTTGTGGCTGTGGTGTTGCCGTATCTCTTTACGGAGCGATAGCTCCATCCGCCGCTGTTGTCCAGGAACCAGTGGCTGCCCTCGGTTCCGTTGGATTTGGTATCTATTCTTACGTCTTTGTACCAGTAGTCGTTGTAGTCGGCTCCGCCGACCGGGCCGTCCGGGCGGAGGCCCTCCGGGTCGCTGAAGGAGACGGGGTTGTTGTTGCCGTAGCTGTAGCCCTGGGACTGCTGCGGGTCGTTCAGGTCGAGGATCGGATCGACGCTGACGAAACGGCCGATGGCGGGGTCGTATTCGCGGGCACCCAGATGGATGAGTGAGGTGTCCGGGTCCTGGGTGCCGCCGACGAAGCCCTTGTCGCCGATCCAGTTCGTCGGCTGGGTGCCGCGTGGGCCGCCGAAGATCGTGGTTTTGCGGCGTGTGACGGCCTGGGCCGCGTCGTCGGTGATCTGAGTGCTGCCGGTTCCGTGGTGGTCGGCGAGCAGGAAGGTGAACTTGCCTCCCGTGTACATGGCGTAGCCGCCGTAGTAGCGGGTTCCGGTGACCTTGCCGGCCTTGTCCTTGTGGAGCTCGTTGCCGCCGGGCAGATAGAGGGTCGTGCCGGTGGAGTCGCGGCGGACGAGACGCTGCCCGTCGGCGTCGTAGAGGTAGCTGGTGGTGTCGGTGACCTTGGTCGTGGACTTGAGGTGGCCTTCGTCGTCCCAGACGAGGGTCTCCAGATCCGCGTTTCCGATCTTCCGGGTCTTGGTGTTGCCGGTCGCGTCGTAGGTGTAGGTCTCCGTGCGCGGGTCGACACCGGTCTGGGTCACGGACGGCAGGTTGTGTGTGCCGTTGTCAGGGGCGGCGTAGTCGCGGGTGATGTCGGAGGCCGGTCCCGAGGCGGTCTTGTGCTGGACCTCGGTGTCACGGTTGCCCACGGCGTCGTACGTGTAGCTGGTCCAGTAGGCGTCCTGGCCGCCGACGACACTGTCGGACGGACCGGTGGCACAGGTCGTGCCCGTATTGGTCCAGGCCTCGGTGATGCGGCGCAGGGCGTCCAGCTTGAGGCACTGGGTGTCCGTGGTGCGAGCCGTGTCCTGGCCGTAGCCGGTGGCGACACGGGTGATGTTGCCGACCGGGTCGTAGGTGTAGGCGTTGTCTTCCACCCGCTGAGGAGTGGCGTCCCGGTCGGTGAAGGTGTTGGTCACCTGTCCGGTGTGTTCGTCGTACTGAGTGGTCGTCCATACGTGGCGACCGAACTCGCCGAACTCGGTCCGGGTCGGACGGCCGTAGTGGTCGTACGTCATGTCGGACACGAGCGCCGCAGTGCTCGTTTCGGTCATGGTGCCGACCGTGTCCAGAAGACCGGTGACCGCGGTGTAGCTGTTGCTGACCAGCTCGTAAGGCAGGTCGGCCATCTCCGGGTGCTCGATGTCCTGAACCTGACCGGTGTTGTCGTTGTACGAGGTGTACCACTCGTACGTGCCGGCGAGGCCGGTTTCCGAGGAGGGGACGGTGAACCTGGTGATGGACGGCAGGTACGAGTCGTTGTACTCGTTGGACTCGGTGACCCAGGCATTGCCCGAGTCGTCGTAGCGCGTGGACTTCCATGGCTGTCCCTTGGCACCGGCCGGGTCGTAGCTCCAGTCCGCGAGGAGCTTGGTGCCCTTCTTCAGTGCGGTACGTCGTCCGAGGTCGTCGTAGTCGGTGTGGAGAGTGACCTGGCGGGCGTCGACGACATCGGTCGGGCGGTTGCCCTTGTCGTACGTCGTGACGGCTTTGCCCTTGTCGGGGTCGACGACCAAGGTCTGGCGGCCACGGGTGTCGTACTGGTAGGTCCACGCGGCGCCACCGGGGTCGACGACCTTCGCGAGCTGGCCCTTGTTGTCGTACGTGTAGTGGGTGGACTGGGAAGTGGTTCGAGCCGAGTCGGTGTACTGCTTCAGCTCGACGGTGCGGTTCAGCGCGTCGACGACCGTCGTCGTGGCAATGCCGCCGGCAGGCGGAACAACTGTGGTCGTGTCACCGGAGTACGTGGTCGTGGTGCGCTTTGTCTCGTCCGTATACCGCTTGGCGATCACCGCTGTCGGCCGCCCGAGACCGTCGAACTCGGTCTGCGTCGAAGACGGGTACTGCGTCTCCTGACCTGTGACGAGGAGCGGCTCCGGCTTACCTGTGGCGAAGTACGTACCGGAGTTGACGACCGCTTCACCGCGGGTGTTGTAGAACACCTCGGTGATCAGACGGCCGGCCCGGTCCGGCGATTCCTCCTGGCTCTGCAGAGTCCTGAGGAGGCCGTCCTGGAACGAGTAGCTCGTCCGGTACTGGTTGTCGTGCGAGAGCGCCTTCGTGGTGACGACGACCGGTCCGTCGTTCCGCAGCAGGTAGTCGAACTGGAAGTTCGGCGCCGTGGGGTAGGACGCCTGGGGCCTGGCCGGCAGCCACACCTTGGTCACCCGGCCCAGGGGGTCGTAGACCGTTGTGGTGACCTTGCCGTTGGCGTCGGTGACCTTGGTGGGCAGGCCGCGCCGTGCCGACAGCACGGTGGTGACCGTGTGGCCGAGGGGGTTGGTGATGGCACTGCTCAAAGGCACTTCACCGGTGGCAGGGGTGAAGGCGCTGCGGCTCACCTTTCCGTAGGCGTCTGCCTCTGCCAACTGGCGGCCATAGATGTCGTAGCAGAGCTGAGTGCCACCAGTGCCACAGACGTTCGGAGTGGAGGAAGTCACCTCGTACCCGGTGCCAGTGCCGCTGATCTGCTCGGACTTGGTCACGAGACCCTTGGCCGGCGCCGCGTGCAGGGCCAGACCGTCGTAGTAGGTACGGACGTCGTCGATCACGTCCGCAGGACGCGACACCGTCTCGCCGCAGGCCACGGCGACGGTCTCGCTGCGGGAGACCTTGTCCAGGATCGCGGAGCTTCCGGTCCGCGCGTAGGTCGTGGTGGTGCACTTCTCGTCACCGGATTTGGCGATGTCACCCAGTTCGGAGACGGTGCTGACGAGGCCGTACGAGTCGAAGCTCTTGACTGTTCGTGTGGTGCGCTCGCCACCGGTGATCTTGACGCGCGTCTCCTCCGTCTGCATACCGGTCAGGTATGCCTCGACGGCCGGAAGCCCAGTGCGCGCACGCGTCGCCGTGGCGGTGGAACGCCAAGGGGTGTACGAGGAAGCACTGACGATCGGTCCACCGTCACCGTTGTACGTGGTCCTCTCTCGCACCATGCCGGCGAACTGCTCGCGGTCGGTGACAGCGACCCCTGCGGAGTTCTTTACCTGGGCGCCGTCGATTCCGCGGAAGTACCGGGTCTCGCTCAGGGTTTTCTTGTCGAGGCCGGATCCGGTGCGTGTCTGGACAAGGGAATAGCCGCGGGGCTGCGAGTAGGTGCGGTTTTCGGCCTTGGTGAACTCGTCCTCGCTCTTGGCCCACTCGGCACCTCCCACGTAGGCGTACTCGGTGACGACGTCCGGGGTGGCGACGATGTTGTCACCCTCGATGACCCGCTGTACGGGGTAGGTGTTGAACCAGTCGTGTTCGGCGGTGGGACCGTTGATGATCGACTTGACGGTGTAACAGTGAGTGGAGTTGGTCTCGTCGGTCGGGGGCAGAGCCGTTGCCGTGCAGTCGGGGTCGTAGTAATCGACGCCGATGGTGCCACCTGACTCCGTGACGATCTGGGACATCCGCATGCGGATGAACGGAGCGAGACCGTCGTGGAGCTTGTCGACGCGGTTGGGCTTCTGCACCGGCACGAAGGTGATCATCGGGACGTCAGCGGTAGCAGTTCCGTCCGAAGCCGACCGCTTGATCCCGTGCAGCCACATCGGGGTGGAGATGCCGTCTCCCGACGGAGGAAAGGTCTGCGTCAGATGCCAGGAGTCGACATTGGTGTAGGCGCCACCGGTGAGGACCTGCGTCGAGATATCGGTGAGACGCATGCTCGACCAGAAGCTCGGCGAATACTGCCCCTTGCACTCCGTCGCCGCGTCCTTGCAGTACAGGTCAAGCGGAGTGTCCGGCCAGTTGGCCGCATGGGCGACGTCGAAAGTGCAGCTTGTGTCGCAGCGAGGCGTGGAGGTGAAGGTCACCTTCCCCATGGCCTTGGCTGCGTACGGTGCGCTGTCGCGGAGACCGTATTCGATGCGCTCGAGGTAGGCGCCGCGGTCGTAGGGGGTCTTCGTGGACGCGCCCGTGGTCGTGTTGACGTTACGGCCGTAGTTGTTGGTCTCCTTCTTCCAGAAATAGGCCATGGCGTTCCCACGGGGATCCACCACGTAGTCGAGGTTCCAGCGCCATGCCTGCTGGCACCAGGACGTGGAGAAGGAAGACGCGGCGCAGGGCTCGTTCGTGTGGTTGCCGAAGACCGGGGCAGTCAGGGTCGAGTTGGTCACCGGGTTACCCGTGGACCATCCAGGAAGCTTGTGCCTGCCGAAGAAGTACTGGGTGCCGTCGAGCGTCGTCACCTTCCAGTATTCGCCCGCTCCTGCGACGGTTCCCGTCCCGGCGTCACCGTTGTCGGCACCGCTGAGCTTTTCGATCTTCTCGCCGGCGTCTGACGTGGGGTGCCAGCCCTTGGTGGCATCAAGGACGAGTTCGGTTGTCTTGCCCCCGAGGGAGAGGGTGGCGTTGTTGTTGTACCAGCACTGGTCGCCGACCTTGGTCGTGTTGGTGCTGTTGGCATCCTTGTCGTCTTCGCAGGACTTGTAACGTCTCTCGATGTAGCCCGGCTCGTAACCCCAGCCGTCACCGATCCAGCCGGCCTGGTTGTTCGACGCGGACGTACGACCGTCGACAGCCTGCGAGCTGTATCCGAGCGTGACACCCGGCGTCAGGCCACCGGGGACGTTCGGGACACCGACCGGGTAGCTCCAGCTGAAGCCTCCCGTGGAACCGCCGGCACTCCATGACCCGGACGGTTCCAGCGAGGTTGCCGAGAACGAGCCATTGGACCCCTCGGCCTCGGCTGTCGCGGCCAGAACAGTTGCGCCAGAAGCCGTGGCGGATGTGGCTGTACGGGCCTCCGCCGGTACCGGCGCCACTGCCGTGAGGGTGCTTTTGCTCGTGTCGTTCGCCGTCTTGAGCGGCTTCGACACACGACACTCAGCCTTCGCAGGGGTCGTGAGTGCGCAGGACGGAAGCTGCACCAGGTGGAGCCGCGCGGCCCAGTCGCCGCCGTAGGCGTTCTTGAAGGCCGCGTAATCGATGGTGACGCGCCCCTGCCCAGCGGCGTCGACCCCGTCGGCCCTGCCGACAGTGAACAGCAGCCCATCGACGCCTGCCTTCTCGGCCGCGTCGCGCGATTCGACGGAGACCTTCACCCGCGTCAGCGCAGGCGTAGAGATGGCACCTCGCGCACTCTTCGTTGTGCCGGTGACAGCGGTCATCGACACCGGAAGGTCGCTCGCCACATCGGCGGTTTCGCTGCGCGGCGCCTGCGACGAGACGCTGATGGTCTGCGCACCCGGCTTGGGCCATGCGGCACGGACGGAGCGCTTGGCGGTTGCGATGTCCGGACGCTTGACTCCCCCCGCGCGCACTGGCGAGACCGGGACCGGCTTCGGTTGCTTGAGGCCGGGCAGCGAAGTGCTGATGCCCGATTCCTCTTCTGTGAGCGCGACGGCGGTGGCCGGCAGCAGTCCCACTGCCATGACCGCGGACAAAGCCACGGCCCACCCTCGCGTACGGAAATTACTCACTGGCTCCCACCCCTTGAAATTTATAAATGCGGGAAATCTTAACAGTGAAGATTCCGGAGGGATTTGAGCCATGTGCCCCTTGAGTGCGTTTGGCACCACAAGATCCCGATGGGTCCCCCATCTCACGGTCTTCCCGCAGAATCCCAGGTCAGGGCGGTATTGATCCTTCGGGGGCGAGTGTGTCCGCGGTTGCTGACTTGCTCATCTTTACGCATCAAACACACCTTCCATCCGTTTTTCTTTACAGTGCGAATCAAGGTAAATCCCCGCTGTAGAGTCGGTCGCACTCCTGGATATCGGGTGTTTTCAAGTCGCTGGCATGCCGAATTCGGGTGCGGACAAGGGGAGGAATATCAGCGTGTTCATGACAGTAAGATGGAGACCCGGGCGTGGTCGGGAAGCTTCCCTGATACGGGGAGCCTTGGCCGTCGCTATGACGGCATCGGTCATGGCGGCCTCACCGGCCGCTGCCGTAGCGCCGAGGACTTCAACCTCGTTGGCTGCGAGTGCCGAGGCACTCGACGACCCTGTGGCCGATGGCTCGCTCAGCGAAGAGGACTACGCGCTGCAGCAGGCTGCCGCGACGGGGCAGCCCTACGAAGTGGTCTCGCGGCGGAGCGAGAGTTCCGATACCTGGGCCCAGCCTGACGGTGGCTTCAAGGTCACCGAACACGGAACTCCCGTGCGGCTGTGGCGCGATGGAGGCTGGATTGCCGCTGACCCGGGTCTGGAGTTCGCGGCGGACGGGTCCGTCGTCACCAAGGCCACAAACGTCGCCGTGCAGTTCTCTGGTGGCGGGACCGCGCCCTTGATCCAAGGCGCCATGAACGGCCGGACTCTGACACTGACCTGGCCGGACGTGCTGCCGAAGCCATCCTTGAACGGCAACGTCGCCACGTACGCGGAGGTCCTGCCCGGTGTCGACCTCCAACTCAAGGCCGAGGTCGAAGGTTTCTCGCAGGTCTTCATCGTCAAGACCCCCGAGGCCGCACAGAACTCCGAGCTCTCACAGCTGGAGTTCGGTATCAACGCCGACGGCCTGACGATCGACAAGGACCCTGAGACGAAGAGCCTGACGGCCAAGGATCCGTCCGGCCAGATCGTCTTCTCCAGCGCCGCCCCGATGATGTGGGATTCCACGGCTGCTGAGGGCCTGCCGACCGGAGCGAGTGCGCAGCGCGGTGTCACGGTGGCAACCACGGCGGCCGCAGGCGGCGGCAGCGCGTTCGACCCGGGTCTGGGTGCTCAGGACGCGGTGATGCCCACTGAACTGACGTCGGACACGCTCACCATCACCCCGGACCAGAATCTCCTCACCGGTGCTGAGACCAACTATCCGGTCTACATCGACCCCAGCTGGGGCTACGGCGACCGCCAGAAGTGGAACTGGACGCGGGTCTACAAGGCGTACCCGGACCAGTCCTTCTGGAACTCCAAGGACCCTGTCCGCGTGGGCTACGAGGCCGAGACCGGTGGCTCCGACCGCGTCTCCCGTTCCTTCTTCCAGATCGACGTCTCCCACCTCAAGAACACTGAGGTGAAGGCAGCGACCTTCCGGGTGAAGAACACCTGGTCCTGGTCCTGCCA
Organism: Streptomyces sp. NPDC057682; assembly: GCF_042799575.1. Taxonomy (NCBI): domain Bacteria; kingdom Bacillati; phylum Actinomycetota; class Actinomycetes; order Kitasatosporales; family Streptomycetaceae; genus Streptomyces; species Streptomyces sp. NPDC057682. The sequence goes on along the minus strand of NZ_JBHVIN010000009.1, from coordinate 126,925 downwards.
GGACAGAAACGTGTATCTGTACCCAACGGGTGGAATCACCTCAAAGACCAGCTGGAACAACCAGCCGGGCAAGAAGACGTCCTTGCCCCTCGACACGGTCAACGAGTCCAAGGGATGGGTTCCCCCGAACGGCTCATCCTCGACGTGCCCGGCGGGAAGCCTTGAGTTCGACGCCACCAGTTGGGTCAAGGACCAAGCGTCGGCAGGTGCGGACACTGTCACCTTCGGGCTCTACGCCGATGAGAACGACACGTTCGGCTGGAAGAAGTTCGACCCCAAGACTGTGGTCCTGGAGACCGTCTACAACACACCCCCCGAGCTTCCGAGCAAGCTGGGGACGAGTCCCGTCACCCCATGTGCGAGCGGAGGGACCGTCGGCAACGTGGCGGTCAGTCTGTACGCCACAATCAAGGACGCGGACAAGGGCAATCTCAGCGCTGAGTTCGAGCTCTACGAGGACAAGGCGGGTGTCTCCAAGCGGGTGATCTCCAAGACCGTTCCCGCCCTCAATGGTCGGGTTGCCACACTCGGCATCCCCGTGGCGCAGACCCTGGGAGGAGACGGTGTCTCGTACTCCTGGCGCGTGCGTGCGATAGATTCCGACAAGTCGGCATCAGAGTGGAAGAACGCGTCTTGCCCCTTCAAGGTGGACCGCCAGCGTCCGAAGCAACCGCCGGTGATCGTCTCGCCGAAGGGGCCCGACGGTAGCCCTCTCTTCCCCGCAGGCGACACGGGGTGGCCGAGCCCGACCGGTAAGGCTCGCCAGAAGGTGGCCTTCACGTTCCTGCCGGTCGAGACGGACATCAAGAAGATCTACTGGTGGACGGACACCGACCCTGGCGCCAAGGAGGGGACGCTCGTCAGCGGCAGCTACTCCGGCCTCGTGTCGATCCCGTCCTACGGCCCGCACATGATCTACGCCTACAGCGTCGATGGCGCCGGCAACAGATCCGACACCGCGACCTACCTCTACTACGCCAATAAGGATCAGGCTCGCGACGAGCCTCACGACATCAACGGCGACCGTTTCAAAGACATCTGGAGCCCGGACAGCAACGGAACCCTGCTGGCTTACACAGGGCACGGTGACCAGGCCTTCTCGACCATGAACGCTGCGTCCGGAGAGGTGGCTTTCCCGGGACAGCAGGTATCCGAGGTCGACGACTGGCAGCAGGACGGCTACCGAGACCTTCTCGCCCTCGTTCCCAATGCGAACCAGAACGGCGACAAGGACCTCCAGGTCTACAAGAACAACGGTTTCGGACTCGTCAACGCCGATGAGGAGGGGCCGATGACCCTCCGGGTGACCAGGGCATCGAACAACCACTGGGCCCAGGCCGACCAGGTCATAGGCGACGACTTTGATGGAGACACCCGGCCGGACGTTCTCGTCAAGACCGCGAATGAACTGTGGTTCTACCGCGGGGCTCGCGCGGCCACCATCGGCGTCGGAATAGGCGCTGTCGCTCCGATCGGTGACACTGCGTCGGAGTGGGGCAAGTACACGATCGTTTCCACGGGCGACATCAACGGGGACAAGCTTCCCGATCTGCTGCTCCGGGACGATGCCACAGGCGACCTCTTTCGCTCGTACGCCGAGGCCGACCCCAATAACCCGGCGAAGATGAACTTCGCCACCTGGGGACGGGACCGGGTCAAGATCGGCAGCGGGCTGACGAAGTCCCTCTACCCTCAGCTGGGCGTCTCCGGCGACCTGGACGGTGACGGCTCGGGTGACGGTGTAACGGATGGTGACCAGATCCCCGACCTGTGGGCGCGCAAAGCCGATAACACGATGGTCGGCTGGCGTGGTGAGGGCGCACCCACCAACCTCACTGGTTTTGGCGCCACATACATCATCGACGGCATAACCGGCGGCATCCGACTCACGCCTCAGACGGTGATCGCTCCCGGCCACTCGGTCACCAGTCGCTCCTCGACCTTGACCATGGGGTTCGACGGCAAGCTGTCCATCACGACCAGGTCCGGCGCAACGGTGTGGAGCAGCACAGTTGGCACGGCCAACTCATCCGCACGCATAGAGAACAACGGAAACATCTCAGTCTGCGACACGGACAAGCTCTGCCAACGGGTCACCAACGCCACCAACCCTGGGATGGGATTCGCTGTCCTCAAGGACTCCGGCGACCTCGTTGTCTACAACGACAAGAGTCAGGCCCTCTGGTCCAGTGGCACCTCTGTCCGTCATGACTACAACCGCGACGGTCGTAGCGACATTGCAGAGTGGTACGACTACGGTGACGGCCACGATGAGATCCATGCCTTTACCGCACTTTCCAACGGAGGGTTCTCCGCGCCCATCCATGGTTGGAAAACCGCTAAAGACAACTACTGGGCCGAGCACATGAAGCGCACCACGGGTGACTTCAACGGCGATGGCATTGGGGATATTGCAGCGTTCTACGGATACGACGACGGCCGAATGAACCTGCGCACCTGGCTCGGCACCGGGGACGGAAACTTCAGTGCTCCGTTCGTCTCCTGGAGCGTGCCAGCCGGTCACTGGAACTTCGATGCCATTCATGTTCAGTCCGGTGACTTCAACGGAGATGGACGTGATGATATTGCCACCTGGTACGACTACGGTGACGGCAGGGACAAGCTTTTCACCTTCACGGCCAACATCAAGGGCGGCTTCAACTACCCCTTCTCCTCCTTCTCCCGTTCCGACGGATGGAATGTATCTCGGATGAAGTTCGCCACCGGCGACTTCAACGGAGATGGCCGTGACGACATCGGTGCGCTGTACGGATATGCGTCAGGTGAAGTCAAGCTCATCACCTTCATTGCCAAGCCCGAAGGGGGCTTCAATGAACCAATCCATGGGTGGAGCTCAACTGGCTGGACCTTCTCGCGGGCCAGCATTCATGCCGGTGACTTCAATGGAGACGGTCGCGACGACATTGCCACCTGGTACGACTACAGTGATGGCCATGATGCTGTGATCAGCTTTAACCTCAGTAGCGATTCCGGGAAGTTTGGCGACCGCAACGAGGCCTGGAGCGGTGAAGCAGGACGCTACTGGCGGGAGAACATGAAGATTGTCACAGGTGACTTCAACGGCGACGGCTATGACGACATCGGGGCCATGTACGGCTACGAATTGGGTGGCGTCAAGATGATCACGTGGACGGCCAAGTCTGAAAAGCCTGGGTATTTCAACGAACCTCTGCACAGCTGGGAAGGGGCAGAGGCAAGCTGGACCTTCAGCCGTGTCCACATGATCGAGCGCTACAGCCCTGCCTGATTGGGCAGGCGACCAATGTCGGGACGCCGCGTAGTTATGTAGCGTTTCTGGTCGTCTGGCTATCGAACGACGGGTGAAGCCGGGCCCCTCGGAGCCGCTTGATTGATTTCAATCTGGTGTTTCCGAGGGGCTTCGTTTGTTCCCAACGGATACGACTCGTGCAGGATTTCGTCGAAGGCGAAGCGCGTCAGGAGGTGGGAGTCGAACAGCCAGAAGTCCCAGTCGGGCAGCCCTAGCCGTACGGCATCTCTCCGCCACGGGTTACGGGTCTCGACCTCCGCGGCTACATTGTCCGGCGCTGCCGTCGGAACCGTAACCCCGTCTCGTCCACGGGCGCCAAGCCGTGTGCACACGTGCGCACGGGCCGCCGCCGTCCGTCGGGCCGGCACCCCTCCAGGTCGCCCGCGACATCGCGGTCGCCCGGCAGGTCCGCCCGCTTGTCGGCGGGACGCAGGGGGGGAAGGGCTGCGCTGTCTCGCGTTCGCCCTGCGTCCGCTGATCGACCGGGGCGCCGATGCCCAGGAGATCGCGGCGCAGCTCCACGCGTGGCGGCTCGACTGGCGCCCGGCCCGCCCCGCCGCGTACATCACGGCCGAACTGTGCCGCCGCGCCGACCGGGAGACGGTCCTCGGGCGCTCCGGAGAACTGCCCGAGGCGTTCTCGCGGACCGTGAAGGACCTCCGGGCAGCGGACCGCCCCGCAGCAAACAGGCGCCAGGTCACAAGCTTTACTGTACCGAATTCCGTACATGTGCAGTACTGTTTTACGTACGCTCCCGTGAGGTTTGGTGACATGTACAGGAGGACCCCATGACCATCAACGCAAGCGAGGCGCGGAAGGACTTCTTCGGTCTGATCCGGCGCGTCACTGAGGACCACGCGCCGGAACGCGTCACGTCGAAGGCGGGCACCGTCGTGATCATGTCCGAGGAGGACTACAACGCCTGGGAGGAGACGATGTACCTGATGCGCTCCCCCCGCAACGCTGCCCGCCTCATGCGCTCCATCGAGCAGATGGACGCCGGAGGCGGCACTGTACGAGACCTGATCGACACGGAGGACGCGTGAAGACGTCGTTCTCCGACGACGGGTGGGAGGACTACACCCACTGGGCCGACACCGACCGCAAGACGCTCCGCAGGGTCAATGACCTCATCAAGGAGATCAAGCGGACCCCTTTCGAGGGCAGGGGCAAGCCCGAGCCGCTGAAAGGAAACCTGTCCGGCTGGTGGTCCCGCCGCATCACGCAGGAACACCGGCTGGTCTACCGCGTCACCGATTCCGCGGGCCTGGAGATCATCCAGGCCCGCGACCACTACTGACCGGCCCCCGGGCCGGCAGTCAGCAACGCCGTGATCTCCTCGGCCGCCTCCGGGCCGAGCTCGCCCCAGCCGTCCTTGTAGCCGTAGACGCTCGCGAGGCCGCGGGCGTCGTAGTCGCCGTTCATGATCTCGATGTCGGCGGTGGTGATGAGGCCGGGGTGGGGGACGCCGACGGCGCCGGAGACCTTGAGGAGTTCCTTGCGGAGGGTGCGGAGGTAGACGGCGGCGCGCTGGGCCTTGGAGGGGGCGTCGATGCCGCGGGCCAGCCAGGGGTCCTGGGTGGCGATGCCGGTGGGGCACTTGTCGGTGTGGCACTTCTGGGCCTGGATGCAGCCGATGGAGAGCATGGCCTCGCGGGCGACGTTGATCATGTCGACGCCGAGGGCGAAGGCGACGACGGCGTTCTCGGGGAGGCCGAGCTTGCCGGAGCCGATGAAGGTGATGTCGTCGGTGAGGCCGCGTTCGGCGAAGGTGCCGTAGACGCGGGAGAAGCCCATGCGGAAGGGCAGGGAGACCGAGTCGGAGAAGATCAGGGGCGCGGCCCCGGTGCCGCCCTCGCCGCCGTCCACGGTGATGAAGTCGACGCCGCGGTCGCCGCGCGCCATGAGGGTGGCCAGCTCCTCCCAGAAGGCCATGTCGCCGACGGCGCTCTTGATGCCGACGGGCAGACCGGTCTCCTCGGCGAGCAGCTCGACGAAGTCGAGCATCGAGTCGACGTCGTGGAACGCGGTGTGACGGGAGGGGGAGGCGCAGTCCTTGCCCGCGGGGATACCGCGGATCTCCGCGATCTCGGGGGTCACCTTCGCCGCCGGGAGGAGCCCGCCGAGACCCGGCTTGGCGCCCTGCGAGAGCTTGATCTCGATCGCCTTGACCGGGGCGCCCGCCACGACCTTCTTCAGCTTGTCGAGGCTGAAGGTGCCGTCGTCGTTGCGGCAGCCGAAGTAGGAGGTGCCGATCTGGAGGACGAGGTCGCCGCCGCCCCGGTGGTACGGGGAGAGGCCGCCCTCGCCGGTGTTCTGGAGGGCGCCGGCCAGCGCCGCGCCCTTGTTCAGGGCGGTGACGGCCGCGCCCGACAGGGAGCCGAAGCTCATCGCGGAGATGTTCACCACGCTCGCCGGGCGGAACGCCTTGGCGCGCCCGCGCGGGCCGCCCAGCACCTTGGCCGAGGGCAGCGGGGCCTGCGGGTCGTGGAGGTCGGGCAGCGGCCCGGCGAACGTGCGCTGCTTCACGTACGCGTGCCCCTGCACATGTTCCACGTCCACGTCCGTGCCGAAGCCGAAGTAGTTGTTCTCCTCCTTCGCGGAGGCGTAGATCCAGGTGCGCTGGTCGCGGCTGAAGGGGCGCTCCTCCTCGTTGGAGGTCACGACGTACTGCCGCAGCTCCGGGCCGATGGTCTCCAGCAGATACCGGGCGTGGCCGATCACCGGGAAGTTCCTGAGCAGCGCGTGCTTCTTCTGTACGAGGTCGCGGGCTGCCACCAGCGCCAGTGCCGCCGCCGCGGCCGTGCCGATAGTCCGGGCGCGCATGAACGTTCCTCTCGTCGACAGTGTGCTGCGTCGACCATAGAGAAGGGCCGAACAGAGAGAAGGGCCGGTCCGCCTGAGCGGACCGGCCCTTCTTCATTCAGGGTGAGTAACGGGACTCGAACCCGCGACATCCTGGACCACAACCAGGTGCTCTACCATCTGAGCTATACCCACCATGTCCGGTCGTTTCCGACCGGCCGAGAAAAAGTGTACAGGGTCCGGGAGGGTGCTCGCGCCCTCATTGTTCCGCGGCCGGGTCAGGCCCCCGGAAGGGCCGTGACCAGCGGCTTCGCGGGGACCTACGCGGAGGGGGCGGAGAGCCGCGCCGCGATGGACCTGGCGCGCTCCGAGTCCGGGCCCGGCTGCGGCACGAAGACGGCCTCGCGGTAGTAGCGCAGCTCCGTGATGGAGTCGCGGATGTCCGCGAGGGCGCGGTGGTTGCCGTTCTTCTCCGGGCTGTTGAAGTACGCCCTCGGGAACCAGCGGCGGGCCAGCTCCTTGACCGAGGAGACATCGACGATCCGGTAGTGGAGGTAGCCCTCCAGCGACGGCATGTCGCGGGCCAGGAAGCCGCGGTCGGTGCCCACCGAGTTCCCGCAGAGCGGGGCCTTGCCGGGCTCCTTCACGTGCGCGCGGATGTAGTCCATGACCTTCTCCTCGGCGTCGGCCAGGGTGGTGCCCCCGGCCAGCTCGTCGAGCAGACCCGAGGTGGTGTGCATCTGCCGCACCACCTCGGGCATGGTCTCCAGCGCCGCGTCCGGCGGGCGGATCACGATGTCCACCCCTTCGCCGAGCACGTTCAACTCCGAGTCGGTGACCAGGGCGGCCACCTCGATGAGTGCGTCTTCCGTCAACGAGAGCCCGGTCATCTCGCAGTCGATCCACACCATGCGGTCGTTCATGCGCCCCACCCTACGGGGCGCTCCGCTGTCCCGGCAGGGCCGGGCGGCCGGCGGCGAACGCGTCGGGGCCCGGTTTCCCGTGCTCCCCGCGCACCCCGTCCGCACCCGCCGCCGCGACGGCCGGCGGGACCGGTGGACCCCCCGCCGCGGACGCCGGGAGGGCCGGTGCGCCACGACGGCTCGCCGAGCTCCCCTGAGCGGGCACCAGCGGCTCGGCCGCGACGGCGACCGCCTCCGCACCGCCCTGCGGGCGACGGGCCCGGTAGGCGGCCCGGTACGCCGCGGGGGAGGAGCCCAGCTGGCGCCGGAAGTGCCCGCGCAGCGCGACCGGCGAGCGGAAGCCGCAGCGGCCCGCCACCTCGTCGACCGAGTAGTCGGACGTCTCCAGCAGCCGCTGCGCCTGGAGCACCCGCTGGGTGATCAGCCACTGCAGCGGGGCGCTCCCGGTGAGCGAACGGAACCTCCGGTCGAAGGTCCGCCGGCTCATGTAGGCGCGCGCGGCCAGCGTCTCCACGTCGAACTGCTCGTGCAGATGCTCCAGGGCCCAGGCCACGACCTCGGCGAGCGGGTCGGACCCGATCTCCTCCGGTAAAGACCTGTCGAGGTAGCGCTCCTGACCGCCACTGCGCCGGGGCGGCACGACGAGCCTGCGGGCCAGTGCCCCGGCGGCCTCCGTGCCGTGGTCCGAGCGGACTATGTGCAGACAGAGGTCGATCCCGGCCGCCGTTCCGGCGGAGGTGAGCACGTCGCCGTCGTCGACGAACAGCTCGCGCGGGTCGACGTGCACCGACGGATAGCGCTTGGCCAGCGTCGGCGCGTACATCCAGTGCGTCGTCGCCGGGCGGCCGTCCAGCAGGCCGGCGGCGGCGAGCACGAAGGCCCCCGTGCACAGACCGACGATGCGGGCGCCCTCCTCGTGGGCGCGGCGCAGGGCGTCGAGCGCCTCCACGGGCGGCGGCGAGGTGATCGAGCGCCAGGCGGGCACCACGACGGTGCCGGCCCTGCTGATCGCCTCCAACCCGTAGGGTGCGGTCAGTTCGAGGCCGCCCGTGGTGCGCAGCGGTCCTTCTTCGCCGCTGCACACGAGCAACCGGTAGCGCGGAACCCCCGCGTCCTGGCGGTCGATCCCGAACACGGAGAGCGGGATGGAGCTCTCGAAGATGGGGCCACCGCTGAACAGCAGTACGGCGACCACCTCGCGGCGCCTGCGCCCGCTCAGCTTCCGTACGGCCTCCGTTGCGGTGGCGGAGTCCTGACTCATGACGCTAAGCCCCCCTCGGTGTTCGCGTCTTCCTGGTCCTTACGGGCCTGTCGCACCTGCACATGTCCCCTCGGTCGTGCACGAGTCCCCGGCTTCGACACCCAAGATCGAATCTACTGCGTCCCGTGGTGCCGTCGTGACAAGTTCACCAACCGGCTTTATGTCGACAAGGCCACCTGGCGGGAAGCATTCGATCACGAAGCGTTTCACTCGTGAGTCGCGCAGGGAAGTGCGCCTGGCGTTCATGGCCCGTCCCCATGGGGTGGAAGCGTACCGCTCGGTCTCTTCCTGCCTGCTGGCAAGGCGGTTGATCGGCCATTTCGACAAGGGGTGCACCCCCACCAGAAGTTGGCTGAAAACATACGGTCGCGTGTGCGGAAATCAGTCGTTCTACCGGCGCACTACCCCCGGGAAACGTCACCCCGGTGCGCCCCCTCGATCGGGTGGTTCCGGATGCCGGGGGACGGGCGGGACGGCGGACGCGGACCGGGCGGATGCGACGGGGTTCGGCGCGGGTGGTTCCGGGGGGCGCTCCGGTGCGTCCGGAGCGCCGGCGGGCGACGGTCCCCGGAAGCCCCCGGAGGCGGGTTCCGGGGGCCCGTGACGTCCGTGTACCGCGCATCCGGCATTGCCATACGGGGGCGGTCTCGGGCATGCTCCGTGAAACGTCGCACGCGCTTTGCGCGGGTCTGGGCAGTGGATGAGTGGCGCCGTACCCTTGGGGGTAAGGGGTTGGGAAGATGATTCCCGGACACCGCAACACCGCCCGCTGACAGTTCCCACGTCGCTTTCCTCACGAGGACTCTCTTCGCCGAGACACCGATGGCCGGTCACGAATTCCCCGAACCCGCGGACCGCAAGCAGGTAGCCGACCCCCGGTCGGACCAGCAGGCGGCCGAAGAAGCGCGCCCTTCCTGCGATCCCGCCTTCCGGCACGGTGTCGTCGTCGGTTTCGACGGCTCGACCTCCAGTGAGCGGGCCCTCGCGTACGCCATCGGCATGGCCCGGAGAACGGGCTCAGGGCTGATCATCGTCCACGTCGCCAACCGGCTGCCGACCACGGTCTGGGCGGGCTGCGAGCCCCCCGTCTTCGTGGACGTGCCCGATCACCGCACCGAGGTCCTGGGCCTGGAGCTCGCCTGCGCGGACTACCTCTCCGAGGTGCCCTGGGTGCTGGTCGAGCGCGGCGGCGACATCTGCCACGAGCTGGAGGAGGTCGGCCGGGAGTACTCGGCCGACGCCATCGTCGTCGGCTCCACGCACGGGATCGTGGGCCGGATCTTCGGTTCGGTCGCGGGGCGGCTCGCCCGCCGGGCGCAGCGCCCGGTCGTCGTCATCCCGTAGCCCTCCGGGCCCTCTTCGTCCCTTCCGGACCTTCTTCCGTACCCGCGCCGTCCCCTCCTCCTGCCGCCTCCGGCCGGCCCCTTCGCGCGCCCCCGCCGGGGCGCTCGCATGCCGCGAAACGCGACCGTGACCGGTCTGCTTCGAGGGTGTTCTGATCAGCCAATGATCGAGCCAGGCCGACGGCCGGTCTTTTTCCATCCGTTGAGGTCGACGTGGCGTCAACTCGTCTACGGAAACAGGGAACGGGATGCGACTACCGGCCCGTACATGTGGATTGTGCGCTTATGAAGTGTGCATAAACGTCAGGGGAGGTGAGCCGGGAGTGCGCCGGGCGCGTATACGGGAGCGCCCCGCACCCGGTGGACCGTGGGTGCGGGGCGCTCCCGCCGTACGCCCCCCCGGAGGGGAGCGGAGGTGACTACTCGACGGTGACGGACTTCGCGAGGTTGCGCGGCTTGTCGATGTCGCGGCCCATGGCCAGGGCGGTGTGGTACGCGAAGAGCTGGAGCGGGATGCCCATGAGGATCGGGTCCAGCTCGTTCTCGTTCTTCGGCACGACGATGGTGTGGTCGGCCTTCTCCTGCGGCTGGTGCGCGACCGCGAGGATGCGGCCGCTGCGGGCCTTGATCTCCTCCATCGCGGCGCGGTTCTTCTCCAGCAGGTCGTCGTCCGGCACGATCGCCACGGTCGGCATCGCGGGCTCGATCAGGGCGAGGGGGCCGTGCTTCAGCTCGGAGGCGGGATAGGCCTCGGCGTGGATGTACGAGACCTCCTTGAGCTTCAGCGAGGCCTCGCGGGCCACGGGGTAGCCGCGCACCCGGCCGATGAACATCATCGACTTGGCGTCCGCGTACTCGGCGGCCAGCTTCTTGATCTCGTCCTCGCCCTCCAGGATCTCGCTGATCTGGGCGGGCAGCCGGCGCAGGCCCTCGATGATCCGCTTGCCGTCGGCGACCGAGAGGTCCCGGATCCGGCCCAGGTGCAGGGCGAGCAGCGCGAAGGCGACCACGGTGTTGGTGAAGCACTTGGTGGAGACCACGCAGACCTCGGGGCCGGCGTGCACGTACGTACCGCCGTCCGCCTCCCGGGCGATCGCGGAACCGACCACGTTGACCACACCGAGGACCCGCGCGCCCTTGCGCTTCAGCTCCTGGACGGCGGCCAGCACGTCGTACGTCTCACCGGACTGCGAGACCGCGACGTACAGGGTGTCGGGGTCGACCACCGGGTTGCGGTAGCGGAACTCGGAGGCGGGCTCGGCGTCCGCGGGGATGCGGGCCAGCTCCTCGATCAGCTGGGCGCCGATCTGACCCGCGTGGTACGAGGTGCCGCAGCCGAGGATCTTGATCCGGCGGACCCCGCGCGCCTCGCGGGCGTCCAGGTTGAGGCCGCCCAGGTGCACGGTGGCGAACCGGTCGTCGATCCGGCCGCGCAGCACCCGGTCGACGGCGTCGGCCTGCTCGGAGATCTCCTTGTGCATGTACGTGTCGTGGCCGCCCATGTCGTACGACTCGGCCTCCCACTCCACGGTGGTCGGCGTGGCCGTCGTGGTCGAGCCCTCCGTGGTGTACGTACGGAAGTCGTCGGCCTTCAGGGTGGCCATCTCGCCGTCGTCGAGGGTGACGACCTGGCGGGTGTGGGCGACGAGCGCGGCGACGTCCGAGGCGACGAACATCTCCTTCTCGCCGATGCCGAGGACGACCGGGGAGCCGTTGCGGGCGACGACGATGCGGTCGTTGAAGTCGGCGTGCATCACGGCGATGCCGTACGTGCCCTCGACCGAGCGCAGGGCCTCGCGGACCTTGCCCTCCAGGGTGTCCGCCTGCGAGCGGGCGATGAGGTGGACCAGGACCTCGGTGTCGGTCTCGGAGAGGAAGACGACGCCCTCGGCGGTCAGCCGGGCACGCAGCTCGGCCGCGTTGTCGATGATGCCGTTGTGGACGACGGCGACCTTGTTGTCGGCGTCCAGGTGCGGGTGGGCGTTCTCGTCGCTCGGTGCGCCGTGGGTGGCCCAGCGGGTGTGCGCGATGCCGGTGGTGCCGGCGAAGCGCTTGGGGACGCGGGCCTCCAGATCGCGGACCCGGCCCTTGGCCTTGACCATCTTGAGCGCGGCGGGCTTGCCGGCCGCCGGCTTCCCGGTGATCACGATGCCCGCGGAGTCGTAGCCGCGGTACTCCAGCCGCTGCAGCCCTTCCAGCAGCAGCGGAGCGACATCACGCTTTCCGATGTAACCGACGATTCCGCACATGAGGTCTCTGCCCTCCATCGACGTACAGGTAATGACTGAATGAGCGCGTGGGTGACCGGTCAGCCGTAGACGATGCGGCGCAGCTGGCGGAGCGAGAGCTCCGGCGGCGCGACCGCGCGGTGCGGCAGCTCGGCCGAGATCCGTTCGAAGATCTCCGTGTTGACCAGTCCGCCGGACTGGAGCTCGCGATGGCGGCGGCGGACGAACGCGTCGGTCGTCTCGTCGAAGTAGGCCAGCACGTCGAGGACCACCCGGGCGGCTTCCCCGCGCTGGAGCGCGGTGCTGCGCACCAGGTGGTCGATGAGGTCGTCATGGGACGAACGGCGTTCAAGCACTCGTCGATATTGCGGTGGAAGGGGTTCGGACGCAACAATCCTGCCCGATATCGGGCAGGGATGGGAGGGAACGGCTCCCGTTTTTCCGTTCTGGGGGATTCTTCCGGTCTCGGGCCCGTCGGAACGCGGACCGGTGACGGGTCGGCGACAGGGCCGGTGGAGGGGTCGGCGACGGGGTCGGTGACGGGCTTGTGCTGGCCGGTGGGGCGTATTCGGCCAGTACGCCCGGACTGTCGGCCATGTTCCATCCGGGCCCGTACGGGGAAGTGGTCTACACCTTGACCATCCGTGAGGTACGCGGTACGCATGGCCACGGTTCGAATGGTCAGGAGAGATCCAGGTGTGACCCCCTAGAAAGGGACTGCTTGTGAGACCGCACACAGCGAGGCGCGGCGCCCTGTCCCGCGCGCTGCCCCGCCTTCTCGGCTCGCTCCTCCTCGTCACCGCGGCCGGAATCTCCAGCGCCTGCGCGGCCCCCGAGGCGTCCGCCGCGGGCGGGGCGCCCGCCGCGTCGGAGCCCCGGCCGCTCGGCCAGATCGTGCCCGCCCCCGTCTCGGTGAGACCCGGCGGATCCCCGTACGCCCTCACCCCCGCCACCGCCATCCGGGTGGACGGGTCCTCGGGCGAGGTGCGGAGGATCGGCGAGTACCTGGCGGGCGTGCTGCGCCCCTCGACCGGATACGCGCTGCCGGTCACCGACCGCTCCGGTCCGGGCGGCATCCGGCTGCGGCTGGGCTCCGCCGACACCTCGCTCGGTGCGGAGGGCTACACCCTGACGTCGGGCCGGGGCTCCGTCACCATCACCGCCCGCAAGCCCGCAGGGCTCTTCCACGGCGTGCAGACGCTGCGTCAGCTCCTCCCGGACCGGATCGAGCGCGACAGCGTCCAGAAGGGGCCGTGGAAGGTCGCGGGCGGCACGGTGACCGACGCGCCGCGCTACGGCTACCGGGGCGTGATGCTGGACGTCTCCCGGCACTTCTTCTCGGTGGCGGAGGTCAAGCGCTACATCGACCAGGTGGCGCTGTACAAGATCAACACCTTCCACATCCACCTCTCCGACGACCAGGGCTGGCGGATCGCCGTCGACTCCTGGCCGAACCTGGCCACGTACGGCGGATCGACCGAGGTCGGCGGCGGCCCCGGCGGCTACTACACCAAGAGCCAGTACAAGGAGATCGTCCGGTACGCGGCCTCCCGCTATCTGGAGGTGGTGCCGGAGATCGACATGCCCGGCCACACCAACGCCGCGCTCGCCTCGTACGCCGAGCTGAACTGCGACGGTGTCGCGCCCCCGCTCTACACCGGGATCAAGGTCGGCTTCAGCTCGCTCTGCGCGGCCAAGGACGTCACGTACCGGTTCATCGACGACGTCATCGGGGAGGTGGCCGCGCTGACCCCCGGCCGCTACCTCCACATCGGCGGCGACGAGGCGCACTCCACGAGCCACGAGGACTACGCCAGGATCATGGAACGGGCGCAGGCCGCCGTCGGCCGGCACGGCAAGACCGTGATGGGCTGGCACCAGCTGACCGGGGCGTCCCCGGTCAAGGGCGCGGTCGCCCAGTACTGGGGCTACGACAAGACCAGTGCCGCGGACCGGCAGCAGGTGGTGGACGCGGCGAAGAACGGCACCCGGCTGGTGCTGTCGCCGGCCGACCGGGTGTACCTCGACATGAAGTACACCGCGGACACCGTGCTCGGGCTGAAGTGGGCGGGCCTGGTGGAGGTGCAGCGCTCCTACGACTGGGACCCGGCGGCCTATCTCACGGGCGCTCCGGCGGACTCCGTGCTCGGGGTCGAGGCGCCGATCTGGGCGGAGACGCTGACCGACAGCGACGACATCGACGCGATGGCGTTCCCGAGGCTGCCCGGGGCGGCGGAGCTGGGCTGGTCCCCGGCCGAGACGCACGACTGGGACACGTACAAGCTGCGGCTGGCGGCGCTGGGACCGCGGTTCACCGCGATGGGCATCGACTACTACCGCTCACCGCAGGTGCCGTGGCCGGCGGAGCCGGCGGAGGACTGAACCGTACGAAAGGTCCGAGGGGCGGCCGGGGACGCGATGTCCCCGGCCGCCCCTCGGGCTGTCCGGTCCCCGACGCGGAATCCCGCGCCGAGGTGTGTCAAGCGGCCATGTTCCGGAGGCCCGGACGCGGCCGGTCCGGGGTGCCCGGCGGCCGGTTCCGTCACCGGACCGGCCGCCGCGCACCCCCGGGCATCAACCGGAAGGTATGGTTCCGAACTTCGGTGCGCGGAGACCGGGGCGCCGGCGGCTCAGGCGACCTTCTTGGCCTTCTCGATGGCCTCGGCCAGGTCCTCCAGGATCGGCGCGCACTTGTCGTAGCTGTAGATCGGCTCGGTGGTACGGGGCACGACCTGGCCGGCCTCGACGGCGGGCAGCTGGGCCCAGGTCGGCTTGGAGGTCAGGGCCGAGGGCTGGAGGGCCGAGGAGCGGTTGTCCATCATGATCACGTCGGCCTGGTACTTGTCGACGTTCTCCCAGCTCAGCTCCTCGAAGAAACCGGCCGCGTTCACCTTCGGCTCGACGAACTTCACGCCCAGCTCCTGGAAGTACAGGGTGTCGGCGGAGGTCTTGGCGAGCGAGACGTAGAACAGGTCCTGGCTGGCCGAGCCGATCATCACCCGGATCTCCGGCTTGGACTTCGCGGCGGCGCGCAGCCGGGCCGCGGCCTTCTCGAAGCGGGCCTTGGCGTCGGTGACCGCCTTGGCCTTCACGTCCGCGCCGAGCGAGGCCGCCAGGTCCTCGTGGCGCTGGATCGCCTTGGGGATCGTGGTCTGCGCGGCCCACAGGGCGACGCTCGGGGCGAGCTTGAGGATCTTGTCCTTGGACGCGTCCGGCACGTACCAGAGCGCGTCCTTCTCCCACATCGCGGTGACGAGCAGATCCGGGCCGAGGGCCGCGTACTTCTCGACGTTGAACTCGCCCCAGACGTTGCCGAGAATCTCGACCTTGTTCACGTCGAGGTCGCCGGCCTGGACGTCGGCCTTGCCGTCCGTGGTCTTCGTCGGCCCGAACACGGCCTTGACCTCGACGCCGTAGTCGTGGAGGGCGGCGGCCACCCCGGTGAAGGCGACGATGTTCTTCGGGACGGACTTCGCCTCGGCGGTCTTCCCGCGGTCGTCCTCGAAGCTCCACGGCCCGGCGTCGGCGCTCTTCGCCCCGGTGGACCCGGAGTCCTTCGTGTCGCCGTCGCCGCAGGCCGCGAGCACGGCGCCGAGACCGACGGCGCCGCCCATGGCCAGCAGACCGCGACGAGTGGGACGGGAGGCTCGGGCAGTGCGCATGACGGGATCCGCTTTCGTACGAGCCGGAGGGCCGGCCGTTGACACGTTTGAGGGAAGGTTAGCCTAACCTCAGAACAGCTCTACGCCGGGTGCCTGTCCCGCGCCGAGTGCCCGCTCCGTGCCGGGTGCCGGACTCACCAGACGACGACGCCTCCGCCGACGTCCAGGGCCCGTTCGGCCGCCGCCCTGATGTTGGCCAGCCGCGCGGCCACGTAGTCCTCGTGGAACCCGGCGTGCGCGGCGAGGGCCGCCGTGTGCGGACGCAGCAGCTCGCACTCCGCCAGGAACTCTTCGGTCTCCTCCGGCTCCACGCACAGATCCGTCTCCGCCAGCCGCGGCAGGAACCGTGCCCCGAGCGCCCGCGCCGGCTCCGCACCCCAGAGCTTGGTCCGGCTGCTCTCGAAGCCGGCGAGCGTGAGCCCGTGTTCGGGATCCTCCAGGAAGTGGTCCTTGCCGCTGCGGCCGCGTACGTAGGTGTGGACGAGGAGGCTCATCCGAACAGCTCCCGGCACTCGTCGAGTCCTTCGACCGACACCTCGACCTCGCGCGCTTCCTCCCAGCGGGCCCGGTCCAGCCGCAGGCGCTGGAGCGTGACGCGCCCGCCCCGGAGCGAGGCGGTCTCCAGCCCGTCGGGGACGTAGCCGAGGCGCCGCGAGACGCCCAGCGAGCGGGGGTTGTCGGTCATCGCCGCGGAGACCGCCGAGTCCGCGCCCAGACCGGCGAACGCGAGGTGGAGGGCGGCGGCCCGCATCTCGGTGCCGATGCCCCGGCCCTGGTGGGCGAGGCCCAGCCAGGATCCGGTGCACACCTCGCGGACCGCCCCGAAGTCCCGCGCCATCACGTCCTGCCGCCCCACCACCCGGCCCTCGTGCAGCACCGCGAGGCTCAGCGTCCAGTCGGACTCCCGCCAGCCGGCGATCGTCCCCAGCACATGCTGGAACACCGCCTGCCGCCGCGCGTCGGGCGTCCCGTCGGTCCACGGCACGGTGAACGGCATGACCTCCGGGGCGTGCACCCCGTCCGCCGCGACGGAAGCCAGATCGCTCAGCAACGCGTCGTCGGGGAGCCGCAGTTCGAGGCGGGGCGTGCGGATGCGGAGCCCGTACAGGGGCCAGGCGGGATGCGTCATGGACCGACTCTGCCGAGGCGGGGCCGGGGGTGTCGAACGAATTGCGGGTGGCCGGGGATCAGTGTGCCGGCGCCACCGGTCCGATGAACTCCGCCAGCCGCTCGGCGAGCCAGTCCGGTTCGTCGAGCGACACGAACGCGCGGGAGCGCTCCGCGACGACGACCGAGCTGTCGGGGAAGCACGCGGCCAGCCTCTCCGCGTGGCCGAACGGGAACAGCGGGTCCTTCCGCGACCAGACGATCAGCACCGGCCGCTCGAACCGGCCCAGCTCCCCGGCCACCGCCCGGGTGACCGCCGGCCGCAGACCCCGTACGAGCTTCACGAAGTCCCGCTGCACGCCCCGGTCCCGGGGCAGTTCGCCCACCATCGCGCCGATCCGGTCCACCGGGACCCTGCTGCGCGCCACGAGCGCCATCACCGCCCGCTGGACGGGGCCCAGCCGCAGCAGCGGCGCCACGGCCCGCATGGCGCCCGGCACCGCGAGCAGCGCGCGCATCGGGAGGAGCGGCCGCGGCGGGCAGTTCCCGAAGGCGTCCGACGGCAGCAGCACCAGCCGGGCGAACAGCTCCGGTTCACGTGCCACGGCGATCTGCGCGATCGCCCCGCCGGTGTCGTTCCCCACCAGCACCACAGGGCCCTCCAGCCCCCGCGCGATCTCCCGCACCCGCGCCGCCTGCGCTTCCAGGGAACAGTCCGCGTCCGGCGCGAGCGGGGTCCGGTGCCCGCCCAGCGGCATGTCCGGCATCACCATCCGGCACCGCCCCCGTAAGCCCCTCACCAGCGGGTCCCACACCTGCCCATTGACCATCAGCCCGTGCACGAACAGGACGTTGACGCCCTCCCCGGCCTCCCTGACGTCGATCCGTCCGCCCGCCGTCTCCACCGGCCTTGCCTCGATGTGCACGCAGGACCCTTTCCTCAGCGGGCGGCCCGGCAGGGCCGCCCTTTCCGGTGAGCACTCCGAAGCGTGAACGAACGAGCAGGCGTTCGCGTTCGCGGATCGGTCAGGTCGCGTGGCGCGGGGGCGTCCTCAGCGAGCCGGGGCTCCGGTCCCGTCCACGACGACCCGGCTCGTGAACCCGGCGCGGCACAGCCGCTCGTATGCGGCAGCCACGTCGTCCGGCACGGGGTCGGCGGCCATGAAACCTCGCGCCGGGTAGATCATCAGGCGCTGCAACGCGCCGACCAGCATGTCGACGACCATGCGGTCGTCCTGGATCGAGGTCAGGTACTCCTCGAACGTGACGGGGGCCGAGGCGCACACGAACGTGACTCCGGGCCACAGCTTGCGCGCGGTGGCGTGGGCGCGGCGTTCCTCGTACGGCTTGCTGACGAGCAGGACGGACGAGACCGGGACGCCCGCCTCTTCGAGGACCGCCCGGGAGAAGCGGATGTTCTCCCCGGTGTTGCGGGCGCGCGGCTCGACGAGCACCGCGCCCTCGGGAACGCCGAGTTCGAGTGCCCGCTCGCGATAGTGCACGGCCTCACCGCGCGGCATGCGTTCCCGCGTGGTGGGGCTGGTGGCGCCGGTGAACACGATGAGGGGCGCCATCCCGCGCCGGTAGAGGCGCACGGTCACGTCCGCGACCCCCAGGTCATGGCTGCCCAGGCCGATCGCCACCGAGCAGGGGCGCGGATCGTGGTGCATCAGGTGGTGATCCCAGAGGAGTCGGGCGTCCGCCCAGGACTGGGCGGTGGGCACGCCGACTCGCTGCGGTTCGTGCCGCGCCCCGCTTTTCATGTCAGCCGCTGCCCGTCGTGCGTGCGGACGGGTGGTGTGGCGCAGTCGAGCGCGTCGAGTACGCGCACGGCGTACGCCTCGGTCATGCGGCTCCGGACCTCCTCGCGGGTGAACCAGCGGACCTCGGACGCCTCGACCGAGGCCCGTTCCTCGCCTCCGGCCGGACGGCACAGGAAGACCAGCGCCACGATCGCGCGCTCCATGTTCTTGTAGACGCCGCTCAGGCGCACCGGGTCCACCTTCACCCCGGTCTCCTCCAGCACCTCGCGGCGGACGCCGTTCTCCGGCCGTTCGTCGAGCTCCAGTACGCCGCCCGGAGCCTCCCAGGCCCCGTTGTCGGCCCGGCGGATCACCAGGACGCGGCCGTCCTCGCGTACGACGACGCCGGCCACGGAGACCGAGTGCAGCGGCATGCGGGTACCTTCCTGGGGAGCGTACTTATGCAGAGGAGCATAGGAGGGAACGAATCAGCATGGCGACCACGGCTCCCCGGGACTCCGGCAGGCCCCGCTACCTGCAGATCGCCGACGATCTGGCACAGCAGATCAGGTCCGGGGCGATGCTGCCGGGGGACAAGGTGCCCAGCGAATCGGTGTTGATGGCCCGCTACGCGGTTTCGCAGGGAACGGTGCGCAAGGCGGTGGCCGAACTGCGGCCGATGGGCCTGATCGATACGCATCACGGCAAGGGCTCCTTCGTGAAGGGTCGGCCGCCCGTACTTCGCAAGTCCTCGGACCGGTTCCGGCGTTCACATCGCAGAGCGGGTAGAGCCGCGTACCTGACCGAAGCCGAGCAGGCGGGCAAGACCCCTGCGGTGGCGGTTCTCTTCATCGGCCCGGTGGAAGCGCCCGGTGATGTGTCGGAACGGCTGGGCGTGGTCGCCGGAAGCCAGGTCCTCGCGCGCCGTCGTCTGTATCTCAGTGACGGGACGCCCACGGAGGTGGCGACCTCCTATCTGCCGTGGGACCTCGCGAAGGACATTCCGGAGCTGTCGGCGGAGAACCCTGGCGGCGGTGGCATCTACGCCCGGCTTGAGGACCACGGTCACACGTTGACGGAGTTCACCGAGACGGTGCGTGCGCGCCTTGCCACCAAGGACGAGACGGTGGCGCTGAGCCTGAGCCCCGGTTCGCCGGTTCTCCACCTCACCCGGAGTGCCCAGGCGGAGTCGGGCCGCGTCGTCGAGGTGTGCGACACCGTCATGGCGGCGGATCAGTTCGTACTCGACTACCGCATTCCGGCAGGGGACTGACGAGCGGTCAATGCACGGCGGCACGCGAAGGGCCTGCCGCGTCTCCGCTTGACTCATGTATAGGAGTTGGGCATCCTTGAGGAACTCACTCATATACATGAGTGAAGGAGTTGGAGGCGTGCGCCCGGCCGGTACGGGCGATCCGCACGTCTCGTTCATGCGGGGGCTGTCGGCGCCTGATGCCCGAGTCTCCGCCTCGGCCGTACGCGCCGCTGACGGGAGTGCTCGTGGAGTGCGTACGTCACGGGCTGAAAGGGATGGGCGAATGGCAAGCGGTAGCAAGGGGCGGCGAGTTCTGTCCCGACTGACGAGCGAGTTCGGTACGGACGGTGTCCTCGTCGTCCCCACGGCCGACTCGGGGGCGGAAGGAGCCGACCTCGTGCCCGGTGCGGCGCTGCGCTGGCCTCCGTGCGAGTGCGGGCACTCGTTGTGCCCCGACTATGTGCCGGAGGGCGAGGACTGAAGAACCCTCGGCCGGGCGGGCCCATGGCGCGCCCGGCTGACGGTGTCAGGCCGGCGGCCCCAGTTCGCGGGTGATCGGCATGCGCTATTCAATGGACTGTCGGCCGTTTAATCCTGAATATCTTGAAAATTGTATCCAGTGACCCCCAGATCGAAAAGTGTTGGAAGGGCTTTGGAAAGGTACCAGTCATGATCGAGGAAGTTTCCCACATCATTTCTGAATGCCAGTTCGGCAAAAGGGCTAATGGATAGAGTGCTTCCGGACTCCAGGAGAAGAAATGATGCCTCCTGTCCTGCTGTTCCCCAGGCCATTTGGAACCCGCATCCGTGTCGTTGAGATGCATTCTCAAGGGCCAGGATCACGGACAGCCGATCGGAAGGGTCTGCCTGGTCCCAGTCGAAGAACTCGGGGTCGACCAGGTATCGAATCCTTCCCTCACTGAAGTGCCAACCGCCGCGCTCCAGCCCGGTGATCACGTCAACCACGGCAACGCTGCGAGCGAAGTGAATCTCAATGTCTCTCGACCGGCTCAATTGAATCTCGATTCCATGCGGCGGTAATCTTGGTCGACCGGGCGGAGGTTGCCGGCTCGGCCGCTGCGGTCTGCGCTCAACTGAGCAGTATGGTGTTCCAAGCCGCAAACGTCACGCTCAGCGGAATGAAGACGCACAGGAAGGCTGTGGCGAAGTTTCGAAATCGCGGTTTGTCCTGCTCTCGCCATCGATAGAGCATCACGGCCATTCCGAGGAGTATTGCGGACAGAAAGGAGCCGGCGGTGCCAATGGTGTAGGCGCATTCACAGCCCCCTTCGTTGATGTACATGCCGCTGCCGAACGCGATGCCGCCAAGTCCTGGCAGAAGAAAAGCAGTTGCTGCGGCGTTGCGTCCCCAATGAGCCGTCTGCGTGGCTGGCTCGTCCGATCCGTTGGGTGCGGACGCCGTTGAGGCCGCTGGTGTGAGTGCCTCGGTGGGCGACGCTTGTTCGAGCCGCCGCAGGTCTCGAAACACGTCAGCGGCGGTTCTGTACCGCTCGCTCGGATCCTTTCGCAGGAGCTTTCCCACGAGATCGTTCCATGCGCGAGGGATGCCGGGCCGCACCGAACTGGGGGCGGGCGGTTCCTGGCTGAGGTGGGCTGTCAGATAGCCGATGCTGTCGGGTGCCTGGAAAGGCAGCCGACCGGTGATGAGTTCGAACAGCAGGCAGCCGAGCGCGTAGAGGTCGCTGCCCGGTTCCGGGTAGCCGCGTGCTTGTTCGGGAGCCATGTACGGGGGAGTGCCGACAATGAACCCGGTCTGGGTCAAGCGGTCGGCGGTGGCGTAGGGGTCGGCGGCCCGTGCGACACCGAAGTCGAGAACCTTCACTGTCCCGGTGTGCGTGACAAAGATGTTGGACGGCTTGATGTCCCGGTGCATCACGCCCGCCGCGTGTGCCTCGGCCAAGGCCTCGCAGATCTGCGCACCCCACCGGGCTGCTTTTTCCAGGCCGACGCTGCCCCGGGACAGCTTGGCGTCCAGGCCCTCGCCCCGTACCAGCTCCATCACCAGGAACGGCGCGTTGCCACGGTCGGGGCCGCTCTCGCCGAGGTCATGGATGGCTACGATGTGCGGATGCTGCAGACGAGCCGTGATCCGGGCCTCACGTAGGAACCGGGCGCGCGCCTCATCTCCGCGGCTTCCGCTGCCGGAGAGTAACGAGATCACCTTGACCGCGACCGGCCTGTCCAACGTCTCGTCCTGGGCCTCCCAGACGACGCCCATGCCGCCCTCGCCGAGCTCCCGCACCAACCGGTAGCGATTTCCCAGTAGTTGATCCCGCAAGGCGGCCCCCTCGCCATCGGCTGAACAGGCCAGATCATGCCACGAGAGACGTGGCCGACGGCCGGACTCCCGCGGTTTGCCGGGGCGAGGCGGCCCGGTGGCGCGGCCCCGTGGCCCCGGCACTGCGGTGCGCCCGGCCGGGTTCGTCAGGCCGGAAGCCCCAGTTCGCGGGCGATGAGCATGCGCTGGACCTCGCTGGTGCCCTCGCCGATTTCGAGGATCTTGGAGTCGCGCCACATGCGGGCGACCGGGTACTCGTTCATGAAGCCGTAGCCGCCGTGGATCTGGGTGGCGTCGCGGGCGTTGTCGACGGCGACGGTGGAGGAGTACAGCTTGGCGATGGCGGCCTCCTTCTTGAAGGGCTCGTCGGCGACGAGGCGGGAGGCGGCGTCGCGCCAGCCGATGCGGGCCATGTGGGCGCGCATCTCCATGTCGGCGATCTTGAACTGGATGGCCTGGTTGGTGCCGATGGGGCGGCCGAAGGCGTGGCGTTCGGCGGCGTACTTGACGGACTCGTCGACGCAGCCCTGGGCCAGGCCCGTGGAGAGGGCGGCGATGGCGACGCGGCCCTCGTCGAGGATGCGGAGGAACTGGGCGTAGCCGCGGCCCTCCCCGCCGAGGAGGTTCTCCAGGGGGACGCGGACGTCGCTGAAGGAGAGCTCGCGGGTGTCGGAGGCGTTCCAGCCGACCTTGGAGTACGGGGCGGCGACGGTGAAGCCGGGGGTGCCGGAGGGGACGATGATCGAGGAGATGCGCGGGGCGCCGTTCTCCTTGCGGCCGGTCACGGCGGTGACGGTGACCAGCTCGGTGATGTCCGTGCCGGAGTTGGTGATGAAGCACTTGGAGCCGTTGATGACCCACTCGCCGGTGGCCTCGTCGCGCACGGCCGTCGTACGGGTGCCGCCCGCGTCCGAGCCGCCGTCCGGTTCGGTGAGGCCGAACGCGCCCAGCGCCTCGCCCGAGCAGAGCTTCGGCAGCCACCGCCGCTTCTGCTCCTCCGTGCCGAAGCGGAACACCGGCATCGCCCCGAGCGAGACGCCGGCCTCCAGGGTGATCGCCACCGAGGAGTCGACCCGGGCCAGCTCCTCCAGGGCGATGCCGAGGGCGAGGTAGTCGCCGCCCATCCCGCCGTACTCCTCGGGGAACGGCAGCCCGAACAGGCCCATGCGGCCCATCTCCCGCACGATCTCGTACGGGAACTCGTGGCGCTCGTAGAAGTCGCCGATCTTCGGCGCGACGACGTCGTGGGCGAACTCCTCGACGGTGCGTCGCAGTTCCTCGTGCTCGGCGGTCAGCCGGTGGTCCAGGGACATCGGTGGATCACTGCTCCTCGTGGGACAGGGCGCGGACGGTGCGGGACGGGCTGGGTCGGCCCAGGTGGCCGGCGAGCCACACGCTGGTGGCGGTGAGCTCGCCGAGATCGACGCCGGTCTCGATGCCGAGGCCGTCGAGCATCCAGACCAGGTCTTCGGTGGCCAGGTTCCCCGTCGCGCTCTTCGCGTACGGGCAGCCGCCGAGGCCGCCCGCGGAGGCGTCCACGGTGGTCACCCCGTGCTGGAGCGCGGCGAGGGTGTTGGACAGGGCCTGGCCGTAGGTGTCGTGGAAGTGCACGCCGAGGACGTCGGTGGGCACGCCCGCCGCGTTCAGCGCGGACAGCAGGGCACGGACATGGCCGGGGGTGGCCACGCCGATGGTGTCGCCCAGCGACAGCTCGTCGCAGCCCAGGTCGCGCAGGGCCCTGGCGACCCGGACGACCTGGGGGACCGGGACCGGGCCCTCCCACGGGTCGCCGAAGCACATCGAGAGGTAGCCGCGCACCCGCACCCCGTCCGCCTTGGCGCGCGCCACGACCGGCTCGAACATGGCCAGGGACTCGTCGACCGTGCGGTTCAGATTGCGGGCCGCGAAGGTCTCCGTCGCGGAGCCGAACACGGCGATCGACCGGGCACCGAGCGACAGCGCCCGGTCGAGCCCGCGCTCGTTGGGCACCAGGACCGGAAGCTCCACGTCGCCCACGTCCGCGATGTCGCCGAGCATCGGGAACAGCCGCTCGGCGTCGGCGAGCTGGGGCACCCACTTCGGGTGGACGAAGCTCGTCGCCTCGATCGTGGTCAGTCCGGCGACCGCGAGCCGGCGGATGAACTCCGCCTTCACCTCGGTCGGCACGACCGCCTTCTCGTTCTGCAGCCCGTCGCGGGCGCCGACCTCGTGGATCCGGACCCGGGCGGGCAGGCCCGGCTCCGCCACGGTCATGGGCAGGGTGCGGCCGGTGTCCGTCATGCTTCCTCCCCGGCGGCGGCCGCGGGGACCACGACCGCCAGTACCTGGTCCATGGCCACCGTGGTCCCGGCGGTCACGTCGAGTTCGGTCACGATGCCGGCGTGCGGCGCGGAGATGACGTGCTCCATCTTCATCGCCTCCACCACCAGCAGGCTCTGCCCGGCCACGACCTCGTCCCCGACCGCCACCTTCACCACGGTGACCGTCCCGGGCATGGGCGCGGCGAGCGTGTCGGCGCCGGAGCGGGCGGCCCCGGTCAGCGAGGCCTCCACGGGATCGTGGTCCCGGACGTGCCAGGTGTCGCCGTCCCGGCCCAGCCAGTGGCCCTCCGGGGACTCCGCGTACGCGAACACATGGGTGACCCCGGCCAGTTCCAGTGTGATGCGGCCGCCGTCGACGGACAGGGTCCTGGCCGTCTCCGGGCCTCCGGGCAGCGGGCCCAGCGGGCCGCAGGAGCCCGAGGCCGGGGCCGGCGGGGCGGCGCCCTCGCCGACATGGCCGAAGGTCAGCTCCGCGCCCGCCCCGCACGGACGCAGCCCCACCTGGACGGGATCGTGGCCCGGGATGTGGAAGGAGCGCACCGTGCGCGCCGGGGCGCCGCCCATCCGCCAGCCGTCACCGGCCGAGAAGGGGTCGGCCCAGACGGCCGGGTCAGGGGCCCGGTCGGGGTGCTGCCGCAGCAGTGCCGCTGCCGCGTACACCTCCTCCGGCACGCCGTCCGGGACCAGGCCGTCCACCTCGCGCTCCACCAGACCGGTGTCCAGCTCGCCCGCCGCCACGGCCGGGTGGCCCAGCAGCCGGCGCAGGAAGCCCGCGTTGGTGGGGACGCCGAGGACGACGGTGTCCGCGAGGGCCGTCCGCAGCCGGCGCAGGGCCGTGGCCCGGTCGGGGCCGTACGCGATCACCTTGGAGAGCATCGGGTCGTAGAGGCTGCCGACCTCGCCGCCCTCGGCGAGCCCGGAGTCCGTGCGCACCCCGTCGCCCTGCGGTTCGCGCAGCGCGAGGACCGTGCCGCCGGAGGGCAGGAAGCCGCGGGCCGGGTCCTCGGCGCAGATCCGCGCCTCGACGGCGTGCCCGGTGAGGGTGATGTCGCTCTGGGCGTACGGCAGCGGCTCGCCCGCCGCGACCCGCAGCTGCCACTCCACCAGGTCCAGGCCGGTGATCAGCTCGGTCACCGGGTGCTCGACCTGGAGGCGGGTGTTCATCTCCATGAAGTAGTACGAGGACGGGTCGTTGCCCGGGACGATGAACTCCACGGTGCCCGCGCCGACGTAGCCGCAGGAGCGGGCCGCCTGGACGGCCGCCTCGCCCATCGCCGCCCGGGTCCCCTCGTCGAGCAGGACGGACGGCGCCTCCTCGATGATCTTCTGGTGGCGGCGCTGGAGCGAGCACTCGCGCTCGCCCAGGTGCACCACGTTGCCGTGGCCGTCGGCCAGGACCTGGATCTCGATGTGGCGCGGCCGGTCGATCCAGCGCTCCACGAGCAGGGTGTCGTCGCCGAAGGAGGCCCGTGCCTCGCGCCGGGCCGCCGCGATCTCGTCGGCGAGCAGCGCCGCGTCCCGGACCAGGCGCATGCCCTTGCCGCCGCCGCCCGCCGAGGGCTTCAGCAGCACCGGGACGCCGATCTCCCCGGCCGCCGCGGCCAGTTGGGCATCGGTCAGCCCGCCTCCGGTGGAGCCCGGCACCACCGGGACACCGGCCGAGGCCACGGTCTCCTTGGCCCGGATCTTGTCGCCCATCAGCGCGATGGCGTCGGCGGGCGGGCCGATGAAGGCCAGGCCCGCCTCCGCGCACGCCCGCGCGAACGCCGCGTTCTCCGCGAGGAATCCGTAGCCCGGGTGGACCGCCTGCGCGCCGGTGCGCAGCGCCGCCTCCAGCAGCCGCTCCACGCTCAGATAGCTCTCGGCGGCCGGCGCGGGACCGATGCGGACCGCCGTGTCCGCCTCGCGTACGTGCCGGGCGTCGGCGTCGGCGTCGCTGAAGACGGCGACCGAGCGCACCCCCAGGGTGCGCAGCGTCCGGATCACCCGGACCGCGATCTCGCCGCGGTTGGCGACGAGCACCGTGTCGAACATCGTCATCTCTGCCTCACATCCGGAAGACGCCGAAGCCGGCGTCGCCCAAGGGCGCGTTGGCGCACGCGGTCAGGGCGAGCCCCAGCACCTGCCGGGTCTCCAGCGGGTCGATGACCCCGTCGTCCCAGAGCCGGGCGGTGGCGTAGTACGCGTTGCCCTGGGTCTCGTACTGCTCGCGGATCGGGGCCTTGAAGGCCTCCTCGTCCTCGGTGCTCCAGTCGTCGCCGAGCTGGTCGCGCTTGACGGTGGCGAGCACGGACGCGGCCTGCTCGCCGCCCATGACGGAGATCTTCGCGTTGGGCCACATCCACAGGAAGCGGGGGCTGTAGGCCCGGCCGCACATCGAGTAGTTGCCCGCCCCGTAGGAGCCGCCGACCACCACGGTCAGCTTGGGGACCCGGGCGCAGGCGACGGCGGTGACCATCTTGGCGCCGTGCTTGGCGATGCCGCCGGCCTCGTAGTCCCGGCCGACCATGAAGCCGGAGATGTTCTGGAGGAAGACCAGCGGGATGCCGCGCTGGTCGCACAGCTCGATGAAGTGCGCGCCCTTCTGGGCGGACTCGGAGAACAGGATGCCGTTGTTGGCGACGATGCCGACCGGATGGCCGTGGACATGGGCGAAGCCGGTGACCAGCGTCGTCCCGTACTCCGCCTTGAACTCGGCGAACCGCGAGCCGTCCACCACACGGGCGATCACCTCGCGCACGTCGTAGGGCGTGCGCGAGTCGACGGGCACCGCCCCGTAGAGCCCGGCGGGGTCCACCTTCGGCTCGTCCACCGGGCGCACGGACCACGGCAGCGCACCGCGCTCCGGCAGCGTGGAGACGATGGTCCGCACGATGCGCAGCGCGTGCGCGTCGTCCTCCGCGAGATGGTCGGTGACGCCCGACGTACGGGAGTGGACCTCGCCGCCGCCCAGCTCCTCGGCGGTGACGACCTCGCCGGTCGCGGCCTTCACCAGCGGCGGGCCGCCGAGGAAGATCGTGCCCTGGTTGCGGACGATCACGGCCTCGTCGCTCATCGCGGGCACGTACGCCCCGCCGGCCGTGCAGGAGCCCAGCACCGCCGCGATCTGCGGGATGCCGGCCCCGGACATCCGGGCCTGGTTGTAGAAGATCCGGCCGAAGTGCTCGCGGTCGGGGAAGACCTCGTCCTGCATCGGCAGGAAGGCGCCGCCCGAGTCCACCAGGTACAGACAGGGGAGCCGGTTCTCCAGCGCCACCTCCTGGGCCCGCAGGTGCTTCTTCACCGTCATTGGGTAGTACGTGCCGCCCTTGACGGTCGCGTCGTTGGCGACGATCACGCACTCCCGGCCGCTGACCCGGCCGATCCCGGCGATCACCCCGGCGGCCGGTGCCGCGCCCCCGTACAGCCCCTCGGCCGCCAGCGGGGCCAGCTCCAGGAACGGGGAGCCCGGGTCGAGCAGGGTGTCCACCCGCTCCCGGGGCAGCAGCTTGCCGCGCGCCACATGCCGGGCGCGGGCCCTCTCACCCCCGCCGAGCCTGGCCGTGGCGAGCCGCCTGCGCAGCTCGTCGGCGAGCGCGTGGTGTCCCGCCTCGTTGGCCTGCCAGGCCTCCGAGGCGGGGTCCGCCGCACTCGCCAGCACCGGTGCCTGCTGCATCCTGTCGAGCCCCCTTGCCCGTACCGCGATGTGACCGGCCTCGTCCGCGATCGGCGGCGGAGGCTGTTAGTGAGCGTTAACGTCT
The DNA here is from genome assembly GCF_042799575.1 of Streptomyces sp. NPDC057682. Classification (NCBI taxonomy): domain Bacteria; kingdom Bacillati; phylum Actinomycetota; class Actinomycetes; order Kitasatosporales; family Streptomycetaceae; genus Streptomyces; species Streptomyces sp. NPDC057682. The sequence continues at coordinate 98,950 of NZ_JBHVIN010000009.1, read as the reverse complement.
CTCTCAGGTTAACGACCGCTAACGCGCCTGTCTAGAATGACTCGTCATGAGCACCCATGCCGCCGCCCGCGTCGCGGCCCCCACCCGCCGCGAGCAGATCCTCAGGGAAGCGGCCCGCCTCTTCGCCGAGCGCGGCTTCCACGGAGTCGGCGTCGACGAGATAGGCGCCGCCGTCGGCATCAGCGGCCCCGGCCTCTACCGGCACTTCCCCGGCAAGGACGCGATGCTCGCCGAACTGCTCGTCGGCATCAGTGAGCGGCTGCTGGCCGGCGGACGGCTCCGGGTCTCCGAGGACGCCTCGGGCGACCGGTCCCCCGAGGCGCTGCTGGACGCGCTCATCGAGGGCCACATCGACTTCGCCCTCGACGACCGCCCCCTGATCACCCTGCACGACCGCGAGCTGGACCGCCTGCGGGACACCGACCGCAAGCGGGTCCGCCGGCTCCAGCGCGAGTACGTCGAGGTGTGGGTGGCCGCCGTCCGCGACCTCTACCCGGACCTCGCGGAGAACGAGGCGCGCGCGGCCGTCCACGCCGTGTTCGGCCTGCTCAACTCGACCCCGCACCTCGGACGCCCCGGCGCTCTGCCCGGCCGCGCCGCGACCGCCGCCCTGCTGCACCGGCTGGCCCGGGGCGCCTTCGCCGCGGCGGCGGAACCGGGAGCGCGACAGGACCCGTCCGGCGCAACGGAGCCGGACGGGTCCTGAGGGACTGCGGGGCGGCGGCCTCCGGGAGGGCACCGTGACCACGGGTCCTGAGGGACCACGGCTCTAGACGGGGTCCAGACGGGCCACGGGTCCAGGCGGGCCACGGGTCCAGACGGGCCCCGGGGTCAGCGGCCGGCGGCCTCCCGCGTGGACACCCTGACCCGGTCCACCCGCATCGCGTGGCCGGCCTCCGTGGCCGGTCCCGCCGTGGCGCCGTCGGCGGCCGGCAGCGCGCCGCCCATCGCCACGTTCAGGATCAGGAACTGCCCCCGCTTCAGCGCCCGGTCCCAGGTGGCCGCGTCCATGGCGGACGCCTGCACCCGGTGGTACACCCGCCCGTCCAGATACCAGCGCAGCTCCTCGGCGCCGGGCGAGGTGTCCAGCTCCACGGCGTACGTGTGGAAGGCGCCGCGGCAGCCGGGGCAGGCCTGCCGGGGCGAGGAGAGACCCATCGGCTCCCGGCAGGGGCCGCCGTCGGCCGTACCGCAGTGCAGGGTGCCGAAGACGGCGTCCCGCCCGTTGACCGACTCCATGACGTCGATCTCGCCGGTGCCGGGCCAGCCGGTGTAGCCGTCGCGCAGCCCGGCGCCCAGCGTCCAGAAGGCCGGCCAGTAGCCGCCGGCCGCCGCGCCCGTGACGTCCGGCAGGGCGATCGACGCCTCGATCCGCAGCACCCCGCCGGGCGGGGGAGCGAAGTCGGAACGCCTCGACTCGATGCGGCCCGAGTACCAGTGCCCGTCACGGAGCGTCGGCACGATCTCCAGCGCGCCCCGGCCGTCCAGCCGGACGTTGTCCGTCGAGTCGGTCATCGTCTCGATCTCCCCGGTGCCCCACTGGGCGGCCGGGCAGCCCGGATAGCAGGTGCCCCGGTCGTACAGCCAGCGGGAGGCGGCGGGGCGGGCGCCCGCCGGGCCGTCGAAATCCTCGCGCAGCAGTTCCGTCCAGCCGTCCTCGGCCGGGGCGGCGGGCCCCGCGAGGAGCCGTTCGATCCTCGGGGCCAGGACCACGGCCGCCACATCGGTCAGATGGGCGTCGTCGCGGTAGAGCAGGACCCGGTCCAGGACCGCCGGGCAGACCGGCCCGGAGGCCGGGCAGAGCACCGCGTTCACCCCGACGGTCCGCACCCCGGGCACTTCTCCGGCCGCCGCCCGCTCCGCCAGCGGATCGGCCCACCGGGCCTTCGCGCGGTCGAAGGCGCAGGCCTCCGGATCGTCGAGATGGCCCGAGACGCACGCGGGGACGTCCGTGCCCGGCACCGGGGTGTCCTCGATGTACACGATCGGCACCCCGAGCGCCCGCAGCGGCTTCAGCGTCTTCTCCCACGCGGCGAGCAGCAGGTCCCGGTCGTCCGTGTAGCGGTTGAGGGAGGAGATCACGACCATGCGGGGCTTCGGGCCCTTGGCCAGCCTGGCCAGACTGTCCGCGCGCCAGGTGTCGCACTCGTGGTACGTACGGCCCAACTGAGGGTTCACCACGGAGAGTTCGGGCAGCGGGCAGCCCTGCTTGACCAGCTCCTGGAGCGCCCAGCCGCGCTTCGCGGCGAAGCTGAGGACGGGGGAGAACCACTGGCCGGCGTGCGAGTCGCCGAGCAGGACGATCCGGTCGGGGCTGTCCACCGCCCCGAACAGGCAGGGCGGGCTGCTCGTGACCGTCGGCGCCACCTCGCACGCACCGTCCGGCGGGAAGCTCTTCCTCGCCTGGACCGGGCTCGGCACCACCGGGGAGTCCTTCGGCGGGGTCCCGGTCAGCAGCGAGGGCCCCTCGGCCGCGCCGAGCGGGAGCCCCTTCGCGTCGACCGGCGCGGACGGGCCCAGCAGCCGCAGCGTCGTCGTGCCCACCACGAGCGCGAGAACGACGGGGACGACGACCGCGAACACACCCAGCGACAGCCCCCTGCGCGGGAGTTCGGTGACCGTGCGGCTGTAGCGCAGGGGGCGTTCCACCCAGCGCATCGTCGCCAGCGCGGGCAGCACGGACGCCAGGGTCAGGGCGACCCTGGCCGGCCACTCCAGGGTGCCGAAGCGTGCCTCGGCGAGCACGAGGACCGGCCAGTGCCAGAGGTACAGCGTGTAGGAGAGCCGGCCGACCGCGCGGGGCGCGCGCAGTCCCAGCACCCGCCCGACCCCGTAGCGGGCCTGTTCGCGCGGGTGCCGGCCGGGTATCCCGGCCAGGACGACCGCGGCCGTCGCCAGGGTGGGGACGAGCGCCGCGACGCCGGGGTACGGCGTGCCGGAGTCGTACCGCAGCACACACCACACCAGGGCCGCCGCCCCCGCCCAGCCGCACAGCAGCCGCAGCGCTCGGGGCCCGCGCAGCAGATGCCACGGGAGCAGCGCCAGCAGCGCGCCGACGCCGAACTGCCAGACGCGCGACGGGGTTCCGAGGTACGCCAGGGAGACGGAGTCGTCCGTCCAGCGCAGCGAGAGGACGAAGGAGACGAGTGTCAGCACGGCGGTGACGGCCACGGCCACCGGCCGCAGGGCGCGTCCCCGGCGCGCGGCGCGGGCGGCGAGGACCGCGAGCGCGGCGAGCAGCGGGGCCCAGACCAGGTAGAACTGCTCCTCCACGGCCAGCGACCAGAAGTGCAGCAGCGGGCTCTCGTCCTGTCCGGCGGCCAGATAGTCGGTCCGCTGCTGTACGAAGCGCCAGTTGGCGACCGAGAGCGCCGCCGCGACGACGTCGTTCTCCAGGTCGGTCCGGCGCAGCGGTACGGTCAGCCAGGCCCCGGCCGCCGCGACGGCGACGAGCACCACGGAGGCCGAGGGCAGCAGCCGGCGGGCCCGCCGGGAGAAGAACTCGCCGAGCCGGATCCGGCCGGTGGTGACGGCCTCCCGTACCAGCAGCCCGGTGATCAGATAGCCGGAGACGACGAAGAAGACGTCCACGCCGACGAATCCGCCGGCCAGGCCCGGTACGGAGGCGTGGAAGGCGAGGACCGCGAGGACGGCGAAGGCGCGCAGTCCCTCGATGTCGGGGCGGAAGGCGGACCGGCGGGTACCCGTGGCACCGGACCCGGGGCCGCCGGAGGGCGGCCGGGCGGCGGTGCTGCCTGCGGTCGGGCGACCGGAGGGGGCGAGGGTGGGCATGAAACGGTGACCTTTCAGCTCAGCCAGGGCAGCATGGGGTTGACCCAGCCGGACGCGAGCAGTGCGGTGAGGACGAGCGTGGCCGTCACGGCCAGGGTTTCGGGCCAGCGCCGGGGCAGCACCGAGGGGCGCCGGGCGGCGCGGACCCGGGCGGGGCGTCCGGCGGACTCGGGGCGCAGCCCGGCCACCAGGTCCCTGATCAGCGGGACGTTGATCTGGAGCTGGACCAGCAGATAGAGGCCGAGCCCCCAGGTGGGCTCCCAGCCGCCGCGGGCCACCGCCAGGGCGAGGCCGGCGGCCGCCGCCCCGGTGGAGCAGACCAGCCAGACGAGCGAGACGAGGACCACCCGGTGCGCCATGGTGCCCGGCTTCCCGCCGCCCGCCCCGGTGGGCACCCAGGCCGCGCTGCGGCCGCGCAGGGTGTGCAGGAAGGCGGCCCCGGCGGCCACGCTCGTCAGGACGTTGGCCCGGATCACCTCGATCCGCCAGCGGGTGCGGCTGATGCGCGGCAGCAGCACGTGCCAGAGCCAGAGCGGCGCGAGCAGCGGCAGGACGTGCCAGGGCCGGATGTCGTCCGGGTACCAGAACATCATCACCAGCGGCGGCAGCGGGGCCGCGAAGGTGTTCACCACGGTCGTCAGGTAGCCGACGATGCCCTCGTAGAAGCAGAGCCGCATCCGCCAGGGGGCGCCCATCCGCTTCAGGACGGGCGTGCCCATCAGATGGAGGTTGCCCATCGCCCAGCGGTACTGCTGGTTGAGGTAGGAGGCGAGGTTGTCCGGCGAGGTGCCCTTGGCGACCAGCACCGGGACGTACAGGGTCCGGAACCCCTTCTCGTACAGGGCGAGTCCGGTGTACAGGTCCTCGCTGTGGTCGAGCCGGGCGAAGCCGCCGGCCAGGTCGACGGCGCTGCGGCGGTAGACGGCGTTGCTGCCGCAGCAGATGGCGGCGTCGCTGGCGTCCCGGGACGGCTGGATCCAGCGGAAGAACCACTCCTGGGCCGATCCGGCGGCGCGCTGGATCCAGCTCATCGTCTCGTCGGTGTCGAAGCACTGCGGGCTCTGCACGATGCCGACGCCGGGGTCGGCCAGATACGGCACGAGATGGCGCAGGAAGTCGGGCCGGGGCGCGAAGTCGGCGTCCAGGATGGCGATGTGCTCGGCGCTGCTCAGGGTCAGGGCGTGGTTGAGGTTGCCCGCCTTCTTGAGGTGCCCCCGGTCGGGACGTACGACGTAGCGGTAGCCGAACGTGCCCGCCAGCGCGGCCACTTCGGCGCGGTCGGCGTCGTCGAGGACCCAGACGGTCAACTCGCCGGGCCAGTCGATCAGGGCGACGGCGCGGTAGGCGTTCTCCAGGACGGCGAGCGGTTCGCCGCAGGTCGGCAGGTAGAGGTCGACGGAGGGCGGGTCGGTCGGATTCCAGGCGTGCACGAGGACTTCGTGCGAGCGCCGGGTGAGCCGTCGCTGGCGCAGGCTGTTCACCGAGGAGAGCGCGAGGGCGACGACGTTCACCGAGAGCACCAGCAGGAAGGCCCAGAGGGCCGGGGTGCGCAGGGCGAAGGTGAGCATCGTCGCCGCGGTGAGGACGAAGGCGAGGGAGGAGCTGATCAGGACCCAGCGGCGCTGCGGTCCGAAGTACCAGTACAGCTCCCGGTCGGACGGAGGTTGCGGCAGGTGATGAACGGTCATATAGCCCCCCACGGCTGTGCATGTCCCGGTATCGGGCGGCCCAGCCTAATGCCAAAGGTATAGACCACTTGTTGCAACACGGTGAACAGGACACGAGTTGGCGTGAAGTCAGTGGTCTGGACCTATTCCATGCGCCCGGCCGGGGTGGAACGAGAAGTTCCAGGTCACGGCCGGGTGAACGGTCCCTCAATATCCGGAGAGTCATTCGACCGGCACACCGCGCACACTCCACGGCACAATGGGCGCATGCCGATACCCAGCCGCGCCGCCCTCGTCGAACACCTGGTCCGCACCCGTATCGCCGGGGACGTCGCGACCCCGCGCGACAACAACCTCTCCCACTACCGCAAGCTCGCCAACGGCGACCGCCACTACTGGCTGGGGCTGGAGCTGGGCGACCGCTGGCGCGACGAGCAGGACGTGCTGGCCGTGATGGCGGAGCGGTGCGGCGTCAGCGACGACCCGGAGCACCGCTTCGGGCAGGACACCATCGACCCCGAACTGACCGTGGACGCGCTGGAGCGGGCCGCGGCCCGGCTGCGCAAGGCCGCCGACGGCGGCGAGCGGGTGCTCTTCGCCACCGGGCACCCGGGCGGGCTGCTGGACGTCCACCGGCAGACCGCCGCGGCGCTGCGCGCGGCCGGCTGCGAGATCGTCCGCATCCCCTCCGGGCTGATGGCCGACGAGGGCATGGTCTTCCAGTTCGCGGACGTCGCCGTGCAGGAGCGGGGCGCCACCCTCTGGCACACCCACTCCCCGGCCCCGATGGCCGCGATCCTGGACGGACTGGAGCGCGAGGGCCGGCCCGCGCCCGACCTGGTCGTCGCCGACCACGGCTGGGCCGGCTGCGCGGCCCAGCGGGGCCTGGACGCCATCGGCTACGCGGACTGCAACGACCCGGCGCTCTTCCTCGGCGAGGCCGAGGGCACCCTCCAGGTCGCCGTCCCGCTCGACGACCATGTGCTGGACCCGCGGTTCTACGACCCCATGACGGACTACCTGCTGGACGCGGCGGGGCTGCTCTGAACGGGCGGGCCCTCCGGGGCGGCCTCAGGCCCCCGGCGGCCGGTCCCCGTCCGCCGCACGGGCCCGCCGCCGCTGCTCCAGACCCGGCGTCGGGTCCAGATACACCCGCCGCACGGACGGATACCGCTCCCGCAGCTGCTCCTCCGCCTCCTCGCAGGCCCACTCGACCTGCTCGGCACTGGCCACGTCCCGGAAGTCGATCTTCGCGGCGATCAGGATCTCGTCCGGTCCCTGGATGAGCGTGGTCAGCTCCAGCACCTCGATGATGTGTGGGACGGAGAGCAGTTCCTCACGGATCCCGGCGCGCATCCGCGCCGACACCGGACGGCCGATCAGCAGCTGGGCGTTGGACCGGCCGAGCACCCAGGCGACGTGGACGAGCAGCAGGCCGATCAGCACGGAGGCGATGCCGTCCCAGACGCCGGAGCCCGTCAGCTGCCCGCCGAGCAGCCCGCCCGCCGCCAGCGCCAGACCCACCAGGGCCGCCGAGTCCTCCATCACCACGGCCTTGACGGCGGTGTCCGGGGTCAGCCGGAAGTAGCGCCGGGCCGGGGTGTCCAGCCGGACCGCCTCCCGGCGCACCTGCCGCAGCCCGGTGCGCAGCGAGAAGCCCTCCAGCAGGAAGGCGACGGCCAGCACCACGTACGAGACGAGCGGGTCGCCCAGCTCCTCGCCGGAGACCAGGGTGTGGACGCCGTCGTAGACGGAGAAGACCGCGCCGCCGACGAAGGTGGCGACGGAGGCGAGCAGCGCCCAGATGTAGCGCTCGGGGCCGTAGCCGAGGGGGTGGTCCTCGTCGGCGGGCTTCGCGCCGCGTTTCAGCGCGGTGAGGAGCAGGATCTCGGTGACGGTGTCGGCGACCGAATGGGCCGCCTCGGCGAGCATCGCGCTCGAACCGCTGATCAGCCCGGCGACGGCCTTCGCCACGGCGATCCCGAGATTGGCGGCCGCCGCGACGACGACGGTGAACGTGGACTCCCCGCCACCGCCCCCGCCCGCGGCCTCGGGGCCGGTCTCCGATTCCCCTCCGGGGCGTGCGTCGCTCATGGAGGGGAGTCTGCCGGAATCGGACGGGTACGGCCCGTTCAGTCCTCCCGGGGGACGCGGACCACGCCCTCCTGGATGACGGTGATCGCCAGCCGGCCGTCCCGGGTCCAGATCCGGGCCTGGCCGAGCCCGCGCCCGCCGGACGCGGACGGCGACTCCTGGTCGTACAGCAGCCACTCGTCGGCGCGGAAGGGCCGGTGGAACCACATCGCGTGGTCCAGGCTCGCGCCCACCACGTCGCCCACCGCCCAGCCGCCGCGCCCGTGGGCGAGCAGCACCGAGTCGAGCAGGGTCATGTCGGAGACGTACGTGGCCATGCAGACGTGCAGCAGCGGATCGTCGGCCAGCTTGCCGTTGGTGCGGAACCACACCTGCGAGCGGGGCTCGCGCACCTCGCCGACGGTGCCGAACGGCGGGGCGTCCACGTACCGCAGATCGACCGCGGCCCGCGCCTCGATCAGCTTGTCGACGACCTCGGGGCCGCTGAACCGGTCGGCGTAGCGCGGCAGCAGCTCGGCGGCCGTGGGCAGCGTCTCCGGGTCGGGGGCGTACGGCATGTCGGCCTGGTGCTCCAGGCCGTCCTCGTAGGTCTGGAAGGACGCCGAGAGGTGGAAGATCGGCTGGCCGTGCTGGACGGCGACGACCCGGCGGGTGGTGAAGGAGCGGCCGTCGCGGATCCGGTCGACGCTGTAGACGATCGGTGCCCCGGGGTCGCCCATCCGCAGGAAGTAGGAGTGCAGGGAGTGCGCGGTGCGGTCCGCGGGGACGGTGCGGCCCGCGGCGACGAGCGCCTGGGCCGCGACCTGTCCGCCGAAGACACGGGGCACGATCGCCGAACGGCTGGTGCCCCGGAAGATGTCCTGCTCGATCTGCTCCAGATCGAGGAGATCCAGCAGATCGAGCAGGGCGGCGTCTGGTGCTGAGCTCATGGAGGGAACGTAGCCGCTCTACAGGCCCATGGACTTGGCGATGATCGACTTCATGACCTCGCTGGTGCCGCCGTAGATGCGGTTGACCCGGTTGTCCGCGTACAGGCGGGCGATCGGGTACTCGTTCATGAAGCCGTAGCCGCCGTGCAGCTGGAGGCAGCGGTCGATCACGCGGTGCGCGACCTCGGTGCAGAACAGCTTCGCGGAGGCGGCCTCGGCGGCGGACAGCTCACCGGCGTCCAGCGCCTCCAGCGCGCGGTCGGCGACGGCCTGGGCCGCGTCCACCTCGGCCTGGCAGGCGGCCAGCTCGAACTTGGTGTTCTGGAACGAGGCGACGGTCTTGCCGAAGACCGTGCGGTCCTGCACGTACTCCTTGGCGAAGCGGACGGCGGCCGCGGCCTGGGCGTACGCGCCGAAGGCGATGCCCCAGCGCTCGGAGGCCAGGTTGGTGCCGAGGTAGCCGAAGCCCTTGTTCTCCTCGCCCAGCAGGTCCTCGGCGGGGACCTTGACGTCGACGAAGGCCAGCTCGGCGGTGTCGGAGACCCTCAGGCCCAGCTTGTCGAGCTTGCGGCCGACCGAGTAGCCCTCGGACGTGGTGTCCACGGCGAACAGCGAGATGCCGAAGCGGCGGTCGTCCTCGCGCGGCGCGGAGGTGCGGGCGCAGACGATGACGCGGTCGGCGTGCACACCGCCGGTGATGAAGGTCTTGGCGCCGTTGAGGACGTAGTGCGTGCCGTCCTCGGAGAGCTTGGCGGTGGTCTTCATGCCCGCGACGTCGGAGCCGGTGCCCGGCTCGGTCATCGCGAGGGCCCACATCTCCTCACCGGTCGCGAACTTCGGCAGCCAGCGCTTCTTCTGCTCCTCGGTGGCGAGCATCTTGATGTACGGCAGGCCGAGCAGCGTGTGCACGCCGGAGCCGCCGAAGGACACGCCCGCGCGGGCGGTCTCCTCGTAGATGACCGCCTCGTACTTGTGCGAGTCGATGCCCGCGCCGTCGTACTCCTCGTCGACGTTGATGCCGAAGACGCCCAGCTCGCCGAGCTTCAGATAGAAGTCGCGCGGAGCCTGGCCGGCCGCGAACCAGTCGTCGTAGACCGGTACGACCTCGGCCGCGATGAAGGCGCGGATGGTCTCCCGGAACGCCTCGTGGTCCTCGTTGAATACCGTACGGCGCACGGGGTGCCTCCCTGGTCGGCTTCGCTGGGCTCGGCTAAGCGCTTGCTCAGCCTTGGTTAAAAGTTACCCGGGGGTCACCGGGCTGTCCAGGGTGATGCTCGGCACGCGGCGGCGCCCCTGTGCCCATAGCGCGCCGCGTCCGGGACGGCAAGGGTGCCTCTTCGGCCGCTCCCCCCGGAGGAATCGGTCCATCCGCCCATACGGGGTGGGAAGGACGGGGCCCGGTGCGCAAGCTGGGTGGTGTCCGGTGGCCACGGCAACCGGGGCCACAAGGGTCCCGCCCGAGGCGGGACGCACATCATCAACGGGGGATCACATGAAGGCAGTCATGACACGTTCGCGCGCCCTGGCCGTCGGCGGCGCACTGCTGGCGGGGGTGCTCGCCGCCGGCGCGGGGACCGCTTCGGCGGCGCCCCGGGTGTCCGGGGACACGGCCGCGGGCGCGAGCCGTACGGCGGCCGCCGCCGCGCCGTCGGCCGCCGCGGCGACCTACACCGTGAACATCTGGGCGCAGGTCAACCAGCGTTCCGGCCCGCACACCACGTCCACGAAGATCGGGACGCTGGGGCTGGCCGACAACCCGCACTACGCCCAGTGCTGGACCTACGGCGACAAGGTCGTGGCCGAGGGCTACACGAACAACATCTGGCTCAAGGTGCAGAACAAGGCCAGCGGCAAGTGGGGCTACTCCAGCGCCATCTACTTCAAGGGCAACGAGCGGGGCAACCTCCCCGTCTCCGCGAAGTGCTGACGGTTCACCGTCCGGGCCCGCCCCCGCGGCACTCCGCCGCGGGGGCGGGCCCTCCGCGCGTCCACCCGTCCCACCGGAACCGGAAGCGGAACCGGAACCGGAACCGGAACGGAATTGGCTCAAAGAGATCCCCGGGCGGCCTCGCGCCCCAGGGCGAACCACAGCTCCGTCCGGACGTCCATGTCGTCCAGGTCCGCGTCCAGCAGGGCCGCGCAGCGCGCCACGCGCTGGCGGACCGTGTTGCGGTGGACGCCGAGGGCGGTGGCGGTCCGGTCCCAGCCGCCGTGCAGGCTCAGCCAGCAGCGCAGGGTCTCGGCGAGCACGGGGGTGAGCGGGGCCAGCAGGGCGCGGGCGTGCGCGTCGGCGGCCCCGGCGTCGACCAGTGAGGCCAGTCCCCGGCCGGTCTCCGCGCCCTGCCGCACCAGCGGGGTGCGGGTGGCCCGCGCCCGGCCCAGCGCACGGGCGGCCTGGGCATCGGCCTCCGCCAGCGCACCGGCCGTCGCGGGCGCCGAGACACCCAGCGTCCAGCCCGGCTGCGGGGAGACCGTGCCGCCGCCGGGGACGAGCACCCTGACCACTCCGTCCGCCGCGACCGTCCCGGCGCCCGCGTCCACCAGCGCCGAACCCAGCGCCGCGCCGAGCGCGCCCGCCGCGAGCGGGTCCGCCGGGCGGCCACCGCCGCGCAGCGCGTGCACCACCGCCCAGGACCCGTCCCCGCCCAGCAGCGGGGCGACCGCGGCGGGCTCCGCGCCGAGCAGCAGCCGTACCAGCGCCGCCGAACGGTGCGCCGCGTCGGCGCTCTGGTGCGGGGCCGCCAGCAGGGAGAGCAGGACGACCGCGACCCCGGCGAGGGTGTGGTCACCTGCCTCCCGGCCGCCGGCTTCCCGGTTGCCCGTTTCCCGGCTGCCTGCCTCCCGGCCGCCCGCCTCCCGGCCGGCCATTTCCCGGCCGCCGGTCGCCACCGCGAGGACGAGCCCGTGGCCGCCGCCCAGGCCGTACGCGGACAGCCGCGCGCCGCCCGCCGTGTCGGTGGCCGTCGCGGGCGCGCCCCGGTCCGCCGGGGCGACCACGTCCGCGAGGCGGGACAGGGCGGCGCGGACCGAGGGCGCGGGGAGCCGGCCCGCCGTGTGCAGCTCCTCGCCGCCGACCGCGCGCAGCACCGCGTACCCGGGCAGCTGGGCCGCCAGCTGGTGCAGCACCGCAGGCACCGGGTCCGGCCGCGCCGCCGCCGTCGCCAGCGCCTGCTGGGCGCGGGCCACCCGGCGCAGCTCGCGCAGCCGGGCCTCGGCCATCAGCCGCCACACCGCCCGCGCGATCGCGGTGAACGGGGTCCCGGGCCCCACCTCCACCAGCGGCAGCCCGTGACGCTCGCAGGCCGCGACCAGTTCCGGCGGCACCGCCTCGTGCACCGGGCGCACCCCGAAGCCGAGCGCCGCCGCGCCCGCCTCCACCAGCCGGGCCGCGTAGGCGTCCGGGTCGGTCAGGAGCACCCCGGCGGTCAGCAGCAGCTCCCCGCCGAGCAGATACGGATAGGGGTCCGCCATCTCCGAGGTGTGCACCCACAGCAGCTCGGCGTCGGCGGGCCCCGCGATCCGGCGCAGCCCCAGGTCCTCCAGGGCGAGCAGCGCGGACAGGGCGACGGGCGGGGTGGGCGGTCCGGCCGGGGCGTCGGGCATGGAGGGTTCATCCATTCGGTGCGGTGGTGCTGTGGGAAACGTACACGCGAGGGCGGTGTCAGTGCCGTCGTGCAGCATCGGGAGGGAACAGAGACGAAAGGGAATCCACCGTGGCCGTCACCAACGAACAGCTCGCACAGCACGCCTTCCTGGCCCTGCTGTACGAGGACGACTACTTCCCGGACCACCTCCTGGACAAGGGCCGGGCGATCCTGGTCCGGCTGTGCGAGCGGATCGAGGCGGAGAACCCCGCCGGGCTCCCGGAGTTGTACGCGCTGAGCGCGGTGGCGACCGAGGAGTTCAACGCCCTGGACGAGGAGCTGCAGGAGGCGGGCAGCGAGATCGAGACCGTCGCCCGCGAGGAGATCGCCGAGGACTTCTGGCGCATAGCCCAGGCCTACGGATTCACGGACGTGGACGTGGAGGAGCTGATCGCCCCGCGCGACTGGTAGGGAGTGCGGGCGGTTCCGCCCGGCTGTGCGAACCGTCCCGGAGGGCCGGCCGATGTGGAGGAAACGTACACTTCAGGACGGTCCTCCGGCCGCCTAGCGTCGTGGTGGAGCCGTGCCCTGTCCGAGTGGGCGCGGGAGATCCGGCACACTCGCAGGGGCCCGTCCTCCGGTCCGGGCCCGCGCGTCACCGAAGGAAGGCCACCAGCATGAGCAGCAGCGACACCCCGCGCGGCCCCGTCGACTCCTCCCGCGTCCCGCGCTACGCGGGGCCCGCGACCTTCGCGCGGCTGCCCCGGCTGGACGAGGTCGGCACGGCGGACGTCGCCGTCGTCGGGGTGCCCTTCGACGCGGGCGTCTCCTACCGGCCCGGCGCCCGCTTCGGCGGCAACGCGATCCGTGAGGCCTCGCGGCTGCTGCGCCCGTACAACCCGGCGCAGGACGCCTCGCCGTTCGCCCTCGCCCAGGTCGCCGACGCGGGTGACATCGCGGCCAACCCCTTCGACATCAACGAGGCCGTCGAGACGATCGAGGGCGCCGCAGACGAACTCCTCGCCACCGGCGCCCGGCTGATGACGCTCGGCGGCGACCACACCATCGCGCTGCCGCTGCTGCGGTCCGTCGCCCGGAAGCACGGCCCCGTCGCGCTGCTCCACTTCGACGCCCATCTGGACACCTGGGACACCTACTTCGGCGCCGCCTACACCCACGGCACCCCGTTCCGCCGCGCCGTCGAGGAGGGCATCCTCGACACCTCCGCGCTCTCCCACGTCGGCACCCGGGGTCCGCTCTACGGCAAGCAGGACCTCACCGACGACGCGAAGATGGGCTTCGGGATCGTCACCTCCGCCGACGTCATGCGCCGGGGCGTCGACGAGATCACCGACCAGCTCCGCCGGCGCATCGGGGACCGGCCGCTCTACATCTCCATCGACATCGACGTGCTCGACCCGGCGCACGCCCCGGGCACCGGCACCCCCGAGGCCGGCGGCCTCACCTCCCGCGAGCTGCTGGAGATCGTGCGCGGACTCGCCTCCTGCCACCTGGTCTCCGCCGACCTGGTCGAGGTCGCCCCGGCGTACGACCACGCGGAGATCACCTCCGTCGCCGCCTCGCACACCGCCTACGAACTGACGACGATCATGGCCCGGCAGATCGCGGAGGCCCGGACGCAGTGAGCCACGACCACGACGAGCGGCCCCCGCTCACCCCCGAGCAGATCGAGGCCGCGCTGAACCCGCCGCCCGGACGCACCGGCGGCGACCTCGTGATCGAGACCCTCCGGGGGCTCGGCGCGACCACCGTCTTCGGGCTGCCCGGACAGCACGCGCTCGGGATCTTCGACGCGCTGCGCCGCTCGCCGCTGAGCTACGTCGGGCTGCGCGTCGAGAACAACGCGGGCTTCGCCGCCGACGCCTACGGACGAATCACCGGCGAGGCCGCCCCGCTGCTGCTGTCCACCGGACCGGGCGCGCTCACCTCGCTCGCCGCCCTCCAGGAGGCGGCCGCCGCCTCCGCGCCGGTGCTCGCGATCTCCAGCCAGGTCCCGGCGGCCGGTCTGGGCGGCGGACGCCACGGCTATCTGCACGAACTGCGCGACCAGCAGGCCTCGTTCCGCGACATCGTGAAGTCCGTGCACCTCGTGCGCACCGCCTCGCAGATCCCGTCCGCGATCGCCGCCGCCTGGGAGTCCGCGCTGACGGCCCCGCACGGCCCGGTCTGGGTCGAGATCCCCGAGGACGTGCTCTCCGCCGAGACCGTGCTGCCGGTGGTCACCGCCCCGGACGCCACCCCGCGCGAGGTGCCCGCCCGGCCCGAGCTGATCGCCGTCGCCGCCCATCTGCTCTCCCACGCCCGCCGCCCGGCGATCGTCGCGGGCGGCGGTGTCGTGCGCTCCGACGCCTCCGGCAAGCTGCGTGCCCTCGCCGAACGGATCGACGCCCCCGTCGTCACCACCTACGGAGGCAAGGGCGCCTTCCCCTGGAACCACCCGCTCTCGCTCCGGTCCTGGATCGAGGACCGGCACACCACCGACTTCCTGGAGGACGCCGACGTCCTGCTCGTCGTCGGCTCCGGACTCGGCGAACTCTCCTCGAACTACCACACGTTCGCCCCGCGCGGCCGGATCGTGCAGATCGAGGCCGACGTCGGGAAGCTGGAGGCCAACCACCCCGCCCTCGGCATCCACGCCGACGCCCGCGACGCCCTCGCCGAGCTGCTCGACGCCGTCGCCCCGCGCACCGACCCCACCGCCGCCGCCCGCGTCGCGGAGCTGCTGGACCGGGTCCGCGAGCGGATCGACGCCCAGGGCCGCACCCTGGAGCAGCACCTCCTCGCCGAGATCCGCCGCGCCCTGCCCGACACGTCCCCCAGCTTCTGGGACATGACGATCCTGTCCTACTGGGCCTGGGCCGCCTTCGACGCCCGCCGCCCGAACACCATGCACTCCGCCCAGGGCTCCGGCGGCCTCGGCTACGCCTTCCCCGGGGCGCTCGGCGCGGCCACCGCCGACCCCGCCACCCCCGTCCTCGCGGTCTCCGGCGACGGCGGCGCGATGTACTCCCTCGCGGAGCTGGCCACCGCCCGCCAGTACGACCTGCCGGTCACCTGGCTGATCGTGGACGACGGCGGCTACGGCATCCTGCGCGCGTACATGGACGCGTCCTTCGGCGCCACCACCGCGACGGAGCTGGCCCGCCCGGACTTCGTCGCGCTCGCCGAGTCCTTCGGCGTCCCCGCCGTCCGCACGGACCCCGAGACCCTCGGCGACGACCTGGCCGCCGCGCTCGCGCGGCCCGGCCCCTCGGTCGTCGTCCTGCCCGCCGTCCTGGAGATGTTCGAGCCGACGCATCAGTGACCCGTACAACTTTCACGCGGTCCAGGAGTCAACTCTGTGGGGCACGCCGGGGGGCGTGCCCGCAGGACCACACAGGGGACGGGACCGCACACAGATGAAGACACCGCACATACCCCGGCGCGCCCGCGCCGGGCTCGCCGCCGTGCTCGCCGTCGGCGTGATCGCGCCCGTGGCCGCCGGCGCGGCGCCCGCGACGGCCGCCACCTCCACCGTCAGCTGCACCTCCGCCGTCTCCGGGCTCGCCGCCCGGCTGACGAAGGACATCACCGCCGCGCTCAAGGGACGCACGTCGACGACCGCCGTGGCGCTGTACGACCGCACCACCAAGACCACCTGCACACTGCGCGCCACCTCGAAGTACGACTCCGCCAGCGTCGTGAAGGCGACCGTGCTGGCCACCCTGCTCTGGGACAACGCCAAGCGGGGCCGGAACCTCACCCAGCGCGAGGCGGACCTCAGCACCGCCATGATCACC
Source organism: Streptomyces sp. NPDC057682 (assembly GCF_042799575.1). Taxonomy (NCBI): domain Bacteria; kingdom Bacillati; phylum Actinomycetota; class Actinomycetes; order Kitasatosporales; family Streptomycetaceae; genus Streptomyces; species Streptomyces sp. NPDC057682. The sequence continues at coordinate 83,084 of NZ_JBHVIN010000009.1, read as the reverse complement.
AAATCGGACAACGACGCCACCACCGCCCTGTGGAAGCAGCTCGGCGCCGCCAAGGTCAGCGCCTTCCTCAAGGCCGCCGGGATGACCCACACGGTGCCCGGTTCCGGCGGCTACTGGGGCCTCACCCAGATCACCGCCCAGGACGAGCAGCGGCTGCTGACCCTGCTCACCGAGAAGAACTCCGTCCTCACCGACAGCTCCCGCGCCTACGAGCTGGGCCTGATGGCCAAGGTCGTCTCCTCGCAGCGCTGGGGCACCCCCGCCGGAGCCCCGTCCTCCGTCTCGGTCCACGTCAAGAACGGCTGGCTGCAGCGCGCCACCCACGGCTGGCGGGTCCACAGCATCGGCACGTTCAAGGGCAACGGCCACGACTACGTCCTCACGGTCCTCACCCAGGACAACGCGACCATGACCTACGGCGTCGACACCATCCAGGCCGTCGCCAGGGCCGTGCACAAGGACATCAACGGGGCCGCCCCGCAGAAGCGCATCCTGCACTCCACGCCCGTCCGCGTCCTGCGCCCGGCCGACGTCCCCGCCGACACCCTCCAGGAAGCGATCCCGCCGGTCCCGGAGGCCCCCGCCGGGCGGATGCTCACCGTGACACCGAAGTAGCGCGAGGACCGGCCGCAGGTCCTACGACCAACGGCCGGTCTTTTGTTAACGGGGGATGAAATCCGCAGCCCGCCGCGTTGGTGCCTTCCGGTAGAGCAGGACGATCGGGAGGCACCGGGTGTCGGACGCAGGAGCGCAGGGGAGCGGGCCGCAGCCGCGCGGCTGGGCGCGGAGGCTGAGCGGTTACGCGTGGCGCTACCGGCGCAACGTGCTGCTGGCGCTCGGCTCCTCGCTCGCCGGAATGGCCGTGATGGCCCTCGTCCCGCTCGTCACCAAGGTGATCATCGACGACGTGGTCGTCGGCCACACCCGGTCCCTGGCGGTCTGGACCGGACTGCTGCTCGTCGCCGCCGTCCTCGTCTACGCCTCCACCTACATCCGCCGCTACTACGGCGGCCGGCTCGCCCTGGACGTCCAGCACGACCTGCGGACCGAGATGTACGGGACGATCACCCGGCTCGACGGCCGCCGCCAGGACGAACTCTCCACCGGCCAGGTCGTCGGCCGCGCCACCAGCGACCTCCAGCTGATCCAGAGCCTCCTCTTCATGCTCCCGATGACCATCGGGAACGTCCTGCTCTTCCTGATCTCCCTGGTCGTCATGGCCTGGCTGTCGCCGCCGCTGACCCTGATCGCGGTCGCCGTCGCCCCCGCCCTCTGGTACATCGCCCGCCGCTCCCGCTCCCGGCTCTTCCCCGCCACCTGGTACGCCCAGTCGCAGGCCGCCGCCGTCGCCGGGGTCGTCGACGGGGCCGTCTCCGGCGTCCGCGTCGTCAAGGGCTTCGGCCAGGAGGAGCAGGAGACCGGCAAGCTCCGCGCGGTGAGCCGCCGCCTCTTCGCCGGCCGGCTGCGCACCATCCGGCTGAACTCCCGCTACACCCCCGCCCTCCAGGCCGTCCCCGCCCTCGGCCAGGTCGCGATGCTGGCCCTCGGCGGCTGGCTCGCCACCCGGGGCGAGATCACCCTCGGCACCTTCGTCGCCTTCTCCACGTACCTCGCCCAGCTCGTCGGCCCGGTCCGGATGCTCGCCATGGTCCTCACCGTCGGCCAGCAGGCCCGTGCCGGCGTGGAACGCGTCCTGGAGCTGATCGACACCGAACCGGCGATCGAGGACGGCACCGGGGCACTGCCGGCCGGCGTCCCCGTCGGCGTCGAGTTCGACGACGTGCGCTTCGGCTACGGCCCGCAGGACGGCGAGGACCCCGGCCGCGCGGACGGCGGGGCCCCCGCCCGCCCGGTCCTCGACGGCTTCTCGCTGACCATCGAACCCGGCGAGACCGTCGCCCTCGTCGGCGCGTCCGGCAGCGGCAAGTCCACCGTCTCGCTGCTCGTGCCCCGCTTCTACGACGTCTCGCGCGGCGCGGTCCGGGTCGGCGGCCACGACGTCCGCGATCTGACCTGGGACTCGCTGCGGGCCGCCATCGGACTCGTACCGGAGGACAGCTTCCTGTTCTCCGACACCATCCGCGCCAACATCGCCTACGGGCAGCCCGACGCCACCGACGAGCAGATCCGCGCCGCCGCCCGCTCCGCCCAGGCCGACCGCTTCATCGCGGAGCTGCCCGACGGCTACGACACCGTCGTCGGCGAACACGGGCTCACCCTCTCCGGCGGCCAGCGCCAGCGCGTCGCCCTCGCCCGCGCCATCCTCACCGACCCCCGGCTGCTCCTCCTCGACGACGCCACCTCCGCCGTCGACGCCCGCGTCGAGCACGAGATCCACGACGCCCTGCGGCAGGTCATGGCCGGCCGCACCACCCTGCTGATCGCCCACCGCCGCTCCACCCTCGGCCTCGCCGACCGCATCGCCGTCCTGGAGGACGGCCGGCTCGCCGACATCGGCACCCACGAGGAGCTGGAACGGCGCTCCCCGCTCTACCGCCGGCTGCTCACCGACCCCGACGAACTGGGCGGCACCTCGCCCGGACACCGCCCGGTGGCCGGTGCCGAGGAGCGGGCCGAGGACCGGGCGCTCCAGGAGGAGATCGACGCCCAGTTCGACGCCGAGCGCGGCATCACGCCCGCGCTGTGGGTCCGCAAGGAGGAGGAGCGGGAGACGGGCGCGGCCGGAATGCCCGCCACGCCCGAGCTGCTCGCCCAGGTCGAGGCCCTGCCCCCGGCGACCGACACCCCCGCCGTCGACGAGGCCCGCGCGGTGCGCACCGAGGACTCCTACGGGCTGCGCCGGCTGCTGCACGGTTTCGGGCTGCCGCTGCTGGTGAGCCTGCTCCTGGTGGCCACCGACGCCGGGGCCGGGCTGCTGCTGCCGGTGCTGATCCGCAACGGCATCGACGAGGGCGTCACCCAGCTGGCGCTCGGCGCGGTCTGGTCCGCCTCCGCCTTCGCCCTGGTCGTCGTCCTCGTGCAGTGGGCGGCCCAGATCGGCGAGACCCGGATGACCGGCCGCACCGGCGAGCGGGTGCTGTACGCGCTGCGGCTGAAGATCTTCGCCCAGCTCCAGCGGCTCGGCCTGGACTACTACGAGCGCGAGCTGACCGGCCGCATCATGACCCGGATGACCACGGACGTGGACGCGCTGTCCACGTTCCTCCAGACCGGTCTGGTCACGGCGTTCGTCTCCGTGGTCACCTTCCTCGGCATCATGGTCGCGCTGCTGGTCCTCGACGTGGAACTGGCCCTGGTCGTCTTCGCCACCCTGCCCGTCCTCGTCATCGGCACGGTCCTGTTCCGCCGCCGCAGCGTCAAGGCGTACGAACTGGCCCGGGAGCGCATCGGCGCGGTCAACGCCGACCTCCAGGAGTCCGTCTCCGGGCTCCGGATCGTCCAGGCCTTCCGCCGCGAGCGGGACGGCGCCGAGCGCTTCGCCGACCGCAGCGACCACTACCGCGAGGCCCGGGTGCGCGGCCAGTGGCTGATCTCGGTCTACTTCCCGTTCGTCCAGCTGCTGTCGTCCGCGGCCGCCGCCGCCGTGCTGATCGTCGGTGCGGGCCGGGTCGACGACGGCACGCTCACCGCCGGTGCCCTGGTCGCCTATCTGCTCTACATCGACCTGTTCTTCGCCCCGGTCCAGCAGCTCTCCCAGGTCTTCGACGGCTACCAGCAGGCCACCGTCTCGCTCGGCCGGATCCAGGAGCTGCTGCGCGAGCCGGCCTCCACCACCGACCGTGCCGGTGCCCGGGACGTGCCGTCGCTGCGCGGCGAGATCGCGTTCGAGGACGTGTCCTTCGCGTACGGGGGCGAGGAGCCCGCCCTGACCGGCGTGGACCTGCGCATCCCGGCCGGGCAGACGGTCGCCTTCGTCGGCGAGACCGGCGCGGGGAAGTCGACCCTGGTCAAGCTCGTTGCCCGGTTCTACGACCCGACCGACGGCCGGATCACGGCCGACGGCACCGATCTGCGCGACCTGGGTCTGACCGCCTACCGGCACCGCCTCGGCGTCGTCCCCCAGGAGGCGTACCTCTTCCCGGGCACGGTCCGGGACGCCATCGCCTACGGGCGGCCGGAGGCCACCGACGCCGAGGTGGAGGCGGCGGCCCGCGCGGTCGGCGCGCACGACATGATCGCCACGCTGGAGGGCGGCTACCTCCACGAGGTCGCCGAGCGCGGCCGCAATCTGTCGGCCGGCCAGCGCCAGCTGGTCGCCCTGGCCCGCGCCGAGCTGGTCGACCCTGACATCCTGCTGCTCGACGAGGCGACCGCCTCCCTCGACCTGGCCAGCGAGGCCCTGGTCAACCAGGCGACCGACCGGCTCGCCGGCCGCCGCACCACCCTCGTCGTCGCCCACCGCCTCACCACCGCCGCCCGCGCCGACCGGGTCGTCGTGATGGACCACGGCCGCGTCGTCGAGGACGGGACGCACGACGAACTGCTCGCCCGGGACGGGCGCTACGCCGTGCTGTGGCGCACCTTCATCGGGGAGGACGAGCCGGCGGGCGTCTGACCGGCGCCCGCACGCCCCGGGCGGCCCGGTGCAACCTCCGGACGGGTGGCGCGCGTCGTAGGCACAGGGACGTGTGTGCGCTCAGGTGTCGGGCAGGAGCGCTGGTGTTCGACGGAGCGATGGGGCTGCTGTGATCAGAAGGACCGTGCGGAACGGCCGGGGCGTACGCGGGAGAGGTGGCCCGAGCCGGCTGCTGGCCGTGGCCCTGACGGCCGCCCTGGGGCTCGTCGTCGGCGGGGTGGAGGCGAGCGGGGCCGCCGCCGCATCGGTCTGCGCCGGGCGGCCCGCCAAGACGGTCCGCTTCGCGACGGGGGAACTGCGCGTCTACCGGACCCGCGCCTACGCCTGTGCCACGGCGGTCGCCGCCAAGCCCGGGGCGCGCCGGGCGATGGCCGTGCGCATACAGCCGCGCGGCGGGCTCCCGGTCACCGACAGCGGCTCGTTCACCCGGCAGGCCGGGCCGGTGACCGTGCACGCGCTGAACCGGTGCGTGCGGGTCTCGGGCACGATCGCGGGAAAGTCCGGCAGTACGCCGTGGATTCTCTGCTGACCGGGTGACCTGCCCGCATGCCCCCGCCGCAGGGTCTGGTGGTACCGCTGCCGCCCCGCTAGGTTCACGTCGAACTGATGTGAATCATGGGGAGGGTGCATGCGTAAGGCGTTCAGAGGGATCCTGTCGCTCGCGGTGCTGATCGGCACGGTCGGCGCGACAGGTGCCTCGGCCGGGGCGGCCACCGCCGCCGAACCGGCCGTGAACGGATCCGCCGTCACGGACAGCGGAACCAGCACGGACATCAAGGACCGCATCCTGGCGATCCCGGGAATGAGCCTCATCGAGGAGAAGCCCTACGCCGGATACCGCTACTTCGTCCTCAACTACACCCAGCCGGTCGACCACCGGAACCCCTCCAAGGGGACGTTCCAGCAGCGGATCACCCTGCTGCACAAGGACACCTCCCGGCCGACCGTCTTCTACACCAGCGGCTACAACGTCTCCACCAACCCCAGCCGCTCCGAGCCGACCCGCATCGTCGACGGCAACCAGGTCTCCCTGGAGTATCGGTTCTTCACCCCGTCGCGCCCCGCCCCGGCCGACTGGTCCAAGCTCGACATCTGGCAGGCCGCCAGCGACCAGCACCGCGTCTTCACCGCGCTGAAGCGCATCTACTCCAAGAACTGGCTGGCCACCGGCGGTTCGAAGGGCGGCATGACCGCCACCTACTTCGAGCGCTTCTACCCCAAGGACATGGACGGCGTCGTCGCGTACGTCGCGCCCAACGACGTGGTCAACAAGGAGGACTCGGCCTACGACCGGTTCTTCGCCACCGTCGGCACCAAGGAGTGCCGCGACCGGCTCCAGGGCGTCCAGCGCGAGGCCCTGGTCCGCCGCGAGCCGCTCGAGGAGAAGTACGCCCAGTACGCCGCCGCCAACGGCTACACCTTCACCACCGTCGGCACCCTCGACAAGGCCTACGAGGCCGTCGTCATGGACTACGTCTGGGCCTACTGGCAGTACAGCCTGCTCTCGGACTGCGACACGATCCCGGCCGACGCGAAGAACGCCACCGACCAGGAGATCTGGGACTCGGTCGACGGCATCTCCGGCTTCTCCGCCTACGCCGACCAGGGGCTCGCCAACTACACCCCGTACTACTACCAGGCGGGCACCCAGCTCGGCTCGCCCGACATCAAGCAGCCCTGGCTCGGCACGCTCAGCCGCTACGGCTACCAGCCGCCGCGCAACTTCGTGCCCCGCTCCATCCCGATGAAGTTCCAGCCCTCGGCGATGCGGGACGTCGACACCTGGGTCCGCAACCACGCCGAGAACATGCTGTACGTCTACGGCGAGAACGACCCGTGGGGCGCCGAGCGCTTCCGGCCCGGCCACCGGGCCCGTGACAGCTACGTCTTCACCGTCCCCGGCGGCAACCACGGCTCGAACGTCGCCGGGCTGCCCGCGGCGCAGAACGCCACGGCCACCGCGGCCATCCTGCGCTGGGCCGGTGTCGCCCCGGCCGCCGTCCAGGCGGACCCGGCGAACGCCAAGCCGCTCGCGAAGTTCGACGCGCGGCTCGACAAGAAGGACCTGACGACCGATCACCGGCTCGGCGTCCGGCGCCCGTAGCGCACCGACACGCCGGCGGACGCTCCTCGCGTCCGCCGGCGTTCGCGTGAACGACCCCGTGAACAAGCCACCGTGGCCAGGATCGATCATAGGGAGGTGACATCGCAGAACGGGAAGCCCGCACGTGCCGGGGGCGTTGACAGGACAGGCACGGCGGAGGGCGGGGGCACCATGTTCCGGACCGCGGACATGCGGGCCGCGCGGGGACTGGAGACGTGGAGACGTCTGATCGGGGAGTCCCGCGCCTGTGACGTGAGCGCGGAACGCGCCGACACGTTCCGGGCCAGCGTGCGCAGCCTGAGGATGGGCAGGGTGACGCTGCTGCGCTCGTCCTTCTCCGGGGTGCGGATCGCCAACGGACCGGCCCTGGCCCGCCCGGAGGACCCGGGCATGTACCACCTGACGCTGGTCCTCAAGGGCGGCCTGGCCCTGACCCGCGGATCGGAGCCGACCCAGACCTTCCGGCCGGGCGATCTCCATGTACTCGACGACTCCGTCTCCGTGGAACTCGGGACGTACGACTCCCGGAACGTTCCCGCGCACGAACGGTCCGTCGAGGCCATCGGCCTGGACCTGCCGATGTCGCTGCTGCCCTGGTCGCCCGAGCAGTTGGCCCCGGTGCAGGGGCGCGGCTTCTCCGCCGATGACGGTGTCGGCGCGATCCTCGGGGAGTTCCTGCTGTCGGTGGACCGCCGCGCCGCCTCGCTGGGACCGGCGGAGGCCGCCCGGCTGAGCACGGCCGCGGTCGGCCTGGTCGCGGCCTGGCTGGCCCCGAGGGTGGAGGCGGCGGCCGAACCCCCGCAGGAGGCGCGGCTGCGGCAGCTGATGGAGAGCATCCGGGCGTTCATCGAGCGCCATCTCCACGACCCCGGGCTGACCCCGGCCGTGGTCGCCGAGGCGCACCACATCTCCCTCAGCTACCTCCACCGCGTCTTCGGCCGGCAGTCGAACGGCGCGACCGTCGCCGCCTGGATCCGCGCCCAGCGGCTGGAGCGGGCCCGCCTCGACCTGGAGGACCCGGCCCTGCGCTCCCTGCCCGTGCACGCCGTCGCGGCCCGCTGGGGCATCCCGCGCCCCTCCGATTTCAGCCGTGCGTTCCGCGCGGCCCACGGCGTCTCGCCCCAGGAGCACCGGATGCGCCGGCTGAACGGCACGGACGCCCCGCAGGACCGCTCCGGAGCCGCCTGACCGGCGCGTATGCGCAATGCGTCGTCGGGTTCTGAGCGATGCGTCCACCGGATCGCGGCCACCGGCCGGAAGCCGGCTCCCCGTTGTTAGGTTGCGGTGGTCCCCCTCGGGGAGGGACGGGGACCACCGGGGGAAACGGGGGAGCCGGGGGGAGGTCCGGACGTGCCGACGGGGGACGGCGCGACCGGGAACCGGGCGGGCGGTCGCACACGCGGCCGCCCGCCCGGTCGTTCCCCGGTTCCGTACGGGGCGAGCCCGAGCCCGCCCCGTAGGACGCCCTAGTACGAGAGCCCGTACCCGACCGGGTACAGCACCTTCGACGGGTCGTCGGCCCGCTGCACCGGCACCGGGAGCTTCCCCTGCGGTCTCGCCTGCCCGGAGATCACCCGGGCCGCCGCGCGCAGTTCGACATCGGTCCAGGAGTACGCCGCGAGGTTCGCCGCGTATCCCGTCCCGTCCAGCTGGGCGATGTCGTACGGGTTGCGGATGGCGATCGTGATGACGGGGACCCCGGTCGCGGCCAGTTCGCGCACCAGGGTGCGCTGCGAACTGCTCGCCGTGACGTTGTACGTCCCCACCACGACCGCGTCCTTGCCCGCCGCCGCGGCCACCGCCGCGTCGATGGACGCCCGGGTCGGCGCGGTGCCGGTGGACAGCGCCGTGGCCGTGTGGCCCAGCTCGTTGAACGCCTCGGCCAGCGTGGTCGTCGGCGGGCCCGTCGTTCCCGAGGGGGAGGCCGGGTCGGCGCCCACGACGAGCAGGTTCTTGTGCGAGCGCCGCGACAGGGGCAGCACCGCGCCCGGGTTGGCCAGCAGGGTGGTGGTGCGCTCGGCGATCCGGTCGGCGGCGGCGAGGTGCGCCGGGGTGCCGACGGTGCGGTCCACGCCCCGGGCGCTGACGTACGGGTCGTCGAACAGCCCCAGCTTCGCCTTCAGCCGCAGAATGCGCAGGATCGATTCGTCGAGCCGGGCCTCGCTGACCTCACCGCTCTTGACGGCCGCCAGCAGCGCGTTCCAGGACACGTCCAGGTTCGGCGGGTTGAGCAGCTGGTCGACACCCGCCTGGAGCGCGAGCACCGGCACCCGGTCGTCCCCGTACTTGGTCCGCACGCCCTCCATGCCGAGCGAGTCGGTGACCACGACGCCGTCGTAGCCCAGCTCCTCGCGCAGGATGCCGGTGAGGATCGGCTTCGACAGCGTCGCCGGGTCCTCGGCCGGGTCGAGCGCGGGCACGACGATGTGCGCGGTCATGATCGAGTCGATGCCGGCGGCGATGGCCGCCCGGAACGGCGGTGCGTCCAGCTCGGCCCACTGCTCCCGGGTGTGCCCGATCACCGGCAGGCCGGTGTGGCTGTCGGTGCTGGTGTCCCCGTGGCCGGGGAAGTGCTTGGCCGTGGAGGCGATCTTGGCGCTCTGGTACCCCTTCACCTGTGCGGCGACCATCCCCGCCACGGACTGCGGGTCGGAGCCGAAGGACCGGACGCCGATCACCGGGTTGGCCGGGTTGACGTTGACGTCCGCGTCCGGGGCGTAGTTCTGGCGGATGCCGATGGCGGCCAGCTCCGCGCCCGCGATCTGGCCCGCCCTGCGGGCGTCGGACCGCGATCCGCCCGCGCCCAGCGCCATCGCGCCCGGCATCAGCGTGGCCGGCTCGCCGACCCGGCAGACGATGCCGTGCTCCTGGTCGGTGGAGATGAGCAGCGGCAGCCGGCTGGGACCGGAGAGCCCGGCCCGCTGGATGCCGTTGGAGAGTTCGGCGATCTGCTGCGGGTCGCGGGTGTTGTGCGCCCAGGCGAAGTAGATGATTCCGCCCACGTGGTACTTGGCGATCATCTCCGCCGCGTCGCGCACCCCGATCTCCGCGAGGTTGGCGTCGATGTCCGCCTGGTCCGGGTCCGTGGCGGAGTGCCCGTAGACCCGCATGACGAAGAGCTGGCCGACCTTCTCCTCCAGGCTCATCCGGGAGATGAGCCGCTTCAGCCGCCGGGTGGTGGCGGCGGAGGTGTGGCTGGTGGGCGCGGACTTCTGGGCGGCGAGGGCGCCGGGGGCGGTCGCCATGCCCGCGGCCGCCGCGACGGCGGTGGCCGCGGTGGCGGTGAGAAGGGTCCGTCGGGAGGTGCGGTCGTGCACGTGAGCTCCTTCGGCCGTACTCGGTGACGAGGGGGTGGTGAAAGAAACTGCCAAGGAGCACGGATATCCAGAAAATAACTTCCGGTCAAGAGTGCGAGCCGTTTCCGCGCGTCCCCGGCCTCGGCGGGTGCGAGGTGCGTGGGTATCTGTGTGAACTCGACCACATGTGACCGCAGTTGGGTCCTGGGGCCTATGTGGGGCCCAAGGCATTCGCATTAGCGTACGAATATGACTGGTGTGGGTGGGGGAACTGACGGGGCGCCGGTTACGGGGCGCGTGCCGTTGCCGAGGCCGTTGCTGTGGGTGCAGGGGCTGCAGTGGGTCCAGGCGGGGCTGGCCCTGGTCTATGTGGTGTCCGTGCTGTCGATGGTCACCTACGTCAACGGCGAACTGCTCGGAGTGCTGGTCTACGACTCCCTGCCGGCCGTGGCGGGAGTGGTGCTGGCGCGGCGGGTGAGGTGCGGGGGCGTATGGGTGGCCCGGGGGCTCGTGGCCGTCCAGTGCTGGCTGCTGTGGCTGTCGTTCGTCTCGCTGCTGCATCTGGACTTCCGCGGGTTCACCCAGACCGCGCTTCCGATCGCGGTGCTGGTGCTGCTGCGCACGCCGGAGTCCCGTGCGTGGTTCGCCTCGCCCGTCGACCGGCGTGAGCGGCCGAGGGGCTTCCGTATCGAGCGGATGATCCTGTGGCGCCGGGACACGGGCCAGACGGCGACGGAGTACGTGGGCCTGATCCTGGTGGTCGCGGCCGTCGTCACGGCGCTGGTGGCCACGGGCGTCGGCGGCGAGATCGCGGGGAAGTTCGGCACCCAGGTGTGCCGGATCGTCGGGGGCGGCGACTGCGGCGGCGGTGGCGGCGGCGCGGACACGGAAGCGGGCGATCCGGCGAAGTCCGGGGACGTGGGCGGTGGTTCGGGCGGCACGGGGGACTCCGGGGGCGACGGCTCCGGGGATCCCGGCGACATCGTGGTAGTGAGCGGGGACGGCGATACGCACCCGGTGGCGCCCGGCCCCCTTCGGCGTGAGGTCGACAACGACGACTTCAAGGAGGACCCCGACGAGCCGCTGATCCCCGACGAGCGCAACGACCGCAGCTGGTGGGACCACACCCGCGGCTTCTTCGTCGCCCCGTTCACCGGACTCGTGAACGACACGTACGCGCTGGTCACCAACCCCAAGAAGGTGGTCACCGACAGCTGGAACGGGCTGAAGGACTACACCACCGACTGGTGGAAGAAGAAGGGCGGCAGCGTCTCCGAGAAGTGGAAGAAGGGGGACAAGCTCGGAGCCGTCTGGGACGGTGCCAAGAAGGGCCTGCACTTCGGGTGGGACCTGGGCACGGACATGTTCGTCGACAAGGAGAACTGGAAGAAGGGCAACTACGGGGCGTCCATCGGGAACACGCTGCTCGGCGTCGTCGGCATCCTCTCGCCCAAGACCTTCAAGAAGTTCACCAAGCTCGGCAAGATCAAGAAGCCGAAGTTCCCGGACACCCCCGCGGGACGCGCGGCCGAAGCGGCCGGCAAGGCCGACGAGGCGGCGAAGCGCGGCGATCTCGGCGAGGCCCAGAAGCATGCCGACGAGGCGCGGAAGCACGCGGACGAGGCCGCCGAGAAGGCGCGCGAGAGCCAGAAGGAGGCGTGCAAGAACATCGCGATGGCGCCGGGACGCGTCGTGGTCGCCCGGACCGCGGGCGCGGTGGCCGGCCCCGGCACCCGGGGCGGGCACGCCGCACCGGCCGTGCTCCGCACGGGCGGAACCGGACCGGCCGTCTTCACGAACGCCAGTCAGTGCGGACCGGACGACGACGCGGTCCAGGCGGCCCGGGAGGCCCGGCAGCAGGCCCTCGACGCGCAGGAGGCGGTGCTGCGCGAGGCGATGAAGCAGGCGAAGGGGGAGGGCGTCCGCCTCCAGGACGACGAGCTGAAGCGGCTCCTGGACCGGGCCAAGGACGATCCGGACCCGGCGAAGAAGGAGATCGGCAAGGATGCGGCGGCGGACGCGCTGAAGGACGTCACGGATCTGCTGCGGCAGAAGAACGTCGACGGGCTGAGCCGCCAGAAGCTCGGCGCCAAGGTCCTCAACGCCAAGAACGCCGACCAGCTGGCCGAGGCCCTGGCCGAGTCCAACACCGTGCGCCGGGTCGCCCGTGACGAGGCGGCCGACGGGACCCTCGTCCACTCCGCGGTCGGCGACAAGTTCAAACTGACGGACGTCCCCGACGGGAACGGCGGAACGTTCGACGTCGCGGGCATCGACGACGTCGACGTCGTCTACCGGGGGAAGGACGGCACGGTGAACGTCGTGGAGGTGAAGAACCGCGGCAACGCCACGACCTCCCCGTCCCTGCCCGCCCAGGTGGAACGGCTCGGGAAGTGGCAGAAGGCGAAGCCCGGCCGGAAGGCCCGTTACGAGGTCGAGAGCCTCGACGGCTGGTACAAGATCTTCGACGGGTTCAACAAGCCGTCCAACAAGAACAAGCCGCGGCCCCCGGGCACCCCGGCGACCGAGATGGCCAAGAACGACGTCGGGGCGCGCATCGCGGGTCAGGACCTGACTCCGGACCAGCTCAGGAGAATGGACGAGGCCTGGAACGCCAAGAGCGACAGCGAGAAGTACGAGGCACGCATGACCGGCAAGCTGAAGGACCCCAGGACCGCGATGGAATACCTGGGTGTCTCGTGACGGAGGACGGCGGAGCGATGGGTGAGCGGTCGGACCTGGACGCCCTGGCGGCGGGACTCGACGCGTACGGGCCCGCCCCGGCCGGCTGGACGGACGAGCTGTGGGACCTGTACGAGCGCGCGGAGGCCGCGGCGCGGGTGCCCCGGGTCCGGCCGGAGGGCTGGACGGACGAGCTGTGGGAGGGGTACCTCCGTGACGAGGTGCCCGAACCGCCCCCGCCGCTCACCGCGGAGCAGCGGGAGCTCTTCGACCGGGAGCGCGAACGCGAACGCGTGGCGTCCGCGCTCCAGCGGCTGCTGGAATCCCTGGGGGAGCGGCGGGAGGTGTCCGGGCTGAGCGACCCCGCGCGCGCCGCCGCGCTGGCCGAGCGCTGGGTGCGCGCGGGCCTGCCCGCCCACCCCGGGATGCGTTTCCTGGACGAGCTGGGCGTGCCGGAGGGCGAGGCGGCGCTGCTGCGCCTCGTCGCCGATGAATCGCTGGACCGCGAGGACCGGCAGGAGGCCCGCTCCCGGCTCCTCGCCCTGCGCCGGCCGCGCAACCGCGCACGGGGCCGGGAACCCCAGGAGGGCGAGACGCCGCTCCTGCCCCCGGCGGTGCGCGAACTCGCGGACGCCTGGGGGATGGACGGCCGCAGGCCGCCCCGGCACCCGGTGGACCGCGAGGACGTCGCGGCGGTCCGCGCCGCTCTGGAGGCGCTGCTGCCGGCGGAGCGACTGCCCGTGCCGGAGCCGCCGCCGGAGCTGCCGGACCAGGAGTACGACGACGAGGAGGCGGAGCCCCGTCCGGACTGGGTCGATGTGCGGATCCTGCTGCGGGATCTCATGCCGCACCCGCGCACCGTCACCCGGGAGCGCATGGCCGACGTGCGCCGGGAGGCCGAACGGCTGGGCCTGGCGGCCGGGGACGGCTTCGCCGAGGAATGGACGGTGCGCATCGGCGCGTGGATCGCCGGTGCGATGTTCGACTGGCTCGCGGAGGTGAAGCGGGAGCCGCACGACCTCGCCCCCTGGGCCGCGGACCTCGCGGAGCGGTACGTACTGCGCGGATACGCCGCCGAGGACGCCCGGCGCTTCCTGGACCGCTGTTCCTAGGCCGCCTCAGGCGCCAGGGGGTGCCCCGGCCGGTCGCAGGCCCACCCCGGAGCCCTGGTCCTGGAGCGCGGCGACCGCCGCCGTGATCGCCGGGCGGCGGGCCGCCTCGGTGCGCCACAGGGCGTAGAGGCGGCGCTGCGGCACGGGGTCCATGCGGACGGCCACGACGCCCTCGGGGAGGGGACCGCGTCCCAGCCGGGGGATCATGGCGACCCCGAGTCCGGCGGCCAGCAGGGCGAGCTGGGTGTGGTTCTCCTCGGCCTGGTGGCGGATGTCCGGCTCGTACCCGGCGGCCCGCAGCGTCCGTACGAGCCAGTCGTGGCAGACCGTGCCGGGGGGCTGGCAGATCCACCGCTCCCGCGCCAGCTCCTCGCGCCGCACCCCGTCCCGGCCCGCCAGCCGGTGACCGGCCGGGACGAGCAGATCGCACAGGTCGTCGCCGATCACCGCCTGCGCCACCCCGTCCGGCGCGGGCAGCGGCGCGATGTCCCAGTCGTGCGCCACGGCGAGGTCGACCACGCCCTTGGCCACCAGGTCCACCGAGAGATGCGGATCGACCTCGGTCAGCCGCACGTCCAGGTCCGGATGGGCCCGTGCCAGCTCCGCCAGCACCCCGGGCAGCAGCCCGCGCGCCGCCGAGGCGAACGCCCCGATCGACAGCCGCCCCGTCGGCACCCCCCGGCGCTCCTCCAGCGTGGTCTCGGCCTGCTCCACGATGGCCAGCAACCGCTGGGCGGTGGCGGCGAGGTGGACGGCCTCCTCGGTCAGCGCCACCCCCCGGCCGCGCCGCTCCAGCAGGGTCGTCCGGGTCTCCCGCTCCAGCTTGGTGATCTGCTGGGAGACGGCCGACGGGGTGTAGCCGAGGGCCGCGGCGGCCCCCGCGACCGAGCCGTGGACGGAGACGGCGTGCAGGGCGCGCAGCCGGGCGAGATCGAGCACCACAACCTCCAGGCCTCACGGGTCCGGGAACCACCGACCCATCGATTCATTAGCAGCTCTCAATTCCACCATGAAGGAATCCGCGCTGGTGCTACATGGTCGGGCCGGGCGATCCTCGGGGCATGCGTCCTCTCCACATCGCCCTGGCCGCGCTCGTGGCCGCCCTCTGGGGTGTCAACTTCGTCGTCATCGAGGTCGGCCTCGACCACTTCCCGCCGCTGCTCTTCTCCGCCCTGCGCTTCCTGGTCGCGGCCCTGCCCGCGGTCTTCTTCGTCGGCCGGCCCAAGGTGGCGTGGAAGTGGATCGTGGGCGTCGGACTGGCTCTCGGGGTGGCCAAGTTCGGGCTGCTGTTCATCGGCATGGACCGGGGGATGGGCGCCGGGCTCTCCTCGCTCGTGCTCCAGGGCCAGGCCGTCTTCACCGCCCTGTTCGCCGCCGTCGCGCTGGGCGAGCGCCCCGGCCGGGTGAAGCTCGCCGGGATGGCGGTGGCCGTGGCCGGGATCGGGGTGGCCGCCGTCGACGAGGGCGCGAGCGGCCCGGTGCTCGCCTTCGTTCTGGTGATCGCCGCCGCGGCCTGCTGGGGCGTGTCGAACGTACTGACCCGCAAGGCCGCTCCGCCCGACTCGCTGAACTTCATGGTCTGGGTCTCGACCGTGCCCGTCCTGCCACTGCTCGGCCTCTCGCTCCTCTTCGAGGGCTGGGGCCGCGACCGGGCGGCGCTGGCCGCGCTCGACTGGAGCGGCGTCGGCATCATCGTGTACGTCGCCTGGGTCGTCACCGTCTTCGGCTTCGGCGCCTGGGGCTTCCTGCTCAGCCGCTACCCGGCCTCCTCCGTCGCCCCGTTCACCCTCCTCGTCCCGGTCTTCGGCATGTCCTCCGCCGCCCTCCTCCTCGGTGAGCCGGTGAGCCCGCTGCGCTGGTGCGCGGCGGCCCTCCTGGTCGGCGGGGTGGCCCTCACCTCGCTTCCCGGGACACGGCGCAAGGCGGTGCCGGACCCGGCCGCCGAACCCATCCCTGTCTGAGGACGCCTACCGCCCGGGTGCCACCAGCCCCAGCAGATGGTCACGCCCCGCGCCCAGCAGCCCCGGCAGCTCCGCCGCCCCCGGGTGCCAGCGCTTCTCGTACTCCCAGCAGACCCAGCCGTCCGAGACCGGTGTGGCCAGACAGTCCGCCAGCGGCAGCACCCCCGCGCCGAGCGCCACCGGGGTGGTGTCCTCGGCCGAGGCGATGTCCTTGACCTGGACGTATCCCAGGTACGGGGCGAGCGCCGCATGGCTGGCCGCCGGGTCCTCACCCGCGAGCCAGGTGTGCATGACGTCCCAGAGCGCGCCGACGGCGTCATGGCCCACCGCCCCGGCCACCCGGGCCGCGTCGGCCCCCGCGCGGTGCGAGTCGTGGGTCTCCAGCAGCAGGCGCACCCCCAGCCCGGCCGCGTACGGCGCGGCGGCGGCGAGCCGGCGGACGGCGGTCGCGTCGGCGGTGGCCGGGTCCTGACCGCCGCCGCCCGGGAAGACCCGGACATGGGGCGCGCCGAGGTCGTGGGCCAGCCGGGCCAGGGCGGCGATCTCCTCCAGCACGGGGACGTCCTCGCCCTCGGCGGCGACCCGCGCGTATCCCGCCACCGTCAGGATCTCGACCCCGCCCCGGGTGAACTCGGCCACCGCGGCGGCCCGTTCGTCCGTCGTGCTCCCCGGGTGCACCGCCTCCTCGGGGTGGGCGCGCAGCTCCACTCCCTGGTAGCCGTGCCCGGCGGCGAGCCGGACGACGTCGGCGATGGGCAGCCCCGGCACCCCGAGGGTGGAGAAGGCGAGCTTCACGTGCGTGTTCCTTCCGTCGGTCCGGGCGGCAGCCCAAGGGCAGTTGCGACGGCGCCTGGTCGTGTACGACCCCGTCCCCGTCTCACCGCCGGGGCGCCGCCGTCGACCCCCGGACCATCAGTTCGGCCGCGATCGTCGCGATGCCGCCCGGCGGCGGGGCCTCCTTGCCCGTGGCCAGGCGGCCCGCCCGCGCGCCCGCCTCGACGAGCGGGAGACGCACGGTGGTCAGGGCGGGGACCGCGTCCACGGAGAACGGCAGATCATCGAAGCCGGCCACGGAGACGTCCTCCGGGATGCGCAGCCCCTGGTCGCGGACGGCCGCCGCCGCGCCGAGCGCCACGGTGTCGTTGGCGGCGACGACGGCGGTGATCTCCGGTTCGCGGCGCAGGAGTTCGACGGTGGCCTCGTAGCCGGAGCGCCGGTCGTACGAGCCGTGCACGGTCAGCCGGTCCTCGTCCGGGCCCGCCGGACGCCCGTCCCCGGCCGAACCGTCCCCGTACCGCCGCACCGCAGGCCCGTCCCCCGCCGAGCCGTCGCCGCCCGGACCGGTGGCCGCCGAGCCGTCGCCGTACAGCCCGGCCGCCGCCAGGGCCTCGCGGTGGCCCTCCAGGCGGTGGCGGGTGGTGGTGCGCTCGGCCGGGCCCGCGACATAGCCGATCGTGCGGTGGCCCAGGGAGAGCAGGTGCTCGGTGAGGCGACGGCCGCCGCCCCGGTTGTCGAAGGCCAGCGCGGCCAGCACCGAGGAGTTGTCGGGCAGCGGCGGACGCCCGCACAGGACGACCCGGGTCCCCGCGTCCGCGAGCTTCGCCAGTTTCGCGGAGACGGCGGCCTGGTGGGCCGGGTCCTCGATCGCGCCGCCGGTGAGGACGACGGCGGCGGCGCGCTGGCGCTGGAGCAGGGTCAGATAGGTGAGCTCGCGCTCCGGGGTGCCGCCGGTGTTGCAGACGATGGCCAGCTTCTCGCCGCCCGCCCGCCCCGAACCGTCGCCCGGACCGCCGATCTCCGTCTGGGCCGCGCCCGCCATGATCCCGAAGAACGGGTCGGCGATGTCGTTGACCAGGATCCCGATCAGATCCGAGGTGGACGCGGCCAGCGAGCTCGCGGGCCCGTTGAGCACGTAGTCCAGATCGTCCACCGCCCGCAGCACCCGCTCCCTGGTGGACGCGGCCACCGGGTAGTTGCCGTTCAGCACGCGGGAGACGGTGGCGGGGGACACCCGGGCGCGGGCCGCCACGTCCGCCAGGGTGACTGTCATCGCATTCCTCCGAGGAGTGGTGAGGGGGCGGGGCCGGACCGATCAGCGCGCCCCCTCTTGTCCGGGCCGCTGTCGGCAGGCTAGCGTCATACCGCATAGAAAGCGCTTGCTACGGCTGTATGGAGGAACTTTCGTGACACGCAGGACAGTGCGCATCGCCATGAACGGCGTCACGGGGCGCATGGGTTACCGGCAGCACCTGCTGCGCTCGGTCCTCGCGATCCGCGAGCAGGGGGGCCTCGATCTCGGCGACGGCAACGTGCTGTGGCCCGAGCCGGTCCTCGTCGGCCGCCGCGCCCACGCGCTGGAGGAACTGGCCGCGAAGCACGGGCTGACCGAGTGGTCGACCGATCTGGACGCGGTCCTCGCGGACGACACCGTCGACCTCTACTTCGACGCCCAGGTGACCTCCGCCCGGGTCGAGGCGATCAAGAAGGCCATCGCGGCCGGCAAGCACATCTACACCGAGAAGCCCACCGCCACGGACGTCGAGGGCGCCCTGGAGCTGGCCCGTCTCGCCCGGGACGCCGGCGTCAAGCACGGCGTCGTCCAGGACAAGATCTTCCTGCCGGGCCTGCTGAAGCTGAAGCGGCTGATCGACGGCGGCTTCTTCGGCGAGATCCTGTCCGTGCGCGGCGAGTTCGGCTACTGGGTCTTCGAGGGCGACTGGCAGGAGGCCCAGCGCCCCTCGTGGAACTACCGCGCGGAGGACGGCGGCGGCATCGTCGTCGACATGTTCCCGCACTGGGAGTACGTGCTCCACGAGCTGTTCGGCCGGGTCACCACCGTGCAGGCGCACGTCCGGACCCACATCCCCGAGCGCCGCGACGAGCACGGCAAGCCCTACGCGGCGACGGCCGACGACGCCGCGTACGGCATCTTCGAGCTGGAGGGCGGCGCGGTCGCCCAGATCAACTCCTCCTGGGCGGTGCGGGTCAACCGCGACGAGCTGGTCGAGTTCCAGGTCGACGGCACCCACGGCTCCGCCGTCGCGGGCCTGCGCAACTGCCGCGTCCAGCACCGCTCGGCGACCCCCAAGCCGGTGTGGAACCCGGACCTCCCCGTCACCGAGTCCTTCCGCGACCAGTGGCAGGAGGTCCCCGACAACGCGGTGTTCGACAACGGCTTCAAGGCCCAGTGGGAGCTGTTCCTGCGCCACGTCGTGCTCGACGAGCCCTACACCTGGGACCTGATGGCGGGCGCCCGGGGCGTGCAGCTCGCGGAGCTGGGCCTGAAGTCCCACGCGGAGGGCCGCCGCCTGGACGTCCCCGAGCTGTCGCTGTGACCGGCCGCCTTCCGCTCGGACCCCTGGAGCTCTCGCCGTGACCATCCATCTCCCGCAGGGCCCGTACGAGCCCCGCACCACCCCGCTCGACCTGGCCCCCGGCGGGGCACCGCTCGCCTCCCGTACGGTCTTCTCCGCCGCCCATGTCGTCGCCGACCCGTATGCCGACCGCAGCCCCGACTCCCCGGCCGCCGTCGACTGGGACGCCACCCTGGCCTTCCGCCGCCACCTCTGGTCGCACGGCCTGGGCGTCGCCGAGGCCATGGACACCGCGCAGCGCGGCATGGGCCTGGACTGGGCCGGTGCCGCCGAGCTGATCAGCCGCTCGGCCGCCGAGGCCAGGGCCGTCGGCGGCCGGATCGCCTGCGGCGTCGGCACCGACCAGCTCCCGGCCGGACCGGCCACGCTCGCGGAGGTCCGCGCCGCGTACGAGGAGCAGCTGGCCCATGTCGAGGAGAGCGGGGCCCAGGCCATCCTGATGGCCTCCCGCGCGCTCGCCGCCGCCGCGCGGGGCCCGCAGGACTATCTGGAGACGTACGCGCACCTGCTGCGCCAGGCCTCCGAACCGGTCGTCCTGCACTGGCTCGGCCCGATGTTCGACCCCGCGCTGGAGGGGTACTGGGGCTCCGCCGACCTGGACGCGGCCACCGACACCTTCCTCCAGGTCATCGCCGAGCACCCCGACAAGGTGGACGGCATCAAGATGTCGCTGCTGGACGCGGAGCGCGAGATCGACGTCCGCCGCCGGCTGCCCTCCGGGGTCCGCTGCTACACGGGCGACGACTTCAACTACCCCGAGCTGATCGCGGGCGACGACCGGGGCTTCAGCCACGCCCTGCTCGGCATCTTCGACCCGCTGGGCCCGCTGGCCGCGCACGCGGTGCGGGTCCTGGACACCGGGGACACCAAGGCGTTCCGTGAACTCCTGGACCCCACGGTCGAGTTGTCGCGCCATCTGTTCCAGGCGCCGACCCGCTACTACAAGACCGGCGTGGTGTTCCTGGCCTGGCTGGCCGGCCACCAGGACCACTTCACGATGGTCGGCGGCCTCCAGTCGGCCCGCTCGCTGCCGCATCTGGCGAAGGCGTACGAACTCGCCGACCGGCTGGGCCTGTTCCCCGATCCGGAGCTGGCCGAGTCCCGGATGCGCGCCCTCCTCACGGTGAACGGGGGCGTCCGATGAGCGACGGCCGTCTCTCGATCAACCAGGAGACCATCAAGCAGTGGTCGCTGCCGGAACTGGCCGAGGGCTGCGCGAAGGCGGGCATCGACAAGGTGGGCCTGTGGCGGGCCCCGGTCCAGGAGTACGGCGTCGAGCGCACCGCCGCCCTCCTCGCCGACCACGGCCTGTCCGTCACCAGCCTGTGCCGGGGCGGCTTCCTCACCGCCGCCGACCCGGCCGCGCGCACCGCCGCCCTGGACGACAACCGCGCCGCGATCGACGAGGCGGCGGGCGTGGGCACGGACACCCTGGTTTTGGTCTCCGGCGGCCTGCCGGAGGGGAGCAAGGACCTGTACGCGGCCCGCGAGCGCATCGCGGACGCCCTGGCCGAACTGGCTCCGTACGCGGCCGAGCGCGGGGTGCGCCTGGCCATCGAGCCGCTGCACCCGATGTTCGCCTCGGACCGCTGCGTGGTCTCGACGCTCTCCCAGGCCCTGGACCTCGCCGAGCGCTTCCCGGCCGAGCGGGTGGGCGTGGTCGTGGACACGTACCACCTCTGGTGGGACGACCGGGCCCCCGCCCAGATCGCGCGGGCCGGCGCGGGCGGCCGCATCCACTCCTTCCAACTCGCGGACTGGATCACCCCGCTCCCGGCGGGCGTCCTGCTCGGGCGCGGCCAACTGGGCGACGGCAGCGTGGACTTCCGGTTCTTCCGCCGGGCGGTGGAGGCGGCGGGCTTCGACGGGCCGATCGAGGTGGAGATCTTCAACGAGGACCTGTGGGCGCGTGACGGCGCGGAGGTCCTGGCGGAGGTGGCCGCCCGGTACGCCGAGCACGCCTGCTGACGGCGGTTCCCCCGGGGCCCGGCTGTGCGGTCCGGGTCCCGGGGGAGGGGACTACTGGGGCGGCGCCTCGATCGTGACCGGCTGCCCGAGGTCGTAGAAGTGCTGGACGTAGGTGTCGGACTGCCCGGCCGTCTCCGAGGTGTTCTGGACGCCGACCGGGGTGCCGTCGTCCTCCAGCCACACGATGTACTCGACCACTTCGGAGCCCTGGTGGTCGAAGTGCAGCGCGTTGGTGACGCGCCACGCCTGGACGTCCTTGCCGTTCTCCAGGGAGATCAGGGCCTTCTCGGTGTCGACCTTCCAGGTGGCGAAGGAGCCGAGGATCTCCGCGATGCCGGCGGGATCGGAGACGGTCCGGTACTTCTTGCCGAGTTCGGCGTCCACCGCCTCCTTGGAGTCGCTCTTCTCCCAGGCCCCGTCGGACTTGATCCATTCCTCGCCGTCGAGCGAGACGTACGCGTTGGTGCCGGTCTTCCCGTCCGCCCCGTCGACCTCCCCCGCCAGCGCCGTACCGGACCCGATCCGGAACCGCGTGGTGCCGGACCGGTTGCCGACGAGCAGCGACTCCGTCCCCGTGCCGTAGGCCGCGAACGCCGCGCTCACGCAGGCCGCCAGCTCCTTGCCGCCGAGCTTCGCGTCCGATGCCAGCCCGAGGCTCTTGCACGCGTCCGGCTGGACGTAGGGGGCGGGTGCGCTGGTCTGCGGTGCGGGAGAGGAGGCGGGGGCGGAGCCGGGCGACGAGGACGCCGGCTCCGCCGCGTTCGCTTCGGCGTCGTCGTCGGACGAGCATCCGGCGAGGAGAACCGCGGAGATCGCGATGATCGCGAAGGTGGTCATGAAATGCTTCGGTCTACCCATGCGGCGGATGGTAACGGGGAGTTGGTCCCGTCGAGCCGCGGGGGACGCCGGAGCCCGGCGGGGCTACATGCCGGCGACGGTGCCGCAGGTGATGCTGCCGTCGACGGTGATCTCCTCGCCCTTCATGTCGGTCGGTCCCAGCTTCAGTCCGGCCACGGTGACCTCCCAGGTGTCGCCCTTCTTCTCGCCGGTGACGCCGGGCGCGGAGGTGGCCAGATAGGTCTTGCCGTCCTGTGTGACCAGCGTGCTCATCGCCTTGCCCTCGCTCAGCACGGCGGTGAAGGACGGCTTCGCCGGGTCGGCGCTCCCGGAGTTGTCCGGCGCGTTGATCGCGGTCAGCTTCCCGGCCAGCACCGCGCAGGTCACCTCCGCGATGGACGCCTCGCCGCTGGCGCCCCCGCTGTACGTGAGACGCGCGGAGCCCTTGCCCGACCCCGACTCACCGGAGTCCTTCGCGTCCTCCTTGCCGGCACCGGGCGACGCGCTCTCCACACCCATGCCCGCGCTGTCGGACGCGGCGTCCGGGCCGACGCCCCCGTCGTCCGACGAGCAGCCGGTCAGGGCGAACGCGGCTCCGGCGAGCGCGAGGAGGGGAACGGTGAGGACACGGGAGCGGAACACACTCAGCACCTTTCGGGCGGCTTCACGGAACGCACACCGTACAGGCGCGCGATGACCGGAGGACAACGCTCCGGGCCCGGCACCCGAGCGGGCGCCCCGCGCGCCGACCACCCCGTGCGGAACGGGCACTCCGGCCGCCCCGCGTACGTGTAACAGCCCGGCATCAGCCGGGTGGAGACTTCCCGAAGTGGTTCCACCCGGTAACCCCTGTGCACCAGACTGATCGACTGTTGCATCAAGTCGTCCTGAGACCGGTCACGTTCGGACGGCAACCGCTCTTCGGGGGTTCGGAGGGCCGGACTCACGGGGAGTGCTCGACCATGACCAGCGTGCACGACGGCGACCACGGCGACAACGGGGACGCCGAGGACGCACCGGGCGGCATCAAGCCGCTGACGTCCGCCGATCCGGTCCGCATCGGCCCCTATCTGCTGCTGGGCCGGCTCGGCGCGGGCGGGATGGGCCGGGTCTACCTCGCACGCTCCGAGGGCGGGCGCACGGTGGCGGTGAAGGTCGTCCACGCGGAGCACGTGGCCGATCCGCAGTTCCGCGCCCGTTTCCGGCGCGAGGTCGAGGCGGCCCGCCGGGTCGGCGCCCGCTTCACCGCCCCCGTCCTGGACGCCGCGCCCGACGAGGAGTTCCCCTGGGTGGCCACCGGGTACGTCCCCGGCCTCTCCCTCGAACAGATCGTCCGGGGCCACGGCCCGCTCCCGGCCGCCACGGTCCTCGCCCTCGCGGACGGGCTGCTGCGCGCCCTGGGCGACATCCACGCGGCGGGCATCGTGCACCGCGACCTGAAGCCGTCGAACGTGATGGTCACGGTCGACGGCCCCAAGGTCATCGACTTCGGGATCGCCCGCGCCGTCGAGACGGCCGTCGAGTCCCTGACCAGTACGGGCATGGTGATCGGCACCCCCGGCTTCATGGCGCCGGAGCAGATCCGGGGCCAGGAGGCGGTCCCGGCCAGCGACGTCTTCACCCTCGGCTGCGTCCTCACGTACGCGGCCACCGGACGCCTCCCGTTCGCCAACGGGGTCAGCAACCAGCACGCCGTGATGTACCAGATCGTCGAGGCCGACCCCGACCTCGACGGCATCGACGACCCGGCCCTCCGTACGCTCATCACCCGCCTCCTCACGAAGTCCGCCGCCGCCCGCCCCACGGTGGACGCCCTGCTGGCCGGACTGGAACCCGCCTCGGGCACGCCCTCCTGGCTCCCCGCCGAGGTGGTCGGCCACCTCGCCCGCCAGTCCGCCCGCCTCCTCGACGCCGAGGCCGCGCCCGTACGCGAGGAGGGCGACCGGGGCACGCTTCCCCTGGGCCGCCCGGCCCCGACGGCCGCCCCGGCCCCGACCGCCGCGCCGGCCGCCGTCCCGGAGCCGGTCCCGGCCGCGCCCGCCGCCGCCTCGACGCATCCGGACACCCCGAAGCCGGCCGCCGAGAAGCGCCGCCGCCGCCGCTGGTTCGTCGCCGTGCCGGTCGTCGTCGTCCTGGGCGGGGGCGGCGGCACGATGATCGCCCTCCAGCCCTTCAGCCACGACGCCGACGCCGATGCCCGTAAGGCCCCGCCCTCCGCCACGGCGAGCGTCACGCCCGGCACCCCGTCCTCGGCCCCGCCGGCCACCGGCACCGCCTCCCCGAAGGGCGACAAGAGCCCCCAGGCCGACGCGACCGAGGCCGGCGCCGAGGACGGCAAGGACGGCCGCGACGGCAAGGACGGCGACGCCGCCGCCACGGCCACCGGCGGCACCACCTCCGGCGGTACGACGTCCGGGGGCACGACGTCCGGCGGAGGAGGAGGCACCTCCGGCTCGACCACCACCAGCGGCGGCACCACGGGGTCCGGCACCACCACGACCACCGGCGGCTCCGGCAGCGGCTCCGGCTCCACGGGCGGCGGCTCCGGGGGCGGCAGCGGCAGCACCGTCCCCGCGTCCTTCGTCGGCACCTGGAAGTACGGCGAGACCTACAACATCAACCAGCCCGCCACCGTCGTCATCTCCTCCAACGGCACGGTCCGCCTCTCGGAGATCTCCTTCACCGACTGCGTCTACGTCGGTCGCGTCGTCTCCCGGGCCAACGGCGGCAGCCGGATCAACGTCAGCTCCACCGACCTCGTGAGCGGCACCCCCGGCCCCTGCTCGCCCAACCTCGAAGCGTCCTACTTCACCCTCAACGGCAGCGGCATCCAGCACAACGTAGGCGCCGCCGCCGGAGACGGGTACTTCTACAAGCGGGGCTGAAGCGGTGTACGTGTAACAGCCCCGCATCAGCCGTGCGGAGACCTCCCGAAGTGGTTCCACCCGGCGGCCGATGTACACCAGACTGGCCATTCGCCGCATCAAGTCGCCCTGAATTCAGCCACGTTCGGACGACACATGCTCTTCCGTACGCACGGAGGGCTGGACCCACGGGGAGAGCTCGACCATGACCAGCGCGCACCACGGTGACCAGCAGGGCGCCGAGGACAACCTCGACGGCGGCATCAAGCCCCTGGCGGTCGGTGATCCGGCCCGCATCGGCCCCTATCTGCTGCTCGGCCGGCTCGGCTCGGGCGGGATGGGCCGGGTCTACCTCGCCCGTTCCGAAGCCGGTCGCACCGTCGCCGTGAAGGTGGTCCACGCGGAGCACGTGGCCGATCCGCAGTTCCGCGCCCGCTTCCGGCGCGAGGTCGAGGCCGCCCGGCGGGTGGGGGAGCGCTACACGGCCCCCGTCCTGGACGCCGAACCAGACGCGGAGTTCCCCTGGGTGGCCACGGGATACGTTCCCGGCCTCTCCCTGGAACAGATCGTCCGGGGCCACGGCCCCCTCCCCGCCGCCACTGTCCTGACCCTGGCCGACGGACTGCTGCGCGCGCTCGCGGACATCCACGCGGCGGGCATCGTCCACCGCGACCTGAAGCCGTCGAACGTGATGGTCACGGTCGACGGCCCCAAGGTCATCGACTTCGGGATCGCCCGCGCCGCCGAGACGGCCGTCAACTCCCTGACCAGCTCCGGCATGGTGATCGGCACTCCCGGTTTCATGTCCCCCGAGCAGATCCGCAGCGGCGAGGTCGGCCCGGCGAGCGATCTGTTCTCCCTCGGCTGCGTCCTCACGTACGCGGCCACCGGACACCGCCCGTTCGCCGAAGGCGTGGGCAACCACCACGCGGTGATGTACCAGGTCCTTGAGGAGGAGCCCGACCTCAAGGGCGTGGACGATCCGGCGCTGCACGCCCTGATCACCCGCCTCCTGGCGAAGCCCGTCGCCGAACGGCCCGAGATCGGGGCGCTCCTGGAAGAGGAGGACGCACCCCCCGCCGGGGCCTCGTGGCTGCCCTCCGAGGTGATCGCCCATTTGGCCCGTCAGTCGGCCCGCCTCCTCGACGCCGAGGCGGCACCGGTCCGCGAGGAGGGCGAACGGGGGACGCTGCCGCTGGGCCGTGCGCAGAAGCCCCCGGTGCCCGCGACACCTCCGGCCGCCCCCGAGGGCGGGGAGGAGCCCGCGAAGGAGGCCCGGGAGAAGCGCCGCCGCCGCCGTCTCGTCGTCATCCCCGTCATCTTCGTCCTGGCCGGGGGCGGCGGCACCATGGTCGCCCTCCCACTGTTCTCCCAGGACACGGACAGCGGCGCCCACGCCGCCCCGCCCTCCGCCACGGCGAGCGTCACCCCCGGGACCTCCGCCTCCGCCTCCTCGTCCCCGTCCCCGAACGGCACCGCCTCGCCCAAGCCGCGGACCAAGAGCCCCAAGGCCGACGACGGCAAGGCGGGCGGCACGGACGGCAGTGACGGATCGGACGGCCGCAACGGCACCGACGGCCGCGACGCCGCGACCACCTCCGGCACCGGCTCCTCCGGCGGCACGACCGGCTCCACGTCCTCCTCCGGCGGCACCACCGCCACCGGCGGAACCACCAGCACGGGAGGGTCGGGCTCCACCGGCGGCTCCACCACCGGGGGTTCCACCACGGGTGGCTCCTCCGGCGGTTCCTCCGGCGGCGGCGGGGGAACCGTGCCGTCCTCGTTCGTCGGCACATGGCAGAACGCCGAGGTCTACAACGGGAATCAGCCCGCCACGATCACCATCTCCTCCACGGGAGCGGTCCGCATGACGGGCCTCGTCTCCTCCCCCTGCCCGTACGTCGCCAAGGTGACCTCCACGGCCGACAACGGCAAGCGCATCAACGTCAGCAAGCCCGAACTCGACGGCCCCAACCCCGGCTACTGCTGGACCACCTTCAGCCCGTCCAACTTCACCCTCTACAGCGGCGGGATCCTCTACAACGTGGACGCCGGGAGCTACCACTACAAGCGGGGCTGACTCCCTGCCTTGAGCGCGGTGACGAACGACGTCCACCCTGCGGTGGAGAACACGATGACGGGTCCGGCGGGGGCGGCCTTGCTGTCGCGGACGGGGACGACGGGGTGGCCTGCGGCGACCTCCAGGCATTCGCCCTGGTTGGCGCCGCTGTAGCTGGACTTGAACCAGCCGGTCAGAGCGGTGGAGCCAAGGGTGCGGTGCATGCGCGTACTCCTCTGCGGGGGGCGTGCTCGGTCAGTCGGTGAGCTGGCCTGCCTTGAGCGCGGTGACGAACGACGTCCACCCCGTGGTGGAGAACACGATGACGGGTCCGGCGGGGGCGGCCTTGCTGTCGCGGACGGGGACGACGGGGTGGCCTGCGGCGACCTCCAGGCATTCGCCGTTGTTCCCGCCGCTGTAGCTGGACTTGAACCAGCCGGTCAGCGCGGTGCTGTCGACGATGACGTCCCCGGCGTTGAGCATGATTCGTGTTCCTTCGCGATAGCCCTGACCAGTGCTACCGATTCGTCGAGCGAAGCGGCGTTGCTGAGGGCGAGGTTATAGGACGTGTGGCAGGCGGCAACCGTTGCCGGATCATCCATCAGGTTTCCGGTGTGAAGGCCCTCTGCGTAGGCAAGGGGAGCACCGTCCGCGAACGTCAGGAGGTAGATCATGCCTTCCAGGAGCGCATGCGCTCCGGCCGACAGAGGTAGTACGTGCATCCGTAGGCGTCCCGCCTCCGTCATGTCCGCGATCTTGTGCAGTTGCTCCGCCATCACCGCTGGTCCACCGATGCGCCGCCTGAGAGCGGCCTCATCGAGCAGAACCCAAGCCGTTGGGACATGCGGCCGGTCGAGCATGAGGCCTCGTCGTCCGCGACTGACGACGAACTCGTCAAGCTCCTCGGCGGTGTAGTTCGGTCGGTACGCCTTGAACACCGCCAGGGAGTAGGCGCTCGTCTGGAGCAATCCCGGAATGAGCGCGGCACCGTACAGGCGGATCTCCGTCGCCTCGGACTCCAAGTCCGCGACGGTCGCGAAGTATCGCGCGAACACCGTGTCCAGGTCCTCCAGCCACCTGACAAAGAACCCGTCAGTCCCCAACGCCCGGTCAATCCGCTGCGCATCGTCCGGCTTGGGAAGCCGCCGCCCCGCCTCCCAGTGGCTGATCAACGTGGGCGAGCACACCACCTGCTCGCTCAGCGCCTCCTGCGTCAGCCCCGCCGCGATGCGGCGCAGCCGTAGTTCCTCGCCGTACTTCTGCCGAGGGCTGCGCGGCGTTCGCTTCGTTCCCATGGTGCCCAACTCCCCGTTCCGACGGCCCTGACGCCCGTGCTGTCATCCCCGCCCCCCTGGCAGCGTAGCGATGCGCGACCCCACTCTGTGATGGATTCACTACACAACGCACGCCCCCGCTCCGGGGGCCGAACGGGAAGCGGGCGAGGGCATGACGTACGAGAGCCAGGAGATGCGGCTGCTGCCGTGGGAGGGGCAGGACGGGAAGCCGTGCTACGTGCTGGGGGACGGCGGCGGGTACGTGTCGCGGATGGCCGACGGGGTGGAGAGCGTACAGCTCGGGATGGCGGGGGAGCTGTTGCGGCATGCGGCGGATCTGCTGGCGGACCGGAAGGTGACGGAGGCGGAACTGCACTTCCTGGCGTGCCGGTTGAAGGAGTCGCTGACGGATGTGAAGCGGGTCGCGGAGAGCCGGGGGTCGAGGCTGGGGGGTGGGGCCGTGGTGCCGGACGAGGCGGGGGCGTCAGTGGAGGGCTGAGCCGGGGGCGGCGTCCTCGTACGCCTCGCGGGCGCCCTCGACCTCGGGGAGGTGCGCGGCGGCCCAGGCGCAGCAGGCGGCCATCGGGGCGAGGAGGGAGCGGCCGAGCGGGGTGAGGGCGTAGTCGACGCGGGGCGGGGTGCCGTCGCCGACCGTACGGGCGATCAGGCCGTCCCGCTCCATCGAACGCAGCGTCTCCGTCAGCACCTTGGGCGTGATGCCGCGCAGCGGGACCGCGAGTTCGGAGAAGCGGCGGGGACCGTCCTCCAGGCAGCGGACGATCTTCGCGGTCCATTTGCCGCCGAGGCGGAACGGCGAATCGGTGTGGTCGCAGCCGGTGAACATGTCGGCGTCAAGGGGTTCGCTCACACCGTCGAGCGTACGGAACCGCCCTGGTGGACGTCGCTATCGTTGCGGAAACCATGGGGTGCCGTCCTACCGTCGCGCCATCGGCCTGCGGGGATGCGCGGGCCCTGGTGGAGGGGGTACCCCATGAGCAGGATCGTGGTGTTCGGAGCCGGCGGGCGCGCGGGTCGGCGGGCGGTCGCGGAGGCGGCGGCGCGGGGGCACCGGGTGACGGCGGTGGTGCGGGACCCGGCCGGGTATCCGGGCCTCGGCGGGGACGGGGTGGACGTGGTCGCCGGGGACGTCAGCGACGCGGACAGCGTGGCGGCGGTGGCGGCCGGGCACGACGCGGCGGTCCAGGCGGCGGGCCGGATGGACATGCCGTCGACGGAGTTCTTCGTGGGCGCGGCGCAGGCGCTGCTGGCCGGGCTGGAGCGGGCGGGCGTGGCCCGGCTGGTGCTGGTCGGGATCGGGACGACGCTGGAGGCGGCGCCGGGCGTCATGCTCCACGACACCCCGGGCTTCCCGGCGGACGCCCGTACCTTCTCCCTCGGCCACGCGGCCGAACTGGACGTCCTGCGCGCCTCCGACACGGACATCGACTGGCTGGTGCTCGCCCCGCCGCCGGTCATGCTGGACAACGAGGCGGAGCGCACCGGCCACTACCGGACGGGCGGCCACGCCCTGCTCCCGGACGCCGAGTCCTTCTCGTACGCGGACCTCGCCGTCGCCCTGATCGACGAGGCCGAAACCCCGAAGCACAGCCGCTGCCTGACGGCGGTCGCGGGCTGAGCGTGCCGTGCCGTGCGGTCAGTTGTAGTGATACCGGGCCTGCACGACGACGAGTTCGGACTCGGTGGCCTTGTACACCAAGCGGTGCTCGTCATCGATGCGTCTCGACCAGTAGCCGCTGAGGTCGCCACGCAGGGGCTCGGGCTTCCCGATGCCGTCGAAGGGGTCGCGCAGGGCGTCCGTGATGAGCCGGTTGATGCGGCGGGTCATGCGACGGTCGCTCTCCGACCAAAAGGTGTAGTCGGCCCACCCGCGCAAGCTGAACGTGAGCTTCACCCGGCGTCCTCGGCGTCCTCGCCGTCCGGAACGTCCACCAGTTCGTGGTGCTCCGTCCGGCCTCCTTCGACCTCTGCGATGGACTCCAGGAGCCGGCGGGCATTGGCCGGCGAGCGCATCAGGTAGATCGTCTCCTGCCAGGAGGCGAAGTCCTCCTCCGACATGAGGACCGCATTCCCCTTGCGAGAGGTGATGTGGACAGGGGCGTGGTCCTCGTTCACCTTCTCGATCAGCGGAAAGAGGTGCTTCCGGGCTTCACTGGCCGTTATCGACATGACGAACCTCTTCCCACGGTGAGCCACTGGTACGACTCATGGTACCAGTGGCTCTTCGCGCGCAACCTCTCGTGATGTCACCCCCGCCCGATACCGTCGCCCCATGTCCACCGCGTCCACCACGCCGTCCGCCTCCCCCCACCTCGCCGTCCTCGAAGGCGTGCTCGAACGCATCACGTACGCCAACGAGGAGAACGGGTACACGGTCGCGCGGGTCGACACCGGACGGGGGAGCGGCGATCTGCTGACCGTCGTCGGCTCGCTGCTGGGGGCGCAGCCGGGGGAGTCGCTGCGGATGGAGGGGCGGTGGGGGTCGCATCCGCAGTACGGGAAGCAGTTCACCGTCGAGAACTACGTGACGGTCCTTCCGGCGACGATCCAGGGGATCAGGCGCTACCTCGGCTCCGGGCTGATCAAGGGCATCGGGCCGGTCATGGCGGACCGGATCACCACGCACTTCGGGGTGGACACGCTCGACATCATCGAGCGGGAGCCGAAGCGGCTGGTGGAGGTCCCGGGGCTCGGGCCGAAGCGGACGAAGATGATCGCCGTCGCCTGGGAGGAGCAGAAGGCGATCAAGGAGGTGATGGTCTTCCTCCAGAGCGTCGGGGTGTCGACGTCGATCGCCGTCCGTATCTACAAGAAGTACGAGGACGCGTCGATCTCCGTCGTGAAGAACCAGCCCTACCGGCTGGCCGCCGACGTCTGGGGCATCGGCTTCCTGACCGCCGACCGGATCGCCCAGGCCGTCGGGATTCCGCACGACAGCCCGGAGCGGGTCAAGGCGGGACTGCAGTACGCGCTGTCGCAGTCCAGCGACCAGGGGCACTGCTTCCTGCCCGAGGAGCGGCTGATCGCGGACGGGGTGAAGCTGCTCCAGGTGGACACCGGCCTTGTCATCGAGTGCCTGGCGGAGCTGGCGGAGGAGCCGGAGGGGGTCGTCCGGGAGAAGGTGCCCTCGCCGGAGGGCGGCGAGCCGGTGACGGCGGTGTATCTGGTGCCGTTCCACCGGGCGGAGATCTCGCTGGCCGCGCAGGTGCGGCGGCTGCTGCGGACGCCCGAGGAGCGGATGCCGGCCTTCGCGGACGTGGACTGGGACCGGGCGCTGCGCTGGCTGGCCGGGCGGACCGGGGCCGATCTGGCGCCGGAGCAGGAGGCCGCGGTGCGGCTCGCGCTCACCCGGAAGGTGGCGGTGCTGACCGGCGGGCCCGGCTGCGGTAAGTCGTTCACCGTCCGCTCGATCGTGGAACTGGCCCGTGCCAAGCAGGCGAAGGTGGTGCTGGCCGCGCCCACCGGGCGGGCGGCGAAACGGCTCTCCGAGCTGACCGGCGCCGAGGCCTCCACCGTGCACCGGCTGCTGGAGCTGAAGCCGGGCGGCGACGCGGCGTACGACCGGGACCGCCCGCTCGACGCGGACCTCGTCGTCGTGGACGAGGCGTCCATGCTCGATCTGCTGCTCGCCAACAAACTCGTCAAGGCCGTGGCACCCGGTGCCCATCTGCTGCTCGTCGGGGACGTGGACCAGCTGCCGTCCGTCGGCGCGGGCGAGGTGCTGCGGGATCTGCTCGCCGAGGGCGGGCCGGTCCCCTCGGTCCGGCTGACCACCATCTTCCGGCAGGCGCAGAAGTCGGGTGTGGTCACCAACGCCCACCGGATCAACCAGGGCATACCACCCGTTACCGACGGGCTCAAGGACTTCTTCCTCTTCGTCGCCGACGAGACGGAGGACGCGGGGGTGCTCGCGGTGGACGTGGCGGCCCGCCGGATTCCGGCCAAGTTCGGACTCGACCCGCGCCGCGATGTGCAGGTCCTCGCCCCGATGCACCGGGGGCCGGCCGGGGCGGGCCATCTCAACGGGCTGCTCCAGCAGGCCATCACCCCGGGCCGCCCCGGCCTCCCCGAGAAGCGGTTCGGCGGCCGGGTCTTCCGGGTCGGCGACAAGGTCACCCAGATCCGCAACAACTACGACAAGGGCGAGAACGGTGTCTTCAACGGGACGGTCGGTGTCGTCACCGCCCTCGACCAGGACGAACAGCGGCTGACGGTCCTCACGGACGAGGACGAGGAGATCGGCTACGACTTCGACGAGCTGGACGAGCTGTCCCACGCGTACGCCATGACGATCCACCGCTCCCAGGGCAGCGAGTATCCGGCGGTCGTCGTTCCGGTGACGAAGAGTGCCTGGATGATGCTCCAGCGCAACCTGCTGTACACCGCCGTCACCCGGGCCAAGAAGCTCGTCGTCCTGGTCGGCTCGCGGCAGGCGATCGGACAGGCGGTCCGCACGGTTTCCGCAGGCAGACGCTGCAGCGCGCTCGATTTCCGGCTGCGCGGGGGGCCGGAAGGAGGACTCTCGGAAAAAATGATCGATCAAATCGGTGGGAAACATCACGGAGGTCTTCCGCAACCGCAGTCAAGGGGGCAGGATGAATAAGTTCGCGGCACTCAGTGCCGCGAGTAGGTCCAATGGACGACCCCGAGTGCACTCTCCTGAGCCAAATGGGGGAGGGTGGAGACAGTCAGGGAACCTCGAAGAAGAGGCACTACGTCGGTGAGGGATGACGTGAGCGAGCACACCAACAACGCTGTAGTACTCCGGTACGGCGATGGCGAGTACACCTACCCGGTGATCGACAGCACCGTCGGCGACAAGGGCTTCGACATCGGGAAGCTCCGGGCGAACACCGGCCTGGTGACGCTGGACAGCGGATACGGCAACACCGCTGCCTATAAATCGGCCATCACGTACCTCGACGGCGAGCAGGGCATCCTGCGCTACCGCGGGTACCCGATCGAGCAGCTCGCCGAGCGTTCGACGTTCCTCGAAGTGGCGTACACGCTCATCAACGGTGAGCTTCCCAAGGTCGACGAGCTGGCGACCTTCAAGAACGAGATCACCCAGCACACGCTGCTGCACGAGGACGTCAAGCGCTTCTTCGACGGCTTCCCGCGCGACGCCCACCCGATGGCCATGCTGTCCTCGGTCGTCAGCGCGCTGTCCACGTTCTACCAGGACAGCCACAACCCGTTCGACGAGGAGCAGCGCCACCTCTCCACGATCCGGCTGCTCGCCAAGCTCCCGACGATCGCCGCGTACGCGTACAAGAAGTCGATCGGTCACCCGTTCGTCTACCCGCGCAACGACCTCGGCTACGTCGAGAACTTCCTGCGGATGACCTTCTCGGTCCCCGCCCAGGAGTACGAGCTGGACCCGGTCGTCGTCTCCGCCCTGGACAAGCTGCTCATCCTGCACGCGGACCACGAGCAGAACTGTTCGACCTCCACCGTGCGTCTGGTCGGCTCCTCGCAGGCCAACATGTTCGCCTCCATCTCCGCCGGCATCTCGGCGCTGTGGGGCCCCCTGCACGGCGGTGCCAACCAGTCCGTGCTGGAGATGCTGGAAGGCATCCAGGCCAACGGCGGCGATGTCGACTCCTTCATCCGCAAGGTGAAGAACAAGGAGGACGGCGTCCGCCTGATGGGCTTCGGCCACCGGGTGTACAAGTCCTTCGACCCCCGCGCCAAGATCATCAAGGCCGCGGCCCACGACGTGCTGTCCGCGCTCGGCAAGTCCGACGAGCTGCTGGACATCGCGCTCAAGCTGGAGGAGCACGCGCTCTCCGACGAGTACTTCGTCTCGCGCAACCTCTACCCGAACGTGGACTTCTACACGGGCCTCATCTACCGCGCGATGGGCTTCCCGACCGAGATGTTCACCGTGCTCTTCGCCCTCGGCCGCCTCCCGGGCTGGATCGCCCAGTGGCACGAGATGATCAAGGAGCCGGGTTCCCGCATCGGCCGCCCGCGCCAGATCTACACCGGCGAGGTCCTGCGCGACTTCGTCCCGGTCGAGGCCCGCTGAGCTTCGTAGCACCACCCCCGGCCGCACCGGCCGGCTGCCTTCGCCCCTGACCACCGCGCTTTCGCACAGAGCGCGGTGTCCGGGGCGATTTGCTTTCCCGGGGCTTCGCCGTGGCTTCCCCGTGGCTTCGCCGGGCGGAGGGGAGCGCTCCCGTGGAAAGAGAGAAGCGCCCCGCCATCGATCCCCCCACGGGCCGACAGCGAGGCGCTTCCCATATCCCGGAGCGGATTCCCCCCACGGGATCCGGCCGGGCGTTCGTCGGGAGCCGAAGCTCCTGGGTGTTCCTCG
The DNA here is from genome assembly GCF_042799575.1 of Streptomyces sp. NPDC057682. Lineage (NCBI taxonomy): Bacteria > Bacillati > Actinomycetota > Actinomycetes > Kitasatosporales > Streptomycetaceae > Streptomyces > Streptomyces sp. NPDC057682. Next base: position 48,679 of record NZ_JBHVIN010000009.1, on the reverse strand, counting down.
GTGCTGCTGTTGTGCGTACCGCGCTGTTCCTCGTGCGGCTGCGGTCTGCCGGGGTACGTACGTACGGGAGGGCCGCTCAAAGCTCCCCGGTGCACGTGCCCCGGCCAACGCTTGCCAGGAGCGTCCCCCAAGACCCTCCTCCGGACGTCCCCCAAGACATCCTTCTGGCATCGCACTCTTAGACTCGCGAACCCACCGAATGGTTACCCTGAAACCGGTGTGATCTGGGTCTCATTGTGGATATTACGTGAAGGACCGCAGGCGCAGGCTGTTGGTCACGACGAGGACCGATGAGAAGGCCATCGCCGCTCCCGCAATCATAGGGTTGAGCAGCCCAAATGCCGCAAGGGGTAGGGCGGCGAGGTTATAGGAGAATGCCCAGAAGAGGTTGCCCCTGATGGTGCTCAGGGTGCGCCGGGAGAGCCGGATCGCCTCACCCGTCACCTTGAGATCTCCACGAACCAGGGTCAGATCGCCCGCCTCGATCGCGGCGTCCGTGCCGGTGCCCATGGCCAGCCCCAGGTCGGCGGTGGCGAGCGCCGCCGCGTCGTTCACCCCGTCCCCGACCATCGCCACGGAGCGGCCCTGCTCCTGGAGGCGCCGGACGACGTGCGCCTTCTCCTCGGGCAGCACCTCGGCGTACACCTCGTCGATGCCGACCTCGGCGGCGACGGACTCCGCGACCGCCCGGTTGTCCCCGGTCAGCAGGATCGGTGTGAGCCCCAGCGCGCGCAGTTCGGCGACCGCCTCGGCGCTGGTCTCCTTGACGGCGTCGGCGACCTCGACGACCGCGCGTGCCTCGCCGTCCCAGGCGACCGCGATGGCGGTCCGGCCCGCCTTCTCCGCTTCCGCCTTGCGGAGCGCGAGTTCCTCCGGCAGTCGGATCTCCCCTTCGGCCAGGAGCTGTTCCCGGCCGACGAGGACCGTATGTCCCTCGACGACGCCCCGCACGCCGAGTCCGGGGACGTTGGTGAAGTCCTCGGGGGTGGGGAGCGGGGCTCCGGTGCGTTCGGTGGCTCCGGTGGCGACGGCCTGGGCGATGGGGTGTTCGGAGGCGTGTTCCAGGGCTCCGGCGAGGCGCAGGACGTCGGTTTCGGTGGTGCCGGGGGCGGTGTGGACGGTCTGGAGGGTCATGCGGCCGGTGGTGACGGTGCCGGTCTTGTCGAGGACGATGGTGTCGACGCGGCGGGTGGTCTCCAGGACTTCGGGGCCCTTGATGAGGATGCCGAGCTGGGCGCCGCGTCCGGTGCCGACCATGAGCGCGGTCGGGGTGGCGAGGCCCAGGGCGCAGGGGCAGGCGATGATCAGGACGGCGACCGCCGCCGTGAACGCGGCCGTCGCGTCGTCCGTGACCAGCAGCCACACGACCAGCGTCACCAGGGCGATCAGCAGCACCACGGGCACGAAGACGGCCGAGATCCGGTCGGCCAGCCGCTGGACGTCCGCCTTGCCGTTCTGCGCGTCCTCGACGAGCCTGGCCATCCGGGCGAGCTGGGTGTCGGCGCCGACCCGGGTCGCCTCCACGACGAGCCGGCCCGAGACGTTCACCGTGGCGCCGGTGACCGCGTCCCCGGCCCGCACGTCGACCGGCACGGACTCACCGGTCAGCATCGACGCGTCGACCGCCGAGCTGCCCTCCACCACCGTGCCGTCCGTGGCGACCTTCTCGCCGGGGCGGACGACGAAGCGGTCGCCCACGGCGAGCCGGCCGACCGGGACGCGGACCTCCGCCCCGTTCCGCAGGACCGCCACGTCCCGGGCGCCCAGATGCATCAGCGCCCGCAGCGCGGAACCGGCCTTCCGCTTGGACCGGGCCTCCAGATAGCGGCCCAGCAGGAGGAAGGTGACGACGCCCGCCGCGACCTCCAGATAGATGGTCGAGGAGGCGTCCGCGCGGGAGACCGTGAAGTCGAAGCCGTGCCGCATCCCCGGCATCCCGGCGTCGCCCAGGAACAGCGCCCACAGCGACCAGCCGAACGCGGCGAGCGTCCCGACCGACACCAGGGTGTCCATCGTGGCCGCGCCGTGCCGCAGATTGGTCCAGGTCGCCCGGTGGAAGGGCAGTCCGCCCCAGACCACGACGGGGGCGGCGAGCGTGAGCGAGAGCCACTGCCAGTTGTCGAACTGGAGCACCGGGATCATCGCCGGCGCCACGACGGGCGCCGCGAGCACCGCCGACACGGTCAGCCGCTGCCGCAGGGAGGCCGTCTCGGTGTCGGGCTCCTCGGGCGGCTCCGGCCCGCCGGCCTCCCCGGAGGTCTCCGGGGTCTCGTCCGCCACGGGCTCCGGAGCGGGCGGCGGCACGGGCCGCGCCGTGTACCCCGTCCGCTCGACCGTCGCGATCAGATCGTCGAGCGCCGTCCCGGGGCCGTAGGCGACCTTGGCCTTCTCGGTCGCGTAATTGACGGTGGCGGTGACCCCGTCCATCCGGTTCAGTTTCTTCTCGACCCGGGCGGCGCAGGACGCACAGGTCATCCCGCCGATCGTCAGCTCGGCCTCGGAGGACTGGGAGAGCCGAGGGTCCTGTGGGCTCTCCGGCCTCTCCGGGCCGTCCGCCGCCGGAACCTGGACGTCTGGTGCGCTGTGCATGTCCGAACTCCTGAAACGCCGACCGGGCCGTGCCCTCCCAGTATCTGCTGGTCGGCCCGGCCCGGCGGCAAGGGGTGGTGCGGTGGTGCGGTCGTACGGGACCGGCGGCGTGTTCAGGCCCGGCCGGTGAGCTCGTAGCCCGCCTCGTCCACGGCGGCGCGCACGGCCTCGTCGTCCAGCGCGGCCTCGGAGACCACCGTCACCTGCCCGGTGGACGCCACGGCCTTCACGGAGGTGACACCCTTGATGGCGGAGATCTCCTCGGAGACCGCGCCCTCGCAGTGCCCGCAGGTCATGCCGGTCACCTGGTAGACCGTGGTCACCCCGCCCGGCGCGGCCTCGGTGCTCGCCTCGCCGTGGCAGGAACCGCTGGGCGAGCAGCAGGAGCCGGTCGCCTGGGGGAGCTGGGTCTCGGCGGTCATCGTGTTCTCCTCTTCGACGAGCACAGTATGGGTGGGACGGCAGGGGCCCCTGAGGACTCCGGTGAAGGCTGGTGCGCCCTCACACCCACGACTATATACCCCTAGGGGGTATGAATGCGAGAGGGTGCGCCCGTTCGCGCGCGTCGGGCTCCCGGCGCACGCCCTAATGGGCCGCTCCCAGCAGGACGACGCCGAAGACCACCACCGCCCCGGCGCAGATCCGGCGGCGCCCGAGGGGTTCGTGGAAGAACACCGCGCCGATCACGGCGGCCCAGATGATCCCGGTCTCGCGCAGGGCGGCGACCTCGGACGTCGGGGAGCGGGTCTGGGCCCAGAGGACGGCCCCGTACGAGAGGGCGGCGACCAGGCCGCCGACGGCGGAGCGGGTGCGGTCGGGGCGCAGCAGATCGGTCAGCGGGCGCTTGCGCAGCCGGGGCATCAGCAGGGCGACCAGGACGCCCTCCAGGGCGGCCATCCATGCCGTGTAGCCGAAGGCGGAGCCGGAGCGCCGTACGCCGACCGCGTCGATCAGGGTGTACGCGGCGATGGTCGCGCCGGTGGCGAGGGCGGCGCGGACCGCCGGGCCGCCGACCCCGCGGCCCGGCAGCCCGCCCAGGGAGAGCACGGCCAGGCCGCCGCAGACCGCGAGGAGCCCGGCCAGCTGGACCGGGCCGAGGCGTTCACCGAGGAGGGCGACCGCGACCGCGGCGACGCCGATGGGGGCGACGCCGCGGGCGACCGGGTAGACCTGGCCGAAGTCGCCGAGGCGGTAGGCCCGGGACAGCTGGGCCATGTAGACGGCGTGCACCGCCGAGGAGGCGAGCAGATAGGGCAGGCTCGCCGGGGCGGGCAGGGCGAACAGCGGCAGCAGGGGAAGACACAGCACGGTCTTCGTGACGCTGATCAGGGTGAGCCCGGCGTCCCGGTCGCGGGCCGCCTTGGCCAGGGTGTTCCAGGCCGCGTGCAGCAGCCCCGCGGCCAGGACGACGGCGGTCGGGAGCGCCTGTGCGAGCGTCACCCCGCGGCCGGCGGGGCCTCGTGCCGGCGCAGGTCGTGGAAGAACCCCGGGACGGACGTGAGCCGGCCGGTGGCGGCGAGCCGGTCGTGGACGTGCCGGGCCAGCGCCAGATCGAGCACCCCCAGGCCGAACGGCGAGAAGACCACGGTGCGGTCGGCCGGGACCTCGCGCTCCCGGGCGAGGTGGTCGTACAGCGTCCCGTCCACGAAGCCGCGGTGGCCGACGAGCTGCTCGGCGAGGTGCGGGGAGGTGTCGGCCTTCAGGCAGTGGTCGACGTCGTCGAGCACGTTGTAGGCGCCGAGGATCACCTCCGGGCCGAGATCGCGCAGCGAGATGTTCAGCACCAGGGGGTGGTGGCCGAACCAGGCGGGATCGGTGAGGTGCGGGGCGGGGGCGACCGTGGCGATCACCAGGAGATCGCTGGCGCGGACCAGGTCCTCCGAGGTGGCGTGGAGCTCCGCGGTGGCCCCGTGGCCGGCCAGATAGGCGGCGAAGCCCTCGGCGTGCGCGGGGTCGCTGTCGTGGACGCCGGCCCGGGAGAGGTCGAAGCCGATGGCGCGCAGGTGGTCGTGGAGGTAGCGGGCGATCAGCCCGGTGCCCAGGAAGCCGATCCGGGCCGGCCGGACCCCGCGGGCGCGGGCGAGCCGGTCGGCGGCGAGCGCGGCGGAGGCGGCCGTGCGGGCCGCGCTGATGATGGAGCTCTCCAGGCAGGCGAACGGATAGCCGGTCGCCGTGTCGTTGAGGATCAGCACCGCGGAGGCCCGGGGCAGCCCGGCGGCGACGTTCTCCGGAAAGCTGGAGATCCACTTCATGCCGTGCACACCGACCTCGCCGCCGACCGAGGCCGGCAGGGCGATGATGCGCGAGGACGGCCGGTCGGGGAAGCGCAGGAAATAGGAGTCGGGGTTGACGGTGCTCCCCTCGCCGTGCAGCCGGTAGGCGCGTTCGACCACGTCGACGACCTCCTTCTCCCGGCCGGCGAGGACGTCGTGGACCTGGCTGCCGGGGATGACCGAGAAGGCGGGTGCGGTGTTCATGCGGTGGCTCCCTGGAGGGTGCGGGCGGGGCCGGCGAGGGCGCCGCGGACCCGGTGGACCAGTTCCTGCGGGGTGTGGGTGACCCGGCGGCCCGCCCCGTCGCCGCGCGGTCCGGTCAGGGCGTGGAGCAGGGTGAGCCCGGGGCCGAGCGCGGCGGCGCGCAGTTCGGCGGCGTCGCGGACCAGGACGGTGTGCGGATACCCGGCGGCCCGTGCCAGCGCGGTGAAGTCGGAGCGCTGGACGGTGCGCTGACCGCCGGTGCTCTCGTGCATGCCGTTGTCGGCGACCACGTGCAGCAGGTTCGCGCCGGTGGCGGCGAGCAGCGGGAGCACCCCGAGGTTCATCAGCAGCGAGCCGTCGCCGTCCAGGGCGACGACGGTGCGGCCGGGGCGGGCCAGGGCGATACCGAGGGCGATCGGCGCGGCCATGCCCATGGAGCCGACCAGATAGAAGTTCTCCGGCCGGTCGGCGGCGTTGAAGAGTTCGCGGCTGGTGTAGCCGCAGGTGGAGACGATCACCGCGTCGGGGTGACGGCGCAGCAGTTCCAGGGCGATCTCGGAGAGCGTGAGCGGGGACATCAGATGCCTTCCCGGACGACGAGGACGGCGCAGCGGGCGCGCTGTTCCATCTGGGCGAGGACCGCGGCCACCGAACCGGCCACGTCGGTGTGGTCGAGCACGGTGTGCGGAAGGTCGAACAGGTCGAGCAGGCGGAGCAGTTCGGCACCGATCACGTCGTGCTCGACGGCGTCGTTGCCGTCGTGCCCGCGCCAGCTGACCACCAGCAGCACCGGGACGTCGTAGATCAGGTTGAACGAGGTGAGCACGTTCAGGCAGTAGCCGAGACCGGAGTTCTGCATCAGGGCCACGGCGCGCTCGCCGGCCACCACCGCCCCGGAGGCGATACCGACCGCGCTGTCCTCGCGCGGGGCGGGGACGTACCGCAGTCCGGACAGCGCGGGATCGGAGGCGGCGTTCTCCAGCAGGTGGAACGCGCCGGCCAGCAGGCTGCAGGGGACTCCGGTGGCGATCGTGAAGCCGTGGCCGGCGAGCTCTTCGAGCAGGGCGCGGGCCGCGCCCGTGTCGGTGTCGGTGGCGGTGGCGGACATGGTCCTCAACTTCCTTCACTGGTCGGGTCGGTGGCGCGTTCGGTGGTGCGGTCGGCGGACGGGGTGCCGTAGAGCTGCCGCGCGTAGCGCGGGCCGTAGCGCTCCTCCAGTGCGGCGAGGGGGACGTCGGTCCACTCGGTGGCGCGGGCGATCCGGGCCCGGGAGGGGACCGCCTCCGGGTCCCAGCTGTCCGGGTCCCACAGGGCGGCGCGCAGGAAGGACTTGGCGCAGTGGAAGTAGATCTCCTCGGGCTCGACCAGCAGCGCCAGCGCCGGGACATGGCCGCGGTGGGCCATGCCGGCGAGGAACGGGGAACCGGTGACCAACCGGCCGCGGCCGTTGACCCGCAGGGTGTCCCCTCGGCCCGGCACCACGAACATCAGCGCCACCCGCGGATTGCCGAGCAGGTTGCGCCAGCTGTCGGCGCGCCGGTTGCCGGGCCGGTCGGGGAGGGCGAGCAGCCGGTCGCCGAGGACGTGCGCGAATCCGGGCGGGTCGCCGCGCGGGGAGACGTCGCAGCTGCCGTCGGCGCCGGAGGTGGCCAGCACACAGAACGGGGAGCGGCCGATCCAGGCGCGTTCCAGCGGGCCGAAGCGGTCGGTGCTCTTGGTGTGGACCACCGGGTTCGGCGGGGCGATCAGCTCGCGCAGCTCCCGTTCGGTGGTGATCTCCCGGTACGGGCCGGTGGTCACTTCCGGGACCACATCCGGAACATGTACCGGTTGACCCGGTCGGGCCGGTCGGCGTCGAGGTCGATCTCCCGGGGTTCGAACCGGTCGACGAACGCGGTCCTGGAGTGCAGGAAGCGGTCGTCGGCGGAGACCAGGGTCTGACCGCGCTCCAGCCGGATCCGGTACTGCACGCCGGACTGGTCGAGCACCGCGTCGAAGAAGTCGAGGGCGGCGCGCTGCTCCTCGTCCATGGGGGTGCCGAGCTTGGTGTGGGCGCCCTCCATATAGGTGCGGAAGTAGCGGACCAGGGCCTCGCCCTCCGGGCTGTAGCTGATCACCGGGGAGCGGAAGAAGCCGTCCTCGGCGGCGGTCATGCCGCGCTTCTCGAACCAGAAGTCACGGGTGAGGACGGAGAGGACCTCGGGGTACGAGCGGAGCGTCTCGTGCACCGAGCGGGCGTCCACCAGGATCGACTCGCCGCCCAGATAGGCGCTCTGCCCGCAGGACAGCAGCAGGTAGTCGATGGGCTCGGGGTCGTTGACCGCGTCGTTGTGCATGTGCGAGCCCTGTTTGGTCTGGTGGTAGCGGGCCCCCTCCTCGACGGTGCCCTGGTTGCCCCGGTCGTAGACCTCGATGAACCGCCAGCCCTGGTGGTTCTGGACCATCGGGCGGCCCAGCGCGCTGCCCAGCAGCCAGGCGTAGACGGCCTGGCCGCGCAGGGTGTCCACGCCCTCGACGCGGTCGTAGACGATGAAGTGGACCCGGGAGTCGATGATGTCGCGGGTGGCCTCGATCTCCGCGCGGAAGGCGGGCATCGGCCCGAGGCCGGTGCCGAGTTCGTCGATCCGCCGGCCGGCCGAGGCGGCGGCCAGTTCGGCGGTGCGTGCGGCGATCTCGCGCTGGGCGGCGGGACCGAAGGTGTGGATCGCCTCGGCGGGGACGGCGAGCGTGCGGGCGTCCGGAGACGTAGTTGGCATGCGCATGTCCAATACTTCGACGGAGGGGGCCGCGGGCGGTGCCCGGGGCGGATGGGGTGATACGGGAACGGGCGGGCGGTCAGCCGGACAGGCGCTCCAGCACCGCGTCCCGGACCTTCGGATCGCGCAGATCGGCGTTGACCCGGAAGCAGCGCGCGCTGCACACCAGGCCGGTGAGCTGCCGGTTCATCCGCATCAGCACCCGGCTGAACTCCGCGACGTCACGGCCCTGATGGGCCAGCACGTCGTCCTTCAGCCCGTAGGTCGTCACGGCGTGCGCGTACTGCGAGAGGAAGGCCTCGGCGGCGGCGGGGTCCAGCTCCTCCATCCCGGTCCGGCCGCCCGGGTTGTAGTCGACGACCACCACGTTGCGCACCACCGCCCGGTCCACCGGCCGGCCGCCGAAGACCAGCTCGGCCGGGGCCAGATAGTCCCCGCCCTCCAGATGCGGGGTCAGCCCGTGGCGGTCGATCAGCGGACCGAACTGGGCGTCCCGGCGGATCCGCACCGAGGTCGGCACCCCGTGGGCGGCGCCCTCCCTCACCAGCACGTGCGTGTTGGTGAGGAAGCGCGCCCCGGCCAGGCAGGCCTGGGACAGGAACACCGTCTTCCCGCCCCCGTTCGGCCCGACCAGCAGGGTCCCCCCGCCCTGGTCCAGCGTGAACCCGGCCGCCTTCAGATGCAGATAGCCCCGGTCCACCGCGAACTCGGTGAGGACCCGCTTCACGAAGTACGGCCACACCGTCCGCTCCAGCCGCCGGCCGAAGACGTAGGACCGGCGGCCGTCGGTGCGCAGATAGGCGGGCTCGCCGTGGATGTGGCTGAGGTAGTACCCGCCGCGGAATCTGCGGGCCCGCAGCGAGTCGTCGGCCGCCGCCGCCACCTCGGCCGGGTCGAAGGCGTCCCGGTCGAGGTCGAGGCAGTCCACCCGGTAGTCCGGCTCGGTCCCCTCGGCGGCGTCGCGGGCGAAGTAGGCGTGCCCGTCGAAGTGTTCGAGGTTGCTGGTGACCCGCAGGCTCAGCAGCCCCAGATCCGCGGTCCGGGCGGAGCGGACCGGAAGGGCGGAGAGATCGAGGGGCATCGGACGGCTCACGGCCAGGCGGTGAGCTCGGGCAGCTCACCGCCGTCCACGGCCCGCGGCAGCTCCGCCGCGGGACGGCCGGAGATCCAGGCCGCCAGCGCGCGCAGTTCCCCGCGCACCGTCCGCCCCTCGCCCCAGACCTGCCCGGTGTCGGTGGCCTCCAGCCGGGTCCCCTCCGGCAGCCGCGACCCGAGGAACTCGACCACGTGCGAGGAGAGTTCCGCGCTCCATTCCTCGCTGCGGCGGCCCACGTCCAGGTCCACCAGGTGCAGCGAGCTCTCCCGCCACCAGGCCAGCCGGGTCGCCCACAGCGGCGAGTTCCGGTAGGAGCAGGGAAGTTCCCAGTCGCCCTCGGACAGGGCGGCCCAGGACTCCTCCAGGGCGGTCAGCCCCTCGGTCATCTGCTCCGTCAGCCGGCCGACGGGCTGCCCGTGCAGCTCCTCGATCCGGCGGTCACGGGTCGGCCGGCCGCCGTCGTACACCTCGACCCGCTCGCCCTTGACGGCGTACCGCGCCTGCCGGGCGAAGGCCTGCGAGAGGTCGGCCAGATGGATCAGTACGTGCCCGCGGGTCCAGCCGGGCAGCGCGATCGCCTCGCGCGCCTGATCCTCCGTCAATTCAGCGGCCAGCAGCGCCCGGTGGGCGGCGGTGATGTCGGCGAACTGCACGGCGGGGTCGAACTCGGTCATGCGTCGGTCCTCTCGGTACGCCCGCCCGGTTCGGCCGGACGGGGCAGGAAGGCATTGGTCCAGCACAGGATGTCCCGCAGGACATGGTGGTCCTTGTGCGGCCGCAGCGCACCGATCTGGTGGTACATCACACCCTCGCTGGGCGGACCCAGCACGGTGATCCGTCGCTCCACCCGGCCGTCGGCGCGGTACGGGTGGAACTCCGGGGTCAGGTCGAGCCCGCCGGGCACGAAGTCCGGCTCGTCCAGGCCCGGATTGGCCCATTTGCGGACCAGCCCGCGGCGCAGCAGATTGGGGTAGATCGGCAGGACGTCGCGGGCCGCGTCGAACCCGTGCACCCGGGCGTCGACCAGGGCGTCGACCAGCCGGTCCGCACCGGTCACCGCGCCGCTCAGCCGGAACCTGCCGCTGCCGGCGTCGCACTCCACCGAGGTGTCCGGGCCGAGCGAGACATCGACGAACCCGGCCTCCACCAGCGCCCGGACCTTCTCCATCGCCTCCCGCGAGGCGCCCTGGCAGAGCCGGTTGTGGTGACCGGTCCACACCTCAAGGAAGGTGCGGTGCGACCCGGCCCGCAGCCCGCCGAAGTCGACCGCCTCGATCACCACCCCGCGCAGATCGCGCCAGGCCGCGTCCGCCGCCGCCTTCGCCGGATTGTCCAGATTGCCCTGCGCGGCCCAGCGGATGTCCCGGTCCAGGAAGTCCAGCAGCGCCTCCCGGTACTCCGCCGCCGTGCGGTAACCCCCGCGCGGCACCGGATCGATGGTCGCCTCCCAGGAGAAGACGTGCTCGGCGGCCCGGACGGAGTGCCGGTACGGGGACGTCCCGGCGGCCACGGCGGCGGCGAAACCGGCCGGGTCACCGGCCGAGCACAGCATCCGCCCGGCGGTCTCCGCACCGAACACCACCGCCAGGAAGCTCCGCACCGCGGGCGCCACCGGCACTCCGCCCGGCCCGGCCGGGGCGTCGTCGAGTGCGTCCGCCCCGGTCAGCACCCGGTCCACGGCGGCGGCGGTGGCGGCGGCCAGCTCGTCCAGCGGCGCGGTCAGCGCGCCGGCCGCCGCACGGGGGCCGGCGAAGACACCGGCGTCGGCGAGGAACTTCTCGTAGCCGGGCCGGGCGGCCTCGACGGCCGCGGCCCGGAACTCCGCGCCGTACAGCGTGCTGTACTGGATCAGCGCCATCTCCAGCACGATCAGCGGGAACAGATGGGCCTCGAAGTCGAGTTGGAGCTGCTCCCGCCCGCCGACCACATTGGGCCGGCCGACCGTGCGGCGCAGCTCGCCCACCGCCGGGACCGTGAGGAACGCGCCCCGGTACTCCAGCGACGCGATGTCGCGCTCCTTCTGGTTGTACGGCCGGGCGAAGGTGAACAGGCCGTTGCGGCTGAACGGGACCACCGCGTCCGGCTCCCGCCCGCTCGGCCGGTACACCAGCCGGTCGTCCTCGCCCCGCTCGAAGGTGCCGCCGCGCCCCTCGGTCAGATAGAGGATCACGTCGATGCCGGTCAGCCCCATGCCGAGACAGCCCACGGTGTGGCCGGGGCCGGTGCCGGGCACGTCCAGCGAGCGCTCCAGCGGATACGCCGACGGGATCAGGGTGCTGCCGTGCCCGGCCGCGAAGGCGGACCACTCGGCGGTGCGGGGGGACAGCGCCGGATCGTTGGACGAGTGCCCGGTCAGCAGCAGCACCAGATCGGCCGTGTACGGTTCGGCGCCGTCCGCGGTGAGCACCGCCAGACGCTCGCCGCGCTCCTCCAGGTCGACCACCTCGGCCGCCCGCAGATCGAGGGTGACACCGGGGGCGGCGCGCAGCAGGTCCACATAGCGCCGGAAGCTGTCCTGGAGCGCCTCGCCGTGCAGATAGCGCTTGGGCCAGTCCTCGGCGACCAGGTCGTAGGTCCCGTCGCCGGTCGCGGCGAAGCGCTCGCGGCACCATTCGAGCAGCGTCGGACGGTCCTCGGTGGGCAGCAGCGGACCCGCGTCGACCACGCTCTCGTCGGCGCCGAAGGCGACCTGCCCGACGATCCGGTTGAGATAGCTGGTGCGGCTCTGCCGGGGACTGTGCACCTGGCCGGAGCCGAATTCGCCGGACAGGTCGTACACCACGACCTCCAGCTCGGTGCGGCCGTCCGGGCGGCTGGTCAGGGCGGCGAGGCGTTCCAGCACATAGGTGCAGGTCGGCCCGCCGCCGACCACGGCGAGACGGGTGGGTCCGGTGGAACGGGGCGCGGTCACCGGTTCTCCTTCCCTGGGCGGGGACGGGGGGACGGGGCGGGGTGCGGGGCGGCGTGCTCCTTGCGGACCTCGTCCAGCGCGGTGAGCAGGCCGCGGACGTCGTGGTCGGTGATCCGGCCCATGGTGGCGATCCGGAAGCCGCGCGCGTCGGCGCCCTGGGTGGCGTAGATGACGTAGCCGCGCTCCTTGAGGCCGTCGTGCAGCTCCCGGTAGCCGAGGCCGTCGTCGAGGAAGGCATGGGTGAGCGAGACCGCGCGCTGCTCGGGAGGCAGCAGCAGCCGGATGCCGCGTTCGGCGAGGCCGGTGCGGACGGCGGCGGCGCGGGCCGCGTACCGGGCGTACCGGGCCTCGACCCCCTCGTCGAGCGTGAGGTCGAGTGCCGCGTCCAGGGCGCGCAGCACCTGGAGGGCCGGGGTGAACTGTGTGCTCCCGGAGCCGGTCTGGGCCCGGTAGTGCGCGTCCAGGTCGAGATAGAAGGTGCGGGCCGGGTGCCCCGCCAGCGCCTCGAAGCGGGCCCGGGGCGCGGTGACGAAGCTGATCCCGGGCAGACCCTCCAGGCACTTGTTGGCGGTCCCCACGCACCAGTCGACCCCGTCGGCCGTCACGTCCAGGGCCTCCACGCCCAGGCTGCTGATCGCGTCGACCAGCAGGGAGCGGCCGAGTCGGGTGGTGATCCGCCCGATCGCGGCGACCGGATTGAGCATGCCCGTGCTGGTCTCGTGGTGGACCATCGCGACATGGGTGAGGCCGGGGTCGGCGGCCAGGGCGCGCTCGACCGCCGCCGGGTCCACCGGCCGCGCCCAGCCGAACTCCAGCCGCTTGGCCGGGATCCGGTGGGTCGCGGCGATCGCGTGCAGCCGCTCGCCGTAATGGCCGTTGTCCAGGACCAGGAGCCGGCCGTCCGGCGGCACGGCGGAGCCGACCGCGGCCTCCAGCGCGGCGGTCCCGGACCCGGTGAGCAGCACCGTGGCATGGGTGTCCGCGCCGCCGCCGGCCACCTCGGTGGCCTTGCGGGCGACCGAGGCCAGCAGGGCCGCGGCCTCCGGCTCCCGGTGGCACTCGTCGGGTGAGCCGATCGCGGCGCGCACCAGCGGATGCACGTTGACCGGTCCCGGGTTGAGGAGCACGGTGCGCGAGGGCGGGATCCGGTCGGTGGCGATCTCGGTGTGGCGTTCGCCTGCCGGCCAGCTCTCCAGCGGGGCGAAGAGATGGGTGAGGCGGCCGGTGCGTTCGCCCCGGGTGATCACGCACTGGGCGCCGCGGCGGGCGTGCGCGGCCAGATGCCGGATCTTGCCGCGCATCGCGTCGGTCGCGTCCCAGGAGCCGGTGGGCCACAGCAGTTCGTCGGCGGCGGACGGATCGGCGGCGTCGAGGCGGGGGAGTACGGGGCTGCTGTCGTCGGCCCCGGTGAGGACGCCCGGGACATCGGTCAGGGCGACGATCCGGACCGTGCCCGGGTCCCGGTCGAGCAGCAGGGCCGGGGCCTCGTCGCTGCTGACGATGCGCAGCGTGCCGTCGGCGGTGAGCACGCAGTCGCTGGAGAGCACCGGCAGGGCCCGCCCCTCCAGCAGCCGGCGCACCGCGTCCGGGTGCGCGTCCTCGGCGCCGTCGGGCCGCTCCCCGTACAGACCGGTGAGCTGGAGCGGCACCGCGCGGACGCCGAGCCGGCGCAGTCGCGTGGTCCACTCCCAGCGGACGGCGAAGGCGGGCGCGGTCAGGGCGAGCGCGGACCAGGGGTCGCGGGCCGGATCGACGGTCCGGCCGACCTCGTGGCAGGCGGCCCCGCCACCGGTGACCAGGACCACCCGGCCCGGGTGCGCGGCGGCCAGATCGCGGACCTGGCGGGCGTAGTCCGCGACCGCCTCCGGGTCGGTGCCGCCGCCGGCCCGCTTGTCGGAGAACAGGCTGCCGCCGATCTTCAGGACGAGCAGCTCGGGGGTGCGGCCGGGTGCCGCCGCACTGCTCACGCGTCGGCCCCGGTGGTCAGCGGCACGGCGGACTCCCCGGCCTCGCCGTCCCGGGACGACTGGAACAGCCGGGGCAGGAACGGCAGCGACCAGCGGGCGCGCTGTCCGTCCAGGTCGCCGAACTCGTCGAGGTAGCCGAGGTCGTCCGGGCGCAGCCGGTCCAGGACGGCGGCGGGGACGGCGTCGGGGTAGAGCCGGTCGACGAAGTGCAGCGTGTAGTAGACGATGGCGCCCGCGTCGTACTGCTCGACCCGGGTGAGGAAGGACTTCCAGCCCTCCTCGTCGAGCCGGGCGACGACGAGGGAGACGTCCAGGAACTTGGCGATCTGCAGATCGATGTTCTCGCCGATGAAGAAGAGGCTCGTCGCCTCCTTGTGCAGATGCGCGCAGAGGTCGAGCAGCCGGTCCTCCGGGTCGGGGACCCAGGAGTCCGTCCCGCACACGGTGCGCGGCACGGCCCGGTCGAGGAGTTCGGCGGCGGGCGCGGTGCGGCCGGACTTCTTCTGGAAGATGTCGTGCGTCAGATCGACGTCGAACTCCGGCACCGCGGCCCGGTGGCCGCTCTTGCGGTACGGCAGCTGCTGGCTCAGGTTCAGCCGCCAGAACACCTGGGTCTCGCGGCTGAAGGGTTCGACCCGCTCGCCGTCGGCGGCCAGATTGCCCTGGAGGTAGCCGAGCCGTTCCAGCACCTCGCGGGCGCGGGCGGCGTCGGCCCGGTCCAGCAGCAGATCGAGGTCCGTCATCCGGCGCAGCGCGGGATCGCCGTACTCGCCCTCGGCGAGCGTGAAGCCCTTGCGGACGGCGTAGCGGATCCCGGCCGCGCCGAACTCCCGGAAGATCCGCCCGAACTCGTCGGACAGGGCGTGGTTGCGCTCCCGGTTGGCGAGATACGCCCCGGAGAACACCCACGGGTACGGGAAGGTGCCGGGGCCCTTGCGGTCCAGCCGGTAACGGTGCACATGGCGGCCGACCAGCGGCAGCAGCTTGTGCCGGGCCGCCGCGTCGGTGAACGCGCCCCAGTCGAGGTCGGGCCGGTCGGCCAGGGAGCGGACCAGGGCGAGGTGGCCGTCGTCCAGATGGAGCCGGGCCAGGGCGAGCAGGAGGCGCGCGTGCGACGGAAGTTCGTCGGTCCCGGGGAGCGGGGCGTCAGTGGTCATCGGTCACCCTTGGGGCTGTGGGCCTCGGCGAGGCGGCGGTGGTCGGTCTTTCCGTTGGCGGTGAGCGGCAGCTTTGTGTGCTCGTGCCAGCTGCGCGGAATCTGTCCGGCGGGCAGCAGGTCCTTCAGGAAGGCGCGCAGTTCGGACTGCGTGACCGGGACCAGGGGGACGTAGTGCGCGGCGAGGTCGTCGCCCACGGCGGTGACCGCGCAGGCGGCGAGCGCGGGATGGCGGCCCAACATCAGTTCGACCTCGTCGAGTTCCATCCGCACCCCGGCCACCTTGACCTGCCGGTCGTCGCGGCCCAGGTAGTGGACGACGCCGTCCTCGATCCGGGCCAGGTCCCCGGTGCGGTACAGCCGCCCGGTGGGGGAGCCGGCGTCGAAGGGGTCCGCGAAGAAGGCCCGGGCGGTGGTGGCCGGGTCGTTGACGTAACCGCGCCCGACCGGCAGACCGCCCACGAACAGGTCCCCGCTCTCCCCGGGCCCGGCGGCCCGCCACCCGTCCGGACCGTCGACCAGGACGTACAGCACGGCGTTGGCGATCGGCCGGCCGACCGGCAGCCGGGGAAGCGCGAGGTCCTCGGCCGTGACCCGGTGGTGCGTCACGTCGTCCGAGCACTCGGTGGGGCCGTACGCGTTGAACAGCGCGGTCCCGGGAAAGGCGTCGGCGATCCGCCGGGCCAGGGCGGGACGCAGCTCCTCGCCGGTGGAGACCAGCATCCGCGGCTCGGGCCGGGTGCCGCCGGGCCGGGCGGCCTCGTCGGCCAGCCAGCCGGCCATCGTCGGCACCAGCTCCACGACCGTCGCCCCGTCGCGCCGCAGCGCCGCGGCCAGCCGCCTGGGGTGGCCGAGCTGGGCGTCCCGGACGACGGCGACGGTCCCCCCGGCCAGCAGCGGTGCGAGCATCTGCCACACCGAGATGTCGAACACCAGGGGAGAGGTGAACGCCAGCGTGTCCCGTTCGGTGATGCCGAGGTCGTCCAGCTTGGCCCAGAGGTGGTTCAGCATGCCGCGCCGTTCCACCACCGCGCCCTTCGGCGTCCCCGTGGTGCCCGAGGTGAAGATCAGATACGCCGGATCGGCGGGGCCGCACGGATCGGCGGGGTCCCCCGGGTCCTCCTCGGCGTCGCGGTGGCGGGCCACCGGCACGTCCGCCCCGGCGGCGGCCGCCGCGGCCGGGCCGTCCGGCGCCCCGGTGTAGTCCAGCAGCCGGGCCGCGCCCGAGCGGCGCAGCACCTCGGCGGTGCGGGCGGCCGGCCAGGCGGGATCGACCGGCAGATAGACCGCGCCGAGCAGATCGGCGGCCAGGAAGACCGTGACGGTGTCGGCGCTGCGCGGCCCGGCGGCGGCGAGCACCTGGCCGGGCCGCAGACCGTCAGCCCGGAGCCGGGTGGCGAGGGCGGCGGCCCGGCGGGCCAGGGTGCGGTAGTCGGTGGACCGGCCCGAGTCGGTCACGGCGGTCCGCCCGGGGTCGCGCGAGGCGGTGTCCAGCACATAGCGGTGGACCGGCCGGTCGAGCCGGACCTCCCGGGGCCGGCGCAGCGCCCGCGCGGCGGCCGTCGCCGCGGCGCCGGGGAGCAGCGGCAGCTCGGGGAGGGCGGCCGCCGGGGGCGGCCGGTGCGTCGTCGTGGTCATGCGCGCAGCTCCCTGGTGAGGGGCGCGGCGGCGGCCGCGCCGAAGTGGCGGGTGACCCAGTCGTCGTCGTAGACGGTGTCGAGATAGCGCTCGCCGAGGTCGGGGGCGATGGCCACGGCGGTGAGGGCCCGGTCCGGGTCCTCGGCCGCGAGCCAGGTACGGGCGGCGCTGACGACGGTCCCCGAGGAACCGCCCAGCAGCAGCCCGCGCGCGGCGAGCCTGCGGCACATCCGGACCGTGTCGGCCTCCGGGACCCGCAGCACCTCGTCGACCAGACCGGCATCGACCAGCGGCATCGGCTCGGCGGCGCCGAGCCCCGGGATGCGCCGGGGGCCGGGCCGGCCGCCGAAGTTCACCGAACCCTCGGCGTCCACCGCGATCAGCCGCACCCCCGGGTGGTGGTCGCGGAAGTAGCGGGCGCAGCCGGTGAGCGTGCCACCGGTGCCGACGCCGACGAACAGCACGTCCAGCGCGCCGAACTCCTTCGCGAGACCGGGCCCCGTGTGGTGGTAGTGGGCGAGCCAGCTCGCCTCGTTCTCGTACTGGTTGAGCCACAGATAGCCGCTGTTGCGCGCGCACAGCGCCCGCACCCTGGCCTTGCGGGCGGCCAGCAGACCGCCGTGCGCGGCGGGTTCCTCCACCACCTCCACGGTCGCACCGAGGGCGCGCATCAGCCGGATCGTGGACGGGTTGCACTTGGCGTCGGTGACGCAGTGGAAGCGGAGGTTGCGGGCGGCGGCGACCACCGCCATGGCCACCCCGAGGTTTCCGGACGAGGACTCGACCAGGGTGGTGTCCGGTCCGATCAGCCCGGAGCGCTCGGCCGCGGCGACCATCCAGGTCGCGGACCTGATCTTGACCGAGCCGGCGAAGTTGAGCCCCTCGCACTTCAGATGGAGGTTGACGCCGAGCGGCCCCGAGAGGTCCACGAAGACCTCGGTGTCGAGCAGCTCGTGGGCACCGGTGACGACGGGCACGTCAACCGCCTTTCCTCGGAGGCGTTCCGACCGGCCGGCAGCGGGGCTCAGACACCGAGCTTCTGCCACTCGGTGAGCCGCTGGATCTCGAACAGGTCGCCGACCGAGGCGATCGACCCCTCGATGCCGGTGGTGTCGCCGTCCCGGTAGATCGCCTGGTAGGCGTCGCGCAGCGAGGAGACCGAGGCGCGCAGGCCCTGGTTGGCGTAGATCACCACGGAGACGCCGGCCGCCCGTGCCTCGTCGATGTGCCAGTCGGGGTACGTGGTGGGCACCACGACCACCGGCACGCGTCCGTCCCAGCCGTCGAGGAAGGCCGTCACCTGGTCCTTGGTGCGCTGCTTGGAGTGGACCAGGACGGCGTCCGCGCCGGAGTCGGCGTACGCGCGGCAGCGCTCCAGGGCCCGGTCCACGTCGAGGCCGCTGATCAGCGCCTCGGTGCGGGCGATGACGAAGAAGTCGGAGCTGTCCTGGGCGTTCTTGGCGGTACGGATCTTGGCGGCGAAGGCGGCCGTGTCCAGCAGGGCCTGGCCGTTGCCGACGAAGCTGTTCATCTTCGGGAAGAGCTTGTCCTCGATGCAGACCGCCGTGATCCCGGCGCCCTCGAACTCGTGGACCATGTGCGCCACGTTGAGGTTGTCGCCGTACCCCGTGTCGCAGTCGGCGACCACCGGGATGCTCAGCGCCTTCTGGATGTGGGCCGCGGCCTCCAGGTACTCGGTCATGCTCAGGATGCTGGCGTCGGGCAGGCAGCGGGACGCCGACACCTCGAAGCTGGACGACCAGACCGCCTGGAAACCGGCCTCCTGGGCCAGGTAGCCGCTGAGCGCGTGGTGCGCCCCGGCGACGCGGACGATGTCCGAGCCGGCGAGGACGGAGCGGAAGGACGGGTGGTTGACGCGCAACACGATGGGTCTCCTTGCCGTGGCTACGGGGCTCATGAGGGGTCCGGGGCGCAGGACAGCGCCCGGTGGTCGATCTCTCCCTTGCGGGTGAGCGGCAGTACGGTGCGGCGGGTCCAGCGCAGCCGCAGGTCCGGGTGGCCGGGTGCGCGGCCCAGTCCGTCGGGCGGGGCGCCGGGATCGGCTGCGGTGTAGAACACCGTGAGTTCGGGGACGCCGTCGCGTTCACCGGCGAGCACCGCGCACTGCCGCACACCGGGGTGGCGGCGCAGCTCGCCCTCCAGCTCCTCCAGGGCCAGCCGCCGTCCCCCGTACAGGAGCTGGCGGTCGGTCCGGCCGTGGTAGCGGACCTCCCCGGGGTGGAACGACACCAGGTCGCCGGTGCGGAAGGCCAGCCCGGAGGGGCCCGCGTCCGGGGTGGTGTCGCGCAGGTACGCCCCGGTGCGGACGGTGCCGTCACGGAGGTGCCCGAGGCCCACCGGCGCGCCCTGGACGAGGAGTTCGCCGATCTCGCCGGGTCCGGCGTGGCGCCAGGCGCCGTCCGGCTCCGGCAGTACGGCGGAGAGCACCGCGTTGGGGATGGGCCGGCCCCGGGGGACGCGTGGCGCCGACAGGTCGCCGGGGCCCACCCGGTGGTGCAGCACGTCGTCGGAGCACTCGACGGGGCCGTTGGCGAACACCGTGGTGACGCCCGGCAGGACGGCGGCGATCCGGGAGGCCAGCGCGGGGCTCAGCTCGCCGCCGGTGGCGACCAGCAGCCGCAGCGCGCCCACGGGTTCCGGCGCGGATTCCGGCGGGGACTCCGGCGCGGGTCCCGGCGCGGATTCCGTCCCGGCTTGTCTCCCCGGTTCTCGCCCCGAGGTCTTCTCGACGCGGTCGAGCAGCCAGCCGATGGCGGTGGGCACCAGCTCGACCACGGTGGTGCCGGTACGGTCCAGGGCTCCGGCCAGCCGCCGGGGGAAGGCCGTGTCGGCCTCGCCGACCACCGCCACCGTGCCGCCGGTCAGCAGCGGTGCGAGCATCTGCCACACCGCGGTGTCGAACACCTGCGGGGCGCTGTAGGCGACCCGGTCCTCCCCGGTGAGACCGAGGTCGGTGACCTTCGCCCACAGATGGTTCACCATCCCGGCGTGGGCGGTCACCGCGCCCTCGGCGCCGCCCGTGAACTCGGCCGTGTAGAGGGCGTACCGGGGCTCGGCGGCACCGGCCCGCGCGCGGGGGGCCGGCGCGTCGGAGCTGGTGCCGGGTTCCTCGTCGAGCGCGACGAGCCGCAGCGGAGCGGGCGGCGGCGGACCCGGCGGGCCGTACCGGACGAGCCGGGTGGCGCCGCTGTGGCGGGCCACCTCCGCGACGCGCTCCCCGGACCAGCCGGGGTCGAGCGGGACGTGCACACAGCCGAGGTCCTCCATCGCCAGGAACACCGCGATCGCGGTGGCCGAGCGCGGGCCCCGGACCAGCACGGGTTCGCCCGGGGCACAGCCCGCCGCGCGCAGCGCGGCACCGTGGCGGCGGACCGCCGCGTCGAGCGCGGCGTAGCCCACCGCGGACCCGCCGTCCAGGACGGCGGTGCGCCCCGGGGTCGAGAGGGCCTGCCGGTGGACCCGTCCGGCGACGGTCTCGCCCAGGTCGAGCGGGTGCGGGCGGCGCAGCGCCCGGTCGGGGCCGCGCAGCCTGAGCGTGGTGCTCACAGCAGCGGCTCCAGGGCGCGGCGCAGGGTGCCGGGGGTGGCGAAGGTGCCGGGCTCCAGCAGCTCCTCGGGGAACTCGATCCCGTAGTGGTCCTCGATCGCGGTGACCAGTTCCACCACGAGCAGCGAGTCGACGCCGACCTCCATCAGCGAGGTGTTGTCGGTCAGTTCGCGGTCGGCGGGCAGCTCCCGGCAGTACGGCCGCAGGAAACGCGCGAACTCCTCGGCAAGAGTGATGTTCATTACAAGAAAATCCTCCGTGGTCTAGACAATTCACCTGTGATTCGGAGTCCCGGACCGATCCACGCGGCCCGCCAGTTCCTTTGCCGTGTCGGTGTGCTGACCGATCGCACGGAAGATCGCCATTGCCTCGGAGCACAGTTCCTCGGCATCCCGGATAGCGTCGGGTGAACCTCCGGAGAATGTTCGGGTGAACAGCCGGGTCTCGCTGAAGCGGAACCGCAGCGTGGTCACCGTCAGATCGTGCGCCGGTGCGAACGGGCCGAGCGTGCGGACGCCGGTCGAACCCCCGGGGCTGCTGAGCACCCCGGTGGCGTCGGCGCTCTGCACGTCCACGTGCACCTGGAGGTAGTCCGCGCCGTCCTCCAGCAGCGCCGCCCCGTACTCGGGCACCGCGCACAGCAGCTCCGGGACGCCGAGCCTGGCGTACCGGGCCGCCCGCCACACCTGGCTCTGCACCCGCCCGACCAGTGCGGACAGCGGCTCGGGCGGATCGACCCGGCAGGTGAGCGGACGGTCCATCACGAAGTTGCCGGCCGTCGCCCGCTGCACCGCGTCGCGCCGGGTGGACACGGGCGTGTGCAGCAGGAAATCCGAGCGCCCGGAACGCCGCCACACCGCGACCGCGGTCACCGCGGCGAGGACCGCGAACGGGGTGGCCCCGCAGGCCTGCACCAGAGCGCGCAGACGCCGGTGGTCGTCGCCGCCCGGCACCTCGCGGTCCACCTGATTGCGGACCCACGCGCTCCGCGGTGCGGTACGCCGCAGGATTCCGGTGAGCGGACTCGTCCCGTCCGCCGCGCGCTGCCAGTGTGCTATTTCCGCGGCCGCTTCCCGGTCGCTCACCGCCCGGCTCCGGGCGATATCGGGAAAACTCCCCGCCGATTCCAGTGGCCGGCCCTCGATAAGGGCGGAAAGATCGTTCCCGAGTAAGCTGCCGGAATACCCGTCGGAGACGAGGTGGGCCACGGTCCCGAGCACCTGGAGGGGATTGCCTGACTCCTCCTCGATGACGTCGAATCGGACCCTCGCGGGAGTCAGGTGGACATTGTGGAGTTCGCTGCGAAGACGGTCGAATTCGTCCTCGACGTCATGTCCGTCCAGTTTTCTCGGTATTGCCTCAACCGGCTCGCCGGAAATCGTCTGGAGGAAGGGCGACGGGCCGACAGAGCGACTGAGAAGCCCCTCGTGTCTGCTGGTCAGGGCGGCGATAGCGGCCTGTACGGCCTCGCGGTCGACACCCTCGGGGACCGCCGCGCCGAAACTCACATTGTGAAAGATGCCGGGACCGAAGATCCCGTCGAGAAACAGCATGCTGCGCTGTTCGGCGGTCAACGGGAATGCATCCATCCGAGCACCTTCTTCTCATGTCGAGAACACGGGAAAGCACACTTGGACAAGAGGGTGCGGATCAGGCATGCCAACGGGACGCCCTTGTCCGGCTATCCGTGGCTCACCTATACTCCCAACCGCTCTGCGAGCCATTCTTGAGTGGCGGATCTTCTCGCCACAATGCTGCACACATGGCAAGGAAGTGCAGGGACGAAAGTGGACAGTCACTGGATAAGGGGGATCTTGGATGGCAGCGTTACCCGGCCCGAGGCCAACAGCGGGTGGACCCGACGAGCTTTCGCGCGCGGTCTACCTGCACTGCCTGGTGAACGAGGGCTGCGACGTCCACGCCGTACGCCGGGCGTTGGGTCTCTCCGAGGCCGAGGCCGAATCGGCGGTGGCCGCCCTGCTGGAGCTGAGGCTGCTGCGCCCGGCCGACGCGAACGGCGTCCTGGCCCCCGCCTCACCGCAGTCCGCCGCCGCCGACCTCATCGAGCCGTGGCAGCTGGAGGTCCAGGAACGCCAGCAGCGGATGGCCGAGGTGGGCGACCGGATCCGCGGCTACGTCGGCACCTACGTCGACTTCCTGCACGGACACACCCCCGCCGGGTCCAGCTTCCTGGTCGACGACCTCGGCTCGCTCGCCCAGCGGATGCGTGAGGCCGCCCGCTCCTGCCGCAAGGAACTGCTGGTCCTGCGCCCCGCGGACGCGACGGCCGGACCGGGCGAGGCGCTCACGGACGCCGAGGACACCGCGCTCGCCGACCTCGACGCCGGGGTGGAACTGCGGGTCCTCACCCAGCACGCCGCCAAGTCCAGCCCCGCCGCCCGCTCCGGTCTGCACCGGCTGCACCAGGCCGGCGCGGTGATCCGCACCACCGCCGACGTACCGGTCCGCCTGCTCCTCTTCGACCGCGAACTCGCCGTCCTGCCCGCCGAGCACGCGCACCCCGCACCCGCCACCGTCGTCACCGACGCCCGGGTCACCTCCTTCCTCGGCACCCTGCACGACCGGATGTGGGACACCGCGGCCGCCCTCGTCCAGCGCGCCGACGAAGCGGCGCCCCGGCTCGACGCGGGCGACCTGCGCGCGACCATCCTCGAACTGCTCTCGGCCGGCCACTCCGACGACGCGATCGCCCGGATGCTCTCCATCTCCCTGCGCACCTGCCGCCGGCACGTCTCCGAGCTGCTCACCACGCTCAACTCCCGCACCCGGTTCCAGGCGGGCGCCGAAGCCGTACGCCTCGGCCTGGTGGCGGCCTCCTGATCCCGCGTCACCCACGACGCCGGGCCGGCCCCTCCCCGCCGAGGCCTCCCCGTAGACGCCTTTCCCACCGAGGCCTCCCCGCCGAGGCGCGTTCCGGCCGCGCAGCCACCGCCCGCCGACTGCGGTGCCCGCGCACACCGCCGCCCGCCCACCCCGAGGTGCCCACCCCCGCCCACCCAGGCCTCCGTCCACCCAGGCCTCCGTCCACCCGGGCCACCGCCCCCACGGCGGTGCCGGCAGCACGCCGTCCTCCGACGCGCCGAACGAGAAACGGACCCCGCATGGCCGCCAGCGTGCCCAAAACCACCGACAGCACCGCCGTGCCCCTCTGGACCCGGGACTTCCGCTACTACTTCACCGCCCGGCTCGTCTCCCTGTTCGGCGACGCGATGCTGCCGGTCGCCCTGATGTACGGCGTGATCCAACTCGGCTACGGCGCCTCCGGGGTCGGCTACGTGCTCGCCTCGCAGATGCTCCCGCTGGCCGTGTTCGTGCTCTTCGGGGGCGTGCTCGCCGACCGCTTCACCCCCCGCCGGATGATGATGGGCGCCGACGCGGTCCGGCTGGTCGTCCAGGGCTGCGCCGCCGCCGCCTTCGCCCTCGGCCATCCGCCGCTCCTCCTGCTGATGGCCCTGGCCGCGCTGAGCGGCACCGCCACCGCGGCCTTCCAGCCCGGCGTCGCCAGCGTCGTCCCGCAGGTGGCCTCGGACATCCAGCGGGCCAACGCCGCCCTCCGCGTCGCCGAGGCCATCGCCACCATGGCCGGCCCGACCCTGGCCGCGCTGCTGCTGGCCGTCGGCGACGTGGCCACCGTGCTCGCCCTGGACGCCGGTACCTTCGCGATCAGCGGACTGTGCCTGCTGATGCTGCGCCTGGCGCCCGTACCGCGCCCCGCCCGCAAGGAGTCGACCTGGCGCAACCTCGTCGAGGGCTGGCACGAGTTCCGCTCCCGGACCTGGCTCTGCGTGGTCATCGGCGTCTGGATCATCAACGGCCTCACCACCTTCGGCCCGATCCGCCCCCTCACCACCCTCCTGGTGACCGACTCCTTCGGCGCGACCGGTCTCGGTGTCGTCTGGACCGCCTTCGGCGCGGGCAACGTCCTCGGCGGCCTCATCGGCGTCAAACTCCGCCCCTCCCGCCCCCTCGCCGCCGGCGCCACGGCCATGCTCGTCTGGGCCCTGATGCCCCTCTCGAACGCCCTCGACCTCCCCCTGTGGAGCCGCGCCGTCTGCTTCGTCACCGGCGGCGCCGCCTGGGCCTTCTGGAGCGTCATGTGGGCCACCAGCGTCCAGTCCCACGTCCCCGGCGAGGTCCTCAACCGCGTCTACGCCTACGACGTCGCCGGCTCCCTCATCGCCTTCCCCGCCGGCCAGGCCCTCGCCGGCCCGATCAGCGAACTCCTCGGCGCCCGCAACGCCCAGACCACCTCCGTCGTCATCGCCACCCTCAGCTTCGTCGCCCTTCTCCTCGTCCCCGCCGTCCGCAACCTCCCCCGCGCGGAACGCCCCACCCGGACGACCGCACCGCGGGCGGAGACGGCCGAGACGTGACCGGCCCCCGCCCGCCGCGGCGGACGCGCCGTGCGCCCGTTACCGACTCACGCGTGCCAGAGCGCCCACCACGTGCGCGGGCCCACCAAGCCGTCCGGGAGGAGCGGCGGGTGGTCGGCCTGGAAGCGCTGGACGGCGGCGAGGGTGCGGGGGCCGAAGTCGCCGTCGACGGCGTCCCAGGGGAGGTAGCGGCGGTTGGCGAGGATGCACTGGACCTGGGAGACGCGGTCGCCCCGGTCGCCGAAGGCGGTCGGCGCGTCCCCGTCGTAGAAGGCGCAGACGGGGCTGGAGCCGGGCGGCGGCACGTTGGTGCCGTCAGCGGCCGGGGCCGAGGCGGTCGCGGGGGCGGTGAGCAGGGCGGCGGCGGCCAGGACGAGCCCGGCCAGGACCGGGGC
Organism: Streptomyces sp. NPDC057682; assembly: GCF_042799575.1. NCBI lineage: Bacteria > Bacillati > Actinomycetota > Actinomycetes > Kitasatosporales > Streptomycetaceae > Streptomyces > Streptomyces sp. NPDC057682. Next base: position 23,733 of record NZ_JBHVIN010000009.1, on the reverse strand, counting down.
GCCGGCCGCGCGGCGGACGGGGGGAAACGTGCGGATCACGGTGATCGCTCCTTGTGGGGGGATGCGTGCGGTGCGGTGACGGCGGCTGCGTGAGCCCCGTCCTCCACCCGGCACAACACCGCGCACCGCCGTCACGTCACGGTGTCGCTCCCCGGGTCCGGGTCGCACAGGCCCCCTGCCGCGCCGCGGCGGGCCCGAACGCCAGGCCCTCGGCCACGACGCCGGCGGGCACCTCCGGGAACCACCCCCAGGAACCGGGCGCTGAGCGGATGCGGATGCGGATGCAGGGCCGGGCGGACGCGGAGGTCGACACGCGGACCAGCGTTCACGGTGCGCCGGACGAGGGGTGTCAAGCAGTGGTCCGGATGTCCGGACACATCATTCGTACGGTTGCGGGGGAGGAGTCCGGACGGAGGCCGGGCCCGGTGCCGGCCGCCGCACCGGCCGTCGAAGGGACCTGGATGTCTGAGCCGTACGACGTGATCACCATGGGGCGGATCGGGGTGGACCTCTACCCCCTGCGGACCGGGGTGCCGCTCGCCCGGGTCGAGACCTTCGGGAAGTTCCTCGGCGGCTCGCCCGCCAACGTGGCCGTCGCCGCGGCCCGGCTCGGGCGGCGCACCGCCGTCGTGACCCGCACCGGACGGGACCCCTTCGGCACCTATCTGCGCGACCGGCTGCGCGCGTTCGGCGTCGACGGCCGCTGGGTGGGGGCCGACGACACCTACCCCACCCCCGTCACCTTCTGCGAGATCTTCCCGCCCGACGACTTCCCCCTCTACTTCTACCGCCTGCCCAAGGCCCCCGACCTGGAACTGCGCCCCGGCGAACTCGACCTGGACGCGATCCGCGCCGCCCGGGTGTTCTGGATGACCGGCACCGGACTGTGCGCCGAACCCAGCCGCTCCGCCACGCTCGCCGCCCTGCGCGCCCGGGGCCGGGCCGGGCTCACCGTCTTCGACCTCGACTGGCGGCCGATGTTCTGGGGAGGCCCCGAGGACGACGGCCCGCACCCCGACGCCTCCGCCCGCTACCGGGAGGCGCTGGCCCATGCCACGGTCGCCGTCGGCAACCTCGACGAATGCGCGGTCGCGACCGGGGAGCGCGAACCGTACGCCGCCGCCCGCGCCCTGCTCGCCGCCGGGGTGGAGCTGGCCGTCGTCAAACAGGGCCCCGCCGGCGTCCTCGCCGTCCACCGCGACGGCACCGCCGTCGACGTCCCCCCGCTCCCCGTCGACGTGGTCAACGGGCTCGGTGCGGGCGACGCCTTCGGCGGAGCGCTCTGCCACGGCCTCCTCGCCGGCTGGGACCTCGCCCGCACCGTGCGGTACGCCAACGCGGCCGGTGCGATCGTCGCCTCCCGGCTCGCGTGCTCCTCCGCCATGCCGTTCCCGGACGAGGTCGACGCCGCCCTCGCCGCCGGAGCCGTCACCGCGTCCGTTCCGGCGGTGCTCCAGCCGGACCCGAGCGGCGGGGAAGGAAACTGACGATGCGCGAGAACACCGCGGACACCCCGCGCCGCCATCTGCCGGCCGGCAGCGCCGCGCACGGCCCGTACGCCCTGGACATCGCCCCGGAGCAGGCCGGCTGGGAGCGGTCGAGCCTGCGGGTGCTGGAGCTGGAACCGGGAGGAGTTCACACACTCGTCACCGGGGAGAGCGAGTGGATCGTACTGCCGTTGACCGGTGGCTGTACGGTGCACACCGCAGATGAGATCTTTGAACTGCTGGGCCGGAAGAGCGTGTTCAGCGGGGTATCCGACTTCGCGTACGTACCGCGCGACGCCCAGGCACAGATCGCCTCCGGCGCAGGGGGCCGCTTCGCCCTGGCAGGAGCGAAGTGCGAGCGACGACTCCCCGCTCGCTACGGCCCCGCGCCGGAGGTACCCGTCGAACTGCGGGGCGCGGGCACCTGCGCCCGGCAGGTCCACAACTTCGCCGCCGCCGACACCTTCGACTGCGACCGGCTGATCGCCGTGGAGGTCCTCACCCCGGGCGGCAACTGGTCCTCCTACCCGCCGCACAAGCACGACGAGCACCACCCCGGCGAGGAGTCCGTCCTGGAGGAGATCTACTACTTCGAGGTGGCCGGCGACGGCCTCGGCTACCACCGGGTCGCGCCCTCCCGCCCCGGCGGCACGGACGTCCTCGCCGAGGTGCGCACCGGCGACGCCGTGCTGATCCCCGACGGCTGGCACGGCCCCTCCATCGCCCCGCCCGGCCGCACCCTGTACTACCTCAACGTCATGGCGGGCCCGGGGGAGCAGCGGGAGTGGCTGATCCGCGACCACCCCGACCACCGCTGGATCCGCGACACCTGGCCGGACGCCCCGGCCGACCCCCGGCTGCCGCTCCCCGCACCGGAGGACCCCGCATGACCGGCCCGCGCACCCGCCGCTCTTGTGTCTACGTCGGGACCGAAACGGCAGACACAGTGTCGGGCCCCCCTCCCGCACGGGCGTGGTGGGATGGGCCCGTAGCCGAAACGGCCACTCGCCCGTCGGCGGTAGAAGCCCGGGAAGAGTACCTACGCCATGTCACCGACCGACGCCGCCACCTCTGAAGGAGTCACAGCATGAAGACCGTCAACCACTGGATCGGTGGAAAGACCGTCGAGGGCGCGTCGGGCACCTACGGCCCGGTCACCGACCCGGCGACCGGAGCCGTCACCACGCAGGTCGCGCTCGCCTCCCCGGAGGAGGTCGACGCCGCGGTGGCGGCCGCGAAGGCGGCGTACGCGACGTGGAGCACGTCCTCGCTCTCCGCCCGCACCGCGGTCCTGTTCCGCTACCGCGCCCTGCTGGACGCGCACCGCGACGAGATCGCCGCCCTGATCACCGCCGAGCACGGCAAGGTGCACTCGGACGCGCTGGGCGAGGTCGCCCGCGGTCTGGAGATCGTCGAGCTGGCCTGCGGCATCACCACCCAGCTCAAGGGCGAGCTGTCCACCCAGGTCTCCAGCCGGGTCGACGTCTCCACGATCCGCCAGCCGATCGGCGTCGTCGCGGGCATCACCCCGTTCAACTTCCCGGCCATGGTGCCGATGTGGATGTTCCCGCTCGCCATCGCCTGCGGCAACACCTTCGTCCTCAAGCCCAGCGAGAAGGACCCCTCGGCCGCCAACCTGCTCGCCGAACTGGCCTCCGAGGCCGGGCTCCCGGACGGTGTGCTGAACGTTCTGCACGGTGACAAGGTCGCCGTCGACGGCCTGCTGAACCACCCGGACGTCTCCGTCGTCTCCTTCGTCGGCTCCACCCCGATCGCCCGCTACATCCACACCACCGCCTCCGCGAACGGCAAGCGCGTCCAGGCGCTCGGCGGCGCCAAGAACCACATGCTGGTCCTGCCCGACGCCGACCTCGACGCCGCCGCCGACGCCGCCGTCTCCGCCGCGTACGGCTCGGCCGGCGAGCGCTGCATGGCGATCTCCGCCGTCGTCGCGGTCGGCGCCGTCGGCGACGACCTGGTCGCCCGCATCAAGGAGCGCGCCGAGAAGATCAAGATCGGTCCGGGCAACGACCCCACGTCCGAGATGGGCCCGCTGATCACCGCCGCCCACCGCGACAAGGTCGCCTCCTACGTCACCGGCGCCGCCGCCCAGGGCGCCGAGGTCGTCCTCGACGGCACCGGCCACACCGTGGAGGGCTTCGAGAACGGCCACTGGATCGGCCTCTCGCTCCTCGACCACGTCTCCACCGACTCCGACGCCTACAAGGACGAGATCTTCGGCCCCGTCCTGTGCGTGCTGCGCGTCGACACGTACGAGGAGGGCGTCGCCCTCATGAACGCCTCGCCGTTCGGCAACGGCACCGCGATCTTCACCCGCGACGGCGGCGCCGCCCGCCGCTTCCAGCTGGAGATCGAGGCCGGCATGGTCGGCGTCAACGTCCCGATCCCGGTGCCGGTCGGCTACCACTCCTTCGGCGGCTGGAAGGACTCCCTCTTCGGCGACCACCACATCTACGGCAACGACGGCGTGCACTTCTACACCCGCGGCAAGGTCACCACCACCCGCTGGCCCGACCCGGCCGACGCCCCGGCCGGCGTCGACCTGGGCTTCCCCCGCAACCACTGACACCTCCACCGCGACACACCGCAGGGCCGCTCCCCCGGGGCGGCCCTGCGGTGGTCCGTGGACGGGCCCCGGCCGGGACCCGTCGGGTGTGCCGTGCCGTACGGTCAGCGGCCGGAACCGGCGGCCGTCTCCTCGGCGATCATCCGCTCCATCGGGCCGACCCCGAGGCGCCCCGAGACCACGAAGGCGAGCAGCATCGCCACGACGAGGACCACGGTGCCCGCCCAGACCATCGTCTCGACGGGCAGGGCGTACGCCCCGGCGGCCCGCACCGCGCACTCGGCCAGCAGCGCCGCGCCCCACACCAGGGAGAACCGCCGCTCGGCCCGCCGGAACGCGGCCGAACCGGCCGACAGCCGTTCCCAGGCCGCGGACTTGGCCGCCTCGCCCCGGGTGATCCACGGCCGGATCACCTCCGTCATCATCGGCCGCCCGCGCACCACGCTCAGCAGGACGACCAGACCGATGGTGCTGCTCACCCCGCTGTCCTTGAGGAGCATCAGCCGCGCGTCCCCCGACACCAGGCCGAGCAGCAGGCTCACCACGTTCACCGTCACCATCAGCGCGGCCAGCGCGTTCAGCCGACGCTCGCGGACCACGCCCCACACCGTGCGCACCGCCGGCACCGCACTGCTCCAGGCCAGCGCCGCGAAGGTGCTCAGCCCGGCCGACTTCAGCGCGTAGTACGAGACGAGCGGCACCGCCACATCGAGCAGCAGCGGCTTCAGGCTGTCCAGCAGCGCCCCGCGCGGCGAGAGCGGGGCCTCCCCGGCCGGAACGGCGGACGGAAGGGCGGCGGGTGCGGCGACTGCGGCGGCCGGGCTGCTCATCTCGGTGTCCTCCCCGTGGTGCGGGGCCCTCACGGCGCCCGCTGCGATGGGTCCATCCTGTCCGCGGGCCCCGCCCGCCCGGCAGAGAAGCGTGTACCGGACTCCGTATGACGAATGTCAGGGGCCGGGGATGACACCGGCCGGGCGGCGCGGCCGTACGGAAACCCGTTCGCCTCCGCCCCGCCCCCGGTGTTGGGATGGTGCGCATGACCGAAGTTCAGCCGCCGCAGCACGGGATCCGGGCCCTGCACACCGCCACCACCCTCACCGTCTACCAGGCCTACCGCCCCGCCCTCGGCCTCCCCGCCGCCCGGGACGGCCGGTTCCCGGCCGCGTGGAAGCGGGACCGCATGACCTGGATCAAGCCCAGCTTCCTGTGGATGATGTACCGCTGCGGCTGGGCGGAGAAGGAGGGCCAGGAGACCGTCCTGGCCGTCGAGATCACCCGCGAGGGCTTCGACTGGGCCCTGGAGAACGCCGCACTCTCCCACTACGTCCGCGGCGTGCACCCCGACCGCGCGAGCTGGCAGCGCGACCTGCGCGCGGCCCCGGCCCGCGTCCAGTGGGACCCCGAACGCGATCTGCGCCTCAACCGCCTTCCGTACCGCTCGCTCCAGCTCGGGCTGGCGGGGGAGGCGTCACGGCGGTACGCGGACGAGTGGACGGTCTCCATCCGCGATGTCACCCCGCTGGCCCGGGAGATCCACGGACTGGTGCGGGCGGGCCGGGACGACGAGGCGGCCCGGCTGCTCCCGGAGGAGCGGGCCTACCCGGCGCCGGCCGAGACGCCGGTGCCGGTCGGGAAGACGGTGCCGACCGAGGCACTGGCGCCGGCGGCGGCCGAACGCGTCATGTGTCACGACGGTCCGGGCGGCGGATCCTCGCCGTCGTAGGCGGCCAGTGCGGCCTGCCGGCGTTCCAGCAGCTCGTCGAGGTCCTCGCGGGACACGGGCTCGTGGGCCAGGGCCACCAGGGCCCTCGCCTCGGCCGAGGCCCAGGCGAGCCGGGCACGCTTGTTGGCGCGGCGCCTGGTGTCGCTGTGGAGGAAGCCCGCTCCCGCCGCGAACCCGGCGGAGGCGAGGGCGGCGAGCGCGGCGGCGACGCGGGCGTCCGCCGAGGCCAGTCCCGCCACTCCAGCCGTGCCCGCGAGCAGGGCGGCGGGGAATCCGAGGGCGATGTCCGTTCTGGCCCAGAACTCCGCCCGGCGGTGCGCGAGTCTCCGCTGACGCGTCGCCTCGGCCCTCAGCCGCTCGACCTCGGCACGGAGGCGCTGCGCGGGACGCTCGGGACCCGGGGGCGTCGTTCCCTCGGTGGAATTGACCATAAAACATTCCAACACGCTTGCCATGAGAGGGAGTTGGTGTGCTCGGACAGTCTTCGGGCGGGCAGGGCGTGCGCTTCCCACAAGGGTGCGGAGCCCTCGGATATCGCCGCGCACGCGTACGCGGGCCCGCCCGGTGGGATCATGCCTCGGAGGAGCGCGTACACCGGACGGGCCGAGGGGGCGACGGAATGATCTCCGAACCGGAAATGGCCGGGGAGGACGGGACGTTCGGGGTTCCGGCCCCGCCCGAGGTCCTGGACCCGGGCGAGCCGCCGCCACCGGTGCGCGAACGGCGCCCGCGCGGACCGTGGCAGCGGTGGGCCTGGGCGCTCGGCGGGGCCGTGGCCGCCTCCGCCGTCTGGGGCGCCGCGCTGATCGTGTACCAGCCGGGGGACCGGGCACCGGACATGCACGGGTACCGGCTGGTCAAGGACCCCTGCCCCGGGATCGGGCTGAAGGCGCTCGGGTCCGCGATCGCGCCGAGGAGGGCGGGGAGCTACCTGCCCGCCGATGTGCTGCGGCATCCCGCGCTCGACCGTGCCTCCTGCTCCATCGGCCTCCGTGAGAAGGACGCCCCGGCGAACCGGGGCGGCATCGACCACTACAGCGTCAGCATCGAGATCGATCTGCACAAGAGGACCGACCCGCGCGAGGAGTTCGAGGCCCGGCGCAACGATTCGGTGCTGGGCTTCCAGTCCGAGGCCGAGGTGGAGATCGTTCCGGATCTCGGCGAGAAGGCGTATCTGCTGAGCGCGCCGGGAGGGGAGACGGAGCTGCGGGTCCTGGACGGCGGCGCGGTCTTCTCCCTGCGGCTCACCTCCTACTTCGTCTCGTCCCTCGGCCCCGGTGAGACCCGGGTCACCGCCGACGACGACGACGAACCCTCGACGAGTGCCTACCAGTCCGCCATGATCAGCGACATGCGCGACCTCATGGCGAGCCTCAAGCGCTGAGCCGTGCCCGGACGGCCCGCCCGGCGCCCGGCCGGACGAGCCTCTTGCGCCGAGCCGTTCCCGGGGCGGCTCCGCCCGGCCCCTGCGTCCGGCGGGTGCTCCCGACGTACCGCGTGCGCAGTACTCCGGGGCGGTGCCGTACGCCCTGAGGAGGCCCGGGAGTTCCGCCCGGCGGACCGCGTGGGCGGGGCGGCGGGCCGCATAGGCTCGACGCATGGAGACCCCTACTGCGCGACCCTCCCGGTGGCGGCGCCTGCTGCCCCGGTCCCGCGGCCGGTGGGCCGCGGGCATCGCCGCGCTCGCCGTGCTGGCCGGAGCCGGCACCTGGACCGCCGTGGCCGACGACAGCGCGCCGGCTGTGCACCGCCAGGACCGGATGATGCGTGTGGACGGGGTGTCCCTGGACACCTCGTACTTCACCACCGGCGGCAGCGGACGCCGGCCCGCCGTCCTCATCGGCCACGGCTTCGGCGGCAGCAAGGAGGAGACCCGGGCCCAGGCCGAACGGCTGGCCGCCGACGGGTACGCCGTGCTGACCTGGTCCGCGCGCGGGTTCGGCAAGTCGGGAGGGGAGATCGGGCTCAACGCGCCCGACCGCGAGGTCAGGGACGTCTCCCGGCTGATCGACTGGCTGGCCGGACGCCCCGAGGTGCTGCTCGACGGCGCGGGCGACCCGCGCGTCGGCGTCACCGGGGCCTCCTACGGCGGCGCCGTCTCCCTGCTGGCCGCCGGGTACGACCGGCGCGTCGACGCCATCGCCCCGGCGATCACGTACTGGAACCTCGCCGACGCCCTGTTCCCCGACGGGGTGTTCAAGAAGCTCTGGGCCGGCATCTTCGTCACCACCGGCGGCGGCTGCGAGAAGTTCGAGAAGCAACTCTGCGCGATGTACCAGCGGGTCGCCGTCACCGGGAAGCCGGACGCCGCCGCCCGCGACCTGCTCACCGCACGCTCCCCGAGCGCGGTCGCCGACCGGATCAAGGTCCCCACGCTGATCGTGCAGGGCCAGACCGACTCCCTCTTCCCGCTCGGCCAGGCCGACGCCATGGCCCGCGCCGTCCGGGCCAACGGCGCCCCCGTCGCCGTCGACTGGATCGCCGGCGGCCACGACGGCGGAGACCCCGAGACCGACCGGGTCCAGCGGCGCGTCGGCGCCTGGTTCGACCGCTACCTCAAGAAGGACGGCTCCGCCTCCACCGGGCCCGCCTTCCGCGTCACCCGCACCGGAGGCATCGACTCCACCGACGGCGCCGTCCGGACCCGGGGCGCGAGCGGGGACACGTACCCCGGACTGGGCAGCGGCCCGCACGCCGTCGAACTGCGCGGAAGGACCCAGCGGTTCGACAACCCGGCCGGGGCGAGCCCGCCCGCCATCTCCGCCGTGCCGGGGCTCGGCGGGGGGATCGCCCAGCTCTCCACCCTCGGTGTCGGCCTCTCCCTCGACTTCCCCGGCCAGTACGCCCGCTTCGACTCCGCCCCGCTCACCGCCTCGCTCCGCGTCACCGGCGCACCGGCCGTGCGCGTCACCGTGACGGCCGAGAAGGGCGACGCGGTCCTGTTCGGCAAGGTGTACGACGTCTCCCCGGACGGCAAGCAGCAGCAACTGCCCGCCCAGCTCGTCGCCCCGTACCGGATCACCCCCGCACAGCAGGGCAAGCCGGTCGAGCTGACCCTGCCCGCCGTGGACCACGCCTTCGACGCCGGGCACCGGCTGCGCCTCGTGCTCTCCGCCACCGACCTCGGCTACGCCTCCCCGGCCGCGCCGGTCGCGTACACCGCCTCCCTCGACGGACCGCTGACCCTGCCCACCGCCCCCGGACTGACCACCGCCCCCGCCGCCCTGCCCTGGTGGACCTGGGGCCTGCCGGCCATCGCGATCGTCGTCGCAGCCGTCCTCCTCCTGACCGCACGCCGCCGGACCACCGCCCCCGCCCCGGACCCCGCGCTCGCCGAGGTGCCGCTGCGGATCACCGGCCTGTCGAAGAAGTACGCCGGGGCCACCGACCGGTACGCCGTCCGCGACCTCTCCTTCCGCGTCGAGAAGGGGCAGGTCCTCGGCCTCCTCGGACCCAACGGCGCGGGCAAGACGACCACCCTGCGCATGCTCATGGGGCTCATCACCCCCGACGAGGGCGAGATCCGCGTCTTCGGACGGGCCGTCCGCCCCGGCGCACCCGTGCTGTCCCGCGTGGGCTCCTTCGTCGAGGGCGCCGGATTCCTGCCGCACCTGTCCGGCCGCGCCAATCTGGAGCTGTACTGGAAGGCCACCGGACGGCCCGCCGGGGACGCGCACATGGAGGAGGCCCTGGAGATCGCCGGACTCGGCGACGCCCTGGCCCGCGCCGTGCGCACCTACTCCCAGGGCATGCGGCAGCGGCTGGCCATCGCCCAGGCCATGCTCGGCCTGCCCGATCTGCTGATCCTCGACGAACCGACCAACGGACTCGACCCGCCCCAGATCCGCGAGATGCGGGACGTGATGATCCGGTACGCGGCCGGCGGCCGCACCGTCATCGTCTCCAGCCATCTGCTGTCCGAGGTGGAACAGTCCTGCACCCACCTCGTGGTCATGGACCGCGGACGGCTCGTCCAGGCCGGTCCCGTCGCCGAGATCACCGGCTCCGGTGACATGGTGCTGGTCACCTCCGCCCAGGAGATCGGCGAACCGCTCGCCGGGAAGATCGCCGCACTCCCGGGGATCGGCTCCGCCGTGCGCACCGACGACGCCCACGGGCTGCTCGTCCGCCTCGACGGCGCCACCACGCCCCAGCTCGTCGGCGAACTGGTGCGCCTCGACGTCCCGTTGACCGGTGTCGGCCCGCACCGCCGCCTGGAGGACGCGTTCCTCACCCTGATCTCCGGAGGCTCCGCATGAGTACCGCAGCCGCTCTCCCCGACCCTGCCGAGGCCCCGGAGGCCCCCGGCTACCGGGCCCGGCGGACCCTGCCGCTGCGCGTCGAGGCCGTCCGCCAGCTGCGCCGGCGCCGCACCCTGATCATGGGCGGGGTGCTCGCCGCACTGCCGTTCGTCCTGATCGCGGCCTTCGCCATCGGGGGCACCCCCGACGGCGGCGGCCGGGGCGGTGACCGGATCACCCTGATGGACACCGCGACCGCGTCCGCGGCGAACTTCGCGGCGACCTGTCTGTTCGTCTCGGCGGGATTCCTGCTGGTGGTGCCGGTGGCGCTGTTCTGCGGCGACACCGTGGCCTCCGAGGCGAGCTGGTCCTCGCTGCGCTATCTGCTGGCCGCGCCCGTGCCCCGGGCCCGGCTGCTGTGGAGCAAGCTCGTGGTGGCGCTCGGCTTCAGCCTCGCCGCGATGGTGCTGCTGCCGGTGGTCGCCCTGGCGGCCGGTGCGGCCGCCTACGGCTGGGGCCCGCTGGAACTGCCCACCGGCGGCGAACTCGCCGCCGGCGACACCGTGCCCCGCCTCGCGCTCGTCGTCGCCTTCGTCTTCGTCTCCCAACTGGTCACCGCCGGACTGGCGTTCTGGCTCTCCACGAAGACCGACGCCCCGCTCGGCGCGGTGGGCGGCGCGGTCGGGCTGACCATCGTCGGCAATGTGCTGGACGCGGTCACCGCGCTCGGCTCCTGGCGCGAGTTCCTGCCCGCCCACTGGCAGTTCGCCTGGGCCGACGCCCTCCAGCCCGATCCGGAGTGGGCCGGCATGGCGAAGGGCGCGGCCGTATCAGTGACCTATGCCCTGATCCTGGTCGCGCTGGCCTTCCGGGGGTTCAGTCGTAAGGACATCGTTTCCTGATCTCGACCTTCCGCCGCGGAGCGCCCCGCCGTTGCCGCATCGCAACCCTTCCGCAATCAACTCGCGGGTCCGCCGCACCGGTTCGCGCGTCACATTCACGAGTGGTGACACGACGACACTGGGGGTAGGGGATGGACCGCAGGACGCGGATGTACCGGGGAGCGGTGGGGCTGCTCCTGGCGGGCGGGGTGCTGCTCACGGGGTGCTCGGGGACGGACTCCGACCGCGGCTCCGCGACGAGCGACAAGCGCGGACCGGCGCCCGCCCCGGCCGCGACCGGCGGGGCGGTCCCGGGCGGCGGGACGGCCGGGGACCAGCAGCGGGCGGCGGAGGCGGACGGCCGGAAGAAGCCGGACGGGCTGACGGCGACCGCCCGCCCCGACTACCTCTCCACCTTCGCGCTGGACGTCGACACCGCCTCGTACGGCTACGCCCGCCGCACCCTGGCGGACGGCCGGCTGCCCGCACCGGAGACCGTCCGGCCCGAGGAGTTCGTGAACAGCTTCCGCCAGGGCTACCGGCGCCCGGCGGGCAACGGCTTCACCGTCTCCGTCGACGGGGCCCGCGCGGGCGGCGAGGGCGGCGACTGGTCCCTGGTCCGGGTCGGCCTGGCCACCAAGGCCGCGCCCAGCACGGCGGAGCGCCCGCCCGCCGCCCTCACCTTCGTCGTGGACATCTCCGGCTCCATGGCCTCGTCCGACCGCCTCGGCCTGGTCAAGACCTCCCTGGGCATCCTCACCGACGAACTGCGCGACGACGACTCGGTGGCGCTGGTCACCTTCAGCGACGAGGCGCGCACCGTCCTGCCGATGACCCGGATCCGGGACCACCGGCAACGGATCCACGACGCCGTCGACTCCATGGAAGCCACCGATTCCACCAACGTGGAGGCGGGCGTCCGGCGCGGTTACGAGGAAGCCGTCGAAGGCCACCGCGAGGGCGCCAACAACCGCGTCGTCCTGCTCTCCGACGCCCTGGCCAACACCGGTGAGACCGACGCCGACGCCATCCTGGAACGCATCGGCAAGGCCCGCCGCGACTACGGCATCACCCTCTTCGGCGTCGGTGTCGGCAGCGACTACGGCGACGCGCTGATGGAACGGCTCACCGACAAGGGCGACGGCCACACCACGTACATCTCCGACGAGGAGCAGGCCCGCAAGGTCTTCGTCGACCAGCTCCCCGCCCATGTCGAACTGACCGCCCGCGACGCCAAGGCGCAGGTCGCCTTCGACCCGGAGACCGTGCGGAAGTTCAAGCTGATCGGCTACGAGAACCGCAGGGTGGCCGACGACGACTTCCGCAACGACGCCGTGGACGGCGGCGAGGTCGGCCCCGGCCACACCGTGACCGCCCTCTACGCCGTGCTCCTGCGCGACGGCGCCTCCGGCCACGTCGCCACCGCGACCGTGCGCTGGCTGGACCCCCGCACCCGCGCCCCGCACGAGCGGACCGGCTCCGTGGAGGTCTCCCGTGTCCGCGGCGCCCTGTGGAACGGCGGCAGCGACCGCCTCCAGGTGACCGCCACCGCCGCCTACTTCGCCGAGGCCCTGCGCGGCGAGTCCCTCCCCGGCTCCCCCTCCCTGGCCACCCTCGCCGCCCACGCCGAGGACCTGGCCACCCGCACCGAGGACGACGCGGTGGCCCGCCTCGCCACGATGATCGGCCAGGCGGACCGCCTCAAGGGCGGCCGGGGCGGCCCGGAACCGAGGACGGACGAGGGCGAGATGGACTGAGCCCGGGGGAGGGGGTGAGAGGTCGAGAGGCAGGGCGCGGGACGGAGCAGGACGGAGGCGAGACGGACCGGCGCCCCAACCGGTCGCACGGGCGGCGCGTGGTCACGGCCGCGACGGACCGACGGTCCCCAACCGGTCGCACGGGCATGCGAATTCACCCCGTGCGACCGGACCCGACCGGCCATGATGGGCCCATGGACTCCCTGTTCCTCAGCCTCTCCGTCATCACGACCGGCCTCTACGCGGGCTTCCTGCTGACGTTCCTCGTCGCGATCATGCCCGGCATCGCCGCCCTGCCCGACCCGGGCTTCACGGCGGCGATGCGCCGTTTCAACGAGAAGGTCCCGGGGCCCGTCTTCCTGCTCCTCTTCCTCGGCGTGATCGCCTTCCCCGCCGTCGCAGCCTTCACCGAACACGGCGAGGACGGCTGGCCGCTCGTCCTCGCGGCCCTGGCCTGCGCGGTCGCCTCCCACCTCGTCACCGTCGCCGGCAACATCCCCCTGAACAACGCGCTCGCCGCCTCCGAGGGCGGCGACGACACGGCCGCCCGCACCGCCTTCGAGCCCCGCTGGAACGCCCTCCACCGCATCCGCACGGTGCTCTCCCTGGCCGCGTTCGTCCTGGCCGCCCTGGCGGTCTGAGCACGGAGCCCGGTCACGCCAGGTGGAACACCTCGGAGAGCGGCACCATCGCCTCGTCCGCCGCCTCCGTCTGCTCGAAGAACTCCGCCATCTCCCGCTGCCACCGCCCGTTCACCTCGGTCCCCGCCATGGCCTCCCGCGCCGCGTCGAAGTCCTCCGTCTCCAGATAACCCACCAGCAGCCCGTCCTCCCGCAGGAAGAGCGAGTAGTTCCCCCACCCCGCCGCCGACAACGCCTCCAGCATCTCCGGCCACACGGCGGCGTGCCGCGCGCGGTACTCCTCGATCCGGTCCTTGCGTACGTTCAGCAGAAAACAGACACGCTGCATGTGCGGTGCTCCCGACCCCTCGAATGAAAGGATTCAATCGCCGCTGGAAAGCTAGACGCGGGGTGGGGGCGGCGTCAATGAGGACCTTTGCCGCATCGTCGCCGGCAGGGGGTCATCGTTCTCGCCGGTAGGGATCCTTGTACGGCTCCGTGGACTGGCGGACCTCGTCCCGGACCGGATCCATGAGCGGGCCCGGGGCGTAGTAGCGGGCGCGGGCCTTGCCGTGGGGGACGAGCCAGCCGCGGGCCACGAGCTCGCGGATGTCGCGGATGGCCTGCTGGTCGCTGAGATCGGCGTCCTGCTGGTAGACGGTGCGCCGCACCTTCGCGTCCGAGAACGCGGGCAGCAGGGCGTAGACGACTCGCTCGTCCAAACCGGCGGCCTCGACACTGTCTACCAGGCGGGTCCAGGCCTGTGACATCACATCGAAGCGGCGCCGCGCCTGCTGGGCCTGGCGGTGGTGGGCGGTCAGGCAGAACCGGACCCAGGGCCGGGTGTCCCGCTTCGGGCTCCAGTGGGGGCCGCCCACGTCCTCCAGGATCTGGTAGTAGGCGTAGGTGTTCTGTCCCCGGCCGAGCCATTCCTCGATGGAGGAGAACTCGGGCGGCATCAGAGCCTCGCGGGAGAAAACGAGCGTGGACAGAGCGCGGGACATGCGCCCGTTGCCGTCCTTCCACGGGTGGATCTTGACGAGGTTGAGGTGGGCCATGGAGGCGCGGACGTGGACGGGCGCGTCGAGGTCGCCCTCGTTGAGCCAGTCGATGAACTCCGCCATGAGGGCGGGGACATCAGCCTGGTCCGGTGCGGTGTAGGCGGGGACGAGGGGGTCGTCGGGGCTCGTGACGTAGACGGGCCCGTCGCGCCAGCGGCCGGGGCGTTTGTCGAGGTGGTGGCCCTGCAGCATGAAGTGCAGGCCGTTGAACAGGCCGGCGTCGTAACGGAAGTCGTCCCCGGCGTCGGCGAGGGCCTGGATGTAGGTCATGCCGCGCTGGTAGCCCTCCAGTTCGGCACGCGTCTTCTCCCCGGTCTCCAGCGGTTCCTCGCCGGACATGAGGGCTTCCACGTCGTCGACCGTCGCCGCGTACCCCTCGATGGTGTTCGATCCGGCGATCGCGCGGGCGGTGAGATTGCGCCGCAGCTGGCGGGTCCAGCGCGGGGTGGCCCGGAGCATGTGGCGCAGGGCGCGGCGCATGCTCTCGATCTCGTCGAGGGCCCGCCGATCGTCGGCGTCGAGGGAGGGGGTCGCGTACAGCACCCATCCATGACACGATAATCGTGTCATGGAGTCAAGTGCGTGGCCGCGTTCCGGTGAAGAGCGGGTGGCCGGGCGCTGGGGCGGATCGTGCGCGGCCGAGAGGTGGCCCGGTGCTTACGTTCCCGCTACACCCGGCCCAGTAGCGTGCCCCCGACCAGCGAAAAGGCCCTCCGGCTGGAGGGCCCTGCGGTCGTCTGTTCTGTGCGCCCCCGGCAGGACTCGAACCTGCGGCCAAGTGCTTAGAAGGCACCTGCTCTATCCACTGAGCTACGGGGGCCGGGTGTGGGCCTCGGCGGCCTGGAGCCCTGGGACCGGGCGGTCCGTGACCTTGCCGGGACAAGGATAGGGCTCCATTGGGCTCGGCCCGGTTGCTTCACCTGCGTGGCACGATGTGTAGGTTCGGTGAAGCGAGACGATAATCGCAGGTAGGTGCGATTCATGCATCGCTTTTGACGCCCCGCGCCCCGGGTGTTGTGCACTCGTTATGCCTGCGCCCCACTCGTCCCCTCTGTCCGGACGGGGGAACCGGCGCGCAGAGGTGGTTATACGCTTCAAAAAGGCTCCAAAATTGGGCATTCTTCGCATGTGGTGACCTTGGACGTACGGCCTCAGCTCATCGACGCACTCTCCGCCCTGCGCGACTGTGTCGCCGCCGTGCGTCTGCCCCTCCCGCTCCCGGGCGCACCACGTGCCCGGCAGACCAGGACCGAGCTGCTGGCCCAGCTCGACGACTATCTGCTGCCCCGGCTCAAGGACCCCGAGGCACCGCTCCTCGCCGTCATCGGGGGATCCACCGGGGCCGGCAAGTCGACGCTCGTCAACTCACTGGTCGGACGCCGGGTCAGCGAGGCAGGGGTGCTGCGCCCCACCACCCGTACGCCCGTCCTCGTCTGCCACCCGGACGACCAGCACTGGTTCACCGGCATCCGGGTCCTGCCGCAGCTCACCCGGGTCTGGCTGCCGCCGGAGGAGTCCGCCGACCCGGGGCAGTGCGACGACCTGGACGGACTCGACGGCAACGCGGCCGAGGAGGGCACCGCGCTGCGCCTGGAGACCGCCACCGGACTCCCGCGCGGCCTCGCCCTGCTGGACGCCCCCGACATCGACTCGCTCGTCGTGCGCAACCGGGTGCTGGCCGCCGAACTCATCTGCGCCGCCGACGTCTGGGTCATGGTGACGACGGCGTCCCGGTACGCCGACGCCGTGCCCTGGCATCTGCTGCGCACCGCGAAGGAGTACGACGCCTCGCTCGTCACCGTCCTGGACCGGGTCCCGCACCAGGTGATCGCCGAGGTGTCCCGCCAGTACGGGGCCCTGCTCACCAAGGCGGGGCTCGGGGAGGTGCCCCGCTTCACCATCCCCGAACTCCCCGAGTCCGCGGGCGGAGGTAGCGGACTGCTGCCCACCACCGCCGTCGCCCCGCTGCGCGCCTGGCTCGCCCACCGCGCCCAGGACCCGGCGGCCCGTCAGCAGGCCGTCGGCCGCACGGCGGCCGGGATGATCGACTCCCTGGACGTCCGGATGCCCGCGCTCGCCGGGGCGGTGGCCGCACAGTACGCGGCGGCCGTGCGGCTGACCGGTCTGGTCGAGGACGCCTACCGCACCGAGGGCGCCCGCGTCCGCCGGCGGCTGCGCAACGGCGGCGCGCTGGCCGGGGACGCCCGGACCCGCTGGCGCGGCTATCCGCTGTACAGCACCGCCGACGAGGTCCTGGACGCCCTCGTGGAATCCCTGGCCGCGCTCCTGGAGTGCGCGGTGGCCGCCGCCGACGAGCAGATCCGCACCACCTGGCGCCGTGAACCCGCCTCCGGCGGCTTCGCCTTCGAGTCCGCGGGCCGTGAGGACGGCGGCTGGGGACCGGCCGAGGACATCCGGGGCCGGATCGCCATGACCGTACGCCGCTGGCGCCGCGTCCTGGAGGAACTGGCCGAGGAGGAGGTGCGGCTGATGGAACGCCATACCGCCCCGGCCCCCGAGACCGTCGCCGCCCTGCTCGCCGCCGCCCTGCTCGGCGGACGCCGGGCCCGTACCGCCGGTGAGCAACTGGCCGAACGCATCGGAGCCCAGGGCGCCCTGCGCCTGCGCGACAAGGGCGGGGCACTGCTCACCAGCTACCTCGACCAGGTGCTCGACGGCGAACGCGACCGCCGGCTCGCTCCGCTGGACCGCATGGACGTGGCCCCGGAGCCGCAGGCCGAACTGATCGCCGCCCTGTCCGTACTGCAGAAGGAGAGGTGGCAGCGATGACTGCCGTCACTGACGAAGGCCCCGGACGAGGCGGGGACGCCGGTTCCCGGGAACCCGCGCCCTCGTCCGTGCCCGGTCCGGGCGCGGATGCCGAGCGGGCCCCCGGGCGCACCGGCGAGGGCTGGGACGACGGGCTCATCGCCCGCCGCGCCTCGGCCGCCGCGGGGACGGACCCGTCCGAGGACCCGGCGATCCCGCCGGAGGACGAGCTGCGGCCCCAGGTCGAGGCGTACGTACCCTCCGGCAGCCCGCTAGGCCCCCGGCTGGACGCCCTGCGCGAACTCGTCGGCCTGTCCCGGGCCCGGCTGGACCGGTCCGATCTCGCCGAGGCCGGACGGGTGCTCGACGAGGCCGCCGCCCGGCAGCGGCTCTCCTCGCGCCACACCGTCGTCGCCATCGCCGGAGCGAGCGGCAGCGGCAAGTCGACCCTCTTCAACGCCCTCGCCGGCACCCAGATCTCGGAGACCGGGCTGCGCAGGCCCACCACCTCCCAGCCCCTGGCCTGCTCCTGGACGGACGGCGCGGCGGGGCTGCTGGACCGCCTCGCCGTCCCCGGACGCCTCAGGCGCAGGCCGCAGACCACCGGCTCCGCCGCCGACGAGGCGCTCCAGGGCCTCGTCCTGGTCGACCTCCCCGACCACGACTCGGCGGCCCGGGGCCACCGCGACCAGGTGGACCGGGTGCTGGCGCTGGTGGACGCGGTGATCTGGGTGGTGGACCCGGAGAAGTACGCGGACGCCGCCCTGCACGAGCGCTATCTGCGCCCGCTCGCCGGGCACGCCGAGGTCACCTTCGTGGTCCTCAACCAGATCGACCGGCTGCCCGGTGACGCCGCCGACCAGGTGCTCGACGATCTGCGCCGCCTCCTCGACGAGGACGGCATGGCCGTCGGCGAGCACGGCGACCCCGGCGCGACCGTCCTGTCCCTGTCCGCCCTGACCGGTGACGGCGTGGGCGAACTGCGCGACCTGCTGGGCCGGTTCGTCCAGGAGCGTACGGCGGCGACCCGCCGGCTCTCCGCCGATGTGGACGCCGCCGCGGCCAGGCTCCGCCCCGTGTACGTCGCCGAGGGGCGGCCGGGGCTGGGGGAGCGGGCCCGGGAGGAGTTCGCCGACCGGCTCGCCGACGCGGTCGGGGCCGCCGCCGCCGGACAGGCCGCCGAGCGCGCCTGGCGCCGCAACGCCGGACGCGCCTGCGGCACGCCGTGGCTGCGGCTCTGGCGCTGGTACGAGGCGACCCGCCGCCCCGGCGGCCCCGACCCCACCCCCGTCACCGCTCCGCCCGAGGAGCACCTCACGGCCCGTCAGCGCGTCGAACAGGCCGTCCGCACGGTCGCCGACGACGCCGCCGCCGGACTGCCAGGCCCCTGGGCCCAGGCCGTCCGTGAGGCCGCTGTCCACGGCGCGCGCGACCTCCCCGAAGCCCTCGACGCACTCGCCGGGCGGGCCGCCGGGGTCGAGGCGACGAGCACGAGCACGGGCATGGGGGCGGGATCCGGGGCGGGGACGGGATCCGGGACGGGGACGGGCTTTGGGGCGGGGAGCGACGGGGATTCCGGGGCCGGGGAGCGCGGCGGTGCCGGTGCCGGTGTCTCCGCCGGGTTCGGGGCCCGGGGCGAGGCCGGACGTGGCGAGGCCGGGCGTGGGGAGGCCGGGCGTGGGGGCGAGAAGCCGCCCCGGCCCGCATGGTGGCCCGCCGCCGTGCTCGCCCAGGTGGCGATGACGCTGCTCCAGGTCTTCGGCGGTCTGTGGCTGGCCGGCCAGATCATCGGCGTGCTGGAACCGGGGCTGCTGACCCCCGCTCTGCTGATGCTGGCCGGGATCGTGGGCGGTCCATTGGTGGAGTGGTCGTGTGCGGCGGCGGCCCGGGGACCGGCCCGGCGGTACGGGCAGGAGGCCGAGCGGCGGTTGCGCGAGGCGGCCGCGGCGCTGGGGCGGGCCAAGGTGCTCGATCCGGTCTCGGCCGAGCTGGTGCGGTACCGGGAAGTGCGCGAGCGCTTCGTGGCGGTGACGGAGTTTTCCACAACGGGGCGTTAGTCCACAGGGTTCAGCGGGAATTCCGCCTCCCCTTCACGATGGAACCGGTGACGGCGCGTATGAGCGCGGTCACGGAATCCGGACCGAAGGGGAGGCGGAGTCATGAACGAGACCTTGGTGACGCTGGTGGGAAACGCGGCCACGGGTGTGGAGTTCCGGGAGACGGCGAGCGGGGGAATGGCGCGATTCCGGTTCGCCGTGACACCGCGCCGCTGGGACCGCGAGAAACAGCTCTGGACGGACGGGCACACGAGCTTCTACACGGTCTGGGCCTGGCGCACCCTGGCCGCGAATCTCTCCGGTTCGGTCGCCGTCGGTGAACCCCTGGTGGTGCACGGGAGGCTGAAGGTGCGCGAGGAGGAACGGGAGGGGCAGCGGCGCACGTTCGTGGACATCGAGGCGACGGCGGTCGGCCACGATCTGACCCGGGGGACGTCCGCCTTCCGGCGCGCGGTGAGGGCCGATTCGGAGCGGACGGCGGTGACCCGGGGCGGCGGTGGAGCGGAACCGGACCCATGGGCGGTGCGGGAACGGCCGGGCGTGGAACCGGGGGACGGCGAGCGGCGGCCGGACGGTGAACAGGTCCGGGCGGCGGAAAACGATCGGTCGGCGGACCAGGTGCCGCCCGACGGCCCGGAACGGGACGAGGGGGCGGGGGCGCGCGGCGAACGGCCCGTCACCCGGCGGCGGACGGGACGTCAGAAGAAGGATCGGGAACTGGCCGCCGCGCCCTGACGGGCCGACGGAAGGCCCTCGGAGGAATGGCGATTTCCGGCCAAGATTCCTGTCGAGCAGACCCGGATCCGGTGTCCGGAGCCGGTCGTCGGGATCATTGCGCGGGATAACGATTCCGATTCGGAATGCTTGTCGGACGGTATGACGGGGGACTGTTCTACGCCCGGTCCTTAGGATTCCTCGGTACTCACAGGGCACTTGAGTCGGCTGGCGGGACATTCCCCACACACGTACCGGACGTGAGGGTCTCGCCCGGAGGGGAATTCTGTGTTTTCTGCTTCTTCAGCGACCGGTCCGTCATCGACGGCGGCGTCCGACACCGGGCGGAGACGGGGCATGACCCGGCTGGCCGCCACGCTGGTGGCGACCGGTCTGGTCGTGGCCGGCGCGCTCACCGGGGCGGGCGGCGCCGTCGCCGACGAGGCGCCCGCGCACCAGGGCGGCGCGACGGCCACCCTCGACGGACTGAAGACCTTCGACAGCGCGATCCTGCGGACGAACGGCAAGAACCAGAAGCTGCCCGCCGGGCTCTTCGAGATGACCGTCGACGGTGGGGGCACGCTCAAGACGTACTGCATCGACATCCACAACCCCACCCAGGACCAGGCGAAGTACCTGGAGACCCCCTGGAACCAGACCTCGCTCGGCACCAACAGGAACGCCGGGAAGATCCGCTGGATCCTGGAGCACTCCTACCCGCAGATCGACGACCTCCAGGCGCTCGCGAAGCAGGCCGGCACCGGCCCGCTCACCGAGCGGACCGCGGCGGCCGGCACCCAGGTCGCCATCTGGCGCTACTCGGACGACGCCGACGTCCGGGCCTCCGACAAGCAGGCGGAGAAGCTCGCGGACTGGCTGGAGAAGTCGGCGAACAACACCGTCGAGCCCAAGGCCTCCCTCGCCCTGGACCCGGTCGCCGTCTCCGGCCGCTCCGGGAAGCGCGTCGGCCCGGTCACCGTGCGCACCAACGCCGGTCAGGTCGGCGTGACCCCGCCGGCGGACGCCGCCAGCGGCGTCCGGATCACCGACAAGAAGGGCAAGCCCGTCACCACGGCGGTCGACGGCACCCAGCTCTGGTTCGACGTGCCGGCCGGGGCCGCCGACGGCTCCGCCGCGCTGACCGTCCAGGCCACCACCTCCGTCCCGGTCGGCCGCGCCTTCGCCGGGGCCACCCGGAGCCAGACACAGATCCTGGCCGGCTCCAGCGAGTCCACCGTCTCCGCGACCGCCACCGCCACCTGGGCCGGAAAGGGTGCCGTCCCCGCGGTCACGGCGAAGAAGAACTGCGCCAAGGGCGGCGTCGACGTCACCACCCGCAACACGGGCGACGAGCCGTTCACCTACGAGCTGGCCGGCGCCGAGCACACCGTCGCCCCCGGCCGGACCGAGACCGTCACGGTCCCGGTCGCCGAGGACCAGGCGTACGACGTCACGGTCACCGGGTCCGACGGCTTCACCCGCACCTTCAAAGGCGTCCTGGACTGCCTGACCGCCGGGACCGGCACCGACGGCCTCACCACCCAGACCGCCGAGCAGCCCACCACCACGACCGCCACCGCCGGCGGCACCGGCACCGCCTCCGGCCCCGAGGGCAACCTCGCCGAGACCGGCAGCTCCAACGCCACCCCGCTCATCGCCGGCATCGCGATCGCCCTGGTCGTCATCGGCGGCGGCGCGGTCTTCGTCCTCCGCCGCCGCAAGGACCGCCCCTCCGGCGACTGAGCCCGCCCGACCCGGCCGCGCGCCGACGCACCGCCGGTAACGCACCGCCGGTGACGCACCGGTCACGGCCCCGGTAGGGCCCCGCCACGGCGGGGCCCTACCGGGGCCGTCGCGTGAGGGGGAGGGGGCGGAGGCGGCCCGTGCGGTACTGGTTTCCGTCCGGGGATGGACGTCAGGCAAGATGGGGTGTGTCTTGCGGTACCTAGGTGCAGAAGGGCTCCTGACCAGCGGCGGAGCCGCGAGACAGGGGCCGGTCCGGGGCCGTGGGCCGGTAGGGGGCCGGTAGCTGCTCGTCAGGCCGCTTCCGAGAGCCCCAGCGGGCGGATGCGCTGGAAGACCGACGACACCGCCGCCCGCGCCTTCTCCTCGCTGCTCGGCAGGAGGTGGGTGTAGATCTTCAGCGTAAACCCCGGGTCAGAGTGCCCCAGGTAGACGCTCAGAGCCTTGATGCTGCCTCCGGCCTCCAGCACCACCGAAGCGTAGAAGTGCCGGAGAGCGTGCATGCCGTCGTCCGGTGCGGCGGCGTAGCGCCGCTCGCCCCTCTCACGCGGCGGAATGACACCCGCGTGGGCAAGGGCTGGCTTCCATACGAAGTCGTCAAAGTAGCTGCGCCAGATGGCGTGGCCCACACCGCTGGTGAACACCAGCTCCAGCGTCGTCGGCGGCCCGTCCGGGGTCTTCCAGGGCAGCGTGACGGGCACGGGCGGGAACAGGTCCATATGGTCCCGCAAGCCTGCCCCCACCACGGGGCTCAGGGGCGCGTCCCGGAGCTTGCCGCGCTTGGGCGGGGCGAAGACGAGGGTTCCGCCGACACGCTTGATCTGCTGTCGGACGTGCACCCACCCCGCCGCGAAGTCGATGTTGGGCTTGGCGAGCCCGAAGACCTCCCCCTGACGCAACCCACAGCCCCCGCCCGCGTCCACGGTGGCCGCGTAACGCGCGGGCAGCCCCCCGCGAACTGCCAGCACGCGCTCCTCGGACCAAGGCACGATCAGCCGGTCCTCCGGCACCGGGGCCTTAACCGACTGGGCATGACACGGGTTCGACTTGAGAACCTTGTCGTCCACCGCAGCGTTGAACAGCGCCGACACCGAGTCGTAGATGGCGCGGCGGTAGGTGCCGTTCGGTACTGCCAACTGGAGACTGTTTAGCCACGTCCGAACGTGCTCGGGCTTGAACGATCCCATCGGACGCGTCCGCATGTAGGGCACCGCGTGGAGCCGGATACGCCTGCGCACGACCTCCTGACTGACCTGGTCGGCAGTCAACCCGCCGAGGTACTTCTCGGCGTACTCGCCGAAGGTGACTCGACCCGCTTTCGGGTCGACGTAGTTCCCCGCGTCCATGTCGGCTTCGATGCGCGTCAGCCACTTGTCGGCCCGGCCCTTCTGCCGGTCCGGGAAGCTCTCCGACTTCTCGGTGCCGTCCGGGCCGAAGTAGCGCGCGCGATAGCGCATCCCGATGCCGTGGCGATCAGTCTTGACGCGAACGACCTTGCCGTCCGGGGTTGTCTCTTCCTTGAACCAACGGTCCTGAACGTAGCCAGCCATGCGGGCTGTGACCTCTCGTAGATGGTGGGCCGCATCCGAAAGGGGCTCCTGTCTCCCTTCGAATGCGGCCAGAAGCGGCGCTTCAGGGGGCGATGCGCATCCCTGCCGGACTCGGTGTCTGAGGGGGCGAGCGGGTCAGGCGGCGTCGTAGGCGGTCTGCTCGCGCACCCATGCCTGTACGGCGGCGGGGTCATAGCGCAGGTACTTGCCGATGCGGATGGCGGGCGGTCCAAGCTTCTTGCGGCGCCATGCGTAGACGGTCTCGACGCTCGGCAGGCCGAACATCGTGACCAAGTCGTCGGGGGTCAGGTAGCGGTCGGGGAGGCCGGCGCGGAGCGTGGTCTGCGGGTCGGTCTCGGGGGCACGTTTCGGGGCCACGGTGCGACTCCTTGGGGGGAGGGGCGGCTGTGCCTGTCCTAGGTGGGGATTTCTGCGTCACAGCGTCACGAGCGTCACGCGGGCTGTTGACCTGCGGTTTTGTGTGACGCGGGGGTGTGGGTGTGCGTCATCGGTGCGTCACAGGGTGCGTCACGGCGTGACGCA